>NZ_BAAACX010000009.1:281958-767653 GCF_039521865.1 Paenibacillus motobuensis | reverse complement strand
GTCCTGGCTGCGCACAAGAGCAGCCCCTTCATCGTCGGCGATACGCTGAAAGGGCTGCTGATGCAGGTGCTGTCGCAGGACGACGCTCCAGCACCGCTGCTGGATACTGCCCGGCAACTGGCCAGCCAATTGACCGGGCAGCAGCTACTGCTGACGACCGACCGTACGGCTCCGTTCGCACAAGTCACGCTATTTCTGCCTTTTATCGGACCAGATGGCGAGCAGACGGCGTCCGTACATATCGAATCGAGGCGTGGCCGCAAAGGTTTGCTCGATGCTGATAATTGTCGGCTGTGGTTCGATTTGCAAATGAAAGCGCTCGGCCAGATTATGGTCGATGTACAGGTGGCAGACAAGAAGGTACTGCTCAAGATTTATAGTGAGAATGAACTGGCCGGCACCTTCCTTGAGTCACGTCAGGATGAGGTAAGAGCTGCATTGGATTCGGCTGGGTACCAGTTGTTAGCCTTGAATGCGGAACCGTTGATCAAAGCTATTGAAGAGGACGGAGCCAATGATTTAACGATGTCTCAAGCCTACGCGCCCAGCTCATATAGAGGGGTGGACTACCGTGTATGAGTGAGGACAAATCACAGGAGCTTCCGCTCTCCATGAAGAAGGCAGTTGCACTGAAATATGAACCGTCCAAAGGCGATGCACCAATCTTAGCTGCCAAAGGCAGGGGGATGCTGGCTGAACGTATCCTGGAGACAGCCAAGGAGCATGGTATCCCGGTCCAGGAGGACCCGGCACTAGTAGAAGTGCTGTCCAAGCTCGATTTGGACCAACAGATTCCGCCAGAGCTTTATAATCTGGTGGCTGAAATACTCACTTTCATTTACCGTTCCGACAAGCTGGCTGAGGAAGAATGGTACTATGAATAATACGGAGCGCCGTGAAGCAAATTCACGGCGCTTGAAGTCTATATAAGCAGAATATGCCTGTTAAACCGATTTCTGACGAACCTGTTATCGTTCATGGTGATTTATATCAACAATTTGCCAGATATCTTTCCATAACTTATATTGGATTTATGCGTAATTATAATCTTTATATCCCTAACTCATACTTATTTTGCTTTAGAAGTTATGAAGGAGTCGTTACATATGAGTAATTCGAGAAATGAAAGATCGGGTACAGATGAACGCCAAGTTCGCGGCAGACAAGCGGAAAATATGGCGGCGCAATATTTGCAGAATCAGGGATATAGAATCTTGGCCAGAAATTGGCGCTGCCGGACGGGAGAATTGGATTTGATTGTAACCAAGGAGGAGCAGATTGTCATTGTCGAGGTGCGCAGCCGCAGCGGCTATGCTCTATCCTACGGTTTTCCTTCCGAGTCCATCACTCCTCGCAAAATTCGTAAAGTACGTGACACCGCCGCCGTCTATTTACTGCAAACAGCTAAGCAGACAGCTCTGGTCCGCTTTGATGTGATCACTGTTCTGTACCATGGAGATGGCGAGCCACAGCTGGAGCATTTAAAGGCTGCCTTTTAAATGCAATAAGATACCGGAGTGTTTATTAGAAAGTCTCGAACTAGACCTATCCAAGGATAAACCACGCCTGGACACTTAAAGATTGTTTGCTTGCGATGTAGAATTTCTTTGCCATGAAGATCAATTTCTATATCTATTAATCCCCCTCCAGAACCATATATACCCGTGGAAATGGAGGCTTTTATTTTGATTTACACGGTCTCAACCCTGCGCCGATCCAACTGACGGTATTGGATCGCCTCGGCGATATGGGCAGATGTGATACGGTCCGAGCCCTCCAGATCAGCGATTGTACGGGCCAGCTTAATGATCCGGTCATGGGCGCGCATGCTGAGCCCTAGCGTCTCGAACGAAGCCTCCAACAAGCGGCTCGCTGCAGCGTCTAGCGGGGCGAACTTACGTAACATCCGGCCAGATAACTCACTGTTACGGGTGAATGTGTAATTACGATATCGATTGAGCTGGATCGCTTCGGCTCTCTCAATGGCGGCACGCATCTCAGCTGAGGATAAAGGCTGGACATCACTTTCCCAATTGGCTGGACGCGGCACTTCAACATGCATATCGATACGGTCCAACAGTGGGCCGGATATCTTCTCACGATACTGAGCGATTCTGGCCGGGCTGCAGGTACATGGAGGAAGCGGCGGTTCAGACCCAAAAAATCCACACGGACAAGGATTTAATGAAGAAGCTAGAAGAAATCGAGCTGGGAACGTAAAAGAAGCCCGCGACCTGCTGATCGAGACGGCGCGCTCCTCCAGCGGCTGGCGCAGCACCTCCAGTACGCCCCGCGAAAATTCGGGCAGCTCGTCCAGGAATAAGACGCCGTGATGAGCGAGACTAACCTCTCCCGGCTTCGGTATGCTGCCGCCGCCAATCAGCCCAGCCCCTGAAATGGTGTGGTGAGGCGAGCGAAAAGGACGTACGCTCATTAAGCCGCCCCCACTGCCTTTTAATTTGCCAGCCGAGCTGTAAATTTTCGTAACTTCCAGAGCTTCCTCTTGGGATAGAGGAGGGAGAATTGTGGGCAGTCTGCGAATGAGCATCGTCTTCCCGGTACCAGGGGGGCCGATCAGAACGATATTATGCATGCCTGCTGCTGCGATTGTCAGCGCTCGCTTGACATGTTGCTGTCCAAGCACATCGCTGTAGTCCTCGGCAGGTGGCGGGAACAATACTGGCTCCTCGGCTGTTACCGGATGATCATGATGAATTTGCAAATGGGATAAAGAAGATAGGTGCAAAGGAGCTTGCGTACCCTTTTTATCGATGATCCCCTCTGGAGCCAGCTCCTTTAAGTGCCTAAGTCCATAAACATGAATTCCATCCAGCAGCATCGCCTCTGGTGCATTGTCTATAGGCAGGAGCACCGAGGTGAAACCTTGCTTCATCGCCAGATCGACCATAGCCAACACTCCTGGAACCGGGCGAAGCGTGCCGTCGAGCGAGAGCTCGCCGAGGATAAGCAGGCGCTCCTCCTCCGGTAGACGGATCTGCTCACTTGCTGCCAAGAGTCCGAGTGCGATGGCAAGATCGAAGGCGCTGCCTGCTTTGCGCAGATCGGCCGGCGCAAGATTTATTGTGACTCGCTGCAGCGGAAAGGTGTAGCCGCAATTTTTAATTGCGGAGCGTACTCTTTCTACTGCCTCGCGCACGGCAGAGTCCGGCAATCCAACTAGATTTACTTGAGGAATCCCACCGGACAGATCGACTTCCACCTCAATCAATACCCCATCGATCCCGTAAAGACAGGCACTGTAAAGCTTTCCGTACATGGACATAACGAAAAAACACCCCTTTTCCATAATAAGGAGGTTCAGTAGTAAGCTGAGTGATTAGCCCATACTTACGAACCTTCAGTTGACACCAGTTGCCTGGCAAATGGCGCCTTATCGAGGGAAAAAAGGTGCTTCCATATTTTCCGAACTATGCTTTGATCGTATCGTAGAAGTTTTTCTTAGAAATGTCAAGCATTACTGAATTCAAGCAAAAACATCACATCATTTTACCGAGTTGATCATCCATTATAGAATAAGAATTCATCTCATTTCGAGATGTGTTTCCCAGATCCGCTGCGACTCGCTTATATTGCTTGGCAAGTGAAAAAGTCGAATATATAAATATTCTGAAATAAAATGGCGATTTTAGAGGTGAAATAAAAAAGGTGGGAACTTTGAAAAGCGGGGATGATTTATCTCAAAATGAGATCAAATTGATATAAAAAAGTTGTGTATAAATCATGAACTTTTTAAGGAAAGCGTTTCAAAAACATGGTACAATGAGTGGGGTTTCAACGATTTGGCCATACCTGTGAGGTTCGTTACTTAGGGTTATGGAACAACTTCTAATACCGCCTGTTGATAGGAGGATTCTAAAGCATGAATATCCATGAATATCAAGGAAAAGAAGTGCTGAAGCAGTATGGAGTCGCTGTTCCGAAAGGACAAGTTGCGTTTACGGTTGATGAAGCTGTAGAGGCAGCGGCTGCGCTGGGCAGCCCAGTTGTCGTTGTGAAGGCGCAAATCCATGCTGGCGGACGCGGCAAAGCTGGTGGCGTTAAAGTCGCGAAAAATCTGGAAGAAGTGCGGACTTATGCACAGGAAATTCTCGGCAAGGTACTGGTAACGCATCAGACTGGACCGGAAGGCAAAGAGGTCAAACGCTTGTTGATCGAAGAAGGCTGCGACATTAAGAAAGAGTACTACATAGGTGTTGTTGTCGATCGTGGAACCGGCAGCGTCGTAATGATGGCGTCGGAAGAAGGCGGTACGGAGATCGAAGAGGTCGCAGCAGCAACTCCGGAGAAAATATTTAAAGAGGTAGTTGATCCTGCGCTGGGTCTGCAGACCTATCAGGCTCGCAGACTGGCTTACGCAATTAACATACCTAATGAACTGGTGAATAAGGCGGTTCAATTCATGATGGCTCTCTATGCGGCATTTGTCGACAAGGACTGCTCGATTGCGGAGATCAATCCGCTCGTAGTTACTGGTGACGGCAGTGTAATGGCGCTGGATGCTAAGTTGAATTTTGATTCCAATGCCCTGTTCCGTCATAAGGATATCGTTGCTCTGCGCGATTTGGAAGAAGAGAACGAGAAGGAGATCGAAGCCTCCAAGTATGATCTTAGCTACATTGCCTTGGACGGAAATATCGGCTGTATGGTTAATGGAGCAGGTCTTGCTATGGCGACGATGGACATTATTAAATATTATGGCGGCGATCCTGCCAACTTCCTTGATGTTGGGGGCGGAGCCACGGCTGAGAAAGTAACAGAAGCATTCAAGATTATTCTGTCGGATGCTAATGTAAAAGGAATTTTCGTTAATATTTTCGGAGGAATTATGAAGTGCGACGTCATCGCAGCGGGAATCGTAGAAGCGGCCCATCAGGTCGGACTTGATCGTCCGTTAGTGGTACGTCTAGAGGGAACAAATGTAGAGCTGGGCAAGCGTATTCTGGCCGAATCCGAGTTGACGATCGTATCGGCGGATTCGATGGCAGATGGCGCGCAGAAGATCGTTGCGCTCGTATCGTAATGTAATCACCTTATCCATAAAGGGGAGGCTTGAAGTATGAGTATTTTGATCGATAAGAATACAAAGGTTATCACCCAGGGGATCACGGGCAAGACTGCGTTGTTCCATGCCAAGGGCGCCTTGGACTACGGGACGCAAATGGTGGGCGGCACATCCCCGGGCAAGGGCGGCACTACGGTCGAGATTGAGTTAGAGAACAGACAAACGGCGAGCTTGCCGGTGTTTAATACAGTAAGAGAGGCTAAGGAAGCTACGGGTGCAACGGCGAGTGTTATTTATGTACCGCCGGCATTCGCTGCGGATTCCATCCTGGAAGCGGTAGAAGCGGAGCTTGATCTTGTCATTTGTATTACGGAAGGAATTCCGGTGCTCGATATGGTCAAGGTGAAGCGTTACATGGAAGGCAAGAAGACGGTGCTGATCGGGCCGAACTGTCCGGGAGTAATTACGCCGGGAGAATGCAAGATTGGCATTATGCCGGGTTATATTCATCTGCCAGGTCATGTTGGCGTTGTATCGCGCAGTGGTACGCTTACCTATGAAGCGGTTCATCAGTTAACAACACGTGGCATTGGTCAATCCAGTGCTATTGGTATCGGTGGCGATCCGGTCAAAGGCTCGGAATTTATCGATATTTTGCGCCGTTTTAATGAAGATGACAATACCCATGCGGTAATTATGATCGGCGAGATTGGCGGAACGGCTGAAGAAGAAGCGGCGGAATGGATCGCTGAGAATATGACGAAGCCTGTCGTCGGCTTCATCGGTGGGGTTACTGCGCCTCCGGGCAAGAGAATGGGCCATGCGGGTGCAATCATTTCAGGTGGCAAAGGTACAGCCAAAGAAAAGATTGCAAAGCTGGAGCAATGCGGTATTAAGGTCGCCCCGACTCCTTCCGAGATGGGGGCAACCTTGGTTGAGGTGCTTGAGGAACGCGGATTATTAGGCATGTGCACAACACATTAATATAGGAAGTTCAAAAAGATCGCTTTTGATCACGAAGTAAAACCCAGGGAGAGGCTCGGCATCGAATCTTGAATTCAGCCGGGCCTTCCGGTGCTCACGTACCCACTACGTACGCTACGCTCCTCAGTCCCTAGCTTCATTCAACCTTCTCGGTGCTGAAAACCGATCTTTTTGAACATTTATTTTAAGCGGAAGTTCAAAAAGATCGCTTTTGATAAGAAAACCTCTAAACGAAGTCATTCAAGGAGGAGCGACCGCGATTTAGAGGTAGGTTTTCTTGCGATATAGAATTTCATCAGCTTCCGCTGATAACGAATAAATTCTATATCTAACACGAAGTAAACCAGGGAGAGGCTCGGCGTCGAATCTTGAATTCAGCCGGGCCTTCTGGTGTTCCCTTATCCGATTTGCTATAATACTTTAAGCAAGTTCATATTGGTATATTTTAGGTAGATTAAGGTAAGCAACCTTCTAGGCCGAACGGCAGGGGGTTGCTTTTTTGTCGTTCACAAAACTTGTTGAGGATGAATGGGAGGATCAAATGGTGGATAGAAATGAAGTATTGATCGCATTGCATGAAGTGAATGGTCTCGGATGGAGGCGGCTCGAGGAAATCGTTAAGAGAGATACCGATTGGGCGCAAGCTTATCAGTTTAGCGCATCTGATTGGATGGAGAGAGGACTCGAGGCGGAATTGGCGCTGTGGATGACCCAGCAATTCACCTTGGATTGGATAGAAGAAAGATTGGAGCGCATGGCGCGTAAACGGATTAGACCGGTAACCATTTATGATGAAGAATACCCACTATTAATGAAGGAAACGGTTCGGCCACCCTGGGTTCTGTACACAATTGGGGATATGAAGCTGCTATCCGCTCTATCTGTAGCGATTGTTGGCACGCGGATTCCAACGGCTTATGGACGAAAAGTAGCCGCAGGGTTAACCGAAGGATTATGTGATAGAGGGGTCACAGTTGTCAGCGGCATGGCGCGTGGTATTGACGGAGTATGTCATGAAGCTGCGCTTAGCTGCGGTGGAAGAACCATTGCTGTATTAGGGACCGCGATCGATATCGCTTACCCGCCTGAGCATAACTCCTTGTATCGTAGAATCGCTGAGTCTGGATTGATCATTTCCGAATACCCGATAGGCATGAAGGGACATCCAGGAATGTTTCCGCAACGTAACCGCATAATTGCTGGGATTTCCCGTGGTACTGTCGTTGTCGAAGCGGACGCCCGCAGCGGATCGCTCATTACAGCGGACGCTGCATTGGAGGAAGATCGGGACGTATTTGCGGTGCCGGGTCCGATCACTTCCCCGAAGAGCCGGGGGACATTGGAATTGCTCAAACAAGGAGCGAAAATGGTCACGGAAGTGAGCGATATTTTGGAAGAATATCAGGCTTTTTTATCTTACTCGGGTATGACTTCGGAGAAGATATCAGAAGTTTGTGAGTTGACAGATGAGGAGCAGCGCATTTACGATATGTTGCAGCAGGGGATAAATCATTTTGATGATTTACTACTGCAAACGTCATGGGATTTTGGACTTTTACATTCAGTTCTGTTATCTTTAATCATGAAAAAAGCGGCGGTACAGCTGCCGGGTTCTGTTTATAAGATTATATAGTCCATTCCTATCGAAGAGTGGCTTGAACATATGACTATATACAATTGTTGAGAGGAGGATGGATCTGTGGCTGATTCTCTCGTTATCGTGGAGTCGCCTGCAAAGGCGAAGACGATCGGAAAATATTTGGGCAGCAAATACATCGTGAAGGCTTCTATGGGACATGTTCGCGATTTGCCGAAAAGCCAAACCGGGGTTGACGTGGAAAATGACTTCAATCCCAAATATATAACCATCCGTGGAAAAGGTTCAGTACTGAAGGAATTGAAAGACGCGAGTAAAAAAGTGAAAAATATTTATCTGGCGGCTGACCCCGATCGCGAAGGGGAAGCGATTGCCTGGCATCTTGCCCATGTGCTCGATGTAGATGCCTCGAAGGCATGCCGTGTAGTATTCAATGAGATAACGAAGCAAGCGGTTAAGGATGCTTTTAAAACACCGCGCAAGATCAATATGGATCTAGTCAACGCCCAGCAGGCGAGACGAATTCTCGACCGCCTGGTCGGTTATAAGATTAGCCCCCTATTGTGGAAGAAGGTTAAGAAGGGATTATCCGCTGGCCGTGTGCAGTCTGTAGCTGTAAAAATTATTTTGGACCGCGAAAATGAAATTTCGGCCTTTGTCCCAGAGGAATACTGGACGATTACAGCTGTCTTGAAAATCGGGGGCACTGAATTTGAGGCGAAATTTTATAAATACCGCGGAGAGAAGCTCGAGCTTGCGAATGAGCAGCAGGTTGGAGAGATTCTCAAAGCGCTAGAGGGCGCCGAGTTCAAGGTTGGCGAAGTGAAAGAGAAGGAGCGTCTTCGTCATCCTGCCGCACCGTTTACGACGAGTTCCCTGCAGCAGGAGGCGGCTCGCAAGTTGAATTTCCGTGCGGCTAAGACGATGTCTGTTGCCCAGCAGTTATATGAAGGCGTTGATTTGGGCAAGGAGGGCACGGTCGGTCTAATTACTTATATGCGTACAGATTCGACGCGGATTGCTACTTCGGCACAGGAGGAAGCCAAGGGATATATCGTGGATAAATTCGGAGAGAATTATGCCCCGGAAGCCCCGCGGCAATATTCGAAGAAGGCGGCTGGAGCTCAGGATGCCCATGAAGCGATTCGTCCTACATCGGCACTACGTGATCCAGAATCTGTGAAGTCATTTATGAGTCGTGATCAGTTCCGTTTATATAAACTAATCTGGGAACGGTTCATGGCTAGTCAGATGTCTTCGGCGGTACTGGATACGATGTCCGTCGATATTCCTGCAGGTGAAGTGACTTTCCGGGCCGTTGGCTCAAAGATTCGTTTCCCGGGTTTCATGAAGGTATATGTGGAAGGCAATGATGACGGAACGACGGATGACAATAAGTTCTTGCCTCCGCTGAAAACCGGCGATGTGCTGAAGAAGGAAGCTATTGATCCGAAACAGCATTTTACTCAGCCGCCTCCGCGATATAGCGAAGCACGGCTTGTTAAGACACTTGAAGAGCTGGGCATTGGACGCCCGAGTACGTATGCGCCGACCCTGGAGACGATCCAGAAGCGCGGGTATGTGGCGATTGAAGATAAGAAATTCATCCCGACTGAATTGGGTGAGCTAGTCCTGGAGCAGATGGAACAGTTCTTCCCGGAAATTCTCAACGTTGAATTTACCGCCCATATGGAGGAAGACCTTGACCATGTCGAGGAAGGTACCGAAGACTGGGTTCGCGTCCTGAGCGAGTTCTATGGGCCTTTTGAGAAGCGGCTAGAAGTTGCGGAGAAAGAGATGAAGGAGATCGAGATCGAAGATGAGGTGTCCGATGAAATCTGCGATAAGTGCGGAAGACCGATGGTCTACAAATTGGGCCGATTCGGCAAGTTTCTCGCCTGCTCCGGATTCCCGGAATGCCGTAATACGAAGCCGATCATCAAGGATATCGGAGTAACTTGTCCGAAATGTAAGGAAGGGCATATTGTTGAGCGCCGCAGTAAAAAGGGCAGAGTGTTCTACGGCTGCGATCGTTATCCGGAGTGCGACTTTGTATCCTGGGATAGGCCATCACCGATCCCTTGCCCTAAATGTGGATCGCTCCTCGTAGAGAAGCGCAATAAACAGGGCGGGAAGCTGCAATGCACCGCTTGTGATTTTGTACAGCCGATTGAGGAGAACGAAGACGCTGCGGGCGAATAAGACGATTCAATCATAATAAGACATATACAGCAGCGAATTCTGGGGGGATTTAAGTTGACAGATTCTAGTAGAGTAACCGTCATCGGCGCGGGGTTGGCCGGAAGTGAGGCGGCGTGGCAAATCGCCACCCGTGGTGTGCCTGTTACTTTGTACGAGATGCGTCCGGTGGTTAAGACACCGGCGCATCATACCGATAAATTTGCCGAGCTCGTATGCAGCAACTCGCTTCGAGCGAATGGGCTTACGAACGCCGTAGGCGTATTGAAGGAAGAGATGCGGATGCTGAATTCGCTCGTGCTCGGATCGGCTGACCGTAACGCAGTTCCTGCCGGCGGGGCGCTGGCTGTGGACCGCGATGGCTTCTCCGGGGAGATCACGAACACTTTGCGAGAGCACCCGCTGATTGAAGTGGTGAATGAAGAGATCAAAGAGATTCCGCAAGAGGGAGTCGTAGTCATTGCTACAGGCCCTCTAACTTCGCCGGCTCTTTCCGAGCAGATCAAGGCGTTAACGGGAGAGGATTACTTCTATTTTTATGACGCGGCTGCGCCGATCATTGAGAAAGAATCGATCGATATGAACAAGGTGTACCTTGCTTCCCGTTATGACAAGGGAGAGGCCGCCTATTTGAACTGTCCTATGACAGAGCAGGAATTTGATGCATTCTATGAAGCGCTCATCACCGCCGAAGTTGCTCAGCTTAAGGAGTTCGAGAAGGAAGTTTATTTTGAAGGCTGTATGCCGATTGAAATTATGATGCGCCGCGGCAAGCAGACCGCTTTATTTGGTCCAATGAAGCCGGTAGGGCTCGTGAACCCGCATACAGGTACGCTTCCGCATGCTGTTGTACAGCTTAGACAGGATAACGCTGCGGGGACGCTCTATAACATGGTTGGCTTCCAGACTCACCTTAAATGGGGTGAGCAGAAGCGCGTCTTCTCGATGATACCTGGCTTGGAAAATGCGGAGTTCGTCCGTTACGGCGTCATGCACCGCAACACATTTATCAATTCACCTCGGTTGATGCTTCCAACCTATCAGCTGAAGGAGCGCAGAACGCTCTTCTTTGCCGGGCAGATGACCGGCGTGGAAGGATATGTAGAATCCGCAGCTTCGGGTCTTCTTGCTGGTATCAACGCAGCTAGAATCGCTCGCGGCCAGGACGGAATCGTCCTACCTGAAGATACAGCGCTAGGTAGCATGGCCCGTTACATTACAACTGCGGACTTTGAGCATTTTCAACCGATGAATGCGAATTTCGGGCTGTTCCCTAAGCTGGATACAAGATATAGGAAGAAGGCTGAGAAGAATGAAGCTCTGGCACGGCGTGCGCTGGACAGTCTCCGCTCCTTCATCGCAGCTGAAGGGATGGCATAATTAGACTCTGGCTTTGCCGTGATATATCATAGAGATACGACATAAGATTTATTCAGGATAGAATTTTTTCGAACCTGCCCTAGAAAGATCTTTGATCGTATTGCATAGCGGACATAGCGGCACCCGTCTATGTCCTCCATAGTCTCCAGGATCTTCTTCCGGCCTGGATTGGAGGAGGTAGACGGGTGCTATAATTATCAGATGGAAGGATGCGGTTGTTCATGGTTCCTACTTTTCATGCTACTACTATTTGTGCTGTTCGTCACAACGGGAAGGGAGCAATTGCCGGAGATGGCCAAGTCACGCTTGGCGAGAGTGTCATTATGAAACAGACCGCCAAGAAAGTCCGCAGATTGTATAGAGGACAGGTACTGGCTGGTTTTGCCGGTTCGGTTGCAGATGCGATAACCTTGTTTGAGAAGTTCGAGGGTAAGCTGGAGGAGCACCAGGGAAATTTGCAGAGAGCTGCGGTTGAGCTGGCCAAGGAATGGCGTCAGGATCGCGTGCTGCGCAAGCTGGAGGCTCTTTTGATCGTTATGGACAAAACGGGGATGCTTATGATCTCCGGCGGCGGAGAAGTGATCGAGCCGGATGATGATATTTTAGCGATCGGCTCAGGGGGGAATTATGCCCTGTCTGCTGCGCGTGCCCTAAAACGCAATGCCGCCCAGATGGAGGCGAAGGATATCGTACGCGAGTCGCTGCAAGTCGCATCGGAAATTTGCGTATTTACGAATAGCAATATTATCGTTGAAGAACTTTGATGCGGGAGGGATCTTGGATGAATAATCAGAATTTAACACCACGGCAAATCGTAACTGAGTTGGATAAATATATTGTCGGACAGAAGCAAGCCAAGAAATCCGTTGCAGTTGCACTTCGCAATCGCTATCGCCGCAGCTTGCTCAGCGATGAGGTACAGGATGAGATCGTACCTAAAAACATTCTCATGATCGGACCTACTGGAGTCGGCAAGACCGAGATCGCTCGCCGCCTTGCCAAGCTGGTAGGAGCTCCATTCGTCAAGGTTGAGGCGACTAAATTTACTGAGGTAGGCTACGTCGGTCGAGATGTTGAATCCATGGTTCGCGACCTGGTGGAGGTTGCTATTCGTACGATCAAAGCCGAACGTACAGAGCAGGTGAAGGATAAGGCTGAGGAATTAGCGAATGAAAGGCTTGTACAGATTCTTGTTCCATCCGATCATAAGTCGAAGGGTGTACGCAACCCATTCGAGATGTTGTTCGGAAATGCCAATCAGAACTCTTCCTCAGGATCGGAACCTCAAGAAGAGGATAGCGGTGAATTGAACGAGAAGCGTCGTCAAGTTCGCTTCAAGCTGTTAGCAGGCCAAATAGAGGACGATATTGTGGAGATCGATGTAGAGGACAATGCGCCTAGCATGTTCGATATGTTTGCTGGTCAAGGTAATGATCAGATGGGCATGAATATGCAGGAAATGTTCGGAAACTTGCTGCCGCATCGGACCAAACGAAGAAAGCTGACGATCAAGGAAGCTAGAAAAGTGCTAACCCAGGAAGAAGCAGCTAAGTTGATTGACCAAGATGATCTGACCCAGGAGGCTATCCGCAGGGCTGAACAATCAGGCATTATTTTTATTGACGAGATCGACAAGGTAGCAAGCCGGGGGCAAGGTTCGGGACCGGATGTGTCTCGTGAAGGTGTACAGCGTGATATTCTGCCTATCGTTGAGGGTTCCACGGTTATGACTAAATATGGACCTGTTAAGACGGATTATGTTCTCTTTATTGCCGCTGGAGCTTTCCATATCGCCAAGCCATCGGATTTGATTCCAGAGCTGCAGGGACGTTTCCCGATCCGGGTCGAATTGGACAGTCTGACGCTGGACGATTTCGTATCTATTTTGACTGAGCCGAAGAATGCACTTACGAAGCAGTATTCAGAGCTACTGCGTACGGAGAATATCGAGATTGATTTCTCTGACGAGGCCATTCGGGAGATCGCTGCAATTGCGGCCAATGTGAATTCCAATACGGAGAATATCGGGGCGAGAAGGCTTCACACGATACTGGAGAAGCTGCTTGAGGATCTATCCTTCGAGGCGCCGGAATTGACGCTTGACCGAATGACAATCACGCCGGAATATGTTCGCAACAAATTAGGAGATATTGTGAAAGATCGAGATTTAAGCCAATATATACTTTAAATTTCCATTGACATGTCATACTAACCGAATGAAAAGGCCGTTAGACCCAGTATTATTAGGGGGGAACGGCCTTTTTTTAATCACTAAAGGAGTAATAGAGGGATTCTATAAGACTAGTTACTGTCGATATTCCTCGAAAAAATAGTAAAATTTTTAAATATTGTCAAATTCAAAGCCAATTATTTCAAAGATAGTGCTTTTTTCTTATTGTAATAAAATCGATTCTCCTAGAAACTTATGTTATATGACATGAAGATGTTTTTTTCTACAAACTAGCATGAACTGATAAATTTTTATCAGAAAAAATGTCGAAAAAAGAGGGAATGCCATCTGAATGTTGAATACGTACACTTAAGGAAAATATGCGAAACAATAAAGGGGGCGAAATAATGCAACTGTTGAACGGAATAGGGTTCACTCGGCTTGAGTCAGCAGTACAGGCGGCCAATATGCGCCAAGATGTGCTGGCCAACAATATAGCTAACGAAGAAACCCCTTATTTCAAACGTTCAAATGTGTCATTTGAGAGTTTGCTACAGCAGGCAAGTGAAGGAGATATGCCAACCTTGCAGGGCATTCGTACCAATAATAGGCATTTTGTCATAGGTCCTCCATCAGGCATGCCTGAGCCTGTGGTAACCACAGACAGGACGACAGCTATGAACAACAACATGAATAATGTCGATATTGATAGTGAAATGTCACAGCTTGCCGAGAATCAATTGAGATATAACACCTACATAGAGCAAATTAATTACCAGATTAAAATGAAGCGAAATGCGGTTGAAGGGAGATAACGGGGTTGAAGATCAGCGATAGCTTTAGTATCAGTTCTTCCGCTCTGACTGCGCAGCGTCTTAGAATGGACGTTATTTCATCGAATATTGCGAACGCAGAGACGACAAGAGCCCAGGTGGTTGATGGCAAGGCAGTTCCATATCGAAGGAAGATGGTTGTGCTGGAACCTAAGCAGCAGACCTTCGGACAAGCCCTGAATACAGCATTAGGCAGCGCAGATACAGCTCAGGGAGTCAAGGTTACAGAGATTAGGGAAGACAGTGCACCTTTCAAGCCGGTCTATAATCCGACCCATCCTGATGCGGATAACGAAGGATATGTATATATGCCGAACGTGGATATTCTCAAAGAAATGGTAGATATGATCTCGGCAACAAGATCCTATGAGGCCAATGTGACAGCACTGAATGCGAGCAAGGCGATGATTACCAAGGCATTGCAAATCGGCAAATAACATCTTTTATTTTGACTTAAGGAGTGTTGGTCGTTGATACAAAGCATGAATTTTAATACAGTAAAGCCTTTGGCAGGAATCGAGCAGTACAGCACAGCGGAAGCCAAGGGGAAGACCCCTGCGGAAGCCATGAAGAGCTTCGGCTCGTTCTTATCGGATGCTCTTGATAAAGTAGCCGCGCAAGAGCAGAATGTTCAGAATGTGAACGATAAGTTCCTGGTCGGTGAAGTAAGTGCCGATCAGGTAATGATCGCCTCGGAGCAGGCCTTGTTAAGTTTGCAATTAACTACGCAAGTGCGAAATAAAGTAATTGAGGCATATCAAGAAATCATGCGTACGCAAATTTAACGAAAACTAGCAAGCTTTGGATGAGGTGACGTCGTGAATGAGAGAATTGCCCAGTACCGGGATACATTAACGGGTTACTGGAACCGTTTCAGCAAGAAACAAAAAACGTTGTTAATTTCTACAGTTTCGATTATATTGCTGGCGATTATTCTGCTTACGGTTCAATTTTCTAAAACGGAATATGATGTCGCTTTTACGAATTTGGATTCCTCGGATGCAGCGGGTATTATTACTTACTTGGAATCAAGCGGTGTTCCGTACAAATTGAGCCCGGATGGCTCGAGCATTTCGGTGCCTAGCAAGAATGTGGCTAGAGTGAAAGTCGATGTCGGTTCACAAGGGATCGTTCAGAACGGTTCGATCGGACTAGAATCTTTCAACGAAAATTCTTCGTTGATCGGAATGACAGATAATGAGTTCAGTGTGAAGTACAAAAAAGCACTGAATGGCGAGGTAGAGCAACTGCTGAAGAGCATGAAGGGCGTCAACAATGCGAAAGTGTTGATCAATCTGCCAGCCGAAAATGTATTCGCGAGTCCTTCCGAGCAAGAGAAAGCTTCAGCTTCCGTAGTTGTTAGTTTCAAGCCGGGCTATCGCCCGACGCAGGAAGCGATTGATGGATATTTCAATCTAATCAAGACGTCGGTGCCTAATCTGCCGATCGAGAATATCTCCTTATCTTCCAGCGATGATAACGTTCTGCTCGCATCGGGAGAAGGGGGGAGCGGAGGCAAGATTGCTTCACTTACGACGGCCGTTCAGGAAAACATGGCTTTGCAGAAGAAATTTGAGAGCGATGTGCGCCAGAGCGTTAAGCAGTTCCTGTCCAAACTAACCGGACCGGAAAAGGTCGAAGTTCTGGTAGCCTCTACACTTAACTTCGATCAGGTTACTCAGAAGGATAACTTAGTAACTCCAGTAGATACAGAGAATATGAAGGGCATCGAAATCAGTGCCCAAAAAATTCAAAAGAGCTACACGGGCCAAGCTAATGGCGTAGGTGGCATAGCTGGAACCGGTGAGCAGGATGTTCCGGGATATCCGTCTGCTGGGACAGGTAACGGGTCTTCTTCAGAAGAGTCGTCCTCGACGATAAATTATGAAGTGAATCATATTACAAAGGATATTGTTGCCAGTCCTTATGTGGTGAAGGATCTAACCATTAACGCGGTGGTTGAACCACCGAACGGGCAACAGACTTTAGACCCTGCGACTGAATCAGCGATTCAGACCATTCTGGCTAATATCGTAGGTTCGTATCTTGCAGATTCCGGTACTACATATACAGACGCAGAACTACAACGAAAAGTTGCTGTCTATTCGCAACCATTTCATGGAACTGAGCAAAATGCTTCTGGCCTGAGCTTGTCAAGTCCGCTTGTATGGGGAGTCGGGGCAGCTGCACTGCTGGCGATTGCGGGAATTATCTTCCTGATGGTCCGCCGGGGCAGAAATCAAGAAATCGAGGAAGAAGAAATTCCAATGCCGCTTACACCGGAGTTTCCTTCCATCAATATGGAATCAGTCACGAACGAGAACCAAGTGCGCAAACAACTTGAGACACTGGCCAAGAAGAAGCCGGATGAATTTGTCAACTTGCTTCGCACATGGCTGGCTGACGAATAGAGGTGAACGCATTGTCAAAAGGAAATCCTACGGTACTTACCGGGAGACAAAAAGCGGCGATTCTGTTAATTACTCTTGGGCCAGAAGTGTCCGCAGAAATTTTCAAGCATCTGCGTGAGGAAGAGATTGAACAACTCACGCTTGAAATCGCAAATGTTCGCAAGGTTGACAGCGCTGATAAAGAAATGATCATGACTGAGTTTCACCAGATCTGCCTGGCTCAGGAATACATTTCACAAGGCGGTATTACTTATGCCAAGGAGATTTTGGAGAAAGCGCTTGGCGAGAGCAAGGCACAGGATATCCTCAATAGGTTAACAGCTACTTTGCAAGTAAGACCATTTGATTTCGCTCGTAAAGCGGATCCGAATCAAATTCTTAACTTCATTCAAAATGAAAATGCACAGACTATTGCCTTGGTATTATCATACTTGCAGTTCGAGCAAGCAGCATCTATACTGTCCTCTCTTCCACAGGAGAAACAGGCTGAGGTGGCTCGCCGGATTGCAATGATGGATAGCACATCGCCAGAGGTAATATCTCAGGTAGAGCGTGTGCTGGAGCAGAAGCTGTCAGCAACGGTGACTCAGGATTATACGAGCGCTGGCGGCATAGAGTCGATCGTTCAGATCTTGAACGGTGTCGACCGCGGTACAGAGAGGACGATTCTCGATTCCCTGGAGATACAGGATCCGGAACTTGCCGAGGAGATCAAGAAGCGCATGTTCGTATTCGAGGATATCGTCAATATCGACAACCGTTCGATTCAGCGGATTATCCGCGATATCGAGAATGCGGATCTGCAGCTCGCGCTCAAAGTGGCAAGCGAAGAGGTACGCGAAGCGGTATTCCGCAACATGTCCAAGCGGATGTCCGATACATTCAAGGAAGAAATGGAATATATGGGGCCGGTACGGCTGCGTGACGTGGAAGAAGCTCAGACTCGTATCGTAGCTACTATCCGCAGACTGGAAGAAGCCGGTGAGATCATTATTGCCCGTGGCGGAGGAGATGACATCATTGTCTAATCTGATTAAGGTGTCGCAGTACGTTCCGGTAGATGTTCTTAAGCAGCTGGATTTAGCGAGAACCTACGCCAAGCCCGAGGACGAAGTGTTCGAGGATGAGGCGGCCCCAACCGCCCAAGCTGATGCTATTTCGGAGGCAGATTTAGCAGCGGAGGAGGCCAGACGGCAAATGCTGGCCGATGCCAAGGATTTTGCTGAACAGCAAGTCAGGGCTGCTTCGGAAGAAGCGGAGAAGCTGCTAGCTGAAGCTCACGAACAGATTGAAGCTTGGTGGCGGGAGAAGCGAGAACAGGATGAACATCTTGTCGAGGCTATTAAGTCGGAGGGCTACAGTCAGGGCTATGAGGAAGGCAAACTGCAGGCCGAACAAGAACTGAAGACGAAGATTGATGAAATGATGCATGAGGCGAGTACGGTTCTGCAGCAAGCATATGTGGAGAAGGAGCGGATCATCCAAGAATCCGAGCCTTTTCTAGTCGAGCTAAGCTGTGCGATCGCCGAGAAGGTTATCGACAAGCAACTGGCGCTTGAACCATCATATACGGTGGATCTGATTAAGAGCAGCCTGGCTCGTAAGAGAGAGCAAGGGGAGATTACGCTCTGCGTAGCCCCTGCCCAGTTCTCCTTTGTACAAGCTGCGAGAGAAGAGCTGACGCTAGCGATTGATTCACAAGCTGAGCTTCAGATTCTGCCTGACCCGACTGTGAAGGATCGAGGTTGCGTTATACGATCCGCCTACGGTAGCATCGATGCCAGAATCGACACCCAGCTTGCGGAGATTAAGAAGGAATTGCTGCGTATCTCGCTGCAGACAGAGGAATAGGGGACGAAGAAATGACAACCATTAATTCATCGCGTTATATCGAGCATCTGAGACAACTTGATCCTGTGCGTGTTAATGGCAAAGTCACACAAGTCATCGGCCTGATGATTGAGTCCGAGGGTCCGGACGCAAGCATCGGCGATGTCTGTTACATATATCCGAATAAATCATCCCAGCCGCTTATGGCTGAAGTTGTTGGATTCCGCGACAACAAGGTGCTGTTGATGCCGCTCGGGGAGCTGCAAGCTATCGGACCCGGCTGTGACGTAGTCGGGACCGGGAAGCCGCTCACGGTGCAGGTCGGTTCTGAACTGCTAGGTAAGGTGTTGGATGGACTGGGGCAGCCGCTTGATGAATCGCTATTGCCTTCTAGACTAGGTCATTATTCCACCTTCGCGAGGCCAATCAACCCGATGAATCGCCCTAGAGTCGAAGAGCCCATTAGCATCGGTGTTAGAGCGATCGATGGACTGCTTACAATCGGCAAAGGCCAGCGGGTAGGTATCTTTGCTGGTTCAGGTGTCGGGAAGAGTACGTTGATGGGCATGATTGCCCGCAATACTTCAGCGGATGTTAACGTAATCGCTCTAATAGGAGAACGTGGTCGCGAGGTAAGAGATTTTATCGAACGAGATCTCGGGCCGGAAGGACTAGAGCGTTCGGTTGTTGTCGTAGCAACGTCCGATCAGCCGGCACTCATCCGGATGAAGGGGGCGCTGATCGCGACGACGATCGCGGAGTATTTCCGCGACCGTGGGCTGAATGTGATGCTCATGATGGACTCCGTCACCCGTTACGCGATGGCACTTCGTGAAGTCGGGTTGGCCGTCGGCGAACCTCCAGCGATGCGCGGTTATACACCGTCGGTGTTCGCCGCACTTCCTAAGCTTATGGAGCGAGCAGGAACTGGACCTGTCGGTTCGATTACGGCTTTTTACACTGTGCTGGTTGATGGGGACGATATGAATGAGCCGATAGCGGATGCGGTACGAGGGATTCTCGATGGACATATTGTCTTGAACCGTAGCATTGCTAATCGGGGACATTTTCCGGCCATTGACATCATGGCAAGCATCAGTCGTGTCATGAAGGACATTGTGTCCAGAGAACAGAACGATGCCGCCGAGAATTACAAACGATTGCTCGCAGTGTACAAGGATTCTGAGGATTTGATTAATATCGGCGCCTACCAGCAAGGATCCAATGCGGAGATTGATGAAGCGCTAAGCTATATTCAGAGTATTTGGGCCTTTTCGAAGCAGAGGGTGGATGAGAAGGTCGTATTGTCAGAAGCGCAAGAGCGTTTAATTTCCGAATTTACTAGGGAGTGACAGGTACAAGGATGAGGTTCCGTTATGTCTATCAAAAAGTCGTAGATTTGAAGTCTAATGAGAGAACTCAGGCTGAATGGATGCTCTCTGCTGCTGCCCGTGAACTGGAGGCTCAGCGGCGTTCCTTGGAGCAGCTTTTCTTGGATCGCGCGAATACTTTGTCTGAGATTCAGTCGGAAATGGAAAATAGGGCTTCGGTAGTTAAGCTGCAGGAACTACAGTACTATGCAGATTACTTGGAAGTGTGCATTTCACAAAAAACCGGTGAGGTAAGGCGTGCCGAAATCAATGTTGATAAGAAAAAAACGCATTTGACCGGCAAAATGCTCGATGAGAAAGTGTGGCTTAAAGCGAAGGAAAAGGCGCAGCAAAAATTCCAGCACGAGATGCTTCTTCGGGAACAACACGAACTGGACGAGATGGCTACGGTCCGGTTTGCCATGAAAGCCCGCTAATGATATGCGTTCTAGAAACTACTTCTTATAGAAGTGCATGTTTAAAAAGTCAGACTTTCAGCACCGAGAAGGTTGGATGAAGCTAGGGACAGAGGAGCAGAGCGTACGTTTTGGGTACGTGAGCACCGGAAGGCCCGGGGGAATTCAAGATTCGATGCCGATTAAGCTACCTGCGCTACTTCGTGATCAAAGGGGGACTTTTTAAACAACCTATAGGAGTAACGGGCATGGGTTTACGAAGGAGGGGATATAAATGGCCAAAAATGAGGTAGAGCTTGACGAACAATTGGAGGAATCAGGCGGAGGATTCACACGATTTTTATTCTTCGTGACACCGATTATATTCCTTATTGTTATGCTTACGGTGCTTATGGCATTGTTCAATATGAATTTTCGGGATACTTTGTTTGACTTCGGCAAGCAAATTCCAATCGTAAAAAATTGGATTCCTGACGATGGCTCACCTGAAGCGAAGAAGAAAGAGGAGACGAAGCTGCAGGAGAAGAGTTCCGAGGCGACAATCAAGCAGCTTAAGGAACAACTGGCCAAGCAAGAGTCACAACTGCAGGAAGCGAACTCTAAGGCTCAGGAGCAATCCGATCAGGTGAAGAAGCTTCAAGATGCTCTGGATACGGAGCGTGACGCTTCGTCTAAAGCCGCCCAGGAAGAGCAAGACGCGAACTACTTGAAGGAAGTCAAGAAGCTGTCGCAGATCTATGCGGAGATGAGTCCAAGTAAGGCAGCGGCGATTTTTGACAAGCTGACAGAGGAAGAGACACTGCAGATGTTCAGCGTCATGAGCAACGATAGCAAGGTAGCGATACTGGAGAAGATGGACCCGCAAAAAGCGGCTGACATCTCGATCAAATTGAAGGATGTCAAACCTTCTGAAGATTTGAATATCGCTGCCTTGCAATCCAGGCTCAAGAAGGAAGCCGAGATCGGGAGCACTGCTGCTAATAAAGGATTGGATGATGCTCAATTAAGCGCGACATTTGCATCGATGTCGACGGAATCGGCTGCCAAGCTTATTCTACAGACCTATAAGATCAGCCCTGAGAAGTCGCTTAAGATTCTACGAGCAATCGACGATTCGACCCGCTCGAAGATTATGACCGCGATGACAGACCAGGATGAGAAAGCATCGGTCAAAATATTGAATCAGCTTGTAGCAAAATAAAAGCCTAATTCAAGATTCGAAGTCGAATAAACTTTCAGTTATTTACTTCGTGATCACTTTAAGTCCGCTTTTCAGCACCGAGAAGGTTGGATGAAGCTAGGGCGTGAGGAGCGGAGCGTACGTAGTGGGTACGTGAGCACCGGAGGGCCCGGGTGAATTCAAGATTCGAAGTCGAATAAACTTTCAGTTATTTACTTCGTGATCAAAAGCGGACTCTTGAAAGGAGGTGAAAAAGATATGAGCCAAACAGTAACCAATCTACTTGCTGGAACCCAAGCAAACTCGATTATGTCCACCGGAAACAGTAAGGGAACTGCTACCGTAGACCCGGCACAGTCGTTCAGCCAAGCTATGCTGTCTATGATGACAGGGGACGGTAAATCTCAGCAAACGCAGCTTCTGACCCAGCTCAATGCTCTGCTCGGCGTTATATCCGAGGCAACTGGCGGAGAAGCTGAGGTTGATCCTGGTGCTGAGTCGCTGAACAGCATGATGGATAGCCTGCTTCAGCAGCTTGAGCAGCTTGATGAAGCACTGGTTGACAATCCTGCGCTATTGTCTGCGCTGCAGAGCTGGATGATTCAGGCCCAGCAAACGCTACAGCCAAGCGATATTGTTCGAGATACAGAGACGTTGTCTACGATCGAAGCTAAGGTGCCTGCACTGGCACAACATATGGAGACAATAAAATTTGCGCTCCATGATACATTGCTTCAATTGGCTGCTGCGAATTTGGAATCCAGGTCAGCGGGTTTGAATAGTAATGGTGTTCAATCCTTCGAGAATTTACTCGGATCTCTGAAGAGTATTCTGGCGGAAGCTGGATTATCTGGAGAAGTGAAGGGCGCAGATGCTCAGCACCCACGATTTACTGTCTCGAATAGAGGGCAAAATGTAATTCCTCATCTGGCTGCAGACAGAAGTCTACGTATAGATGCAGGTCAAGGTAACGTTGCGAAGGTGGATGAGACAATTCCTACAGCTCATCTGGCACGTGCCGTTGATTTAACTGCAGCAGAGGCAATTACAGCGAGTGGCCGAGTTCTTGAAGGTGCCGAGAAGTCGGGTTCTGGATCTAACACGGCGGATGACCTGTCTAACTTTCAATTAGGACATGTCGTGACTGCTGGCCAACTTGCTCTTCGCGATGCGGGTACGGCCCAACTCACGGTCAAAGCACCACCAGTTCCTGTGGAGAACTTCGGCAAAGAGGTTGGACAGTTTCTGATTAATAAGCTGGATATCATTAAGACTCAGGGTATGTCTGAGGCGAGAATTTCCTTGAATCCTCAGCATCTTGGCAGTGTAGATGTCCAAATTAAGATGCAGAACGGCCAACTGGTAGCGCAGTTTATCACGGAGCACGCTTTTGCCAAGGAGTCATTGGAGGCACAGATGTCACAGCTTCGCTCAGCATTGCAGGCCCAGGGACTCCAGGTAAGCAAGCTGGAGGTCACCCAGAATACATCTCTCTCATCGCATATGTATCATGATGGACGGCAGCCTGGAAGTGGAAGCAATGGGCAGCAGCAAAGCAAGCGGCGTGATGTGACCGTCTCTGAGGAAGAATTGCTGTCAGTCTATGATCTGAATGAAGAATGGAATAACTGGATCAGCGAAGTGCGAGCGAAAGAATTGAATATGGGCAGTTCCTTCGTAGCGAGAGCATAAGAGAGGAGGCAAGCAAATGGCAGACGTTGTTACGTCAAAGGTCATGTGGCCGAATTACTCAGCCGAGAATGTGGCCAAAGCAAGCAAGCTCGATAACTCCTTGGGCAAAGACTCCTTCCTCAAATTGCTGATCACGCAAATGGGGAATCAGGACCCGTTGTCTCCGATGGACAATAAGGATACGATTGCTCAATTGGCGCAGTTTACTTCAGTGGAACAATTGATCAATATATCTGATCAGATCGGCAAGTTGAGCCAGTCGCTCGGCAACACTTCCGGACTTATTGGGAAGGTTGTTAGCTGGAATACATCCACTACTACCAAAGAGTACGATATAGCAACTGGTAAACCGTCAGTTATATCTGAGAAGGCTAGCGGCATCGTGGAGGCAGTTATTGTCCGCGGCGGTGAAATGTATGTTAAGGTAGGCAATCAGGAGATTGAAATATCCAAGGTTGAGAGAGTGGAAAACCCGCAAGAAGCGGAGAATCCTTCGACGGAAAATCCACCTCCTGTTGAGAACGCTCCGGAAGATCCGTCCACTGGACAAGGGGCTGAGACAGAATGAATGAGCCTGTACGTGTAGGCAATCTATATCCTGGCATCGTTCATCCTGGTGCTTTACAGCAACCTAAGAACCATATCGGTGGCAATGCTCAACCTCAAGGGAATTCCTTCAAGGAACTGTTCCAGGACGAGCTGTTCCGGTTGAGCAACCATGCGGTCAAGCGTCTGGAGCAGCGGGGAATAGAGTTGAAGCCTGATCAGATTAGCAAGATCAATTCGGCCATCGATCGTGCAGCGGCCAAGGGAGCCAAGGATTCATTAATTCTAATGAAGGACATGGCGCTGATCGTTAATGTTCAGAACCGAACCGTTGTTACCGCGATGGACAAGAACAGTATGCAGGATAATGTGTTCACTCAGATAGATAGTGCAGTGATCATTTCTTAATTGGCTGGCCCGGATTCGGAGAGCCAAGCAGAGGCCGCAGATCGACTGAAGCGGCTCTAACAACTATCAGTAACGGGAGGAATATATCAATGTTAAGATCGATGTACTCTGGCGTGTCCGGGATGCGCGGGTTTCAGACGAAACTTGACGTAATCGGCAACAACATCGCCAACGTGAATACAGTTGGTTTCAAATCTGGACGCGTAATGTTCAAGGATATCATGAGTCAGACGGTATCCGGAGTCACTGCACCGAATGAAGGAGAAAGCGGTGGCGTGAATGCCAAGCAAATCGGCCTTGGCGTATCCATCGGCTCGATCGATACGATGCATACAGGCGGAAGCGCCATGACGACTAATAATCCGTTGGATCTGCGGATTGATGGGGATGGATTCTTCCTTGTCAAATTGTCTCCTGATCAGGAAGTTCCTTTTCTGACGAGAGCAGGGGACTTCCATCTGGATGCAGCCCGCCAATTGGTTACTTCTGATGGATTGCTTGTATGTGATGCCGGCGGCGAGGTACTTGAACCAATTGGCGAGGATGTAACAGCGTTCTCGATTGCTGCTGACGGAACGATCGTACAGAAGATGAATACGGGAGAGACTGAGCCAGGTGCTCAAATCGGTGTAGCCAAGGTCACGAACCCGGAAGGACTCGAGAAGATTGGTGGCAATCTGTATCGAGTTACACTGAACGCCATTGCCGATGGAGAGCTAGAGCCGACAACAGCAAATAACGCTGAGTTGGGTACAGGTTCAATTATCGCTGGTCAGTTGGAAATGTCCAATGTCGATTTGACGGGTGAATTCACAGAGATGATTGTCGCGCAGCGTGGATTCCAGGCGAACTCCCGAATTATTACGACTTCCGACGAAGTATTGCAAGAAGTTGTTAACCTGAAACGCTAAGCCTAGCATAACGGGGGAGGGAGATCCCTTCCCCGACTTACCGGATGGAACTGCAGGTTATACAGGGAGAATGAACGACTTACGGTTAAGACGGGAGGTTAATAATGATTTCTGTCACACGCTTGAACGGCTCGCAAATGTGGCTTAATGCCCTGATGATCGAGACCGTCGAGGAAACACCCGATACATACGTAACCTTGGTTACTGGTAAACGTATTATAGTGCTGGAGAAGGCGGCCGAGGTCATTGCGATGGTCAAGGATTACTACAGTGAAATCGGCATCCACGCAGCATCCATTAAAGTGCAACAGACGGAGGAATTGTCATGAAGAAAATGGCGCCTTGGTTAATTACTATTTTGCTAGCAATTACACTAATTGTACTGGCCGCCTTCCTGCTTACGAATCAAATTACGAATCCCGACCGGGGCAGTGAAGTGAAGAATGCAGTCGGTAATGTAGCAGTACCTAAGTCTCTATCTGCGGATGAGATCGTACTGGTCACTTCCACAATCGAAGGAATCAAGACGAACCTGTCGGATGCAGGCTACGTTGTTGGAATGGACTTTGCATTCCAGATGGATAGTGCTACAACGAAGGAAGCTTTCGACAAGATCAAGGATTTTAAAATTAAACCGATCATCATCAAGACTTTGGCCGATACCAAGCCGGAGGAATTGACTGGAGCGAAGGGAAAGGACAATCTGAGCTCCAAATTGTTGAACTTAATCAACAAGTCATTGCCGGAAGGAAAATTGATTCAGATCGATATCACAAACTTTATTATGCAGCCGATCTACTAGTACAGACAGAACCTCTACTACTAGTTGATATTGATAGAATTACTTTTCTTTGGAGGGGGTGAGAGGTTTGGTAGATGTATTATCGCAAAATGAGATTGATGCTTTACTTGCGGCTCTATCTTCGGGCGAAATGGATGCCGAGGAATTGAAGAAGGAAGAAACACAGAAGAAAATCAGATCCTATGATTTTAAACGGGCCGTTCGGTTCTCGAAGGATCATATCCGCAGCTTGACTCGAATTCATGAGAATTTTGCCCGCTATCTTACCACCTATTTTTCGGCGCAGCTTCGCACTTTTGTGCAGATTAATGTGGTACAGGTGGAACAGCTTCCTTATGACGAGTTCATCCGCTCAATACCGAAGATGACGATCCTTAACATCTTTGAAGCGGAACCGCTGGAAGGCCGTATGGTGCTTGAGGTTCACCCTAACGTTGCTTTTGCTATGCTGGACAGATTGCTTGGCGGGATGGGGATTGCTCCTTCCAAGATCGGTTCATTGACAGAGATCGAGACGATCATCATGGAGAAGATATTCAGCCGCGCGTTTGACAGCCTGCAGGAGGCTTGGAAGACCGTGATCGATATCCAGCCTCGAATGGAGGGACTCGAGACGAATCCGCAGTTTATGCAGATTGTATCTCCTAACGAGACGATCGCACTGATCTCGCTGAGTACAAAGATCGGCGACACCTCCGGAATGATTAACTTATGTATACCACATGTGGTTATCGAGCCGATTATGCCGAAGCTGTCAGTGCATCACTGGTTCGTATCGCAGAAGAAGTCGCGAGCACCAGAGGAGATGGATGCGCTACGCAATCGGGTCAGCAAAGCTAATTTGCCGATCATCGCAGAGTTGGGCGAATCGAACATCACAGTGCGCGAGTTCCTGGAACTATCCGCAGGCGATGTGATCTCCTTGAACAAATCGGTTCAAGAGGGACTTGCTATTCGCGTCGGAGACAGATTGAAATACATCGGCAGCCCGGGTACGCTCAAGGATCGGGTAGCTGTTCAAATTGATGAAATTGTCAGCGAAGGAGTTGAGGAGCTTGACGAGTAAAGACTATTTATCCCAGGAAGAGATTGACGCCCTCCTGAAGCAGGCTAATCAGGATACACCAACTGAACCAACAGTATCGGATTATTTGACGCCGCTTGAGCAGGATGCGCTGGGTGAAATCGGCAACATTACGTTCGGAAGTGCGGCGACCGCGCTGTCCACATTGTTAAGCAAGAAGGTCGACATTACGACCCCTAAGGTATCGATTATTACACGCTCTCAATTTGAATCCGAGTTCCCTAAACCGCATGTTGCTGTTCATGTCCAATATGTTGACGGGTTTGAAGGAATGAATTCACTGGTCATCAAGACCAGAGATGCTCAGGTTATCGCTGATCTGATGCTCGGAGGTGACGGCAATCCGGATGACGCAGAATTAAATGAAATTCATATCAGCGCTGTTCAGGAAGCAATGAATCAGATGATGGGTTCGTCGGCTACTTCCATGTCGACCATCTTCAACCGCTTCGTGAACATTTCGCCGCCGGGAATCGATATTTTGAATATGACGAATGGCACAGGAATCAACAATCTGCCATCAGATGAGATATTGATCAAAGTATCTTTCCGACTGACCATTGGCGACCTGATCGATTCCACGATCATGCAGCTACTGACAGTGAAATTCGCCAAGGAAATGGTAGAAAGCTTGATTAATGGTTCCGTCACAGAGCCGGTTAAGCAGGAGACCGCAGCTACAGCAGCGACGGCGGCACCAGCTTATGAGCCGCCAGCCTATGAGCCACCTGCTCCTACATATACTGCGCCATCCATGCCGTCTCAGCCCATGCCCCAGCAGCAAGGATATTATTATCCGCCGCAGGAACGGCCGATGGCTGAACCGCAGCACTTTGGAGCGGTACCGGGACGCAATCTGAACGTTCAGCCGGTACAGTTCGCTAACTTTGGAAATCCAGCTTTAGGTCATATAGATGAAAATAATTTAAACTTACTGATGGACATTCCCCTTAAAGTCACCGTAGAATTAGGAAGGACCCAAAAGCAAATTAAGGATATCTTGGAATTGTCGCAGGGCTCGATCATTGAACTCGATAAGCTTGCCGGCGAGCCAGTGGACATTCTGGTGAACAACAAGCTGATCGCTAAGGGTGAAGTCGTGGTCATTGATGAGAACTTTGGCGTTCGCGTCACAGATATCGTTAGCCAATGGGATCGAATACAAAAATTACAATAGTAGAGCTTAGGGAGGATTTTAAAGCAATGGCAAACCGAATTCTAATCGTAGACGATGCAGCATTTATGAGAATGATGGTCCGTGACATTTTAACGAAGAACGGGTTCGAGGTTGTCGGTGAAGCCCAGGATGGGGCACAGGCTATCGAAAAATATAAGGAATTGCACCCCGATCTGGTCACCATGGATATTACAATGCCTGAGATGGACGGGATTGCAGCATTGAAGGAAATCAAGAAAATTGATTCGAATGCGAAAGTAATCATGTGCTCAGCGATGGGACAGCAGGCGATGGTTATCGATGCGATCCAAGCTGGAGCCAAGGATTTCATCGTTAAGCCATTCCAATCTGATCGGGTAATCGAAGCGATCAACAAAACTTTGGGAATATAGGTCGCCGTCATGCCTTCGACGCAGACGGATTCCCAGTTGCCAAGCGGTGACTTTAATATCTGGGGAAATCTGGTTATGGTTATCGTTGTTCTGGCCATTATCATAGTGCTAATTGTTGTATTAATCCGTTTTCTAGGCAAAAAGAACCGCTTTTTGTCGCAAAGTCGATCGATCCGTACACTGGGAGCTATCGGTCTTGGGCCGAATAAATCTCTGCAGGTCATTGAGATCGGCAGTAGTATTTATCTGGTTGGTGTAGGTGAGGACATCTCTATGGTCGATAAAATTTCCGACCCCGAAGAAGTCATTCTTTTGCAGCAGGCGTTTGAAGAAGAGGGGGCCGAGTTTGCCGGACTGACTACCGTCTTTTCTGGGCTCGTCTCCCGCTTCCGCAAAGGGAATAAGGTACAAGAAGAAGAGCTGGATGAATCAGCTTTTCACGAAATGTTCCATGCTCAACTGCAGAAGATGCCGAATCGCAAGCGGCAAATGCAGGAGCTGCTGAAGGATCAGCAGCAACAATCTACAGATCGGTTGAGGGATTCATGAAGAACAAAGTTATTATTATAAGTTTGGCTCTGATGCTCTTGAGTGTCTTTGCTGTGACCGTGGCTTCCGCAGCTCCGACCGATCCGATACCAGATGTGAATATTCAAATCGGCAATTCTGATGGCGGACCGGGTACAAGCTCTCTATCTCTTATACTGCTTATTACAGTCATAAGTATCGCTCCTGCGATTCTAGTACTGATGACCAGTTTTACGAGAATTGTGATCGTGCTCGGCTTCGTTCGAAACTCGCTCGGAACGCAGCAGATGCCCCCTAACCAGGTGCTGGTCGGGCTTGCGCTTTTTTTAACGCTGTTTGTCATGAGTCCTACCTTGTCTACTGTAAATGAGGTAGCTCTACAGCCCTATATCAAAGGGGAAATCTCTCAGACTGAGGCGCTGAACAAAGCAGCAGTACCGATGAAGAAATTTATGTACTCGCATACTAGGCCGAAGGATCTGCAATTGTTCATGAGCTATACGAAGACGGCCAAGCCGGAGAAATATGAGGATATTCCGATTAGTGTAATGGTACCGGCGTTCGCAATCAGCGAGTTGAAGACGGCGTTCCAGATGGGATTCCTGATTTACATTCCATTCCTGATCATCGATATCGTAGTAGCCAGCGTCCTCATGGGGATGGGGATGATGATGCTTCCTCCGGTCATGATCTCGCTGCCGTTTAAGATATTGCTGTTCGTGCTTGTTGACGGTTGGTATTTGGTCATCAAATCGCTGCTTAGCAGTTTTGTTACATAGCAATGTTACATCTATGATTAAGCTTATGGCAGTGGATGCGGGGGATTCCCCCGCCTGATTCGCGAGTTAAGAGGGGGGAAGACGGTTCATGAGTTCGGAATTTATTATCGGTTTGGCCGGACAAGCCGTTTATACCGTTCTGAAGGTAAGCGCGCCGATGCTTCTGATAGGTCTAACAGTCGGGCTTATCGTCAGTATATTTCAGGCGACGACGCAGATTCAGGAGCAGACGCTGGCCTTTATTCCAAAAATCGTTGCCGTATTAATTAGCTTGTTAATTTTCGGTCCATGGATTCTGTCAACACTCGTTGATTTCACCTATGGAATTTTGAATAATCTTGCCAACTATATCAGTTAGGCCGGTACGATAATGGATATTATTTTGCAGAGTGCTTCTGTTTACATGCTGATTTTTTGTCGAATGACAGCTTTTTTTGTAGTTTCACCGATATTTTCATCACGGAGTGTCCCAAACAGTTACAAGATTGGATTGTCAGCGATCATAGCCGTCTTCATTTTACTAATACAAGGAACGAATCAGGCGGTGCCCAGCGATCTTAGCTATTTACTGGTTGTGATTCGGGAGATCCTGATCGGGCTCTTAATGGGTTATGTGGCGACTTTGCTGTTCACGGTCATTCAGATGGCTGGTTCTTTTATTGATATACAGATTGGCTTTGGAATCGTTAACGTGCTTGACCCGGTTACGGGCTCAAGTGTACCGGTAATTGGCAACTTGAAGTATGTATTTGCCACGCTGATCTTCTTTAGTATGAACGGCCATCACTATTTGCTTGATGCGGTAATTCGCAGTTACAATTGGATTCCGCTATCTAACGAAGTGTTTCAAAGAATTTACAATGGGAATCTGTCTGAATTTTTGATTACTACGTTCAGTCAGGCATTCATGCTCGCTTTTCAGATGGCTGCACCGCTCGTGGTTGCTCTGTTCGTGACAGATGTAGCCCTGGGGTTTCTGGCCCGAACGGCGCCCCAATTCAATGTGTTTGTAATCGGCATCCCGCTTAAGATCTTGGTAGGCCTGGCGATGCTGCTTCTCCTGATTCCGAGCTTCATCTATGCGTTTGAGCATTTGTTTGAAGTGATGTTCCGGGCGCTGCACAATTTGTTTGCTACCATCGGAGAGGCGCCGAAGTAAGGAGGAGAATCGAAGGTGGCATATCGGATAAAGCTGGATTTGCAGTTGTTCTCTGGTGAGAAGACGGAGAAAGCGACTCCGAAGAAGAAGCAGGATGCAAGAAAGAAAGGGCAGGTTGCAAAAAGTCAGGATCTGTCTGGAGCAGCGATCCTACTCTCTTCATTTCTGAGCTTGCTCATCTTCGGCGGATATATCAAGGAACGAGTTGTCTTCATGTTCTCTGATGTATACTATCACCGTTTGCAAATGAATGTGACGAGTGAAAATGTGATGGTCATGTTCGGTGATTATGCCATTCAGATTCTGCTCACGCTGGCGCCGGTTTTCCTCGTTGCCATAGTGATGGCGATTATTGTCAACTATGCACAGGTTGGTTTTCTATTGACCGGTGACCCGCTGAAGATGAAGTTCAGCAAGATCGATCCGATCAAAGGTTTCAAAAATATTTTCTCGATGCGCTCGCTCGTTCAGTTTCTGAAGTCGATATTGAAGCTTATTATTATCGGTTTTCTCGTATATTCGACGATTTGGGGTGCTAGAGACCAGATTGCATCGCTTGGCTATGTTCCGGTACAGGAGGCTTTTCATTTTACGGCTCAATTGACGATGAATCTCGGTTTGAAGATTGCTGCGGCGCTGTTTGTGCTTGCAGTCCTGGATTATATTTATCAGAAATACGAGCATGACAAGAGCTTGAAGATGTCCAAGCAGGACATTAAGGACGAGTATAAGAAAATGGAGGGTGATCCGCTCGTTAAAGGTAAAATCCGTGAGCGGCAAAGACGGATGGCCCTGCAGCGGATGATGCAGGAGGTACCAAAGGCGGACGTAATTATTACGAACCCGACGCACTTTGCTGTAGCTCTCAAGTATGATGGCACGCAGATGGATGCACCGAAAGTGATAGCTAAAGGTCAAGATTATGTGGCTCTGCGTATCAAGGAGATCGCCAAGGAGCATGGCGTAATCACAATGGAAAATAAGCCGTTAGCACGCGCCCTTTTCCAGAGAACTGAAATCGGCGATTCGATACCTGCGGATCTGTTCCAAGCCGTAGCCGAAGTGCTGGCATATGTATATAGATTACAAGGCAAAGTGAAATAAGCTCTCGGATCGGAGGAAGACCGGTGAAGAAGTTCAAAGATCTGTTCATATTAGTAGGGATAATCGGTATCGTTCTATTGATGATCGTTCCCATCCCGACATGGCTACTGGACATTCTTCTCATCATTAATATATCGCTCTCGCTTACGATTTTGCTTGTGGCGATGAATACACGGGAGGCTCTACAGTTTTCAATCTTCCCGGCCATGCTGCTCATAACAACTCTGTTTCGGCTTGCGCTTAACGTATCGACTACCAAGCTGATTCTGGGGCAGGCCAAAGCCGGCCATGTGGTTGCTACATTTGGCTCTTGGGTGGCTCAAGGGGAACCGGTTGTCGGTTTTGTCGTCTTCCTGATTCTGGTGGTTGTACAGTTTATCGTTATTACCAAAGGTTCGGAACGGGTTGCGGAAGTCGCTGCACGTTTCACCTTGGATGCAATGCCCGGGAAGCAAATGAGTATCGATGCCGACCTTAACGCCGGGTTGATTAACGAGCAACAGGCCCGTGAGCGCCGTAGAAAGATTGAGCGCGAGGCCGACTTCTACGGAGCGATGGATGGTGCCAGTAAGTTTGTCAAAGGTGATGCAATCGCAAGTATCATTATCTTGCTGATCAATTTGATCGGTGGATTTATTATCGGGATGACGATCCACAAGATGGATTTCCAATCATCATTAGGGACCTATTCATTGCTAACCATCGGGGACGGACTTGTCAGTCAGATTCCGGCGCTGCTTATCTCAACGGCGTCAGGCTTGATCGTTACCCGTGCTTCTTCGGAAGGAAATCTTGCCGAAGATATTACGAGTCAGTTGTTTACATATCCGAAGCTGATCTACATCGTAGCAGGCACCATTACAGTGCTTGGCCTGTTTACGCCGATTGGTCCATGGACTACGCTTCCGTTTGCGGCTCTTCTGCTGTTCGCGGCAAGGCGAATGCAGAAGAACATGAATAAGAAGCAGATCGAGCAGGAGCAGCAGGAGGAGGAACAGCAAATCGAAGAAGTGCGCAGCCCAGAGAGCGTTATCAACTTGCTTCAGGTCGATGCTATCGAGTTCGAATTCGGTTACGGGCTCATCCCACTTGCGGATACAGCTCAGGGTGGTGATTTGCTTGACCGAATCATTATGATCCGGCGGCAATGCGCACTTGAGATGGGCTTAATCGTTCCGGTGATTCGAATTCGCGACAATATTCAACTAAAACCGAATGAATATGTCATCAAAATTAAAGGAAATGTCGTTGGCAGTGGTGAATTATTACTTAATCACTATTTGGCAATGAGCCCGGGGATGGATGATGATTCCATTACAGGCATTGAGACGAAGGAACCAGCTTTTGGGTTGCCAGCACTATGGATTAATGAGGCGACCAAGGATCGTGCTGAGCTAGCCGGCTATACTGTAGTGGATCCACCTTCGGTTGTTGCTACGCATCTGACGGAGTTAATCAAGAGCCATGCCCATGAATTGCTGGGACGTCAGGAGACGAAGGCTCTAATCGACAACCTGAAAGAGAATTATGCAGTTCTTGTCGACGAATTGATCCCGTCGGTGCTATCGATTGGCGATGTTCAGAAGGTGCTGGCTAAGCTGCTCAGAGAGAAAATATCGATCCGCGATTTGGTAACGATATTCGAAACTTTGGCTGATTACGGAACCTATACGAAGGATCCCGAAATTCTGACTGAATATGTCAGACAGGCTCTCTCACGGCAGATTACTCAGCAATATTCACAGCAGGGAGAGACGATGCGCGTCATTACGGTAGGACCTTCGCTGGAAAAGAAGATTGCCGAGAGCGTACAGCAAAGCGAGCATGGAAGCTATCTCGCTATGGATCCCACCTCCAGTCAGACGCTCTTCCAGAAGCTGTCTGAGCAGGTTAACCGTCTGATTCAATCCGGCCAACAGCCAATCGTGCTAACGTCGCCAACGATCCGCATGTATTTACGGCAGATCATTGAGCGGAGTATGCAGGATATACCGGTATTGTCCTATAGTGAACTGGAACCGAATGTTGAAATTCAAAGCGTCGGAGTGGTGAACTTATGAGAGTAAAACGGTATGTCGTCGATACAATGCCTGATGCAATGCAGAAAATACGAGATGAGCTTGGGGTTGACGCTGTAATATTAAGTACGAAAGAGATGAAAATCGGCGGTTTTATGGGGATGTTCCGGAAGAAGAAAATAGAAGTTGTAGCGGCTTCGGAGGGCGGCGATGCTGGAGCATCTAGAAAAGGAGTTAGCCGCCCATCCTCTGCCCCAGTAAGACCAATGACTAAATCTTTTGCGTCGGATGTTTATATGAAATCCAGTGAATCAATGCCGGCCTCCGGGGTGAGTGTATCACAACGCCCGAAGCTGCCGGCGGAAGTGGATAATCCTGTTCTGAGCAAAGCGTTTGATGTCCTTCATGAAGCGAGTGCGTCATCCGCACGAAGGGCAGAGAACGAGATTACCCAGGTCAGGACATCCGAACCGAGGCTGACGGAGGAGCAACGCCCTCCTTCGGCCTCAACCGGATTATACACGCCTAATAGCCCTAGAGAGGAACGTCTGCTGGAAGAAATTCGCGAAATGAAAACCTGGCTGGAACAATTGGCCAAGCAGCAGAAGGATAGCCGCGAGTTACCAGAGCCGTTAAGCGCGTTTCAGGAACTGCTGTTACGTAAGGAATTCTCGCCACAGCTGGTCGAAGCCTGGGTGGATAAGGTGTATGATAAATGGCTTGACACTAAGGAGTCGATGTCTGAAGTCGAATTATTGGAGGAAATCCAACGCTGTGTGTCGGGTTCATTGGAAGGACGCATAGACGGTGGGATTGGCGAGAATACACGTATCGTCTATATCGCCGGGCCGACCGGGGTCGGCAAGACTACTACGATCGCTAAGTTAGCGGCGGATCAGATCTTCCGGGCCCGTAAGAAAGTGGGCTTCATCACCGCCGATACGTACCGCATTTCTGCGGTCGAACAGCTCAGGACTTATGCTTCGATCCTTAACGTGCCGATCGAGGTCGTGCAGTCGCCAGGCGATGTGCAGAGGGCGGTTCAGCGACTTGAGCAATGTGATATTATCCTAATGGATACGGCTGGACGCAACTATTTGAATGAGATTCATGTAGCAGAATTGCATAGTCTGCTTAACTCTACCGAGAATAGCGAGACCTACTTGGTCCTTAGCTTAACTTCCAAGACGCAGGATATGGAGAGAATTACCGAGCATTTTAGCAGATATGGGTTGAAGAAGGTCATATTCACGAAGTTGGATGAGACAGAGAGTGTAGGGCCGATGTTTAATTTACTGCAGGATTACCCCGTGTCTATGTCTTACATTACGAATGGTCAGAATGTCCCTGATGATCTGCTGGTTGCGGATTCGAAATTCATGATTGATCTCGTCATGGGAGCGGGCAGAGCATGAGCGATCAAGCCCAGGCGTTAAGACAGCTAGTCTCTTCTTATAGGGGGCTTGCAGAGGGTTCCAGCAAGCAGCGAACAGCCCGCGTACTGACGGTCAGTAGCGGGAAGGGTGGTGTAGGCAAGTCCAATTTCACGCTTAATTTTGCACTCGCCCTCAAATCATTAGGCAGGAAAGTGCTAGTGTTCGATGCAGACATCGGTATGGCTAACATAGATGTGCTTATGGGCGCTAGGCCGAAATATAATCTCTATCATCTATTAAGAGGCGAGAGAAGGATGTCGGAGATTGTTGAGCTGGGAACGCTGGGGCTGCCCTTTATCGCAGGAGGTTCAGGCCTAGCGGACCTATTTCTATTATCGGAAGCAGATCTGAATTATTTCACATCCCAGATTGAGATTGTGGCTGAAGAGATGGATTTTATTATTTTTGATACAGGTGCCGGGCTTTCCAAGGAGACATTAAAGTTTATTACCGCTGCGGATGAATGTCTGGTTGTAACTACTCCGGAGCCAACTTCGATTACGGATGCCTATGCGTTGATCAAAGTCGTGCATGGGTTAGACGATCAGGTCAATTTTCGGCTCGTAGTAAACCGTGTGAACGGTGAGAGTGAAGCACGACAGGTCGCTGATAAAATCTCACTCGTCTCGCGCCGCTTTCTTGAGTTAGAGATTCCGATGCTCGGTTATTTGAGGGATGACACCCATGTCATGCAGGCAGTGAAAGGGCAGACTCCATTTATTACGGCTTTTCCCGCTAGTGCAGCAGCGCGCGATATTCAGCGCCTCGCGATGACTTACTTGAATGTTCCACAGAATAAACCGGATGATACTTTATCAGGAATCAAAGGATTTATGCATAGGTGGTTAAGACGTGATAAGTGATTCTGAAAAAGAAGCTAAAGGTGGATGCGGGATGCGAGAAATGTCTTATCGGGTAATGGTGGTTGACGATTCGGGATTCATGCGCAAGATTATATCCGATTTGATTGAGCTGGACTCGGCATTTCAGGTCGTGGGTACGGCTATTAATGGACGAGAAGCGATCGACAAAGTAGCGGAGCTGAAACCTGACTTAGTTACGATGGATGTAGAAATGCCGGAAATGAACGGGTTGGAGTCATTGAAAGTGATTATGAAGGATTATCCCTTGCCTGTCATCATGCTCTCCGGCATAAATGAAGAGGGCATGAGAGAGACGATCATGGCGCTGGAGCTAGGTGCGTTTGATTTCATCCGCAAACCGCTGGCGTCAACAAGCTCTTACGATATCGAGCAAGTTGGGCGTGAGCTCAGAGAGCAGATGAAAGCGGCGATGCTGGCCAAGGAGAGAAGAGAGATGCGACAGGCGGCACTTGAAGCGAAGCTTCAGGAAGCGCTGACTCCAATGCCAGAACTGCCAGTTATTCCGGCGAGCCGGAAGCGAAAAATCGATCTGGATCAGCAGACAACTGGCAAGCCAGGTGCAACTAAGCCGCCGAAGCGAGATGCTGAACCTACGGCCAGTCAACGCACTGATAGACCATTGATAGCAGGAGGATTGAAAAAACAGGAGAAGCCCCAAGGTGTCGCGAAGGGCAGTGGGGTGACTACGGAGGGGCCGAAGACGGTGAAGCAGCCGTCGCTGCCGACCGCTCCTGTGGCTGCTGTGAAGGAGACTGTAGTAAAGCCGGATCCGGTAAAGAAGGTCAAAGAGACGAAGGCGAAAAAGCAGCCGGTTCAAGAACAGGCCAAGGAAGATCAAGGCCGTCCGCGGAGTCGGTCAAGAACCGGGTTCACCGATCTCGTCGCTATCGGTACTTCAACCGGCGGTCCCAAAGCGTTAAAGGCTGTGCTGGAGAAACTGCCAGCCGATTTTCCGGCTCCGATCGTTATCGTGCAGCATATGCCTCCTAATTTTACGAAATCCTTGGCCCAGCGCTTGAACAGCCTGAGCGCCCTGAATGTTGTAGAGGCGGAGGAAGGAATGGAACTGCTCCCTGGCAGCGCATATGTTGCCCCTGGCGGACTGCATTTGAAAGTGGCTGCTAGTGCTGGCGGATCTTATCAAGCAACTCTGTCCGGTTTAGAAGCCTGCAATGGACATCGGCCGTCGGTAGATGTGATGTTTGAATCTCTACTGCCGTTGCAAGGGCTGAAGAAGCATATCGTACTGCTTACTGGCATGGGAAGCGACGGAGCAAGGTCGATGAAGCGTCTCTATGATGCTGGAGTAACATCGACGATTGCCGAGAGCGAAGAGTCCTGCGTCGTATTCGGGATGCCGCGTTCAGCGATTGAGATGGGATGTGTTAGCCAGATATTGCCGTTAGAGCAAATTGGCCCGAAGCTTGTACAGATTGTGAAATAACGGAATCTCTCGAAGGAGGTGCCTCACCATGGACATGAACCAATATTTATCCATGTTTATCGATGAGTCGAATGATCATTTGCAAGCATTAAACGAAAATATGTTGGAGCTAGAGCAAAGCCCCGATGATATCGGGATCGTGCAGGTCATTTTTAGATCAGCCCATACGCTGAAAGGAATGGCCGCAACGATGGGATTTGAGGACCTGTCATCTTTAACGCACCAGATGGAGAATGTACTGGATCTGGTGCGCAACGAGAAGCTAAAGATGCAGGACTATATTTTTGACACGTTGTTCCAAGGTTTGGATGCTTTACAAGCGATGGTACAGGATATTACCCAAGGTGGGGAAGGCAAAGCTGACGTCAGCTCGATCGTATCTTCGCTCCAGGCAATCGTACGCGGGGATTTCACATCGAACGAAGCTCCTGCTGCTGCAGCGTCAACTACAAGTCAAGCTTCCGCTGGTGCCGAGATCAGCTTGGATCAATATCAATATTCTGTTTTAGAACAATCGATCACCGAAGGCCATAGTGTTCTGTACATTAATGTGGCCATCCGTGAAGACAGCCAGCTCAAGGCAGCGAGAGCATATATGGTGTTTGACCTGCTAGAACGTTACGGAGACATTGTTAAGTCAAGCCCTTCGGTTCAGGACATTGAGCAAGAGAAGTTCGATCGTAGTTTCTCTCTCTATTACATAACTCAAAAAGAAGCCCAAGAATTACAGAGTATGATTATGAATCTCTCGGAGATCGAATCTGCCGAAGTGATGCAGCTCGATCATGAGACACTTAATCAGATCTCTACCGGGATACAAGAAGCGGCGGCCGCAGCGGTAGCTGAACCTGTTCAAGAGGCTAACGCTGAGGACAAGGCGCCAAGTGCAGGCGCTGAAAAGGCTCCAGCTTCGGCGAAGGCGGAACCGAAAAGGACGGCAACCCATCATTCAGCGGCGCCTTCAAGGACCATTCGGGTTGATATCGACCGACTGGATGTATTGATGAACCTGCTAAGCGAATGGCTCATTGACCGTTCTCGTCTCGAGCAACTGGCCAGTGAAGTCAAACGATCAGAATTAACAGAGACGGTTGAGCATATGAGCCGGGTTGGCAGCGATCTGCAGAATATCGTGCTGAAGCTGAGAATGGTACAGATCGATACAGTGTTCAATCGCTTCCCGCGCATGGTGCGAGACCTCGCGAAATCTTTGGATAAGAAGATAGATTTGATTATTACCGGTGCTGAGACTGAGCTTGATCGTACGGTGATTGATGAGATCGGCGATCCACTCGTGCACTTGCTTCGCAATGCGGTCGACCATGGCGTAGAGCAGACTGCGGAACGAATTGCTGCTGGCAAGCCTGAGACCGGAACAGTGAATTTACGGGCCTTCCATAGCGGAAATCATGTCTTTATTGAGATCGAGGATGATGGACATGGTATTGACCGGAGCAAAATTTTAGCCAAAGCGATATCCAAAGGAATTGTCACCGAGAGCGAAGGCGCAGCGATGAAGGATGAAGAAGTCTTTATGCTATTGTTCGCACCTGGCTTCAGTACCGCAGAGGTCATCTCCGATATTTCAGGTCGTGGCGTCGGACTTGATGTCGTCAAGACGAAGATAGAATCGCTTAGCGGCGTAGTATCGGTAGAGTCCAAGCTCGGTAAGGGGACAAAATTCTCCGTCCAGCTTCCATTAACGCTATCCATTATCTCTGCGATGCTGATTAAGGTAGGGTCAGAGAAATATGCGATTCCGTTATCATCGATTGTCGAGACCGGGCTCATTCAGCGTAATCAAATTCGTCAGGTTCATGGCTATACGATGATTCCATACAGAGATGCGCATATTCCCCTGTTATCGCTTGCTAACCTTTTCGAAGTACCGGGTTATGATGAGAATGCGGAGGAAGAATCCGAGATTGTCGTTGTCCGCAAGGGCGATCGTGTCGCTGCTGTCACTGTTGAGGATTTCATCGGCCAGAGCGAGATTGTCATTAAGAATCTGGGCAAATATCTTCCGGCCATTCAGGGGATCGCTGGTGCAACAATCCTAGGGGATGGTCAAGTTGCGCTGATTATTGACCCAAATGCCTTCATTAAATAAGCTCAATCTTTAAAGGTAGTTTGAACCTGATTGTATAAGAGCAGGCAAGCAGGTATTAGCTTTAGTCAGGCTCATCCCGTTGAGCCAGCAGTCAGCAATTATTTAAGGAGGAATTCCCATGGGAGAGGAATTGAAAGTAATCGTTTTTAAGCTGGGTGAAGAAGAGTACGGCATCGAGGTGAACAAGGTTCAGACGATCGAGCGTATGATGCCTATCACTCGCGTTCCTAAGACGTTCTCATTCGTCAAGGGCGTGATCAATCTGCGCGGTGTTGTTATCCCTGTCATCGATCTGCGTGGGCGTTTCGGTCTGCCGGAGAGTGAATTTTCCGATCAGACTCGAATTATTATTGTGACAGCGAATGAGATGGAGGTTGGCTTCATCGTCGATTCCGCGAATGATGTCATCGACATTAACAGTGACATTATCGATTCTCCGCCAGATGTAGTAGGCGGGGTCAAAGCCAAATATTTGCGTGGTGTTGCACGTATTTCCGAAGAGCGCTTGCTTGTAATGCTGAATTTGTCCGAAGTATTGAATCGCAGTGAGATTATCCAGCTGGAAAGTTTAGAGGGCTAAGCCTGTGGACTTATTCAATCATTTGGAAGAGTTCAAAATGGATGTACTGAAGGAGGTTGGCAATATCGGTGCCGGCAATGCTGCTACGGCATTGTCCCGATTGTTGAACAAGCCGATAGATATGGCTGTTCCCAAAGTACAGATGCTCCCGTTCGAAGCCATTTCGGATCGAGTCGGCGGAGCAGAGCAAGTCGTCTTGGCCATCTTCCTCCGTGTTGAGGGAGATGCGCCAGGCAATCTCTTCTTTATTCTCAGTCCTGAGGCGGCCAAGAAGCTGCTTCATCGTCTGGCCGGATTCGAGGTCTGCGATGGAGAGGACTTCACTGAAATGGAATGGTCCGCACTCTCCGAGATCGGCAACATATTGGCTGGCTCCTATCTGTCTTCTCTCGCTGACTTTACAATGCTGCAGATGACGCCGACGGTGCCTGCATTGGCACTGGATATGGCCGGAGCCATTCTGAGCTATGGTCTGCTACAATTCGGAGAGATGGGAGATTCCGCACTCTTGATCGATACAACCTTTATTGAAGGACAGCATGAAGTTGAAGGCCAGTTTTTCCTTATCCCGGACCCAGAATCTTTTGCCAAAATATTCACTGCTCTAGGAGTGCCGCTGGATCATGATTGATGAACAGCAGGTTGTCAAGGTTGGCATGGCCGATTTGAATGTCATTTCCGGGCATGGTCTGATCCGGACAACCGGTCTTGGGTCCTGTGTTGGGTTAACGCTATATGATCCGGTTAAGAAAATAGCCGGTCTGGCGCATGTTATGCTTCCTTCATCCGAGATCGCTCGAGAGGGAGCGTTGAACCTAGCGAAATATGCTGATACAGCATTGGACAAGCTGCTGGAGGAGATGCTGGCGATCGGGGCTTGTCAGAAACGACTCGTCGCCAAGATGGCAGGAGGAGCGCAAATGTTCTCCTTTGCCGGGGCTTCGGATTCGATGAGGATTGGGCCGAGAAATGTGGAGGCCTGCAAGGAGAAATTGCAGGAACTGGGGATATCATTAATTGCAGAAGATACGGGTGGAAATCACGGGCGTACGATTGAGTTAGATGTTGAGACAGGCACTTTATATATAAAAAGTGTACAAAAGGGTGTAAAGGAACTGTAGCATATGACAGGGAAAATCCGTTACTTTTTGTTGATTGGCTTTATCGGCTTTTTGATTACTTTTGCGGTGTCAGCAGGCAATAATTTGTTCGCTACAAGCCTGATCCGGTCGCTTTTAGCATTCGCGATATGGTTCGCCCTTTCCTGGGCAGGAAGCTGGGTTATCAGCGTCCTTAAGGAGCTTCCGCCAGATGTGGAGACACAGGAAGAAGCGGCATTGGCTGCAGAACTCGGGAAAGGTGGCAATTTGGATCTAACGACTCCGGATGAAAGCAAGGAGATCGGTGACTTATTGAAGCAGGTTCCAGAAGGAGAGTTATCGGAACAACAGTTTACACCGCTTAATCCGCCAAGATTAGTGAAGACTACTGACGATAAAGCTCCTGAAGAGCTGGCTAAAGTCGTTCGTCACCTGACAGAACAATAAGGAGGGTGAGGGCAATTGCACGAGCGGAAGACATCCACTCTGAGTTATGCTGATGTTTGGGAGCAGTGGAAGGAACACGGCGATTTAGAGGCAAAGAAACAACTTATCGAGCGGTATTTGCATATTGTTGACTACGTTTCGGGACGTCTAGCCGTCGGTTTGCCGAAGAACGTCTCCAAAGATGATTTGTTCAGTAATGGGGTTATGGGATTGATCGATGCTGTCGAGAAATTCGACTACAAACGTGGACTTCAGTTTGAAACCTATGCTTCATGGAGAGTAAGAGGAGCAATACTGGACGGGCTTCGGCAAGGCGACTGGGTTCCTCGTTCCGTCAGAGAAAAGGCGAAGAAGATCGAAGAAGGCTATCAGCATCTAGAGCAACAATATCTGCGTTCGGTAACGGATGCGGAGATGAGCGATTATTTACAGATAAGTGAGAAAGAGTTTCAATCTATGCTTCAAGAAGTAGCAGTTATGACGCTATGCTCTCTCGAAGACCCGATTCGGGAAGAAGAATCTGAGACAAGGCTTACATTACTCGTTGACGAGAAGGCAAAAAACCCTGATTATAAGGTACGGGAGTTCTTTTTGAAAGATTCGCTGACGAAGGGAATCGAGAAGTTAACCGAGAAGGAACGTACGGTGGTCTCTTTGTTGTATTATGAAGATTTGTCTTTGAGTGAGATCGCGGAGGTCATGTCGTTGTCGCCTTCACGGATTTCACAGCTTCATTCCAAAGCGATTCTAAGGCTTCGCGGAACATTGGAAAAGCAGCGGGATTTGCTCATGTGTAATGATTAATGAAATGTCATTTTCCACAGGGTGAATGGATTTCGGAGAGGAGCGGCTAATGGACTATTCAGGTGATTTGGGACAAATTCTCGGAATTACGATCAATGACGACAAGACAGTTGCCTATTTGCAGTTTCTGAAGAAGGAAGAGGAATTTAGCTGCACGGAAGATGCCTTGCTGCATTTTCTACGCAGTGAAGGAATCAAATACGGAATACAGCAAGATATTGTTAAGCGCTTTATTGTAAATCCGAAAGAGTATTATTACAGTAAAACCCCGGTTGCAATCGGCATAGAGTCGCAGCAAGGGGAGGATGGCAGGATCAAGTTTTCGGTGTCGCTAGATGATGATCAGCGCATAAAACCTGCGGAGACGGAAGATGGCAGAGTGGACTATAAGGATGTGACACGCCTTAACAATGTCCGCAAAGGCCAAATTATCGCGGAATTGATTCCGCCGGTCCCTGGCAAACAAGGGATGGCGGTGACGGGTGATCCGATTCCTTATCGGGAGGGGAAAGCGGCCAGATTCAAGGTTGGCAAGAACGTGGTACTTAATCCAGAACAGACAGCGATGTATGCTGCGATTGATGGTCTGGTAACGCAGACGGATAAAGGGAAAATAAATGTTTTTCCAGTTTATGAAGTTAATGGAGATGTAGATTATAGTACAGGGAATATCGATTTTGTAGGGACAGTTGTTATTCGTGGCAACGTGCTTACAGGCTTCAAGATAACTGCGTCCGGCGACATTCGTATCGTAGGCGGTGTCGAAGGGGCCGAGCTATATGCTGATGGTTCCATAGAGGTCACCGGAGGCATTATTGGATATAACAAGGGTATGATTAAGGCGGGGCATAACGTAAAAGGCTCCTTCATCCAGGATGCGAATGTCGTTGCTGGTGAAGATGTGATTGCCACTCAGAGCATTATGCATTCTAATATCCGGGCTGGCAAAGATGTCATTTGCAGCGGTTCCAAAGGTCTTATTGTAGGAGGCATCGTTCAGGCTGGCGAGAGAGTAGTTGCGCGTATCATTGGGAATCCGATGTCTACGACAACTTCGATCGAAGTCGGCGTTGTTCCCGAGCTTCGCAACGAGCTGCAGAACCTTAGGCAGCAAATTAAAGACATTATGGTCAATCTCGATAAAACAGACAAGGCTCTAACCTTGTTGGATCAATTGGCCTCTATGGGCAAGTTGACTCCGGATAAAGTAGCGATGCGCTCCAAGCTGGGGCTTACCAAGAAATCCAACCTCGAAGAAATTAACGATATCAAGGAACGAATCCTGGATATTGAGAAGGCTCTAGAAGATACAGGAAAAGCCCGTGTAGATGTAATGAAAATGATATACGGCGGATCGAGGATCGTCATTGGACGTTATACGAAATATATAAAAGATCCGATCTCGCGAATGTCTTTCTACTATAGTGAAGGGGATATTTCAATGTCACCTTATGTTTAGGGGAAGAGAGGCAATCCTATGGATTTGAAATCTATCGAATTGCAGATCGCAGTGCCGCGAACAAGTGAAGCAGGACGTGTTCAGCACGAGGGACAGCATAGGCCTCAGATCGACCAGAGTATGCTATCTGCGCAAAATATGAAGGATAGCGATCTACAAAGAAAACGCAGTACTGAAGTAGATGAGGGTTCGTCCAGCTCTCATGTGAGACGGGATGATGAATCATCCCGAAAGCAGCAGGGCAAATCATCCGGGGACCATCAGGATGAGAAAGAGAAAGAAAAACCGGCGGAGCATCCCTATAAAGGACATCACATCGATCTATCTTTATAATGCGAATTCCGGATTAAATCATAGAGAATTACATAATATCTATACAGTAAAAAGGTGAGGATGACAGTGTCTTTTAGTGATCCGTGGGTTTACATCGTGCTCCTCGGATTGGCAGCGCTTGTCTATGCGCTGTTCATTCCTGAGCGGAAAGCGGCTGCGCAAGCGAAGACTGGCGCGAATCATGAGTTGGAAGCAACTTTAGAGCAGTATATGTCTGACATTGAACAAGAGAATAGCGAACTCATTGATCTGGTATCGCAGATGAAGCAGGACTTCGTCTCCAAGCAGTTGGCCCAGCAGGAGCAGATTACAGAATTAAGGCAGCGGGTCATTGAAGTAGAGCTCGCCTCCCGAGAACAGATGTCTGCAGTTGGAGGAATCTCTACTTCTGCTTCTGCCTTGGATGAGGTGGGACTGGATCCTGTTCAGGAGGCTCCTGATGCAGTGGTTTCTGAAGTAGCCCTTTCAGAGCTTAGTGATGCTGCCATTCAAACGGCAACTGCTCTGACAGTGGCCGAGGAGATTGAGCAGGATTCGGCAGAGTCTATAATCGAACCTGAGCAAGGTCCGCAGGTTCCAGAATTGGTACGTGATCGTTATCCGCAATTATTTGAATTGTATAACAGTGGAAAATCAATAGATTCAATCACGAAGACTCTCGGCATCCCGCGTGGAGAAGTGCAGCTTATTCTTCAGCTTGCCAAAAGGGAGGAGTCCGATGATTAAAAATCGCCATTTTATGATGGGACTTGGCGTCGGATTGATCGTCGGAGCATTGCTTCTTCAGCTTATGTTGATTGGGCAGGAAGGCAGCGGGAAGCTATGGACTAAGGAACAAGTTGAACAAGCTGCAGCACTGCTTAATTTGAAGGTCGTCGAGCATGATGATGAACTGCTTACCAAGGAAGAGTGGGAAGCCCAATTGGGACAAGCTTCAGGTTCGGATGAGGACTTCGAGCTAGAATCTAAGGATAAGAAGGCGGATGCTCCTGAGGATCCCATAGCTCCAACTTTGCCTGATACACCCATAACGACAGATGTCGGCACAAAAGATACAGGCAAGGCGACTTCGCCGGAAACTCCGAAGACAGTCGCTCCTGAAGAGCCTGAGAAGCCGGAGGCCGCCGAGGTACAGTATAAAATATCCTATGGCAATACGTTGACCAATGTAGCTGACGGGCTCTATAAGAAGGGCGTTATTGCTAATAAGAATGAGTTCATCAAGCAAGCTAAAGCACGTAAGATCAACTCTAAAATCCGTACGGGTACGTATTCGTTCCAGGTCGGCGAGGACTATGATTCGATCATCGACAAGATCATTGCTCCTCGATGAGGAAGTTCAAAAAGTCCGCTTATGATAAGAAAACCAATCGATGCCATTCAAGGATGAGCGACCGATGAAGGTAGGTTTTCTTGCTAATGACGATCATGGTAAAACCGAAGATTTGTCTAATTCATAACGAAAGCTCCTGAATCTACGGAGCTTTTTTTGCATGATCAGCACTTTTTCGAGAAAAGCAGTGACGATTTGTTGCATCCACATTTTACTTATGGTATATTAAATGACGGTGTTATAACGCACGCTAACTGATTTCGCGAAGGGTGCTCCTATATAGGCTTTAGCACTAGGGAGTCTTGGCGGGAAATGACGTTTGCGGAGGAAGCATCAAAAAAACCAAATTTAGGAGGTGCGTGAAGATGGCAGTAATCTCCATGAAACAACTGCTTGAAGCAGGGGTGCACTTCGGACACCAAACACGTCGTTGGAATCCGAAAATGGACAAATATATCTTCACCGAAAGAAACGGAATTTACATTATTGACTTGCAAAAGACAGTCAAGAAAGTGGAAGAAGCTTATAACTTTGTTAAGAGCATCGCTGAAGAGAACGGAACTATCCTGTTCGTAGGTACTAAGAAGCAAGCTCAAGACTCTGTTAAAGAAGAAGCTGAACGCGCTGGTCAATTCTTCATTAACCAACGTTGGCTCGGCGGAACGTTGACAAACTTCCAAACGATTCAAAAACGGATCGACCGTTTGAAACAGCTTGAAACTTGGGAAGAGGACGGAACTTTCACTGTATTGCCTAAGAAGGAAGTTATTATCCTTCGCAAAGAGAAAGATCGTCTTGAGAAATTCCTCGGCGGTATCAAGAACATGAAGGGCTTGCCTAGCGCTCTGTTCATCATCGATCCTCGTAAAGAGCGTATCGCTGTTGCTGAAGCTCGCAAACTCGGTATCCCAATCGTAGGTATCGTTGATACAAACTGCGATCCAGACGAAATCGATTATGTGATTCCTGGTAACGATGATGCAATCCGTGCTGTTAAATTGCTTACTAGCAAAATGGCTGACGCTGTTATTGAAGCTAACCAAGGCGAACAAACTACAGCTTAATTCAGTCTTACAGTGAAATAATAAATTAAATCAAAAAAGGGTGGTTAGTAGGTGTTAAACCTCTCGCTACCCTTTTTTTAGAGGAAGCTAAACAATTTGCTTATTCGATATGGAGGGTAATAACAATGGCTGTTGATGCAAAATTGGTAAAAGAACTTCGCGAAAAGACTGGAGCAGGAATCCTGGACTCCAAGAAAGCTTTGGAAGAAGCTAATAATGATTTGAACAAAGCGATCGAATTGCTCCGCGAAAAAGGTTTAGCAGCTGCTGCTAACAAAGCAGGCCGTATTGCTACTGAAGGTGTTGTAGAATCCTACATCCACGCTGGCGGACGTATCGGTGTATTGGTAGAAATCAACTGCGAAACTGACTTCGTAGCGAAGACAGATCAATTTAGAGAATTCGCTCGTGACGTTGCAATGCACATCGCTGCAATGAACCCACGTTATGTTCGTCGCGAAGAAGTTCCACAAGACGAAATCGAGAAGGAAAAGGAAATTTTGCGTGCTCAAGCCTTGAACGAAGGCAAGCCTGAGAAGATCGTTGACAAAATGGTTGAAGGCCGCATCAACAAATACTACGAAGAGTTCTGCTTGCTCGAGCAAGCTTTCGTTAAAGACCCAGACAAGACGATCGCTAACCTCGTGAGCGAGAAGATCAGCACAATCGGCGAGAACATCTCGATCCGTCGCTTTGTTCGTTATGAGCTTGGCGAAGGTCTGGAGAAGAAAGTCGATAATTTCGTAGAAGAAGTTATGGCTCAAGTTAAGAACTAAGCAATAGACTATAATCGAATTACATCTATAGAAGTGGGAACACACCGTGTTCCTTCTTTTATAGATATAGAATTTATAAGTGATCCCAGGGGGTATATCCGTTTGCAAGACGGTTGTATCTTTTGGCTTGACCTAAGCCCGGCGTGAGAACGCGTATATATCCTCTTTGCTAAAGCAGGAAGGGTATATACGATGCCTCATGAAGGATGATTGTGGAGGGTATGCATTTGAAACAGCCAGTTTATAAACGTATTGTCTTGAAAGTCAGCGGTGAGTCGCTTTCCGGTCAGAACGGATATGGTATTGATGCGGAGACGATCTCATCGATTGCTGAACAGGTGAAGGAAGTCGTCGAGCTTGGCGTGGAAGTAGCTATCGTATGTGGTGGCGGTAATATCTGGCGCGGAATTGCTGGTAGTGCCAAAGGTATCGACCGGGCGACGGCCGATTATATGGGTATGCTTGCAACGGTGATGAATTCCTTGGCCCTGCAGGACGCATTGGAGCAGATTGATGTGCCTACACGCGTCCAGACTTCAATTGCGATGCAGCAAATAGCAGAGCCGTATATACGTCGTAGAGCGATTCGTCATTTGGAGAAGGGCCGTGTTGTTATTTTTGCAGCAGGTACGGGGAATCCGTTCTTCTCCACAGATACGACAGCAGCTCTTCGTGCCGCTGAGATTGAAGCTGAAGTCATCCTGATGGCTAAGAACAAGGTGGATGGAGTATACTCGGCAGATCCGTTCGTGGATCCGACAGCTGAGAAGTTTGAAGTCCTGACTTATCTTGAAGTACTTAACAAAAATCTGGGCGTTATGGATTCTACGGCTTCATCGCTCTGCATGGACAACAATATTCCGCTCATCGTGTTTGCTATTACAGAACAAGGTAATATTAAGCGCGTCGTCCTGGGCGAGAAGATCGGGACGATCGTCAAAGGGAGTGTAGATTAATGCCAGGAACGATTAAAAAGCATGCTGAAGAACGTATGGAAAAAGCGATTCAGGCGTTGAAAAGAGATCTTGCAACTCTTCGAGCAGGAAGAGCGACACCCGCACTGCTTGATCGCATTCAAGTAGAGTATTACGGATCGCTAACTCCGCTTAATCAGTTAGCTAACATTAACACGCCGGATTCGCGTACGTTAATGATTCAGCCTTGGGACAAATCGTCGCTGTCTGATATTGAGCGAGCGATTATGAAGTCGGATCTGGGCCTAACGCCGGCTAACGACGGTATGAACATTCGCTTGTCGATCCCGCCACTGACTGAAGAGCGTCGGGTTGAATTGGTGAAGATGACGAAGAAATACGGAGAAGAATCCAAAGTCGCTATTCGTAACATTCGCCGCGATGCTAACGACGATATTAAGAAGCTGGAAAAAACGGACATTTCCGAGGATGAGTCTCGCAGACATCAAGATGATGTTCAGAAAATGACCGATAAATATATCGCGGAAGTGGATAAAGTGCTTGCAGCTAAAGAAAAAGAGATCATGGAAGTTTAAGAGACGAGAGCGGCCCCTCCAAATACGGTGGGGTTTTGTCTCTTTTTCATCACCTACTGGAGGAAAAGAAATGATCAAGCTATTTCAATCCTGGTGGAAAAAAGGGGATAGATCCGCGTCGTCTGTAGATCCGTCAGCTGTGGATCTCTCAGATGGAAATATTCCAAAGCACGTTGCAATCATCATGGATGGGAACGGGCGCTGGGCGCGTAGACGGGGGATGCCGCGTAATATGGGCCACCGTAGCGGGATGAAGGCTGTGAAACGGGCAACGATCGCAGCCGATGAACTGGGCATTTCTGTGTTAACGCTATACGCGTTCTCCACAGAGAATTGGAAGCGTCCTAAGGAAGAAGTAGACTACCTGATGGCTATTCCACAAGAGTTTCTCGCCTTGGAATTGGATGAACTGATTCAGAAGAATGTACAGATCCGCATGATGGGCTATACCAAGGAACTTCCAGACCATACGATCGCTGCTATGAAAGAAGCGATGGAACGGACTAAGAATAATACGGGACTTATATTGAACTTTGCTTTGAACTACGGTAGCAGGCGCGAGATTACAGAGGGCGTCAAAGAACTCGCTCGCAGTGTTCAGGCCGGCGAGATGTCTGCTGAAGAGATTACTGAAGAGATGATTCAGTCCAAGCTCTTGTCAGCAGGCTTGCCTGATCCGGATTTGTTGATCCGGACGAGCGGAGAGCTTAGGCTTAGCAATTTTATGCTTTGGCAGACCGCTTATAGTGAGTTATGGTTCACGGATCTATATTGGCCTGATTTCGGCCGGGAGCATCTATTCGCTGCGGTCGCAGAGTATCAACGGCGAACACGCCGATACGGCGGGTTATCCTAGTGAAGATGGAAATTTAATGACTTGCCCCCTAGCTTCATTCAACCTTCTCGGTGCTGAAAAGCCAAGTCATTAAATCTTGATTGAAATGGAAGGTGCAGACCAGTGAAACAACGATTGATCACGGGAATTGTGGCCGGAGGCTTTTTCCTTGGACTTTGCTTGCTCGGTGGAATCGGCTTCAACATATTAATTTTGCTCATGGCCTTGATAGGTTTCTATGAGTTCGTTCGAATGATTGGGCTGCCGGCTTTCGGTGTACCTGCTCTGCTCGGCTATCTGGGTGTGCTCTACGCTCTCTTCCCTTGGGAGACGCTGGGGTTGGAGATGCCTTGGGATCTGATGCGCGTGTTTGCCCTGCTGATGCTGTTGTTTCTTGTCGTTACTGTGATCACGAAAAATGAGCTTCCTATTTCTACGGTGTCATTGTTATTCCTGGGTATGGTATACATCAGCATTGGATTCTCCTCGATCGTGGCAACGAGAAATACGCAGGATGGACAAGGTCTATTCTGGACCTTCCTTATGCTTATCTCTATTTGGAGCAGTGACGCAGGGGCATATTTTGTCGGACGTAGGCTAGGTAAGAATAAGCTCTGGCCAGCCATTAGCCCAAATAAAACGGTAGAAGGCGCGATAGGTGGAGTTGTGTTGTCTGTCGTTGCTGCTGTAATCTTTGCGCTTGCTTCAGGTGGGCTACTGACGATTGGACGAGCTGTTATCCTCGGGATCATTGCCGCTGTTGTCGGGCAGATGGGGGACTTGATCCAGTCGGCATATAAACGGGCCTATGGAGTCAAGGATTCTGGCACGATCTTGCCGGGGCATGGGGGAATTCTTGATCGGTGTGATAGTTGGATTGCGGTGTTCCCGTTCATACATATCCTCATGCTCCTCCCTTATTAGATGTTATTTAATGACTTGTTTTTGATCACGAAGGGGCTCTAAGAAGCTGATTCGACATCGAATCTTGAATTCATCTAAGATTTTGCGGTACTCACGTAGGCATACCTACGCTCCGTTCCTCAAATCTTAGCTACATCCAACCTTCTCGGTGCTGAAAAGCCAAGTCATTAAATCTCGATTGAAAGAGGAAGTTCAATAACTGACTTTTGATCACGAAGGTTAGTCGATGAGGTTTTACATTCATTACTATATAGTGGTGAGGTGCGTTATGAAAAAAATTGCAATTATTGGCTCGACCGGATCGATCGGGACGCAGACGCTGGATGTTGTCCAGCAGCATCCTGAGGAATTTGTTGTTGAGGGACTTGCTGCAGGAGCCAATGTGGATCTGTTCGTACAGCAAGTGAATCAATTTCGGCCGAAGAAGGCCTCTATTGCTACCAGGGAATTGGCGGATCAAGTTCGTCCGCTGCTGCCGGCTGAGATAGAGCTTAGCTATGGGGAAGAAGGCTTGATTCAAGTTGCTGCTGGCACTGAAGCTGATACGGTAGTCACCGCGATTGTCGGCAGTGCTGGTCTGCCAGCTACTTTAGCGGCTATTTCTGAGGGGAAGACCATCGCTCTGGCGAATAAAGAGACTCTGGTAACAGCCGGCCACCTGGTAACGGCTCTAGCCAAGGAGAAAGGTGTGTCCATACTTCCTGTTGACAGTGAACATTCGGCGATATTCCAATGCCTGAATGGTGAGCACATGGAGGATGTGGCAGGCATTACATTAACGGCGTCAGGTGGCTCCTTCCGCGATTATACTCGGGAGCAGCTTACGAATGTAACGGTTGAGGACGCCCTGAAGCATCCGAACTGGTCTATGGGCGCCAAGATAACGATCGATTCGGCCACGATGGTCAACAAAGGATTGGAAGTGATTGAAGCCCACTGGCTGTTCGGGCTTGGATTTGAACAGATTGGGGTATTGCTTCATCCTGAGAGTATCGTCCACTCTTTCGTTGAGTATCGTGATGGAAGCATCATTGCCCAGCTTGGCACACCGGATATGCGTGTTCCAATTCAGTACGCACTTTCGTATCCACGTCGCTGGAATTCGGCGGCGCAGCGCCTTTCTTTGGCCGAGGCAGGCAAGCTCCAGTTTAGAGAGATGGATTTTGAACGTTTTCCTTGTTTAAGACTAGCTTTTGAATGTGGTAAAATAGGAGGTACCGCACCAACGGTGTTCAATGCAGCTAATGAAGTTGCGGTAGCTCGCTTCTTAAATAGAGAAATTTCATTCCTGAAGATTGAATATCTCATTGAGACCGTGCTTTCCAGACATGAAGCTCTGGCCGATCCAAGTCTTGAAGTAATCAAGGATGTTGACCTATGGGCGAGAGCGGTCGCTGAATCGTTGTAATTCCTCAATGGGCCTGCTGTCGTCATCATAGAAAAGATTCATTCTTGTATTCTCTTGTGCCTGATCGGAGAATAATGATAATCTAGAAAGAACTTGGACGATCCGTGGCCAAAAGGAGGATGCTTTCGATTGGAACTACTGAAAATTATTTTTTTGACGGTGCTCATGTTTTTCGTCATTGTGGCGGTGCATGAATGGGGGCACTTTTACTTCGCAAAACGTGCAGGGATACTGGTACGGGAGTTTGCGATAGGATTTGGACCTAAATTGTTCGCTTATAAGCGAGGCGAGACGCAGTTTACTTTCCGTCTGCTTCCCTTCGGTGGATATGCTCGCATGGCCGGAGATGATCCTGAGTTGATTGAAATTTCTAACGGGCAGACGATAGCGCTACGCCTGGAAGAGGATAAAGTCCGCAAGATTTATTTGGATCGACTGGACAGTCGCAAGAATGTCATTCGCGGCGAGGTACTGCAGATCGATCTGGTTGATGATCTGTCCGTACTGCTGGATGTAGATGGGGAGAGCGTCAGGTACTCGGTTCATCCGCAGGCAATGCTTGTTGTTAAGGGTAAAGAGACACAGATTGCACCGAGGGACCGTCAATACGGCAGCAAGACTGTGGGACAAAGGGCGTTATCGATCTTTGCCGGACCGCTCATGAACTTCATTCTTGCTTTCGTGTTATTTGCGTTGTACACGCTAATGGCAGGGATCCCGCTTGATAAGCCGAGCCATCTACAGGTCGGAGATGTAGTGAAGGGAATGCCTGCAGCGGAAGCCGGAGTCCTTGAGGGTGATATTATTGAGAAGATCAATGGTAAGCCAGTTGGAACCGATGCGAACAAAATGATTGAGTCAATCCAGGCTTCCAAGGATAAGCCGATGGTATGGACGCTTAAGCGTGGAGAACAGGAAGTGGACATTACCGTTACCCCTCGTGCCGCAGATAATGAGCAGATAGGGAAGGTAGGCAGCTCGATTATTACTTTCTTCCCTATGCGTAGCGCTTCTGTAGGTGAGTCGATTACCAGAGCAGGAACAGATATGGTTGATACGACGAAGCTGATCTTCCAGGGTTTCAAGCAGTTGATTAACAAATTCTCCATGGATGATCTAGGTGGACCGGTAAGAACCTTTGAAGTAACGGGGCAGATTGCTAAGCAAGGGATTGTACAGCTTACCAGATGGACGGCCATTCTTAGCCTGTATCTGGGGATCTTCAATTTGCTTCCGATTCCGGCACTTGATGGCAGTCGCCTGATCTTCCTGGGCATCGAAGCTCTTCGCCGCAAACCGGTAGACCCGAACCATGAAGGCTTGGTGCATTTTATCGGATTTGCAATGCTATTCCTGCTAATGATTGCAGTAACCTATAACGATATATTACGATTGTTTGGATAATTATAAGGCTTTTACGGGAGGACAAGAGTTTTTATGGCTAACGAGGAGAAACAATTTGTAACGGAGATTACCCCGCAGGGAGAGGACTTCTCACGGTGGTATATTGACGTCATTAAGAAAGCGGATTTGATGGACTATTCGCCAGTACGCGGCTGTATTGTGTTCAAGCCGGACGGCTATGAGATTTGGGAGCATATTCAGTCAGAACTGGATCGCCGTTTCAAAGAGACAGGCCATCGCAACGCTTATTTCCCACTCTTTATTCCGGAGAGCTTCTTCCAGAAAGAGAAGGAGCATGTGGAGGGCTTCAACCCTGAGCTTCCTTGGGTGACTGAAGCGGCTGGCGAGAAGCTGGAAGAGCGCCTCGCGATCAGACCAACTTCTGAGACGATGATTGGGCATATGTATGAGAAATGGATTCAATCCTATCGCGACTTGCCGGTATTGATCAATCAATGGGCTAACGTCGTTCGCTGGGAGAAGCGAACACTACCGTTCCTGCGCACGAGCGAGTTCTTGTGGCAGGAAGGCCATACCGCTCATGAGAATGAACAGGAAGCCCGCGAAGAGACGATGCGGATGCTGGAAATCTACCGTGACTTTGTAGAGGGTTATCTCGCGATTCCGGTTATTACGGGTCAGAAGACACCGTCCGAGAAATTTGCCGGAGCCGTTGATACTTTCTCGATTGAAGCGATGATGAAGGATGGACGCGCCGTACAGGCGGGAACTTCGCATTATCTCGGTACCAACTTTGCAACAGCGTTCAATATCCAGTACTTGAACCGCGAGAATGAACGTGAATTCGTGCATACGACCTCCTGGGGCGTGAGCACCCGCTTGATCGGTTCATTGATCATGGTGCACGGGGATGACCGCGGGTTGGCGCTGCCACCTAAGGTAGCTCCGAAGCAAGTGATGATCATTCCGATCGGACCGCCTAAGACTCGCGATATGGTCATTGCTCGCAGCGATGAATTGTTCGCTGAATTGAAGAAGGCGGGTATCCGCGTAGGAATGGATGACCGTGCTGACGTTCGTCCAGGCTGGAAGTTCAATGAGTATGAAATGCGTGGCGTTCCTGTCCGCCTTGAGATTGGCCCTCGTGATATGGAGAACGGTGTCTGTGTCCTCGTATCGCGTATTAGCGGCGAGAAGAAGGTTGTACAGCAAGACCGACTCGTAGAAGAAGTTCAAACGATGCTGGAGCAGGTCCATCAGGAAATGTACAACCGTGCCAAGGCATTCCGTGATGAGCATTTCTATTCCGTAGATACATTGGATGAGATGAAAGCCAGCATGGAAGAGAAGCGTGGCTTCACTCTCGCAGGCTGGTGCGGTTCTGAGGCTTGTGAACATCAAGTCAAAGAAGAGACCGGAGCAACCAGCCGGAATATTCCGTTTGAGCCGGATGTTCAGAAGACGAAGTGTCTCGTCTGCGGTGAATCGGCCAAGCATACCGTTGTTTTTGCCAGAGCCTATTAATTAGTCCTGCCGCAAGAACCGTGTAAGGTGAACTAGACTCTTGTCCAAAGGATATAACGATATTAAGGCTTTCGGCAGAAACGGCCATGACAGGTATTTGTTGCTTCAAGCTCCTGTCGACCGGATTCGCGGAGGCCTTAATTTTTGCACTGATATGTATTTTCCGTCTAACGAAACTACAGAGCGCTATTTTCACGAAAACACCCATAAAGAAATTCTAACGAAACACCAAATCGTTATTTAGGGGAAATCCGGAGTTTAGCTCCCTGATCAGCTCAAATAGCGATACCAAGTCTAGGGTTTTGAAAGGTCTTTTTTAGCTTAGCGCAACTAACGATACTGAGTTTTTTTAGTTTTTAATAAATGTTCAAAAAGTCCGGTTTTCATCACCGAGAAGGTTGGATGAAGCCGGGGCTGAGGAGCGGAGCGTACGTAGTGGGTACGTGAGTACCGGAAGGCTCGGGTGAATTCAAGATTCGATGCCGAATTAGCTTCCTGATTTACTTCGGGATCAAATGTGGACTTTTTGAACTTCATTGCCACTATTTGAGTATGGGGGAGGAAGAAATGACCGATGTTCAGGAGAAAAGAACCAGACTTGAACTGTTGATGAAGCAGGCGGAAGTTCCGGCTTCGCTGGTTGATCCGTATTTCCTAGACGGATATATCGATCAGGTAGAGGTAAGCCGCGGCAACCGCGAGTGGAAGATTACGATTCGCAAACAGACGCTTGTTCCTGCCCAGGTCTATAGGACGTTCTGCTTGCGTATCCAGGAGCGAATGCAGCATATTGCCAAGATCGCTTTTCTATTTCAATATGAACAGGACCAGACTGCTGAGCAGATCGTGACGGAATATTGGAAGCTGTTCCTGGAATGGGTGCAGCGGGAAGTACCCTCCGTTAATGGCTGGATGGCTAAGGCTGGCTATGAGATCGAGGACGATCTTGTAACGGTAGCGTTAGGCGATGCGATGGCGTTGGAATTAGCTCGTAAGAAGAACATAGACAAGGCAATCACAACCTTCTATGATAATTATTTCGGGCTGGAAGTAAGAGTCAAGCTGCATGTAGCTGAGAACAATGTGGAAGCGTTCGAGGAATTTCAGCAGCGGATTGCTGAGGAAGAACGCGAAGTGATCCAGCGAATGATGGAGAGCATGGAAGCAGAAGCGCCGCCTGAGGAAGACGATGGTGAAGCGGTTAAGCTGCAGATCGGATATGACATCAAAGATCAGCCGCTCCCACTACAGGAACTGCAAGATGAGGAAAAACGGGTCACGATACAGGGGACGATCTTCGGACTGGAGAGCAAGGAACTGCGTAATGGCAATACTTTATTTACTTTTTACATTACCGACTTCAGTGATTCCTTGCAGATGAAGCTGTTCGCTAAGAATAAGGAAGATCTCAAGATTATGGGTCAATTAGCGAACGGGAAATGGATCAAAGCCCGCGGCAGAGTGGAGATGGACCGCTTTATGTCCATTCCGGAGCTCGTCATGATTCCTTCAGATTTATGTGAAGTGAACTCCCCGCCATCCCGGAAGGACAATGCTGATGAGAAGCGCGTTGAGTTCCATCTGCATTCGACGATGAGTACGATGGATGCGGTAACTCCAGTCGGCGATTATGTGAAGATGGCGGCCAAATGGGGACATAAAGCGATCGCCATAACCGATCATGGTGGCGTGCAATGCTATCCCGATGCCGCGAAAGCTGCCAAGAAGAACGGGATCAAGATGATCTACGGCGTCGAGGCCAACGTAGTGAATGATAATGTGGCAGTCGTACTGAATCCACGTCCTGATGATCTGAAGACGACAACTTATATCGTATTCGATATTGAGACCACCGGTCTGTCTGTAACGCAGAACAAAATTATTGAGATCGCCGCGGTCAAGATGCAGGAAGGCAAAGAACTAGACCGCTATGCGACGTTTGTTGATCCGCATGAACTTATTCCATATCATATTCAGCAATTGACGAACATTAATGACGACATGGTAAAAGGCGCGCCAGAGATTGATCAGGTACTGGATGAATTTATAAAATTCGCTGGAGATGCGGTACTGGTCGCCCATAATGCTCGCTTCGACGTTGATTTTGTAAATGCCAAGCTGAAGGAGCTTGGGAGACCGCCTATGGTCAACCCAGTTCTGGATACACTGGAGCTGGCACGATTGATTCATCCCAGTTTGAAAAATCATAGATTGAACACACTCGCATCGAAATACAAAGTTTCACTGGAAAATCACCACCGCGCAATTGATGATACCATAGCGCTTGCTGGTGTATTAATCGGGCTGATTGAGGACGCTATTACGCAGGAGAGAATGACTACGCTCGATCGCCTGAACGACCGAGTCGGTAAGGATCTGTCCAATACCCGTCCGTTCCATTGCGGAATCTATGCCTTGAATATGACCGGCAAGAAGAATCTGTTCAAGCTGATCTCTATGTCGCATACAAAGTATTTCAAGCGGGTTCCCTGTATCCCGAAATCGAAGCTGACTGAAATGCGTGAGGGTCTACTCGTCATCTCAGGCTGTGAGAAAGGCGAGTTCTTCGAGGCTGTACTGAATAAGACAGTCGAAGAAGCTGAGGAAATTGCCGGATTTTATGATGTGCTGGAGATCCAGCCATTAACGATGTATATGCATCTCGTCGATAAAGGTCTGGTCGGTAGTGTTGAGGAATTGAAGACGGCGATTCGCAAAGTGGTTGAGATTGGCTTCAAGCTAGGCAAGCCGGTCATCGCTACCGGAAATGCACACTACCTTGAACCAAGGGATAAAATCTTCCGTGATATTACGATCCATGGCATTACTGGATTCAGTCCACTGAAGGATATCCGCAAACCGGATGCCCACTTCCGTACAACAGACGAGATGTTGGCTGAATTTGAATTTCTAGGTAAGAATAAAGCCTATGAGGTTGTCGTGACGAACACGGCGAATCTGGCGGATTCCTTCGAGGAGCTCGAATTGTTCCCGGACAAGCTGTTCACGCCAATTATTGAAGGGGCTGACGAAGAAATCCGTTCAACCTGTTACAATACAGCGCGCTCCATGTATGGGGAGGATCTGCCTGAGGTCGTCGTCAAGCGGCTGGAAAAAGAACTCGAACCGATTATCAAATACGGGTTCTCGGCCAACTATCTGATCTCGGCAAAACTCGTTAAGAAATCCAATCAGGATGGCTATCTCGTAGGTTCACGGGGTTCGGTTGGTTCCTCGGTCGTGGCTACCTTCCTCGGCATATCCGAGGTTAATCCGCTTCCGGCTCATTATATGTGCCGGAATCCGGAATGCAAGCACAGTGAATGGTTCCTGGATGGTAGCGTACCGAGTGGCTTTGACCTTCCTGCGAAGGATTGCCCGAAGTGCGGTCAGCCGCTGAAGGGAGAGGGACAGGATATTCCGTTCGAGACCTTCCTTGGCTTTAAAGGCGATAAGGTCCCTGATATAGATCTTAACTTCTCCGGGGAATATCAGCCGGAGGCTCACAATTTCACGAAGGTTATCTTTGGCGAGAAGAACGTATTCCGCGCGGGCACGATCGGTACCGTAGCGGAGAAGACTGCGTTTGGCTTCGCGAAGAAGTACGAGGAAGAGCATCATAAGCATTGGCGCAGTGCAGAGCTGAACAGGCTGGCCGCCGGATGTACTGGTGTGAAGCGTAGTACAGGGCAGCATCCAGGCGGGATCGTCGTCGTGCCTGACTATATTGAAGTCGAAGATGTCACACCTGTACAATATCCGGCCGATGATACGGGCGCGGAATGGAAGACGACTCACTTCGATTATCATGCTTTTGAAGCTAACTTGCTTAAGCTTGATATTCTCGGGCATGATGATCCGACGATGATGAGGATGTTGCAGGATTTGACCGGGATCGATCCAACGACGATCCCGATGAATGATCCAAAGGTCATGAGTATGTTCAACTCAACCGAATCGCTGGGAGTTACTCCGGAGCAAATTCGGACTCCGGTCGCAACTTACGGGGTTCCCGAAATGGGGACCAAGTTCGTACGCCAGATGCTGGTCGAATCACAGCCATCTTCGTTCGCGGATTTGCTGCAGATTTCCGGATTGTCCCACGGTACTGGCGTTTGGCTGGGTAATGCCCAGGAATTGATCAAGAACGGCACATGCAACATTAAGACGGTGATTGGCTGTCGGGATGATATTATGTTGTTCCTGATCTACAAAGCGGGAATGGATGCCGGGTTGGCCTTCAAAATTACGGAAAGCGTTCGTAAGGGTAAAGGCCTGACACCGGAATGGATCGATGAGATGAAGAAGTGCAAGGTGCCACAGTGGTACATTGATTCCTGTCTCAAGATCCAGTACATGTTTCCAAAAGCGCACGCGTCCGCTTATGTTATTTCCGCGGTGCGTACCGCATATTTCAAGCTATATCATCCGATCGAGTTCTACGCGACTTATTTCTCGGTCCGTGGTGAAGATTTCGACATTGAGTTATGCTGCCAAGGGTATGAAGCAATATACCGCAAGATCGAGGAGATCGAGCAGAAGGGCTTCCAGGCATTGCCGAAGGAGAAAGCGATGCTGCCGATTCTGGAGATGGCGCTTGAGATGACGGCGCGTGGTTTCCGATTCAAGATGATCGATCTGTACCGTTCTGATGCAACTCGCTTTATTGTGGATGGCGATGCTCTGATTCCTCCGTTTGCTGCTTTGGCAGGGATTGGTGAGAATGCGGCGCGGAACATTGCTGCGGCGAAGGAAGCAGGGGAATTCCTCTCAGTGGAAGATTTCCAGCAGAGATCCAAAGCAAGTAAGACGATCATTGAGTTGCTTGGCTCGCTGGGCTGTTTCCGCGATTTGCCGGAGAGCAATCAGCTATCCTTGTTCTAACCAAAGGATAGGACTAATGGTGGTAAAGGTGTTTTACTTGTCACTATTACCAGACTATGTTATAATTTTTTTGGTAATCATGGAGATAGAAACGTTGTCTAAAGAGTGGGGAAACCCACTCTTTACTCTTTGGTATACAGGAAACAATTGATGGAGGTAATGTACTCTTGAGCACACCGAAAATCAAAGCAGCCGTAGAACAGATGGTAATGCCCTATCTCGAGGAGAACGGCTTTGAATTGGTTGATATTGAATATGTAAAGGAAGGCAGCAATTGGTTTTTGCGTGTCTTCGTTGACAAGGACGGCGGTATCGACATTGATGACTGCGGCCGGATCAGCGAATATCTCAGCGAGAAGCTGGATGAGAATGATCCGATCCCATCCGCGTACTTCCTTGAAGTGTCCTCGCCTGGTGCGGAACGGCCGTTGAAGAAAGCGGACGATATAGTCAAAGCCGTAGGCAAGGATGTGTTTGTCACTACATACGAACCGGTGAATGGCCTGAAGGAATTTGAGGGACGCCTTCTCTCTTTTGAGAATGACGAGCTTATCATTGAAGTCGGCAAGCAGAAACATGCCGTATCGTATAGTAAAGTTGCTAGCGCCAGATTGGCGATTATTTTTTAACAACACTTATATAGGATTATGAAAGGGGGAACTCGAGGCAAATGAGTATGGATTTTATCGAAGCCTTGAATGATTTGGAAAGGGAAAAAGGGATCAGCAAAGATATATTGTTTGAAGCTATTGAAGCAGCACTGATCTCCAGCTATAAACGGAATTTTAATACGGCGCAGAATGTTCGTGTAGATATGAACCGTCATACGGGATCTATTAGAGTATTTGCGCGCAAGCTCATTGTTGAAGAAGTTCTCGATCCTCGTACAGAAATTTCGCTGCATTCAGCACGCGAGATCAACCCTAGCTTCCAGCTGGACGATGTAGCTGAAATTGAAGTAACGCCTAGAGATTTTGGACGGATTGCGGCGCAGACGGCGAAGCAGGTGGTAACCCAACGTATTCGTGAAGCGGAGCGTGGATTGATCTATAACGCTTTTGTTGAGAAGGAAGAAGATATCGTTACTGGTATCGTACAGCGTCAGGATCAGCGTAATGTCTATGTCGACCTGGGCAAGATTGAAGCGCATCTTCCACTGAATGAATTAATGCCCGGTGAGAAGTTCAAGCACGGCGACCGGATCAAAGCGTATATTACAAAGGTTGAGAATACCACCAAAGGACCGCAAATCTTGCTGTCCCGTACGCATCCTGGTTTGTTGAAGCGTTTGTTCGAGCTGGAAGTTCCTGAGATTTTCGATGGCGTAGTTGAAATTCGTTCTGTTGCTCGCGAAGCTGGGTTCCGTTCGAAGATCGCCGTCTATTCCCGCAATAGTGAGGTAGATCCGGTCGGCTCTTGCGTTGGTCCGAAGGGCACGCGCGTGCAGACGATTGTAACCGAGCTTCATGGTGAAAAGATCGACATCGTACGCTATTCCGACAATATTGAGGAGTATGTAGCCAATGCACTTAGCCCTTCCAAGGTGCTGGAGGTGCAAGTGTTCGAGGCTGAGAAGATGGCCCGTGTTATCGTGCCGGATTATCAGCTCTCGCTGGCGATCGGCATTAAGGGGCAGAATGCGAGACTTGCTGCTAAGCTGACAGGCTGGAAAATCGATATTAAGAGTGAGACCCAGGCAGAGGAAGAGTTCGGTAGAGAGAAGACCGAGCAGGAAGAGTTGCCGCAGGACTCCATATCTATAGATTAGTATTTACAGGACTACCTCTTTGAAGAGATATAGGCATAACCGGGAGTATGTATGGGGGGGCTTGAAATGAAAGCTAAAAAAATACCAATGCGCAAATGCGTAGCTTGCCAGCAAATGATGCCGAAAAAATCGTTGATTCGCGTCGTTCGTTCACCAGAGGGTGAGGTTTCGATTGATCTGACTGGCAAAAAATCGGGGCGTGGTGCATATCTTTGCGGACAGGTTGCTTGCTTTAAGCTCGCCCATAAGAACCGCGCGCTGGACCGTGCCTTAAAGGCTACGGTAGGAGCAGAGGTCTACGAACAGTTGGCCCATGATTTCCTGGCGATCGAAGATGAGTTCCATCTCAGCCAGGAGCAGGAAGAGGAAGATAGCGATGAGTAAAATGTTGTCCCGGCTTGGCCTGGCAATGCGTGCTGGCAAGTTGGTGACCGGTGATGAAATCGTAATGAAAGCCATTCGGTCGGAGGAGGCCAAACTGGTTATCGTTGCGGGGGACGCTTCAAATAATACCCACAAGAAATTCCGCGATAAATGCGGCACATACAATGTCCCTTTGATCATCGGGCCGGATCGGATCCGTCTTGGTTCAAGTATTGGAAAACCAGAGCGGGTCGTAATAGCACTGACGGATCAAGGGTTTGCCGATATGATTCGAGAAGAAATCGAGAAAACGCCGGAGGTGGAGTATATTGAGTAAACAAGAGAACAAAGATAAACTCAGAGTCTATGAATATGCAAAGTCACTTAATATGAGCAGCAAGGAAATTATAACCATTCTTAAGCGTCTTAATATCCCAGTTAACAATCATATGAGTGTTATGGAGAATGACACCGTTACGAAGGTGGAACAATTCTTCAAGGATATTAAGAGCAATGCAGCAGCCAAACGTGATGGAGGCGGGCGTAATGAGGCTTCGTCTAAGCCGGCTTCAGCCAACGCCAAGCCAGAACCAGCGAAGAGTGGATCTGATCATCATAGGAACCAGGCCCACGCTGCGTCAACAAACCAAGTAACAAGTAATAACAAAAATCAACAAGAAAAGCAGGTAAGCATGAATACAAAAACAAATTCCAATAGACCATCTGCCACAGGCAGCAATACAGCGTCACAAGATAGAAGTCAACGTTCTAACGGGGGGAGCCAGCAAGGCTCGCGTCCGCAACAGGGCTCACGTCCACAACAGGGCTCACGTCCACAGCAGAATTCGAACCAGCCTGGGAACCGTTCTCAGCAATCAGGCCGTCCTCAGGGGCAAGCAGGTGGCGGACAACAACGTACCAATTCATCACAGCAAACTCGCAGCACTTCTGCACCTTCAACCCCGGCTAGTTCTGGTGGCAAGAAGTTTGACCGCGAGAAGCCGGCGTTTAACAACGACCGTAGCAGCAATGGACAGAACCAAGGCGCCAAAAAAGGCAAATTCACGAATAACAATAACAATAATAAGTCCAAAGGCTTCGATGATCGCCAAGGCGGATATAGAAACAATCGTGGCGGTAGAGGCGGCAAGGGCGGTAGAGGTGGAAATCAACAGCCTCCGCGTGAGAAGATTGATAATACACCGAAGAAAATCATTGTGCGTGGCACGATGACCGTTGGTGAGGCGGCCAAGCTGCTGCATAAGGATGCTTCTGAAGTAATTAAGAAGCTTATGCTGCTCGGCGTCATGGCTGCAATCAACCAGGAGCTTGATATCGATACAATCCTGCTGTTGGCCGGTGACTTCGGAGTAGAAGTAGAAGTGAAGATCCCTGTCGAGGATGATCGCTTCGAGACGGTTGAGGAAGTCGATGATGAAGCAGACTTGAAAGAACGTCCACCAGTCGTTACGATTATGGGCCACGTTGACCACGGTAAGACGACATTGCTTGATGCCATCCGCTCGACGAATGTATCCAGTGGAGAAGCCGGCGGCATCACTCAGCATATTGGCGCGTATCAAGTTGAAATTAACGGTAAGAAAATTTCATTCCTTGATACACCGGGTCACGAAGCGTTTACAGCGATGCGTGCTCGCGGTGCGCAATTGACGGATATTACGATTATCGTAGTTGCTGCAGATGACGGCGTCATGCCGCAGACCGTTGAGGCGATTAACCATGCCAAGGCTGCAGGCCTGCCGATTATCGTCGCTGTCAATAAAATCGATAAACCAGAAGCTAATCCAGATAAAGTGAAGCAAGAATTGACCGAGTACGAACTCGTTCCAGAGGAATGGGGCGGAGATACGATCTTCGTAAACGTATCGGCCAAGCAAAGAATGGGGCTTGAGGATCTGCTTGAGATGATTCTTCTCGTAGCAGAAGTTAACGAGTATAAGGCAAATCCTAACAAGCGCGCCCGTGGAGCAGTCATTGAGGCTGAGCTTGACAAAAATCGGGGACCGGTTGCACGGGTGCTCGTGCAGCATGGTACATTTAAGGTTGGCGATGCATTCGTAGCCGGCAACTGCTTCGGCCGCGTGCGCGCCATGGTTAATGACAAAGGACGCCGTATTAAGGAAGCGGGGCCTTCAACGCCAGTTGAAATTACCGGTCTGAATGAAGTTCCACAAGCTGGCGATCCGTTCATGGTGTTTGAGGATGAGCGCAAGGCTCGTTCGATCGCCGATAAACGGGCAACGACCGAACGTCAATCCTCGCTTGGTGCAAATACCCGCGTTACGCTTGACGATCTGTTCCGCCACATCAAGGAAGGCGAAATTAAGGATCTGAACGTCATTATCAAAGCGGACGTTCAAGGTTCGGTTGAGGCTCTTAAGGGGTCGCTTGAGAAAATCGAGGTTGAAGGTGTACGCGTGAAGATTATTCATAGCGGTGCCGGAGCGATTACTGAATCGGATATTATTCTGGCAGCGGCATCGAACGCGATTGTTATCGGCTTTAACGTTCGTCCGGATAGTCAGACTAAAGCGACTGCAGAGCAAGAAAATGTAGATATTAGACTTCATCGCGTCATTTACAATGCCATCGAAGAGATTGAGCAGGCGATGAAGGGAATGCTTGATCCGGTTTATAAAGAATCAGTTATCGGGCATGCTGAAGTAAGAAATACGTTCAAGGTTAGCAAGGTCGGGACGATTGCAGGTTGTATGGTTACTTCCGGCAAGATTACCCGTTCGGCAGAAGCGCGCTTGATTCGCGAAGGCATCGTGGTGTATGAGGGCAAGATCGATTCCCTCAAACGCTTCAAGGATGATGCTAAGGAAGTGGCTCAAGGCTATGAGTGCGGTATTACCTTGGATAATTACCATGATGTTAAAGAGGGCGACGTGATCGAAGCATTTATTATGGAAACCGTCGAACCTAAGTAAGGTGAGGTGTCATCAATGGCCAAGAATCGTACCGGCCGGGTAGGCGAAGAAATCAAGAAAGAACTTAGCGTGATGATCCAGCGCGAATTGAAGGATCCGCGCATTGGATTTGTTACGGTGACAGGTGTCGATGTGACAAGCGATCTATCGCAAGCAAAAGTGTATTTGAGCGTGTTTGGCGATGAAGAACAGAAGAAGGATACGCTCAAAGCGTTAGACAAAGCAACTGGTTTCTTGCGAACCGAAATCGGTAAGCGGATCAGATTGCGGCATACACCTGAGCTGATCTTCAAGATCGACGAGTCGATCGCTTACGGTAGCCGCATCGAGAAACTGCTCGATGAAATTTCTGAAGAAGGCGAAAATTAACAACAAGGTGTGTTCAAAGGCGTAAGGCTTTTGGATTCACCCCTTAAAGGAGACGGCAATGCAAACCAAAGAACGTGAGTTCCAACAGGTCAGACAATTCCTGATGGAGCATGACGATTTCCTGGTCGTAGCGCATATTCAGCCGGATGGAGATGCAGTCAGTTCCACGTTAGCAGTGGGCTGGCTTCTCTCTTGTTTGGGCAAAAGTTTTACGATGGTGAATGAGGGGCCGATCCCCCGCCGTATGATGTATTTATGGCAAGCTGAGCAGATTGTAGATCTCTCACAGGCTCCGCTTGATACTAAATTCAGCCATGTCATTTGCGTGGATTGCGCAGATTTTAAACGAGTTGGTCGGACTGCGGAATGGTTCGCTGATGATGCCCTTATCTTGAATATTGATCATCATCCAACCAATGATGCATACGGTGCCGTTAATTTAATTGTGCCTGAGGCGGCTGCGACCGCGGAGATTTTATATGATCTATTAAAATATATGGAGGTTCCGTTGAATTTTGAGGTCGCAACAGCGATTTACACCGGAATGTTAACGGATACCGGAGGATTTAGATATTCCAACACGACGCCGAAGGTGATGGCGATTGCTTCGGATCTGCTCGAATACAGGGTGGATGGTCCAGGGTTGTCCGAGCTTCTACTTGAACAAATGACCTTGCCGCAATTGAAGCTCTTGACGAGAGCGTTGAACGGGCTACAGATCACGGATGATGGCAAGATCAGTTGGGTAGTCATTCAGGATAAGGATATGAAATTAACTGGGGCTATCCATGAGGACCTCGAAGGCATTGTGAATTATCCTCGCAATATTCAAGGGGTAGAAGTCGGGATGCTGTTCAAGGTGATACACGAAGGCGCTGTGAAAGTCAGCCTTCGATCCGCAGGCAAGGTAGATGTGGCCAAGGTTGCCCAACACTTCGGCGGTGGCGGACATGTGCGTGCGGCTGGAGCACGGATCGAGGGGGATCTGGCACAGATCGTGTCACGTGTTGTGGAGCAGGTGAAATTACAGTTATGATATCATATGAAGGAATTCTCCCTATCGCCAAGCCGGTTGGCTTTACTTCACACGATGTTGTTGCCAAAGCGCGCGGCATTCTAAAGATGAAGCGGATCGGCCATACAGGGACGCTCGATCCAGCGGTGACTGGAGTCTTGCCACTATGCCTCGGAAGAGCAACTAGAATGGTTGAATATTTGCAGGAATTGCCCAAGGAATATGAAGCCACTCTCGTGCTAGGCATTGCTACTGATACAGAGGATATGACCGGAACGGTGATTGAACGTGACGAGCATGTCTCTGTAGATGAAGAACGGGTGTCTGCTGTCTTGTCCCAATTCATCGGTACAATATCACAGGTTCCTCCGATGTATTCAGCGGTGAAGCAGGATGGGAAGCGACTCTATGAACTGGCCCGCGAGGGCAAAGTCGTAGAACGCAAGGCGCGTGAAGTGACCATTCATGAGCTGGAGTTGATCTCGTATCAACCGGATTTAGCCTATCCGGAATTGTCATTCCGCGTGCTCTGTTCCAAAGGCACTTATATCCGTACGCTCTGCGTGGACATCGGGCGAGCTCTAGGTGTTCCTGCGTCGATGCTTCGACTCAAGCGAACGATGTCCGCTGGAATCCGTGATGAGCATTGCCTAACGCTGGAACAGGTAGCTGAGCATGTTCAAGCTGGAACTTTGCAGTCATACCTGTTACCGATCGATCAGGCTGTTCAGCATTTACCTGCGCATATCGTGCAAGAGGAGAAGGTACAGGCAGCCTTGCAAGGACAGCGAATCTCCCCTTTTGCTATCAAGCCGTCTGCGAATCGTGGGGACGTCATCCGTCTATACAGTCCTGCCGAGCAATTTTTGGGCATTTTCCGTATAGGGGAAGAGACCGGGGCGATTACTCCAGTGAAGGTATTTCTGCCCGATTCGAATTAGGCTCCGAGTAAGTATAGGTTCTAAATCTACTCCGTGATCAAAAGTGGACTTTTTGAACTGCCTCTATAATTGTGCGTTCAAAAAGGCCAGTTTTCAGCACCGAGAGTGAACAACCTCTATATCAGTGAAATTGCAGGTGAGACAAGTGGAAACGATATATTTGACCTATCCATTAACTGAAGATGTGATCGCGCGGAGCGCTAGAAAGCAGGTCATTGCCATCGGCCAATTCGATGGACTGCATCTAGGTCATGCGAGTGTCATTAAATCTGCAGTACGGGTTGCTGCCGAGCAGGGTCTCCCTTCCGGCGTAATGACGTTTCATCCCCATCCGAAGGAAGTCATGAAGAAAGGTGACTATGAAGGATACCTGACCCCACCGGCGGAGAAAGAGAAGATTATCCGCGATATGGGTGTGGATTATTTATATATTGTAGAATTTAATGACAGCTTCTCGCGTGTAAGTCCGCAAAACTTTGTCGGTGGCATGCTGATGCCGCTTGAGATTCATACCGCTGTCGTTGGCTTTGATTTTCATTTTGGATATCGTGGCGAAGGCCACGCGGGAATGCTGCGCGAACTGAGCGATTACAAGCTTGATGTCACGATTGTGCCTCCGTTTCTGATCGAAGGCGATAAGGTGAGCAGCTCAAACATCCGCCTTGATCTTCAAGAAGGCAATGTGAAGCAAGTGCGGCGGTTATTAGGCCGTCCTTACTCCTTGTCGGGAATCGTCATGCACGGTGAGAAGCGCGGCCGTACCATTGGCTTCCCTACAGCTAACTTGAAGATGGGCGAGCATTTTGTCCTACCAAGAAAAGGAGTCTATGCCGTAAGAGTTGGCCATGAGGATCAGGTGCTGCATGGAGTTATGAATGTAGGGGTCAAGCCGACCTTCCATGAGGATGAGACCGTTCCCTCCATTGAGATTCATCTGTTAGACTTCAGTGGGGATCTGTACGGAAAACCGCTAACAGTCGAGCTAATCGGTTTCATTCGCGAGGAACGTAAATTCGGCTCTATTGAGCAATTAGTTGCCCAAATTACCAACGATGCCGAGACGGCGAAGCAAATATTGTCTTCGGCAGAATAATGCGAACAAGCATCATTTACTTTTATCTCTTATCTATGTTATACTGATTTACGTTGCTCATGCAGGATCTTCCTGCATGTCAATATAAACCTTGGCTTGGTTGTCAGGTCTCACCGTCCGACTACTAGGCTAATGGCGATTCTTGCAAAGGAGGTGGAAAGGATGGCATTAACTCAAGAGCGTAAACAACAATTGATCGAAGAGTACAAAACTCATGAATCCGACACCGGATCACCAGAGGTACAAATTGCTATCCTCACGGAGAACATCGTGAATTTGACGGAGCACTTGCGTTCCCATAAGAAGGACCATCACTCCCGTCGCGGTCTTCTGAAGATGGTTGGTCAACGCCGCAAGCTGTTGGCTTACTTGAAGAACAAAGACGTTAGACGTTACTCCGCGTTGATCGAAAGACTCGGATTGCGCCGTTAATTTTCCTTTGTTTGAGAAGCAGCCTGGTAGCCGCCGAGCGCTATTACAGCGAATGGTCGGCCGCCGGGTTGCTTTTTACGAAGAAATACAATATGTACTGTTTCTGAAGTATGACGCATATCTGCTAAATGAAGGGCTCCGTGAGGAGCTTTTGTTTTAGCTTTAATGGAAAAACAGACAATAATCATATTTATTGCTTTATGAATCGGCTAGAAGCAGGAAATAATGAGATTTGTAACGAAATTTTATTTGTGAATAAGGAGGGATTTCATGGAAAAACATGTAAAGATGGAGTTGGGAGGAAGACCTCTTACATTGGAGACCGGGCGCTTGGCCAAGCAGGCTAACGCAGCGGTAATGGTCCGTTATGGCGACACGGCTGTGCTATGTACGGTTACAGCGTCGGCAGAACCTAAGGATCTTGATTTTTTCCCATTGACCGTGAACTATGAAGAAAAGTTGTATGCTGTAGGTAAAATTCCCGGCGGCTTTATCAAGCGCGAAGGACGTCCGAGTGAGAAAGCGATTCTTGCAAGCCGTCTGACCGACCGTCCGATCCGTCCGCTGTTCCCTGAAGGGTTCCGCAATGATGTGCAGATCGTCAACCTGGTCATGAGCGTGGATCAGGACTGTGAGCCTGAAATTGCTGCGATGATCGGTACTTCGGCCGCACTGAGCATTTCGGATGTGCCTTTTAATGGACCGATTGGCGGGGTTGCTGTAGGACGTGTGAATGGCGAATTCGTCATTAATCCGAACATTGCTCAGCAAGAAGCAAGCGATATCTATGTTGTTGTATCTGGTACCAAAGATGCGATCATGATGGTTGAAGCCGAAGCCAATGAGGTTCCGGAAGAAGTGATGCTGGAAGCGATTATGTTCGGGCATGATGAGATCAAGAAGATCATCGCTGTGATCGAAGAGCTTGTTGCTCTTGCAGGCAAAGAGAAGATGGAAGTGAAGCTGCACGCTGTTGATGCAGAGGTGAATGGCGAAGTTCGCGCATATGCTGCCGAGCGTCTGATTGAAGCTGTTAAGATTGCTGAGAAGCATGCTCGTCAGGATGCAATCGATGCGATTAATGATGAGACTGTCGCATATTTTGAGGAGAAGTACATAGAATCTCCTGAGTTGTTGGATGATGTGAAGGAAGTGCTCCATGACATTGTCAAAGAAGAAGTGCGCCGCTTAATCACTCACGATAAAGTTCGTCCAGACGGACGTAAATTGAATGAGATTCGTCCGATCGAATGCGATATCAATTTGTTGCCACGTACCCATGGTTCTGGTCTGTTCACTCGTGGTCAGACGCAAGCGCTTAGCATTTGTACGCTTGGAGCATTGGGTGATGTACAAATTCTCGATGGTATCGACCTTGAGGAATCGAAGCGATTCATGCATCATTATAATTTCCCGCCATTTAGTGTCGGCGAGGCTCGTCCTCTGCGCGCACCAGGTCGCCGTGAAATTGGACATGGTGCATTGGGCGAACGGGCGCTGTCGAAGGTTATTCCACCAGAATCGGAATTCCCTTATACGATTCGTCTCGTATCTGAAGTATTGGAATCGAACGGCTCTACTTCTCAAGCGAGCATCTGTGCCAGCACACTGGCTATGATGGATGCTGGTGTTCCGATCAAAGCGCCTGTTGCTGGCGTAGCCATGGGCTTGATCAAAGACGGAGAGCATGTATCGATCTTAACAGATATTCAAGGGATGGAAGACCATCTTGGCGATATGGACTTCAAGGTAGCAGGTACAGCAGAAGGCGTAACCGCGATTCAAATGGATATCAAGATCGACGGAATCGATCGTCAAATCTTGTCCGAAGCCTTGGAGCAAGCAAGAGAAGGCCGTATGTTCATCCTGGGCAAAATGCTGGAACGCATTCAGGCTCCGAAGGAGCATTTGTCTCCATATGCGCCTAAGATTACAATTATGAACATTAATCCGGACAAAATCCGCGATGTTATCGGTGCTGGTGGCAAGATCATTAACAAGATCATTGAAGAGACCGGCGTTAAGATCGATATTGAGCAGGATGGACGAGTATTCATCGCTTCGACCGATGAAGAGATGAATAACAAAGCGCGCTCGATTATCGAAGGCATCGTTAAGGAAGTTGTCATTGGTGAGATTTACGTAGGTACGGTTAAACGGATTGAAAAATTCGGCGCCTTCGTAGAAATCCTGCCAGGCAAAGACGGACTAGTACACATCTCCCAGCTATCAACGGAGCGTGTTGCTAAAGTAGAGGATGTCGTTGCGATCGGAGACACAATTACTGTTAAAGTAACCGAGATCGATCAACAGGGACGTGTTAACCTTTCCCGTAAAGCGGTATTAACCGCGGAGGAAAAATCACACTCTTAAGCTCTAACTTTGAACAGATACCCGTTACGGGAAAAGAGGCAGAATGATCATTCTGGCTCTTTTTTGCGTGCTCTTTTATTTATACTTGTTTTTTACTTTGAATCTTCCGTTGAATTTATGTAATATTGAGGAATATTCTTCCATCGTAATTATGGTTGCCAAGAATGGGGAGGGGCGAGATGGCTACAAAAGAGAAATTATCAATGACCTGGCTCTTAACCTATTTGAAACCGGTCAGGGGGAAGCTTGCGCTTCTAGTTGTCATGCTGCTTGCCTCAACAGCTCTGCAGCTCATTAATCCGCAGATTGTGGCACGTTTTATCGATACGGCCGCTGCGGACGGTCTCGTATCCAGTCTTCTGGTGCTTGCAGGCGCTTTTCTCGTGGTGGCTGTAAGCAATCAGTTAATTACAGTAGCCGTAAGCTACATAGGCAATGATGTCGCCTGGAGATCGACGAACAAGTTGCGCGGCGATCTGCTCAGACACTGTCTGAAGCTGGATATGCGGTTTCATAATCTGAAGACGCCAGGAGAAATGATCGAGCGAGTCGATGGCGATGTTACGGGGATCTCAAATTTTTTCGCTATGTTCATTGTTCAAGTTATTGGGAGCTTCGTACTGTTGGCCGGGATATTAGGGTATATGTTCAATGTTAACGCTTTAATCGCTAGTGTAATGACTTTGTTCACACTGCTCGCTATTCTGTTCATGGTTATCATCCGCAATCTGGGTGTGCAGTCGTCCAAGAAAGAACGGGAAGCAAGTGCGGCTCTGTTCGGTCTAATCGAGGAGCGAATCGCCGGGATCGAGGATGTTCAGGCCAACGGACATGTGCCTTATGTGATGAATCGATTCTACCGCGCGATGCGCTCGGTAGCAATTACGGGACGAAGGGCATGGATGTTGCGGATCATTCCCTGGAACACGACAGTTGTACTGTTTGCGCTCGCCGTAACTGCTGTGCTGCTGCTCGGCGTTCATTATTATTTAACAGGTAGAATATCGCTGGGTATGCTGTTTCTCATCTATCAATATACACAGATGTTGAATGATCCGATCGAAATGCTTGGCGATCAGGTGCAGGAGTTCCAAAAGGCGAAATCCGGTATGCTTCGCTCCAGAGAATTGCTGTCAAGCCGCAGCGAGATTATAGGTGGGGATCAGGAGTTATTGCCCGAAGGTGCTCTAAGTCTAGAATTTGAAGCGGTATCATTTCACTATAGCGAGGATAAGCCCGTCTTGAACGATCTGACGTTCCGGGTTGAAGCCGGGGAGCGACTCGGGATTATCGGTCGAACGGGGAGTGGCAAATCGAGTCTTAGCCGTGTTCTACTACGACTCTATAACATCAATCAAGGGGTAATTCGAATCGGAGGCATCGATATTACGAAGCTGGATCTACCTGCGCTCTATCAGCGTGTAGGGATGGTTACTCAGGACGTGCAGCTATTCGATGGAACCCTGCGTGACAATCTAACGCTATTTAATCCCGAGGTATCGGATGAACAAATTCTGGAGACGACAGGACGCCTTGGGCTGAGTACATGGATCGAAGCTTTGCCGGATGGACTGGATACTCATCTGTCCTCGGGAGGCTCATCCTTGTCTGCTGGGGAAGCACAGTTGTTCGCGTTGACACGTGTATTTCTAACCGAGCCGAGTCTAGTCGTTCTGGATGAGCCGTCATCAAGGTTGGACGCGGCTACGGAATCGATGCTTCAGTTAGCTGTGGACTCACTAATGGAGAATTGTACCGGGGTAATTATCGCGCATCGCCTGGCTACGTTGGAGCAGGTTGACAAGATTTTAGTGCTCGGTGATGGGCAGATCTTGGAGTTCGGAGATCGAGAGGAACTGGCTAGCCGTCCAGATTCACACTATGCCAGATTGCTTGCAACCGGCAGAGAGGAGGAATTGGCATGAATATTACAGGCTTTATCAGCCGCCTATTCCGATATAAGCCGTCCCTGTTCATATTGAATGGACTGCTGTGGGGAGTATTTCACTCTTTGCCGCTCCTGTTCGGCCTTGGAATGCAATGGTTCTTTGACCGTGCGACGATGGGGAGCGATAATTATTTGTGGCTTGCCACGCCACTGATCTTCCTAGCGCTGGTCAGATTTCTGCGCGTGGGAACCTTCTTTACAGCCTTCTTTCAATGGGTAACTTATATTTTTCATATTCAGGCGATTTTGCGTACGAACATGCTGGCTGGAATTATGCGCTGGCCGGGGCGGAACTTGCCTGCGACTCCTGGGGAGGCAATGAGCCGATTTCGGGATGATGTGAATGAGGTGGTTGAATATGTGGAGTCCTGGGTTGATTTCTGGGGCAGACTGATATTTGCTACCGTGTCCATTGTCATTATGGCCAATATTAACTGGAAGATCACGCTGGTTGCAATTCTCCCTCTACTCATCGTAACCTTGCTGAACAATCTGTCCGGCAACAAGGCGCGCAAATACGGCCAGTTGAACCGTGAGGCAACCGGACGCATTACGAGCTTCATCGCTGAGACCTTTGGGGCAGTGCAGGCGCTCAAGCTTGGTCAGGCTGAGGAGCATGTGCATCGCAAGTTTACTGAGCTTAATGAGGAGCGGCGTCAGGCGGCGTTGAAGGACAATTTGTTCAAACAGTGGATGAGATCGCTGAACCAGCATGTACTGAGTATTTGCACAGGGCTGATCTTGCTCATGTGTGCGGCAGAGATGAAGGCAGGACGGTTTACAGTAGGGGATTTTGCCCTATATACGACTTATCTTACCAATATAGGCTTCAGTATATCGTTATTTGGTTATATGGTGTATCAGCATAAACGTCTGAAAGTATCTTTTGATAGAATGCGCAGCTTGTTCAGGCCAGGTGAAGAGGATCGAATTATCGAAGCGAGAGAGACTTATCTAAACAGTGAGCCGCCGCCGCTGCCAGTACGCCAGAGGAAGTCGGAGGAGCGTCTGCAAAGTCTCGAGGTAAATAACTTGTCCTATCATTATCCGGAATCGGACAGTGGGATATCGCAAGTGAATCTGCGACTGAAGCGGGGGCAATTCCTCGTGATAACTGGACGGATCGGCTCGGGTAAATCAACATTGGTGCGGGCACTGCTAGGTCTTCTGCCTAAAGAAGAAGGAGATATTATGTGGAATGGCAAGGTGGTAAATGCCGCCGAGTTCCTGATCCCTCCAAGAGCGGCCTATACTCCACAGGTGCCGCGCCTGTTCAGTGATACATTGAAGGAGAATATCGTTCAAGGTAGGCCGGATGAGCAAACTCTGGAGCGGGCGATTCGCTTGTCCGTCATGGACAAAGATATAGCCGATCTCGACGACGGACTGGATACATATGTTGGTCCACGAGGGGTTATGTTATCCGGCGGGCAAATCCAACGGGCAGCGACAGCTAGAATGATGATGACAGATTCGGACTTATATATATTTGATGATCTCTCTAGCGCGCTAGATGTAGAGACCGAGCAGAAGGTATGGGAAGGACTGTTCCAGGAAACGGATGTGACCTGTATTGCCGTATCGCACCGACGTGCAGCGTTAAGTAGGGCGGATCATATTATTGTTATGAAAGACGGGCAAATCGAAGCCGAGGGTACTTTGCAGGATCTGTTAGCCTCTTGTGAAGAAATGCGACTGCTATGGCAGGGTGAATCTGCGGATTCGGATCGAGAAGAGATCGTTAAAAATGTAGAATTGAGCTCGATATAAAGAGAGATGAAGATATTTAGGTTATAAATTGGACGTACCCGGCGATAGCAATCGCCGGGTACTTGTGTATTATTCGCTATTAGAGGTTGTTCAAAAATTTCGCCTTTGATAAGAAAACCAATCGAAGTCATTCAAGGATGAGCGACCGCGATCCAAAGGTAGGTTTTCTTGCGATATAAAATTCATCAGCTACGCTGATAACGTATAAATTCTATATCTAACACGAAGTGAATCAGGAAGTAGACTCGGCATCGAATCTTGAATTCACCCGGGCCTAAGCGGATGCTTACGAAGTCATGTTTCCTCCGGAAACATCTCAGGTGCTCACGTACAAACTACGTACGCTCCGCTCCTCAGCCCCTAGCTTCATCCAACCTTCTTGGTGCTGAAAACCGAACTTTTTGAACATGAACTACTAATAAAGCGACTCTATAAATTTAACCTCTGACAGCACAATAGAAAAAATGCTATACACGGTTCCGTATTTGTGAAGTTCATCAATCGGTACATTGCTTCTAAAACAACAAAAGCCCTGCCTCTCTTTCGTCCTTGCGGCTCCGATGACCGCTCCAGTGTGAATCAGAAAATTTCAAACGTTCCGTAAACTTAAAACTCTTACTTTGTAGGGTTATCAAATAGGAATTTTCTTCACTTCTAGATGGGTTAATAGGAAATTTCGAGGAACTTACGAGGTTAAATTTACTCAACGGATGTAATTATAACATAAATTTTCTGAAAAGGACAGGATTATTTCCAAACTGTGCATATTTCGCATATTCTAGGACCTGTCTTCATAAGATTAGGACAAAACCCGCTGAAGGGGTGAGTCTGTCATGAGTCGAAAAAAACTGGCGGTCATCGTTGCAACAACCTTGCTCGTGATGATGCTGGGGCAGTTTGCTGGTATTCACAAATTTGTAGCAGGTGGCAACCATGAGAAGGGCAATAAGCTCGTACTCGGTTTACTTGCGGAGCGGAAAGAGGATGATCCCTTGATGGCGCGAATTCGCGCCGAAGCAGATAAAAGGAGAATCGAGCCTATTGATGCGGTCAATGACCGAGTATGGAAGGCCGTTCCCGGATACAATGGTCGTGAGGTAGATATAGATAAGACCTATGAGAAGGCTAAGGCAGCAGGCGCCGGCCAGAAGCTTGAATTCGTCTATCGCGAGCTGAAGCCGAAGGTCAGCTTGGATGATCTGGGGGCATCACCGATCTTTCGCGGTAATCCTAACAAGCCGATGGCTGCATTTATGATTAATGTAGCCTGGGGTAACGAGTATATTATACCGATGCTAGATACGCTAGATGAAGCTAAGGTGAAGGCGACCTTTTTCTTTGATGGAAGCTGGCTGAAGAAGAATACCGATCTGGCGCTGGAAATTCAAAAAAGAGGGCATCAGCTCGAGAATCATGCGTATTCCCATCCGAACATGAGTCAATTGGACGATAGTCGGGCCCGGCTGGAAATATCGAAGACAAAGGATCTGTTGAAGGAGAAGTTAGGGGTAGACAATCGCTGGTTCGCGCCGCCGTCCGGGGATTATGATCAGAGAACTGTCGAGCTGGCGGCTGAGCAAGGATTAAAAACGGTATTATGGACGGTAGATACGGTTGACTGGATGAAGCCTGAACCGAGCACGATAGTACAGAAAATCGCTCAAAAGGTTGAACCTGGATCGTTGATTCTGATGCATCCCACCGCTTCTTCACGAGATGCATTAAAAGGGATGATCCAGGTGATCGAGCGCAAGGGAATCAAGCTGGGCACGGTGGAAGAGACCTTGTCTCCTGACCGGATCGATACACCCGGAGTTGAGCGGTAGCCTTTTTTTTGATAGGATAGGATTGCATTTATCAATTCGCGGGTTGCTTGTCAAGCTATCCATTTAAATGATTGCTTACGAAACAAGTTTTGCTGGGCAAAACCTTTAGGAGGATCCTTAGTGAATAAGACGCAATTAAGCAATGGCCTGCGGGTCGTTACGGAGAAAATTCCATCCTGCCGTTCTGTCTCCTTCGGTATTTGGGTGAAGACCGGATCGCGTAATGAAACGCCGGAGCAGGGCGGGATTTCTCATTTTATTGAGCATATGCTGTTTAAGGGAACGTCTAGATACAGCGCCAAAGACATCGCTGAGGAATTCGATGCGATCGGTGGTAATGTTAATGCGTTCACCTCGAAGGAGTATACTTGCTTCTATGCCAAGGTACTAGATGAACATCTGCCGATTGCAGTTGATGTGCTATCGGATATGTTCTTCCATTCGCTGTTTGATGCAGAAGAGCTTCGCAAAGAGAAGAACGTTATCCTGGAGGAAATCTCGATGTACGAAGATACGCCGGATGACATGGTCCATGATCTCATAACAGAAGCCGCCTATGGGGAACATCCTCTGGCCCTACCTATTCTTGGAACCGAGGAGAAGCTCCTGGCGATGACGCCAGATCATCTTCGCCAATATATGAGAGAAAAGTATACGATCGAGAACACAGTGATTAGTGTTGCAGGCAATATCGATGACTCTCTGATTGAGCTGTTAGAGAAATATTTCGGGAGTTTCAGTAATCATGGTATTAGCGATCAATTGGTCGTACCTGAATTCCTCGGCAAGCTAAGGTTCTATAAGAAGAAGACGGAGCAGAATCATATCTGTCTCTCATTTCCGGGTCTTGCTACCGGGGATGATAGACAATACGCGATGGTGCTGCTTAACAATGCGATTGGCGGCGGCATGAGCTCTCGCCTGTTCCAGGAGATTCGCGAGAAGCGTGGTCTGGCCTACTCTGTCTATTCTTATCATAGCTCTAGTGCGGATAGCGGCCTGTTCACGGTCTATGCCGGAACTGCGCCGAAACAGACCGAGGATGTTCTGACTTTGACGAAGGAAATTTTGCATGATATCGCACATAACGGACTGACCGATAACGAGCTCCGCAAGGGGAAGGAGCAGCTCAAAGGCAGCCTGATTCTAAGTTTGGAGAGTACGGGGAGTCGGATGAACCGTCTCGGTAAGAATGAACTGATGCTGGGACGTCATTTTACCCTCGATCAAATGATAGATCGTATTGATGCGGTAACGATGGATGATGTAGACTATTGTATTAAGGAAATGTTCAAGAAGCCGTTTGCACTTGCCATGGTAGGTGCTTCGGACCGGGCAATATCCGGATTAAGGAGAGATGAACTTGTCATTTGATGTGCAGTTAAAACGTATGCCTGGCAATGAGGATGTAGAGCTTCCCCGCAAAATGTCTGAGCTTGCCTCTGGTTTTGATCTTTATGCAGCAGTAACACAGGATATCAGGTTACAGCCTGGAGAACGGTTCCTTGTACCCACGGGAATTGCGATTGCAATGCCAGCTGGGCTTGAGGCGCAAATCCGTCCGCGCAGCGGACTGGCCTTGAAGCATGGTATCACTTGTCTTAACACGCCTGGGACGATCGATGCGGATTATCGCGGCGAGATCAAGGTTCTTCTGATCAATTTGGGTCAGGAGGCGTTCACAATCACACGAAATGAGCGCATTGCGCAAATGGTATTCCAGACTGTACCCGTGGTCAACCTGCTTACAGTAGATGAACTATCGGACACAGAACGCGGGGCTGGCGGTTTCGGCCATACGGGAACGAAGTAAGTATAGAAGTAAAAATACAAGCATGCAGGCCTCAGTCGAATGACTGAAGTACTGTATGCTTGTTTTTTGTATATTTGTAGATTTATCATGCCCTCACTATCACAGTATGATGAAACATTGCTATTTTCTCAGACTAGTCCGAACAGCAGCTTGGGACAGTGTAAAAGTTTACTGTCTCCATCACCACTTGGTAGGCATCGGCATACTATGCTCTATACTGTATTGCCTGGAAGGAGTGGCGTCCTGAATGCTGACCGGTCTTACAATTGTGTTCCTGGGTGGAGATGCCAGGCAGGTCGAAGTCATTAATAAGTGTATTGAACTGGATGCATTGGTTCGTCTGGTTGGCTTCGACAAGTTGGAAAATTCGCCTTCCGGAGTGAGGCATGAAGCGTTGTCTTCTGTTTTGCTGCAAGAGGCCGATATTATCGTCATGCCGGTGATTGGCTGTGATGACAATGGAATTATCGCTGCGCCGTTCGGTAACGGAGATCTGGTGATGAAGCAGGAGCTGTTCATGGCCATACGGGAGGGAGCCCTGGTATACACGGGCATGGCCAAGAGCTTGCTGCGACGGATGAGCACCGAGTATGGTTTTCGTCTAATCGAACTCCTTGATCGTGATGATGTGGCGATATACAATTCGATTCCAACAGCAGAGGGAGCCCTTATGATGGCAATTCAGAATACTGATATAACCATTCACGGCTCGACCTGTGTCGTGCTTGGAATTGGGAGAACAGGCTTCACTCTGGCGAAGACTTTGCAGGGATTAGGGGCGAAAATCAGGGTAGGTGTCCGCAGGGAAGCGGATGCTGCGAGAGCTGCTGTTATGGGCTGGGAGCCTTTTATGACAAGGGATTTGACCGCTTACACTAGCGATATTGACTTGATTTTTAATACAATACCGACTATGATAATCACAGCGCAAATCATATCGAAATTGCCTAGAAGAACGGTAATTATCGACCTTGCCTCAGCTCCTGGCGGAACAGATTTCCGCTTCGCCGAGAAGCGTGGAATCAAAGCGCTCCTTGCTCCCGGATTACCTGGAATCGTAGCTCCTAAAACGGCTGGAATTATTATAGCGAACACATTGTGTCAGTCGATTACGGAAGAGTTCCATTTACGGGGGGATGAAGAGTGAATTGGCAAGGTGTAACGGTAGGTTACGCGGTAACAGGCTCACATTGTACACTTGCTGAGGTGATGCCGCAAATCCAACGTTTTGTGGATGATGGTGCTAAAGTTGTTCCGATCATATCCCAATCGGTACTTACGACGGATACCCGTTTTGGCAAATCAGAGGATTGGCAGAAGCAGTTACAAGATATTACCGGGAATAATATCATTTCTACAATTGTCGAGGCCGAGCCGCTCGGACCTAAGAAATTGCTAGATATCATGGTTATAGCGCCTTGTACAGGAACTACGACCAGTAAACTTGCGAATGCTGTAACAGATAGTCCTGTCCTGATGGCAGCAAAAGCGCAAATGCGCAATGGGCGTCCGCTCGTGGTCGCCATTTCAACGAATGATGGTCTGGGGTTTAATCTGGCGAACATCGCCAAGCTTATCGTCGCGAAGAATATATACTTCGTTCCTTTCGGTCAGGATAATCCGGTAGAGAAGCCGAATTCTCTTGTGGCACTGATGGAACTGGTTCCTGAGGCCTGCTTCGCGGCGCTTGAAGGTAAGCAATTGCAGCCGCTCATTATAGAACGGTTCAATTCATAGGGGCATATGAAGGACTATTAACTTAGGCAACAGCAACCTGCGTGCGTATTCCGGTTGTTTATGGGCATTTTGAGGTCGGTCTATGTCAAGTTGGCACGGGTTACGATCTGGATGAAGTGAGAAGCTTGCTGTCCGATGCACCGGGTGTGACGCTTGTTGACGATCCGGCAGTGCAGAGTTATGACTCTGGTTACGGAAGCTGCCGTCAAGACGGAGGTGTTCATAGACCTTCTGCGTCGTAATCTTGGCAATGCGCGGGCGCTGAAATTGTAGATTGTGTCCGATAATCTGCTGAAAAGGGCGCAGCATGGAACGCTGTTCAAATTGCAGAGATTATTGCAGCCAAAGGATAAAACTTGATACCCTAACAACCTAGAATAACGGAATAAAGTCAAGCTTTACTCCGCATACGTAAATTGGAGGAATACCCATGCGCATCTTAGTGCAAAAATTCGGTGGCACTTCTCTCTCCACTCCGGAGGCAAGAGATTACGTCATCTCACATATTCGCCGGGAGCTGGCTAACGGTTTCCGGCTCGTTGTGGTGGTGTCAGCAATGGGTCGAAAAGGCGACCCATATGCAACAGACACCCTTCTTGATCTTATTGCTCGTGGTGGGGGATCATTGGAGCCGCGTGAACAGGATTTACTGTTAGCCTGTGGTGAAATGATCTCCGCATCCATGCTTAGCAGCCTGCTGAAAAGAGAAAATATCTCTTCTTCCGTATTGACGGGGGCGCAGGCTGGTTTCCGAACGGATAGCCATTATGGCAATGCCAGAATTCTCGATATTGTTCCTACCCGAGTGCTGGAGCAGTTGGAGCAGAAAGACGTAGTGATTGTAACCGGGTTCCAGGGGCAAAATCAGATCGGCGACTTTACGACACTGGGACGCGGTGGAAGCGACACTTCGGCAACGGCGCTGGGTGCGGCGCTTCATGCTGAAATGGTCGATATTTATACGGATGTGAACGGCATCCTTACAGCAGACCCTAGAATCGTAGAGGATGCAAGGCAGCTTGACTATGTGAGCTATGCTGAAATATGCAATATGGCTCATCAAGGGGCTAAGGTTATTCATCCGCGGGCTGTTGAAATTGCCATGCAATCAGGTATACCTGTTCGCGTACGCTCCACATTCTCGGAGAGCGAAGGAACGCTCGTTGCGAATCCGGAAGGATTCAAGGATGTGCAACTCGGCATTCTGGACCGTTATGTTACCGGCATCGCCTATGTGAACAATGTGACACAGATCAAGGTTGATGCATCTAGTGGCAACAATAAGGAGTACTTACAGCTGCAGGTCTTTAAGACGATGGCAGAAAATTCAATCAGTGTCGATTTTATTAATGTTACCCCGTCAGGAGTCGTTTATACGGTATTTGATCATGATTCGGATAAAGCGGTACATGTATTGGAGCAGCTCGACTTGAGACCGGATGTGCTGACAGGCTGCGCCAAAGTATCGGTAATCGGCGGTGGAATCAATGGAGTTCCGGGAATTATGGCCAAAATCGTTGAAGCATTAACGGAGCAGAATGTACAGATTCTGCAATCTGCGGACTCCAATACGACGATTTGGGTACTAGTCAATCAGGATGATATGGTAGCGGCACTGCGGGCTTTGCATACCAAGTTTGAACTGGGCCGGTAGATAGCTTAAGCCTGTAAATAAGTTATATTCCGCTTATTCAGCGAATTGAGAGGGGAGACGAAGATGGATTTCGGTAGATTGATTACAGCGATGGTTACACCATTTGATAAACAGAATCGAATTCATTGGGGCGAGACAGCTCGTCTTATCGATTATCTAATTGAGGAACAGAAGTCCGACAGCCTGGTAGTGTGCGGTACGACCGGCGAGTCTCCAACATTGACAGACGAGGAAAAGCTGGAGTTATTTCGCTTTACGGTAGGACATGTGGCTGGTAGATGCAAAGTTATTGCGGGGACGGGTAGCAACAATACAGCCCACACCATCGAATTGTCCAAAGAAGCAGAGAAGCTGGGTGTAGATGGACTATTGCTTGTAGCTCCATATTATAATAAGCCTTCCCAGGAAGGGTTATATCAACATTTTTCTGTAATTGCTAATTCGGTTTCATTGCCAGCTGTACTGTATAATATCCCAGGTCGTACGGGCATTAGCATCAGTGCCGAGACAACATTGAGATTGGCGCAAATCCCTAATATTGTCGCCACGAAGGAGTGCGCTCCTCTGGACCAGGTGGCTGAGATTGCTAGTGCTGCACCGGCCGGTTTCAAAGTTTATTCCGGTGATGATGCGGCTGCGCTCCCAGCTATGGCTGTAGGGGCCTATGGGGTTGTAAGTGTTGCAAGTCATATCGTTGGCGGCCCGATGAAGGAAATGATCACTAGCTTCCTGGCAGGACAGGTAGACGAAGCAGCGAAGCTGCATCAAAGATTGCTGCCGGTATTCAAGGGATTATTCGAATGCCCGAATCCGGTTGCTGTGAAGTATGCGCTTAGCCAGCGCGGATATTCGGTGGGTTCGGTTCGACTGCCGCTTATCCCTCCGACGGAGGCGGAAGCAGAGTGCATTCGCGGGCTGCTGAACTAGTTCAAAGAACAACCAAATTTATGATACTTAACCATAAAGCGATGCCTTGAACAAGGCATTGCTTTTTTTATTCTGGAGCAATGTAAAGGTATGCAGGAAATTCGGCTGACTTGTTTTTTATCTTTTTAATCATGTATAATGTATTTCAAGTGACTGGGTGCGGTTAAGTTTTTTTATAGTTTTATTTAAATGAGCACTGATCGGGTGCATAACAACAAATTCAAAAATTTACGACGTCCAAACAAATTAGGAGGGTTAGATTCACTTGTCCAAAAAAATGAATAATGATAAACTGATGATCTTTTCATTGGGCGGCGTTGCCGAAATCGGAAAGAACATGTATGTCGTTCAATATGCCAATGATATCGTCGTTATCGATGCCGGTCTAAAATTCCCGGAGGAAGATATGCTTGGCATTGACATCGTCATTCCTGATATTACTTACTTGATGGAGAACCGTGATAAAGTAAGGGGTATCTTGATTACCCATGGTCATGAAGATCATATCGGTGGCTTGCCATACGTTCTCAAGAACTTGAATGTGCCTGTTTACGGTACTAAGCTTACGTTGGGTCTGGTTGAGAACAAGCTGAAGGAAGCAGGTCTACTTGGTGAAACGAAGCGGGTGCTTATTAACGCGGATTCCGAAGTTCAACTGGGATCTACGATGAAGGCTACTTTCTTCAGAACGAACCATAGTATTCCGGATTCCGTAGGGGTATGTCTGGAGACACCAGAAGGCAATGTCGTTCACACGGGGGACTTCAAATTCGACCATACGCCAGTGAATAATCAGTTTGCCGATCTCCATCGTATGGGTGAAATCGGAAAGAACGGCGTACTCGCTCTACTATCGGATAGTACGAATGCGGAGAGACCTGGATTTACGCCATCTGAGAAGAATGTAGGTATCGTACTTGATGATATCTTCAGCAAGGCCGAGCAGCGGGTAGTTGTTGCGACCTTTGCTTCCAACGTTCATCGGATTCAGCAGGTTATTGATGCGGCTTATACAACAGGACGCAAGGTTACAATCATCGGGCGCAGTATGGTGAACGTCGTGACGATTGCCTCTGAACTCGGTTATCTGAATGTACCGGACGGCTTGTTAATTGAGCCGGAAGAAGTAAATAAAATGGCTGCAGATCGTGTAGTCATTCTGTGTACAGGCAGCCAAGGCGAACCCATGTCGGCTCTGACTCGAATGGCGCGTTCAACACATCGCAAGGTCGATATTTTGCCTGGGGATACCGTTATCATCGCTGCTACTCCAGTACCTGGTAATGAGAAGTACGTTGGAAGAACGATTGATGAATTATTCCGCCTTGGTGCGGAAGTAATATATAGCGGTTCAAATTCCGGGGTGCACGTATCTGGTCACGGCAGTCAGGAAGAGCTTAAGCTGATGCTGAACCTGATGCGTCCGAAATATTTTATCCCAGTACACGGTGAATACCGGATGCTTCGCAAGCATGCGCTTCTTGGGGAATCCGTTGGCGTTGATCCAGACAATATCTTCCTGGTTGATGTCGGGGATGTTGTTGAGATTCAGAACGGTGCAGCTCGCAAGGCAGGGAAAGTTCCGTCCGGTAATGTACTGATAGATGGACTTGGCGTTGGTGACGTAGGCAATATTGTACTTCGCGACCGTAAGCTTCTGTCACAGGATGGAATCCTGGTCGTCGTTGTTACGCTGAGCAAGCAGGATGGCACTATCGTCTCTGGGCCGGATATTATATCCAGAGGCTTCGTATATGTGCGTGAATCGGAAGGGCTCTTAGAAGAGGCGAACCGGATCGTGTCCAGCACGCTGGAGAAGTTGATGAGCGAGAACGTGAACGAATGGGCTTCACTTAAGACTAGCGTCAAAGATGCCCTCGGTCGTTTCCTATATGAACAGACACGTCGCAGACCGATGATTTTGCCAATCATCATGGAAGTGTAATACTTCTGAACTGCAGCTAATTAAAATAATATTCTAGGCACACAGTCGCCTCTCTCCCAAAGGTAATATTGGACGGTTCCCGTGGGAGGGGGGCTTTTTTTGTGTCGCGGCACTTCTTCTGCTTAGTACTGTAATGAGGCCGGAAGAATATCGGCATACTAATCCTTATGGACGTAAGATTAGATTATAGGCTAATGCCGGAAGGAAAGGTGCATCATGCATAGACATAATGAAGTATCAGTGCGGCAGGAGACAGAGCCAGGGGAAAAGCCAGAGGTACAACAGCCGATGCCAGGGGATAAACCCGATGTAACTGATATGATCCAGCAGCTTGGTCAAACGGCTGTGCCAACTCCAGGAGAGTCCAACATATACTGCTTAACGATTATCGGCCAGATTGAAGGTCATCTTGTGCTGCCTCCGCAGAATAAGACGACGAAGTATGAGCATTTGATCCCGCAATTGGTCGCGGCTGAACAAAACCCGAAGATCGAGGGTTTGCTCATCATTTTAAATACGGTCGGCGGTGATGTGGAAGCAGGGCTCGCTATTGCCGAGATGATTGCTTCCCTCACGAAACCTACGGTCACAGTCGTTATTGGAGGCGGGCATAGTATTGGTGTACCTATTGCTGTTGCTTCCAATTATTCGCTGATCGCTGAGAGTGCGACGATGACTATTCATCCGATCCGTATGACCGGACTCGTTATCGGTGTTCCGCAGACGTTCGAGTACATCGAGAAAATGCAGGAGCGAGTCGTCCGCTTCGTAACGTCGCATTCTAATATTACTGAACAAACGTTCAAGGAGCTGATGTTCAAGACGGGCGAGCTCAATCGGGATATCGGGACATCGGTTGGAGGAAATGATGCGGTCAAGTATGGTCTGATTGATGGAGTTGGGGGGATCGGCGAAGGTTTGCTTCAATTAAACAGTCTGATTGATTCGCGAAGAAAGACTGCCCAAGGAGGACCGAAGCAATGACGCATTATACCATTATGCCTGAAGAGGAGTATTGGGCACAGCCTGAGGTTCAGGAGATGTATACGGAGCTTGAGATGGAGGGCGTTCTGATGCAGGTCCGGATGGAACAGGGTAATCGGGCAACGATCATCAGATTGCTGCGATGTAATCTTGAAGATTATTTGAATCCGCGACTTGCTCCCGGACAGCAAATTGTCTATTTGCCAGCCTTGTTTAAATAAGTGTTGCTTACAAATGGGTAGCGGTTTTATCGGGTGGATATGGTATAATATTCATCTGGGAGGTGTTCCTGTTTTGGCACAAAAAAGGAAGAAGAAGAGGAAGGCTGTTGCCTTAGGCAATTTACTAAAATATGAAATTTATGGGATCATTCTAATTACACTATCTATAATAGCGCTGTCCGGCGAAGCCGCGGTAGGAAGAACATTATCCAAGATGTCGGCTCTCTTGCTGGGCAAGTTCTATTTCGTGATTCCTTTAATAGGTATTTATGTTGGACTAGCCGTCATGATCAATCGCAAATGGCCGTCCCGCTGGACCACTAGACGCAGCGGGGGCCTTCTTGCTGTGCTTGCGCTCGCTCTGATGAGTACTCTTATCTCCATGCAGCAAAGGCTGGAACCGATCGTTCCGCTGACTTTCGGCAATATTTTGAACCAGATTCATACCGATCTGCGTACTTCATTGTTCCAGCCAACAGCGGTTGAAATGGGCTTCAGTATGCTGAATCTAAATATTAGCGGGGGGTATATCGGCGGTATAGAATTTGCTCTGCTCTATTCCCTATTTGGTCCGGCTGGAGCTACGCTGATTATGATCGTCATGCTGGCGATCAGCTTCATGCTGATTACTGGCTTATCCTATGTAGATATCGTTCGTCTGCTGCGTGGCAGATTAGGCGAGTTTGGCAAACAGATGGGAGAGAAAGTGCGAATGCTGCGCCCTGTTCCCGTCAAGAACCGGAATCGGCGGGAGGCTAAGCCGGTGGCAGTATCGCCAAGTGAGAATATAGAGGAAGACGATGCAGGTTATATGTTGAATGAAGAGGAACAACAGTCTCCACCGAAGAAGAAACCGGTATTTTTTCAGTTATTTGGTTATAAAGGCAGAGCTGCAAGCCAGACTGAGGCTGCTAATGATAATTACATAGATGAAGATCTGCAGACTGAACCATTAGAATCAGAATCAACCCAAGGCATTAACTGGAATGAATTGAAATATGAAGGCCAGCAGAATGAAGATCTTGCCACTGAGGATAGAGGACCTATCATTCGTGATTTCTTCGACAATATTCAGCGGGAGAGTCGTCTGCAAGATGAGGATGAGGCCATGGAGGGAGACTTTGAAGGCTTCGATCATGGGGCGACTTGGCCTGAAGAGGAGGGAACAGCTCCTGATCCTCTTGCTGAAGAGAACTTCATGGATGAGGTAGCGAACTTGGATGAGATTGACTCTAGTCTTGAAGCGGATGCCTCCTCTGGAGAACAGGAAGCCGAAGCGGATGTACCGATTGCACCGCCAAAGCCTGCACCGAAGCCATATAAGTTGCCATCGTTCCGTTTACTCTCGAAGCCTGCCGGATCGGGCAAAGCTGGCGATCAGGCGGATTATATGCAGACAGCTCGCAAACTTGAAGCTACGTTGGAGAGCTTCGGGGTGCGCGCACGTGTGCTTGAAGTGGTAAGGGGGCCTGCGGTAACCCGTTATGAAGTTCAACCTGATATCGGCGTTAAGGTTAGCCGGATTGTCAACCTTACCGACGATATTGCGCTTGCACTTGCTGCCAAAGATATTCGTATGGAAGCGCCGATTCCAGGTAAATCTGCGATTGGTATTGAAGTACCGAATAATGAAGTATCTCTTGTCACGATGCGTGAAGTTATGGAGACACCGACCTTTATGAATTCGGAGGCTAGATTAACGATTGCCTTTGGTCGCGATATTTCGGGACAGACCATCGTTGGCAATCTGGCCAAAATGCCGCACTTGCTCGTTGCCGGAGCTACTGGTTCAGGTAAATCGGTATGTATTAACGGGATCATCACAAGTATTCTATACAAAGCCAAGCCGGATGAAGTCAAGTTCATGATGGTTGACCCGAAAATGGTTGAACTTAATGTATATAATGGTATTCCTCATCTGCTTACTCCGGTAGTTACTGACCCGCGACGGGCTTCACTAGCGCTGAAGAAGATCGTTGTTGAGATGGAGAAGCGCTATGAGTTGTTCTCCAAATCGGGAGCCCGCAATATCGAAGGCTATAACCAAATGATGCAAGATAATCCCGAGGCGGTACTACCCTATATCGTCGTCATCGTAGACGAGCTTGCCGATTTGATGATGGTTGCTGCGCATGATGTGGAGGATGCAATTGCTCGTCTCGCACAAATGGCGCGGGCTGCGGGCATTCATCTAATTATCGCTACCCAACGGCCTTCGGTTGACGTTATTACCGGGGTGATTAAGGCAAATATTCCGTCGCGGATTGCCTTCGGGGTCTCCTCACAGGTCGATTCCCGTACTATTCTAGATATGGCTGGTGCTGAGAAGCTGCTCGGTCGCGGTGATATGCTGTACATGCCGATGGGTGCATCGAAGCCGATCCGCGTTCAGGGAGCATTCATGAGCGATCAGGAGGTCGAGACCATCGTCTCTTATGTGAGAACTCAAGGCCAAGCTGAATATGATGAGAGCCTGGTTCCGGAAATCGATGAGGAGTCGACAGAGCCGGAAGAGGTTCTCGATGAATTATATGATCAAGCGGTGCAGATTGTCCTTGAGGCGAAGCAAGCTTCAGTATCGCTCCTGCAGCGGAGAATGCGCGTCGGTTATACTCGGGCCGCAAGATTGATCGACTCGATGGAAGCGCGGGGGATCGTAGGTCCGTATGAAGGAAGTAAACCACGGGAAGTGCTGCTTACAATGGATCAATTCAAAATGAATAATAACAAGATCTCATCTTAGAGTGCATGTTCAAAAAGGCCAGTTCTCAGCACCGAAGCTTATGCTTCCGATGTACGTTTTTTCAAAACGCTTCAGTTGGATAAAGCTCAGGGTCAGAGGAGCGGAGCTACACGTTTTCGTAGAAAACGACCTCGGAAGCATTTACTTGTAGTTTGTACGTGAGCACCTGAGATGTTTCCGGAGGAAACATACTTCGTAAGCATACGCTTGACCCGGCTCAATTCAAGATATCGATGCCGAATAGCTTCTTGATTGACTTTGTGATCAAAAATGGTTTTTTTGAACACTCATAACATAGGTATAAAATCGCATTCGTTGTTGCCTTTTTTGGAGTGCATAGGAAGTGGTCCGGCTTGTCATACTAAAGTCAACCATCCATGTTAATCCACAACAGAAAGGTAGAGCTAAACGAATGATCAAAGCGAAAATATGGTATGCCGCCGGTTTAGTGCTGCTTTTGTTCGGCATCGGGTTCGGGATATATCATGTGATCCAGACCAACGATGTAAAGGCAAATCAAGAGGTTCCCAAGCAGGCTGTACCTGTATTCAGTGAACAGGTTATCGATTATGGCGCATTTGGACAGGATGTGTACGAGCTTCAAGGCCGTCTGGCTTTTTTAGGTTTTTATTACGGGAAGATCGACCATCGTTTTGGACCGAAAACCCGGGATTCTTTAAAATGGTTCCAATCTGAGTTCGGACTCAAGGTGGATGGTTTAGCAGGTCCGAAAACGAAGCTTATGCTATGGAAAGCAACCAAGCAATGGAAGCCGGGTATGGAGTCCAATCAGGAAACGGGCAAGGAAACGGCCAAAACTCCGACGAAGGCACCTGAGAAAGCGAAGACTGAAACTGAGGAGCTATCGCCATCCAATGCGATGGGACTTTCACAAAATGATCTGAACATTATGGCGAATGCTGTCTATGGGGAGTCGCGCGGAGAGCCGTTTGAAGGTCAAGTTGCTGTTGCCGCTGTCATTCTGAATCGGGTCAAATCGCCAAGTTTCCCGAATACCGTCTCAGGGGTTATCTTCCAGCCTGGGGCTTTTACAGCGGTTGCTGACGGGCAAATCTGGCTGACGCCGAACGAGACCGCGAAGAAGGCGGTTCAGCAAGCATTGAATGGTTGGGATCCTTCTGGAGGCTGCCTCTATTATTTCAATCCAGAGACAGCAACTTCTAAATGGATCTGGACCAGACCGCAGGTTAAGACGATTGGAAAGCATATTTTCTGCATGTAAATAGATCTAAATGAAGAGCAGCCGCTTGCTTGATGGGCGGTTGCTTCTTTCCTTTCCAATGGTATAGAATGGAACTAATTTCATTGTTAAATTCGAAGTTGTCCATTTTTGACCCTTAAGTTAAGGGAGTGGAACCAGCATCGAATTTTCATTGCACATGTTTTTTACGCATGCATGATTTGCATTTTAAGTCTTTTGTAAAGGAGTTTTGGTCTTGAACAAGATGATTTTTGAACGGGGCAGCGTGGGTCAAATTCGGATTCATGTGATGCCGACGACCAGATTCAAGACGTTTGCAGTGTCGCTTTATGCAGGTATTCCGCTTGCCAGAGAGACGGTTACTGCGACAGCTCTAACTCCGTTTGTGCTCCGGCGCGGTACCGCTTCGTATCCGGAGACGACCCAGTTCAGAGAGCAGTTGGAGCGCTTGTACGGCGCGGGATTCGGTTTTGATGTCTACAAACGCGGTAATTATCAGATCGTTCAGTTTCGAATGGATACAATAAATGATTCGTTTGTACAGAGCGAGCAGTCGCTCTTGTCTAAGAGTTTTGAATTTCTTGGTGAAGTTGTGACGAAGCCGGTGACCGAGGCGAATGCTTTCCGTTCGTCCTACGTCGCTTCGGAACGCGAGAATGTGCGCAAGAAGCTTGAGGCTATTATTAATGACAAAATGCGTTATGCTGTTGAACGCTGTATTGAGGAAATGTTCCGCAACGATAGCTATCGGCTGCATCCACTCGGCGAGCGCAGTGATCTCGATCAGATTACACCTGAATCGCTGTATAGCGCCTATCAGGAATGGCTGAAGAACGCTAGTCTCGATCTCTATGTTGTTGGGGATACGACACTTGCTGAAGTCGAAGAACTGGTGGCGCGTCACTTCCAATTGAATCGGACTGCTTCTTCAGGTTATGAGCCGGAGCAAGTTAAGCTCTCCAGTGGTGAACCTCGGACAGTTACCGAGAAGCTTGATGTGAACCAGGGTAAGCTTAATCTAGGACTTCGCACGGATATCACCTATGGGGATGAACGATACGCAGCTGCATTGCTATATAACGGAATACTTGGCAGCTACCCGCATTCCAAGCTATTTGTGAATGTACGGGAGAAGGAAAGTCTGGCTTACTATGCAGCTTCGAGATTTGATGGTCACAAAGGAATGATCGGAATTCAATCCGGCATTGAGATTGCTAATTATAAAAAAGCGCTGGATATTATCAAGGCGCAATTAGCCAGCCTAGAGGCAGGCGAGATCAGTGAGATGGAAATGACACAGACCAAGGCAATGATCCGCAACAGTCTGCTGGAAATGCAGGATTCGGCGTTCGAAATGATCGCCTATGATTTCAACCGGATACTATCCGGCAAGGATCGACCGGTAGAGCAATTGTTAAGCGAGGTAGAACAGGTGCAGCCCGCCGATGTTGTTGAGGCAGCCAATACGGTTCGCCTTGATACGATATACTTTTTGACAGGGCAGAAGGAGGGATAACCTGTGGAAGCTATCACTTATGATCGATTGCAGGAGACCTTATATCACGAAACGATGAGCAACGGTTTGCAGGTTTATGTTCTTCCCAAGCCCGGATTCCAAAAGACTTACGCTACTTTCTCCACGAAGTACGGTTCGATCGATAATCATTTCAAGGTAGAAGGCGAGCCAGAAATATCTGTGCCGGATGGCATAGCCCATTTTCTTGAGCATAAAATGTTCGAGGAGCCTGAGGGGGATATTTTCACTAAATTTGCTATGCAAGGGGCTTCAGCTAACGCTTTTACAAGCTTTGATCAGACAGTATATCTGTTCTCGGCTACGGAGAACATTATGGCCAATCTGGAGACGCTTGTGAACTTTGTACAACATCCATATTTCACGGATCAGAATGTAGAGAAGGAAAAAGGAATTATCGGTCAGGAAATCGGTATGTATGGCGATAATCCGGATTGGCGGGTCTACTTCGGTTTAATCGAAGCGATGTATGCGGTTCATCCGGTACGCATCGATATTGCTGGAACTGTAGAATCGATCGCCACGATTACGAAGGAGACATTATACACTTGTTATAATGCCTTCTACCATCCAAGTAATATGCTGCTGTTCGTTGTGGGCGGGGTGGATCCTGAAGCGGTCTTCCAAATGGTTCGAGACAATCAGGCAGCCAAAGATTACAAGCCGCAGGGTGCGATTGAACGTTTGTTTGACCAGGAACCAACTGCTGTATACCAGGCTCGTAAAGTTTCCAAGCTGCCGGTATCGCTACCGAAATGTCTATTCGGCTTCAAGGAGACGCAACTTGGACTATCAGGGGAAGATCTGATACGCCGGGATTTGACTACAAAGCTGGCAATGGATCTGCTGCTTGGATCGAGTACGAAGCTTTATCAGAAGCTGTATGATATGGATTTGATTTCGGACGGATTCTCTTATGAATATAACAGTAATCCGCATTACTCTTTCTCGGCGATTGGCGGGGATACGAAAGATCCTGATCAATTACTGGAAGTCATCAAGAACGAGATTGAGGCAGTCAAGTCAAGCGGATTTCGCGCGGAGGATTTTGAGCGGGCCAAGAACAAGAAGATCGGTGGTTACTTGCGGATGCTTAACTATCCGGAGAATATCGCCCATGAATTTACTAGATATAACTTCCGGGGCGGGGACTTGTTCAGAGTACTGCCGATATATGAATCACTGACGCTAGCTGATGTGAATGGGCGTCTGCGCGAGCATATTGACTGGAATCAATTAGCTGTATCACTAGTGGTGAGCCCGTAATATGACAATACAGCATGGGAGCGAGAAGAACATCGGGGATATGACGGTTCTCGTTACGGGAGCCAGCCGAGGAATAGGAGCGCAAATCGCGCTCCGGTTCGCGGCGGTAGGAATGAATGTAGTGATTCACTATTTGAATTCACATGAAAGAGCCAATGAAGTAGCCAGACAATGTATGGAGATGGGTGCAAAGGTATATACCATCTCTGCAGATTTGCGGAGCAGGGTTGAGATTGAACGGATGAAGGAGAGGCTAGCGGGCTACGGATTGCATCCAGATATACTGGTGAATAATGCGGGAATTTCCCATTACGGACTGCTGACGGATGTCGAGGAGTCTGAATGGGACGAGATTATGGATGTCAATTTGAAGAGTGTCTTTCTGCTAAGCCAGGCCTTTATGCCTTACATGATATCGCAGCGTTTCGGGCGAATTATTAATGTATCATCCGTTTGGGGAATCTCCGGTGGCTCCTGCGAGGTCGTCTATTCCGCAGCCAAAGGCGGCGTTAACGCCTTTACGAAAGCGTTGGCTAAGGAAGTGGCTCCTTCCGGTGTAACCGTAAATGCAGTCGCTCCAGGTGCCGTGAAGACGGATATGATGGACCGCTTCGATGCCGAGGAGCTTAAACAGTTGGAGGAGGATATTCCAGTTGGCAGATTCGCTGCACCGGAGGAGATCTCTTCCCTGGTTTATTTTCTGGCTTTGCCGGAATCAAGCTATATTACAGGTCAGATCATTAGTCCTAACGGGGGCTGGGTTACCTGAATTAGGTTGTGCTGTCTCGTGAATAAATGAGCAGAGAATAACGAATATTACGACTGTTGATTATAATTTACCGACATCAAGGAGGAATTAATTTGTCAACAGTACTCAAAAATTTTGATACATGGAAGAAGTTCCTGGGTGAGCGTGTAAAACATGCGGAGAAGGCAGGCTTTAGCGAAGACGCCATCGCCAATCTTGCTTATGAGATTGGGGGATTCCTGGAGGATAAGGTTGATCCGCAAAATGATTCCAACCGTGCTCTGAAAGAGCTCTGGGATGTTGGGGATGAATCGGAGCGCAAGGCAATCGCTCGTCTGATGGTCAAATTGGCGAAGAAAAACGCATAGACTTGCCTGAAAAGCTCCCAAAATCTGGGGGCTTTTCTCCCATTTTTTACAACTACTTGCCTTTCAAAAATTTTTTCTTTATTATTAGACACGTATTGTTTTATACGATTCGGCGAGCAAGCATCAATTTATGTTCGAAAGGCAGGACATTTGAATGATTTTGTCGAAAAAGAGTAGTCTGTAAGGAATATAAGAAGGTGTATGTTTGATGGGTCAAAGACAGTGGTATTTGGAGTATAGAATACATAAGAACCGCCCGGGCTTGTTAGGTGATATTGCATCGATGCTCGGGATGCTGGAAGTCAATATTTTGACCATTAACGGGGTAGAAGGAGATACGCGCGGACTGCTGCTGGAAAGCGATGAAGATGAGAAGATTGAGCAGATTGGTAAAATGCTGGCCAAAGTGGACAGTATAACCGTAACTGCGCTCCGCAGCCCTCGACTGGTTGATTTGTTAGCGGTTCGACATGGTCGATATATTGAGCGGGACTCAGACGATCTGAAGACATTTCGATTTAGCCGAGATGAATTAGGTCTTTTGGTGGACTTTCTAGGTGAAGTGCTTAAGAAGGATGGCCATCAAATGATTGGTCTCAAAGGAATACCCCGTGTAGGCAAGACGGAATCGATCATTGCTGGAAGCGTCTGCGCAATGAAGCGATGGACATTCGTATCTTCCACACTGCTGCGGCAGACGATACGAACACAGCTCTCTGAAGAGGAAAATAATCCACAGCATGTATTTATTATAGATGGAATTATGAGCACGATGCGATCCAATGAGAAGCACAATCAGCTGATCAAGCAAATTATGGAGATGCCCTCCACGAAGGTGATTGAGCACCCGGATGTATTTATAGAGCATACGGATTATAGTTATGACGATTTTGACATTATTATCGAATTGCGTAACAATCCGGAGGAGAAAATCGTTAAAGATACGTTTGCTACGCAATATCCGGAGAATTAAGTTTTAAGATTAAATGAAGCTCTTGTATTGACAGTGTTATGTCAATTGGTGTGATAGAAGAGGGAGTATAAATAATATCAGGAGGTGATGGTCGTGTCGGATTTGGGACAACAGTTAAAAGAAGCTCGTCTATCCATGGGCCTATCATTGGATGACGTTCAGGAAATAACAAAGATTCGCAAGCGATACTTGGAAGCCATCGAGGCGGGAGACTATAAAGTTTTACCGGGGAGTTTTTATGTCCGGGCATTTATCAAAACATATGCGGAAGCAGTAGGGATTAATGCGGATGAACTTCTGGCCGAACATAAACAGAATGTGCCAGAAGCGGTACCAGACACAACCATGGAACCTGTGCTTCAGAAGCGTCGCAGCAGACAGACCAGTGAACGCAATTCGAAGTGGCTTACGACGGCTTTGATGTGGTCTTTCTTTGCGCTGATTGTGATCGTCATTTATTTATATTTCACCGTATGGAGTCAGTCGAATGAGGCAAAGACCAAAGAGCCTGATTCAACAGCGATTACTAACAATTCGGAAAATCCGCAAAATAATACAAAGCCGAATTCCAATGCAGGAACTGATCAAGATGGCGCGACAAATACGAATGCCGGTACGGATGATCAGACGGGAACTCCTGGTGATGGAAATGCAACGGATACAAATACAACAGGGCCTGATGATACGGATAATACGGCTAACAAAGAAGTTGTCGTAGCTCCTGACGGCAAGGAAGGAAGTACGACGAAGTTCAAGGTACAACCTGTAGGCAGCGAACCGGTGAAAATTGTGATCACAGCAAAAGGCAGCAGCTGGGTTGAAGTACGCAAGGGTGATAAGCGCGGTGAGAAGCTCTACTACCAGACAATGCAAGATGGTGAAGTGCTGAACTATGATCTTGGCGAAGAAGGGATGTTCATCAAGTCTGGGGCCTCCCCGAATACGACGATTACGGTTGGAGGACAAGTCGTTGAAGACGGCAAGAATACTTCGAAAATTCAATTGAATCTGGGCACCGTTGATACTACTTCGGATTCGAATAGTGCAAATACTGGCGCTAATAGTTCCAATGTAGGTAATGACGGAACGGCAGCGGGCCAATAATAAATATAGCAGGTGCAGGCTGAGCGTATGGTTCAGTCGCACCTGTTTTTTATAGTGAATGGGCTTAATACTCGACTTTGCTAAATTTATTACATATAATTAGGAGACATAGGATTATAGTGTGTTCAATGGTAATTTTGCCTGAGCACCCTTTTAGAGAAAGGAATGTGAAAGATGGCTTCAGAAAGCTCTTTTGATATTGTCTCCAAAATGGACATGCAGGAACTATCCAATGCCATTGACCAAACGGAGCGTGAAATTGCGAATCGGTTTGACTTCAAAGGCAGCAAGAGTGAACTTAAGGTAGAGAAGGATGTACTGGTCGTTATTTCCGATGATGAGTACAAGCTCGGTGCAGTCATAGATATTCTGCAATCGAAGATGATCAAGCGCGGATTACCGATCAAGAATCTGGATTATGGCAAGGTCGAGCCGGCATCCCTCGGCACCGTACGTCAACGGATCAAGTTGAAGCAAGGGATCGATCAGGAGAATGCGAAGAAGATTAATGTCTTGATTCGCGACTCGAAGTTGAAAGTAAAAAGCCAAATCCAAGGGGATCAAATTCGCGTAACTGGCAAGAGTAGAGATGATCTGCAGCAAGTGATCCAAATGCTTCGCAAAGCGGATCTTACCGTCGATCTACAGTTTACGAATCTGAAGTAAGTAGAACTATTAGTGTGTCTTCGATAGTTTATGACATGCGGTCTCTCGTAGCGGCCAAGCCGCGACGTGAGACTTTTTCATGTTTTTGACAGCGGTATTCACGAAATATTATACTTATACAGGGTATTATGGCTGTAAAATGGAGGGGCTCATAGCATGATGACTGAAAAAGTGAAGATCGTTACATTAGGCTGCGAGAAAAATATGGTTGACTCCGAGATTATGTCCGGTCTGATTGATCAGCGCGGATATTCGCTTGTAGAGCAGGCAGAGGACGCAACCGTTATTATCGTAAATACTTGCGGATTTATTGATGCCGCCAAAGAGGAGTCAGTGAATACGATTCTCGATTTGGCGGAGCTGAAAGAGACAGGTAAACTGAAGGCGCTTATCGTATCGGGCTGCTTAACTCAGCGCTATAAACAGGCATTGATGGAAGAAATGCCGGAGATTGATGGTATCGTTGGTACTGGCGACTTCTATAACATTAATCAGATCGTTGATGAAGCATTAGGAGGTAAGAAACCGGCATTTGTCGGGAATCCTGTATTTAATTACGAGGAGATTTTGCCCCGTAAGCTATCGACGGAAAAGTATACAACCTATGTGAAGATCGCGGAAGGCTGTGACAATAACTGTACCTTCTGCAGCATTCCAATTATGCGGGGAGCATTCCGCAGCCGCTCTATTGAGTCTATTATTGCGGAAGTTACCGGGCTTGCGGCTCAAGGAGTGAAGGAGATCAGCTTGATCGCCCAAGATACAACGAATTATGGAACGGATCTATACGATGGAGAGTATAAGCTGGCGGAGCTGATCAATAAGGTCAGTGAGGTTCCGGGTATCGAATGGGTCAGACTGCATTATGCGTATCCGGGCTTCTTCACGGATGAACTGATCGAGACGATGGCTTCTAACCCAAAGGTCTGCAAATATATCGACATGCCACTGCAGCATAGTGAGGATGCGGTATTGAAACGTATGCGGAGACCGGGCAGAAATCGTGATACACGTGAGCTTATTGCCAAGATCCGCTCGCGGATCCCGGGCGTGGCACTGCGTACTTCATTGATCGTAGGCTTCCCAGGGGAGACGGAAGAAGATTTTGAACGGTTATGCGATTTTGTTAGAGAGATTAAATTTGATCGCCTAGGCGTCTTTACTTACTCCAAGGAGGACGATACTCCTGCTTCGCGTCTACCGAACCAAATCGACGAGGAAGTTAAGGAGTGGCGGGCGAATACGCTTATGGAAATTCAGCGTCAGGTGTCCAACGAGAACAACGGAAAATATGTTGGACAGGTGCTGGACGTATTGATCGAGAGCTATGACGGACGCAGTGACGTGTTTGTCGGCCGATCACAGTATGACGCACCGGAAATTGACGGAGATGTCTATGTCTCGAATTGCAAAGTCGAAATTGGTGAGATTATTCCAGTACGGATTACTCATGCATATGAATATGATATGTCCGGGGAGGGTGTACTTTGAATCTGCCCAATCGTATCACTTTAGCCCGTATTTTCATGATTCCGCTGATGTTGGTGTTCTTGCTGTTCGATTTTGAGTGGTGGTCTCATGAATTGACTCTGGGGAGCTATTCACTGTCTGTGAATCATCTGATTGCTGCAGTGCTGTTCATTATTGCCGCGAGCACAGATGGTATTGATGGACATATTGCCCGTAAACGCAATCTCGTCACGAATCTTGGCAAGCTGCTTGATCCTCTTGCTGACAAGCTGCTTGTAGCGGCTGCGTTAATATCGCTCGTAGCCCTCGATAAGGTGAACGGATGGGTGGTCGTCATTATTATCAGTCGTGAGTTCGCAGTCACGGGTTTGCGGGAGATCGCCTTGCTAGAAGGCTCGGTGATTGCTGCCAGCAACTGGGGCAAAGCGAAGACAATTACGCAGATTATTGCAATCTCTGCCTTGCTGCTCAACAATTTCCCGTTCGAATGGATCGGATTTCCGTTTGCGGACATTATGATTTGGCTTGCAACGATCATTACCGTGTATTCCGGAATTGATTATTTCGTCAAGAACAAGCATGTGCTGAACTTCTCCAAAATGTGATCGTTAATGGAAATTTGCTGGGGGTTATATTACCTCTTATCCAATTGGAGAAAGATACAACATCGAGAACGTAGCCTAATTATAGCTATGTGTTCAAGTACTCTTTGAACAATCTCTAAAAGGGAGAAATGACTTGAATGAAAGCGGAAATTGTTGCCGTAGGAACGGAACTGTTGCTGGGACAAATCGTCAATTCCAACGCCCAATATTTATCTCAGGAGCTGGCTTCGCTAGGGATTGATGTCTATTTCCAGACCGTAGTGGGCGATAATACATCCCGGCTTAAGCAAGCAATTCAGCTGGCCGCAGGGCGGGCGGACGTATTGATCTTTACTGGGGGCCTCGGTCCCACTCAGGATGATCTAACGAAAGATGTAGTGGCCGAAGTGCTGGACAGATCATTACATATCGACCGGATGGCAATGGATAATATAGAACGGTTCTTCAAGGACCGGAACGTGCCGATGACAGAAAATAATCGTAGGCAGGCGCTGTCTATAGACGGGGCAACTCCGCTGGCCAATGAAACGGGTCTTGCTGTAGGAAATGCCATTGCTGAGGGCGGAAAATTTTATATTTTACTGCCTGGACCGCCTAACGAGATGAAGCCGATGTTCGAGCAACAGGCTAAGCCCTGGATTATGCAGCATGTGCTGACGAATGAATCTCCGATCTATTCGCGGATGCTCAAATTCGCGGGTATTGGTGAGTCGGCGTTAGAGACGAAGCTGCTTGATCTGATCGAGAGTCAGACCGATCCTACAATAGCTCCTTATGCCAAGGAGAGCGAGGTTACGATTCGCATCTCGACGAAGGCGGACAGTCAGAGTGCGGCTTCGAGCAAACTGGATGTGATGGAGGAACAGATCGCATCTCGCTTGCCGGAGCATTTCTATGCGAATGAGGATGTGCCGATAGAGAAGACCATCATCGATATGATGACGGAGCAGGGCCTTACGGTCAGTTGTGCGGAGAGCTGTACAGGGGGCATGCTGATGCAGACGTTCACGACGGTCCCTGGCAGCGCCACCGTCTTCCTCGGGGGGATCGTATGTTACTCCAATGCAATGAAGGAGAAGCTGCTTAACGTACCCCATGATCTGCTAGAGGGCGAAAACGCACCCGGAGCCGTTAGCGCTGAGACAGCGAAGGTACTGGCTGAACAGGTGCGAATGATCGTGGATACCGATTTTGGCCTGGCCGTTACCGGTGTAGCTGGCCCTGCCTATTCCGAGCGCAAACCGGTAGGTCTGGTCTATATCGCGATTTCTCGCCGCGACGGCGATACCGAGGTGCACGAACTGCATCTAAAAGGCAACCGCAACACCATCCGCCTGCGCTCCACCAAGACTGTTCTCTACCATCTCTGGAAGCAGCTTAAGCGGAATGAGTATCAAGCTGGCAAATAAACATTGCCCGCATCCTATATATTGGATATAATCGAATTACGGAAGAACCGTAGCCAAACTTGCTTCAAGTTGTCGCTACGGTTCTTTTTTTGCGTGATATTCGGGAGAGAGGAGGTTTTGGATAACTGCTGGGATGATTAGAGAACGAAAGCCTCTGCATATTTGCATCTTTTTTTATGTCTGGACAGCTACCGAAAGTATTTTAGAGTCTCAGAGTACCGCACCCGCCTGAAGTGAGCGATTCCCGAAGGGAGAGCGCCCTTAGCAGTACAATGGAAGTACCGCAAACTGCCGAAGTAGAGCGATTCCCGAAGGGAGAGCGCCCTTAGTAGTACAATGGAAGTACCGCATACCGCCCGAGTAGAGCGATTCCCATAGGGAGAGCGCCATTAGCACTCTAACATAGCACCCAAGAGCAGGAGCACAAAAAGTAAAGCGTGCCCGAAGGGAGGAAAGCGCTGATCGCAGGCAGCATCCCCGGGCGCGCCGAAAGCAGCAGAAATCCCCACCATGTTTCCCGGTAACCAAGGAGATCCAAAAGTAAGACGTACCCGAAGGGGGAAAAGCGTGCCACGTGCCAAAGTAGAGCTCTCCCCAACGGGGAGAGCGGCTAGGGAGCGCCTGTTCCCCATCCACTCGTTAGTCTAGTTTGCAGGAGTCCAGAGGGCGGCATGCCCTTTGGAGCCCTCCCTTATGGTAAGGGAGGGTTTGGGTGGGTTGAGATACCGAATGTATGTTCGAAAAAATGCTTGGCAAACGTTTCAAAACAAGGTACAATTGTTGTATAAAAGAAATCGATTTTCTTATTTAACTAATTTGCTTTCAATCAAATTTGTGTAAATTTCTAATCAATGAGAAGGATGTGAGCTGATTGTCAGACCGCCGTGCTGCGCTGGAAATGGCGCTTCGTCAAATAGAAAAACAATTCGGAAAAGGTTCGATCATGAAGTTGGGAGAATCCACACATATGCAGGTGGAAATTGTACCCAGCGGATCGATAGCATTGGATATTGCACTTGGAACCGGGGGGCTTCCTCGGGGAAGAATTATTGAAGTATATGGACCGGAATCTTCCGGTAAGACGACCGTAGCTTTGCATGCAATTGCCGAAGTTCAGAAGGTTGGTGGACAAGCTGCATTTATCGATGCGGAACATGCGCTTGACCCTTCTTATGCGAGCAAGCTAGGTGTAAATATTGATGAGTTGCTGTTGTCTCAGCCGGACACAGGCGAGCAGGCGCTGGAAATCGCCGAAGCGCTTGTTCGTAGCGGCGCGGTAGACATCATAGTTATAGACTCTGTAGCAGCATTGGTACCTAAGGCTGAGATCGAAGGCGAGATGGGCGACTCTCATGTCGGTTTGCAGGCTCGTCTGATGTCCCAGGCACTGCGTAAATTGTCGGGGGCAATCAGCAAATCCAAGACAATTGCCATCTTTATTAACCAGCTTCGCGAGAAGGTAGGCGTGATGTTCGGTAATCCGGAGACGACTCCAGGTGGACGAGCACTCAAGTTCTACTCGACAATTCGGCTTGATGTTCGCCGGGTAGAGACGATCAAGATGGGCAATGATATGGTCGGTAACCGGACTCGGATTAAAGTTGTGAAGAATAAGGTGGCTCCGCCGTTCAAACAGGCTGAGATTGATATTATGTATGGTGAAGGGATCTCCAAGGAAGGCAGCATTATCGATATCGGCGTTGAGCAGGATATTGTTGATAAGAGCGGCGCTTGGTACTCTTTCGCTGGCGAGCGTCTTGGTCAGGGACGTGAGAATGCGAAGCAGTATTTGAAAGAGCATCCGGAAATTTCGAATACGATTGAGCAGAAGATCCGTGAGAACAGCAACCTGACGACTTCAGTTGCGCCATCGTCTGCAAGCGAGCAGGAAGAAGAAGCTAAAGAAGAGCAGGCACTTTTCGAAGAAGAATAATAATGATTTGGGAGCGCTCTGCCGCCAGTAATAACTGGTTCGGACAGGGCGCTCTTGTCTAATAAAGGAGCGTAAACCTGGTGGAGCAACGATTTGGGAAGCATAGATCCAAAGCGTATACAGGAGCGGGCAAGGATAGTGAGGAGAACGAAATTATCGACATTTCTGACCCCGGCTCATGGGAGAATCGCCGTTCATATAAGGATGAAGAACAGGAACGGGGAGCATCAAGCCTAGTTGAAGCAGAGGGCAATGATCTGTCTGTTTTCCCTGAGGGTGAAGAGCTGACCATTACATCGGTGCAGTTGCTGAAATCGCCAAAGTTCAGATATCGTATTTACTTCGGCCCTTTCCAGGTGGAAGTGCATGAAGATGTTATGGTCAAGTATCGCATGATGAAGGGCACCGTATTTACCAAACATGAATTGGAAGAGATTGTTATTGCCGACGAACGGCAGCGGGGATATGGAGAAGCATTGAAGTATCTCAGCCGTAAACCGCGGACTTCCTTTGAAATCGAAACTCGACTTAAGGAGAAGGGATGGAGCGAGGAGACGATTAGTGAAGTAATCGAGCGGTTGATCCAGGAGCGTTGGATTAATGACGCCGCATACGCCCAGGAATGGGCGGGACAACGTCTTCGAAGTCGTGGGAAGGGTAAGGCATGGATCAGATATGAACTGCGTCAGAAGGGCATTTCTAAGCCTTTGATTGAAGAGGCACTAGGGCAGGTCAGTGAAGACGATGAGTATGACAGCGCCATGCAGCTCGCGCAGCGTAAATGGCGGACTGTATCCGGAGAGACGGCGGACAAGAAGCGTAAGATAGGCGCATTCTTGATGCGGAGAGGCTTTTCCGGCCAGCTCGCTGGTAAGGTACTCCGTGAGCTGATTCAAAAAGATGGTATAGAAGACAGGGATGAGTGGGAAGACTTATAGATTCATAGCGGTATAGAGAGACACAGATTGTACAATCATGTCCTTTGCTTGACAATTTCTTTCATTAAATAATAAAATGGTCATGAATCTATATCATGTCGATCCTTATTCCTTCCAAATGATGGATCTGACTAGATTCTGTTCGCAATCATGGGGCCAAGATTCCGGCATTTTAACGGAATATTCATGCTGATTTGGCGTGATAGCCTTGTCTGAATCGGCAAGAAATCGATTCTTTGTATGATGATGAATGAAAACTGAAAACTAACAAGCATCCCAGGGAATGCCTTGGAGGAAACAGCGGGGAGGTGAACAGATGCCACAAGTAATCTGGACGATCATACTCGTTGCCGCCGCTTTATTCTTTGGGTTCGGGATCGGATATTTTATTCGCAAATCTCTTGCAGAAGCTAAAATTTCCAGTGCGGAACATGCTGCAAGTCAAATTTTGGAAAATGCGAAAAAAGACGCAGAAGCACTGAAAAAGGAAACGGTTCTTGAAGCGAAAGACGACATTCATAAACTTAGAACCGAAGCTGATAAAGACATTCGTGAACGTCGGAATGAAATTCAACGACAAGAAAGACGATTGTTGCAAAAAGAAGAGTCGCTGGATAAAAAAATTGAATCACTGGAACGTAAAGAAGAACAAGTAGCTGGCAAAGAGAAAAGAATTGAAGAAACCCAGCAACAGATTGATCTGCTCTATAAGAGTCAGGTTCAGGAGCTTGAGCGTATTTCCAATTTAAGTATGGAGGACGCCCGCACGATCATTCTTAATAATGTCGAGCAGGAAGTTCGCCATGAAACAGCTCAAATGATTAAGGACATTGAGTTGCAGGCGAAGGAAGAAGCCGATAAGAAATCCCGTGAAATCATTACACTAGCTATTCAGCGGTGTGCAGCTGATCACGTTGCTGAGACGACCGTCTCGGTAGTCGCTCTTCCGAATGAAGAGATGAAGGGCCGGATTATCGGACGTGAAGGCCGTAACATCAGAGCGCTGGAGACATTGACCGGTATTGACTTGATTATCGATGATACACCGGAAGCGGTTATTCTGTCAGGTTTTGATCCAATCCGTCGTGAGATTGCCCGCACAGCACTGGAGAAACTGGTAGCTGACGGACGAATTCACCCAGCACGGATCGAAGAGATGGTTGAGAAATCACGTCGTGAAGTGGACGAAAGAATTCGTGAATACGGTGAACAAGCAACATTTGAGGTTGGTGTTCACGCGCTGCACCCGGATTTAATCAAGATTTTGGGTCGTCTCAAGTTCCGGACAAGCTATGGTCAGAACGTGCTGAAGCACTCGATGGAAGTAGCTTACTTGGCCGGACTGATGGCAGCCGAGCTCGGCGAGGATATCGCGCTCGCCAAACGTGCCGGATTGTTGCATGACATCGGGAAAGCGCTGGATCATGAAGTGGAAGGATCTCATGTCGAAATCGGCGTGGAACTGGCGAAGAAGTATAAGGAACATCCGGTTGTTATCAACAGTATCGCTTCCCACCACGGAGATTGTGAAGCTACTTCGGTTATCGCTATGCTGGTTGGTGCGGCCGATGCATTGTCGGCAGCTAGACCTGGCGCTCGACGTGAAACGTTGGAAACCTATATCCGTCGTTTGGAGAAACTGGAAGAGATCTCGGAATCGTTCGAAGGTGTGGAGAAATCGTTCGCAATTCAGGCAGGCCGCGAGGTTCGTGTTATGGTGCAGCCTGAGAAGATCGATGATGCCGAAGCGTTCCGTCTGGCGCGTGACATTACGAAGAAGATTGAGAGTGAACTGGATTATCCGGGTCACATCAAGGTTACTGTCATTCGTGAGACGAGAGCGGTTGAATATGCGAAGTAAAGGTTATGCTGATGAAGTGGCCCCTCGTGGGCCGCTTTTTCATTGAAAGCTCTATATAGAGCTTCAATCGGTCCACTTGCATTAAGCAAAACCTATCATCACCACTCATGGATGAGCGGCCACGAAGTGTAGACAGGTCTATGAAAACTCTAACGAAACTACGTATCGTTATTTCCTTAATAACAATGGCAAAAAAAATCTAACGAAACGTCATATCGTTATTCAGGAGAAATCCCTGCTTTTAACCACTAATTTGCAAAAATAGCGATACCCAGTTTCGTTAAAAACCCCAGAAGCCCGTTTTGGGCTAAATAGCGATACCCAGTTTCGTTAAAAATCCATAGCGATACTCAGTTTCGTTAGAGGTTCTACTAAGAAACAGCGTTGTATGGAATGGAGGAGAGACATCATTAAACTTTTATTTATTGGAGATATTGTTGGCAGTACAGGTCGGAAAGCAGTGCGGGAATCGCTTCCTCGCTTAAAATCTAAATATAATCCTCACATTATTATCGCGAACGGGGAGAATGCGGCGTCTGGGCGCGGAATTACGGAGAAGATTGCTAAGGAATTTTTCGATCAAGGCATTCACGGCTTGACGATGGGTAATCATACTTGGGATAACAAGGAGATATTCGACTTTATTGACCGCGAGCCGCGTATGGTTCGCCCGGCTAACTTCCCACCAGGGACACCAGGGATTGGTCATACCGTCATTAAGGGGAATGGCAAGGAACTGGCTGTGGTCAATCTGATGGGCCGCACATTCTTGCCGGCAATCGATGATCCGTTCCGGGCTGCGGATGATATTATTGCTGAACTGTCGAAGAAGCATAAATGCATTATGGTTGATTTCCATGCCGAAGCGACATCGGAGAAGATTGCCATGGGCTGGTATTTAGACGGTAGAGCTTCCTTCGTCGTAGGTACACATACGCATGTGCAGAGCAATGACGATATTATTTTGCCGCAGGGTACCGCTTATTTGACAGATTCGGGCATGGTTGGATCACGCGAAGGCGTGCTCGGTATGGAGCGTTCGGCGGTGATCCGCAAGTTTACGACGCAGCTGCCGGTTCGGTTCCAGGTATGTGAAGGAAAATGGCATTTCCACGCTGTGTTCGTCGAGATCGACGAGGCCACCGGCAAAGCAAAAAAGATCGAGAAGATAAGAATGCTTGAGGATGAATGGTTCATGGAATAGCTGAAAAGAGATACATCTATAAAGTGAGAACTCAAAAAGATCGGTTTTCTTATCAAAAGCGGACTTTTTGAACTACCTCTAGGCACCTCCTAAAAAAGAAGGAATTATTTTGCTGCTCACGAATATCTTCTAAGTAGTGGAGTCAAACCATTATTCCCAGGGAGGTACTTACCATGGAAGTATTAAAAGTTTCAGCAAAATCCAATCCCAACTCCGTTGCCGGTGCTCTAGCTGGAGTTCTAAGAGAGCGTGGTGCTGCTGAACTTCAGGCTATTGGAGCGGGTGCTCTTAACCAGGCCATCAAGGCGGTAGCCATAGCCCGGGGATTCGTTGCACCAAGCGGCGTAGATCTGATATGCATTCCGGCTTTTACGGATATTGTGATTGATGGTGAAGATCGGACAGCGATCAAGCTCATAGTTGAACCTAGATAAGGTCTTTAGAGATGTAGGTGAACCTGTTTACTCATGAGTAGACAGGTTTTTTTGCTTTTTGGCTTAGAAATGAATATGAATAAGTAAGATTTGAAATATACTGAAAAATAGAGCAATGAAGGAGGGGGACGTATTGAAAATTGTTGACTTCCATTGTGACGTGCTTAGCAAAATACAGCTGGACCAAAGTCTGGACTTCAAATGTGATCATGAACTTGATGTCAATTTAGAGCGTATGGAGCAAGGAGGGGTGCAGCTGCAATGCTTTGCTATTTTCCTATCGGAGAAATTAGGTCCGCCGGGCATTGAACATATCATGGAACAGCTTGACCTATTTCAGGAGCGCATAGCATCCGAAGGTATCGGTCTTATTCGAAATACTGCGGATTTGGAACGTGTTGCAGCTTCAGGAGAGAAGGCCGGTATGCTCTCTATTGAAGGTGCGGATGGCCTAGAGGGAGATTTGTTCTATTTACGGCTCTGTTATGATCGGGGAGTGCGCTTTCTCGGTATTACCTGGAATTATGCGAATTGGGCTGCGGATGGTGTGATGGAGCTGCGGAATGGCGGTTTCACTCGTAAGGGGCTTGAGCTGGTGCAGGCCTGCCATGAACTAGGAATTATACTAGATGTATCTCATTTATCTCAGAAGGGCTTCTGGGAGCTGATAGAGCTGTCTGAGAGTGTAAAGCGACCTTTTATTGCCTCTCATTCGAATGCCTATCATATTTGCGCCCATGCCCGGAATTTGCACGATGAACAAATCAGAGCGATAATAGATAGCGGTGGCCGGATCGGTGTGACATTTGTTCCTTGGTTTGTAAAAGATAGCACGGTGGTTCATAGCGAGGATCTTCTGCCCCATCTCGATCATATTTGCCAGCTAGGCGGCGAAAAGCATATTATGTTTGGCTCCGATTTCGACGGAATTAATACCCATATCGATGATTTACGGCATGCAGGGGATTACTACAGATGGGTAGAGACCCTTCTCAAACACTATCCGGAAGAGCTTGTAAAGGGCTGGATGTCCAACAATGCACTGGAATTTATGCGAAAGTGGCTACCATCAGATAGGTAAGCGCTTTTATTAATCCAATTACGAGATCGTTATGATCGAAAACAACTATATGAAAAAGGGTGGAAAACGCTTGCTTTTTATATGTCTTCGACATAAAATTGACATGACTCTGAAACAGAATGTTCACAAGTGTCGCGGAAAAATGTGATAGTTAACATGTCGACGTTCTGGGAGTGCTATTATTATTTTAATTTTATATCTTTTATAGTGCGATACGATTAAAGGGGTGGGCGATCTTGATTAGTCAATTGTCTTGGAAGATCGGTGGACAGCAAGGCGAAGGGGTTGAAAGTACGGACCGGATTTTTTCGACAGCCTTGAATAGACTTGGTTATTATTTGTACGGATACCGTCATTTTTCCTCGCGTATTAAAGGTGGTCATACGAACAACAAAATCCGGATTAGTACCAAGCCGATTCGAGCTATTTCCGACGACTTGGACATCTTAGTCGCTTTTGACCAAGAAAGTATCGATTTGAATGCGCATGAGCTATGCAGCGGTGGAGTCATTGTTGCAGATGCCAAGTTTAATCCGTCTGTTCCTGAAGGAATCGATGCGAAGCTATTCCCTGTTCCAATTACGAGCATTGCTGAGGAACTGGGCACTTCGCTCATGAAGAATATGGTTGCTTCAGGCGCTTCTTGGGCCCTCTTGGGATTGCCGCTTGAAGTATTTAACAAAGCGGTTGAAGAGGAATTTGGCCGTAAGGGTCAAGCTATTGTGGACAAAAATATCGAAGCGGTGAAACGCGGTGCCGATTTTGTACTGGAGCTCGCCGGGGGACCTCTTGATAACTTCAAGCTGGAACCAGCTGACGGTAAGCAGAAACTGTTCATGATCGGTAATGATGCGATCGGGCTCGGTGCGCTTACGGCAGGCTGCCGAATCATGAGTGCTTATCCGATTACACCGGCTTCTGAAATTATGGAATATTTGATTAAGAAATTGCCTAAGTTTGGCGGTACTGTCGTTCAGACAGAGGATGAAATCGCGGCCATTACGATGGCTATCGGTTCGAACTATGCTGGTGTACGCTCTATGACTGCTTCAGCGGGCCCTGGCTTGTCGCTGATGATGGAGGCGATCGGACTTGCTGGGATGACCGAGACGCCGGTCGTTATCGTCGATACGCAGCGCGGCGGCCCTAGTACCGGGCTTCCAACAAAGCAGGAGCAGAGCGATATCAATGCTTTGATCTACGGAACGCATGGCGAAATTCCGAAGATCGTCATTGCACCGAGCTCGATCGAGGAATGCTTCTATGATACCGTTGAAGCGTTCAATCTGGCTGAGAAGTATCAGGTGCCGGTTATCGTGGCTACTGACCTGCAATTATCCTTGGGCAAGCAGTCCTGTGAAATGCTTGATTATAACAAGATTCAAATCGAACGCGGCTATATCGTGAAGGATATTCCGGAACGCGAAGATAAGAGTATGTTTAACCGTTATGCGGTTACGGACAATGGTATTTCTCCTCGGGTATTGCCTGGTGAGAAGAATGGCATTCACCATGTTACTGGTGTAGAACATGATGAAGCCGGACGTCCATCCGAGTCGACAGTCAACCGGAAGAGAATGATGGATAAACGACTGCGCAAGCTGGACGAACTGAAGATTACGAACCCGATTCATCTGCATTCCCCGCATGCTGAGCCTGATATTCTGATCGTAGGCATGGGCTCAACTGGCGGAACAATCGATCAAGCTCGTCTTCGCCTGAATGGTGAAGGAGTGACATCAAACCATATGACGGTACGCCAAATGCATCCGTTCCCAACGGAATTAATCCTTCCGGAAATTCAGAAGGCGAAGAAGGTTCTCGTATTTGAGAATAATGCGACGGGCCAATTGGCGAACCTGATGAAGCTGCATTGCGGCAACCATGATAAAATTCTGAATGCATTGAAATATGATGGCAGTCCGTTCCTGCCTTCGGAAGTATTCGAAGAATGCGCAAAGGCCGCCGGCTATAAACCGCACGAGGAGTTGGTACAAAATGGCAACCTTTAAGGAGTTCCGTAACAATATCAAACCTAACTGGTGTCCAGGTTGTGGAGATTTTTCAGTGCAGGCCGCGATTCAGCGCGCTGCAGCGAATGTGGGACTCGAACCAGAGAGCCTGGCTGTAATCTCAGGGATCGGCTGTTCCGGACGGATCTCTGGTTACATTAACGCGTATGGTCTCCATGGCATTCATGGCCGTGCCCTCCCCATCGCACAAGGCGTGAAGCTGGCTAACCGTGATCTAACGGTTATCGCTTCAGGCGGTGACGGTGATGGCTTCGCGATCGGTATCGGGCATACGATCCATGCGATCCGCAGGAATATTAATATGACTTACATCGTTATGGATAATCAAATTTATGGTCTGACGAAGGGGCAAACTTCACCCCGTAGTAGTGAGGGTTTCAAGACGAAGAGCACGCCGGAAGGTTCGATTGAATCGACGCTATCTCCGCTTGAGCTGGCGATTTCAGCAGGGGCGACTTTCGTGGCCCAATCATTCTCCAGCGATCTGAAGCAACTGACTTCCTTGATCGAACAAGGCATCCAGCATGAAGGCTTCTCGTTAATCAACGTATTCAGCCCGTGCGTAACCTTTAACAAGGTGAACACATACGATTGGTTCAAAGAACATATTACAAATCTCGACACGATGCCGGATTATGATCCTAGCAACCGCACGTTGGCAATGACGACGTTGATGGATACAGGTAGCATGATTACTGGTCTGATCTATCAGAACAAAGACAAGAAGTGCTATGAGGATCTGGTACATGGCTTTAAGCCAGAGCCGCTTGTGAATCAACCACTGGCATTAAGCGAAACTGAGTTTGACAATCTTGTTGCAGAATTCAGATAATTGGCGAAAAAGATGTTCGTAATTTACGGACATCTTTTTCTTTTTACGTGAAAAAGGTGTATAATAGGGGGCGATGTAGAACGTCACACCCGTGATAGAGAAAAAACGAGGAGTGTTTACAAAATGAGCAAGACTGTACCTGTCGGCGTATCAGCACGTCATATTCACTTAACACAAGAGCATATTGAAGCTTTGTTCGGACAAGGCTATCAGCTTACTGAGTTCAAGCCATTGTCCCAACCAGGACAATTCGCGTCTAACGAGACAGTAGCTGTCGTTGGACCGAAAGGCCAGTTTGACAAAGTACGTATTCTGGGACCTGCTCGTCCAGCATCCCAATTGGAAATTTCCCGTACGGATTCCTTCGCAATCGGTGTTAAGGCTCCGGTTCGCGAATCTGGTAAGATTGACGGAACACCTGGTATTAAAGTAGTGGGTCCTGCTGGCGAAGTTGAGCTGGAGCAAGGCGTTATCGTAGCAGCCCGTCATATCCACTTCCACACTTCCGATGCAGAGAAATGGGGCATCAAGGATAAAGATTTGCTGAAGGTTCGCTTCGGCGGAGAACGCGGTATGACTATGGAAAATGTCATCGCGCGTGTATCGGATTCCTTCGCACTTGATATGCATATCGATACAGATGAAGCGAATGCTGCTGGAGCCAAGAATGGCGATACTGCAGAAATCGTAGATTAATCATCAGTTATTATAGACAAGGGTCTCGCTCGATCGTACAGATCGGCGAGACCCTTTATTAATTTGCAGGGAGAATTTTGCAGGCTTGAATTAATTGCTTTCGATCGCTACGGCATGAGCGATACATGGAATGCTCTCTCCTTGCTGGAAGGAGAGGGGGGAAAGAAGAGCGCCGGTAGCAACGACAAGCAGTCGCTTCAGCTCTCCGCGCTTCATACGGTTCAGCAGATGGCCGTAAGTTACAACAGCGGAGCAGGCGCAGCCGCTTGCCCCAGCCTGAACATTCTGCTTGTCATAATTGTAGATCATCATTCCGCAGTCCTGATAGTCTGTCTGGTCGATCGGAAAGTTGTGGCGTTTGAACAGTTCCTTGGCGATCTCATAGCCAACTTTAGATAGATCGCCGGTGACGATCAGATCATAGTGCGAAGGCTCAATCTGCATATCACGGAAGTGAGCCTGGATTGTATCTACTGCTGCTGGTGCCATTGCAGCTCCCATATTAAAGGGGTCGGTAATTCCCATATCGATGACGCGACCGATTGTCGCGGAAGTTACTTTCGGACCGCTGCCTTCTAACGACAGGACCGCTGATCCTGAACCCGTGACTGTATATTGCGCAGTTGGCGGCTTCTGCGAGCCGTATTCCGTCGGATATCTGAACTGTTTCTCCGCACTGGCATTGTGGCTGCAGGTTCCGGCAAGCGCATACTTGGCACCGTTGTAGTTCACAATATATGCTGCCAAAGCGAGGCTCTCCATTGAAGTGGAGCAGGCCCCAAATACGCCTAGATAAGGGATATTGAGCGTCCGAGCTGCAAAGCTGCTGCTGATGATCTGGTTCATCAAATCGCCGCCGAAGTAGAACTGAATCTGATCTTTCGTCAGCCCAGCCTTCTCAATGGCTTTGCTGGCAGACTCTTCAAGCAAAGTTTTCTCTGCCTTTTCCCAACTCTCTTGTCCTAAGTACAGATCAGCATGAATGGTATCGAAGTCATTGACCAGAGGCCCCTGTCCCTCGAACGGCCCAACAATCGTGGCGCTGCTTATAATGGTTGGCTTATTCTCGAACACCCAGCTTTGATGGCCTTGTAGCATGATTAGTGACCTCCTCCAGCAAAATCAGGAATGAAGATAGCGTAGAATAAACCAACGATGAACGCGGCAAAGGTACCGAATACGATGACGGAACCTGCAAGCTTGAACATGCCGGCGCCAACCCCGAGAACTATTCCTTCTGCGCGATGTTCAAGTGCTGCCGAGGTCATCGAGTTGGCGAATCCGGTGACGGGTACGGCCGTGCCAGCCCCGGCCCATTGTGCGATTTTGTCATAGACGCCCATGCACGTCAGAATAACGGCGATCAGAACGAGGACCGCGACCGTTGGATTGGAGGCCGCCTTCTCGTCGAATCCTCCAAAAGTGATAAATGCCTGACGAATGCACTCACCGAGTAGGCAGATGACCCCACCGACCAAGAAAGCACGCAGACAGTTCTTGAATACCGGTCGTTTAGGCTCCATGGATGAAGCCAGACGCTGGTACTGTTGCTGCGTAGGTGTAAGCTTTTTATTTTTTGCTTTAGCCATATTACCCACTTCCTTTATTGTTGTATCAACAGTTGCCTCGTATCATCTATGATGAGCTGCAGTTGCTCGGAGCAGGTCGTGTATACTTGCTTGTTCGTCTCATTCTCTGTTGAGAGGGCGAACATTTCCAGATCCGCTTGGCATTTTTTGAGTGTTGCCAGGAGCAGTGGCTTCTCCTGCGGCTGTGGAATCTTGATTTTATCATCATACAGGTCAACATAGAGCTGACCGTACCCATCGACTTGGCCAACGTAGACGTTATCGAGGGTTACTCCCTGCTTCTCCAGTTCGGTATTTAGCCATTGTCGGCTTAATCCAGCCGTCGCCAAAGGTTCGTCCATCATTTTGCCGTCGAGGATGACCGTTTGCGGCTCAACTTCAGGCGGGATTCTAATTCCTAGATGCGCCGGTGTTATCGGCTGATACTCATCCTTCAGTAAGGCATTTACCTGGCCATCCGGTTCAATGACGGCATACTCAACTTGGGACAACTTAAATATGCTCTTTCTCCGAAGCTGTTCCATCAGTTCTTCATTGGTCAATTTTTCTTTCTTCAGATTGTCTTCAAGGACTTTACCGTCCTTAATAAGAACTGTACCCTTGCTGTCGATCACGTCTCGCGCTTTCTTGCTCTTCATCTGCAGAAACTCGATTCCTAGGGAGATGAAGAACCAGGTCACAATAGCGACAAGCGCGATGTACCAATCTTGATCGTGATTAATGGATAAGAAGGCTGCCAAGTCTCCTATTGTTATCCCCGTAACATATTCGAAGAAGGTTAATTGCGATAGCTGTCTTTTGCCAAGCAAACGGGTCATAAGGAACAGGACAAAAGCGGCCGATAAAGTCCTGACGATGATTTCCAACCACACGGGCATAACGAGAAGCTCCTTTCAGCATGCATCACAAATTGACATTCATTTATTAGACTTTTGAACATTCGTTGTATCCCAATTATGCGCATCTTGCGTTTTTTTACTAACACAAAATATGGCAAGAGGCAGAGATGCATCAGTCCGAGTGAATATGGCTAAATTAATGCTTGTTCAATTGATAATCTGAATAAGGTGGTGAACAAATTGACCGTAGCATCCCAAGTGAAGACAACTGTAGCTTCCTTGAAAAGCGCTCAGGCTAGCCTTGAGACGTTTGCACTCAGCACACAGAACCAGCAAGCCAAGCAACTGTTCACTAGTGCTGCTGAGCAAACTCAGCAAATTGTAACTCAATTAGATTCACGCGTAAAACAGTTGGAGCAAGAAGAGCCGCAGTATAAAGGTTTTTAATAGCTAAAAATAATGAAGAGAAGCTTCGTTCGTATCAGAACGAGGTTTCTTTTTCGTGGAATGGAAAGCATGCCTTGGGCGAATCACCATGCGCGGTATTGACAGGTTTATCCGTCACAGGAAATGGGACTTTTTCACGGGAACCCAGGTAGATAAGCACTATAAATCATGTTATAATTTAGTGTAATGCATTTTTATAAGGTTGCTGAACCTCTTGGGTACACACATAGATTGTAAAAGGGAGTGAGCCGACACCGTGGCTAAAGAAACCAAGGATTACTCCAAGTATTTTGATTTTTCGGACGCTAAAGTCATCTCGGAGGACGAACGAGGGAAGAAGATCAGAATCCGCGGACGAGAGATCCAAATCTTGTCGGAACCGAACAGCCGTATTGAGAAACAGCGTGGCAAGGAAGAGATCAAAGTGCTATATGACAATATGGTACCGGAGGAGCTTCGGCATATTGGACTCGGCAAGCACTATATGGTTTATACGTTTGGTTGCCAAATGAACGAGCATGACAGTGAGACGATCAAGGGTCTTCTCGAGCAGATGGGTTATCAGCCTACGGAGGATCGTAAGGAAGCGGACATTATTCTGTACAATACCTGTGCGATCCGTGAGAACGCTGAAGACAAAGTATTCGGTGAACTTGGTCATATGAAAGTGCTGAAGATGGAGAAGCCGGATTTACTGCTCGGCGTATGCGGCTGTATGTCACAGGAAGAGGGCGTTGTGAAACGGATCCTGCAGAAGCACGGTTTTGTAGATATGATCTTCGGTACGCATAATATTCACCGTCTGCCTTATTTGATTCAGGAAGCGCTGTTTAGTAAAGAGATGGTGGTCGAGGTCTGGTCCAAGGAAGGCGACATCATCGAGAACCTGCCAAAGAAACGCGAAGGCATGCGGGCTTGGGTGAACATTATGTACGGCTGTGATAAGTTCTGTACATATTGCATTGTTCCATTCACACGAGGGAAGGAGCGAAGCCGCAGGCCAGAGGATGTCATTGCTGAAGTGAGAGAACTGGCACGGCAGGGATTCAAGGAGATTACGCTGCTTGGTCAGAACGTGAATGCTTACGGCAAGGATTTTACCGATATCGATTATAGATTCGGGGATTTAATGGATGACATCCATAAGATCGACATTCCGCGCATTCGCTTCACGACTTCGCATCCGCGCGATTTCGATGATCATCTGATTGAAGTATTGGCGAAGGGCGGCAATCTGGTAGAGCATATTCATCTTCCGGTGCAGTCGGGTAGCAGTGCTGTACTGAAGAAGATGAGCCGTAAATATACTCGAGAGAGCTATTTGGAGCTCGTTGCGAAGATTAAGGCCGCAATTCCAAATGCAGTGCTGACAACGGACATCATCGTTGGCTTCCCAGGGGAGACGGATGAGCAGTTCGAGGAGACGCTATCCTTAGTTCGTGAAGTCGGTTTTGACTCGGCATTTACATTTATATATTCACCGCGGGAAGGTACACCGGCTGCGGTTATGGAAGATAATGTACCGATGGAAGTGAAGAAGCAGCGACTTCAGCGGCTGAATGATACGATCAACGAATACAGTCGCAAGTTTAATGATGCGCTTCGCGGTGAAATCGTTGAAGTGCTGGTTGAAGGGGAGAGCAAACGGAATTCGAATATTCTCTCCGGTCGCACGAGAACGAACAAGCTTGTTCATTTTGAAGGAAGCACCGATTTGATCGGCAAATTCGTCATGGTAGAAATCACAGAGCCTATGACCTGGTATATTAAGGGGAATATCTTACCGGAGAGCGTTACTTCCGTGTCCTAATTAGGCGATGAAATTCGCCTGAACGAATAAGAACTCTACTAACCGAAGGCATATGATAAGGAGGGAAAACCTTGACGCAGCAACATCAACAGCAGACCGATTGTGGCATTCCGAAGTTTGATTCCCGAGATATGGTTATTCGCGAAGATATTATGGCAAAAGCGAAGGAATTGGCCGCTTTGATCGGCACTAGCGAGGAAGTTCAACAATTTAAGAAAGCTGAGCAGCAAATTCAGAAGCATGAAAAGGTGCAAAGTTTAATTAGCGCCATTAAGAAGAAGCAGAAAGAAATCGTAGCATTCGAGAGCTTTCAGAACAAAGCAATGGTGGATAAGATCGAAGCTGAAATTTCAGCATTGCAGGATGAATTAGACAATATTCCACTCGTTACTGATTTTCAGCAAAGCCAGAGTGATATCAACTATTTGCTGCAGCTTGTCATTTCGGTAATAAGCGATACTGTGTCACAGAAGGTAAATGTAGAGACAGGAAGCGGAGAGCCGGCAACGACTTCCGGCTATGGAGATTAATGACGTAATAAGTCGGTGCGGAAGTGTGCTTCCGCACCTTTTTATTGATTGCTGAATCGGCGCCTTGAAGAGAAAAATACATAGAAAATAAGGAGGTAGCGATTCATGGATTGGTCAGAAATTATGCTGAAGGAGCAAATGAGCTTCTCAGGCAATTTGGGCATGAAATTCAATCGGATTGATAAAGAATGTGTGGAGCTGGAACTGGTGATCCAGGAGAAGCACTTAAACTATGTTGGCATCGTGCATGGAGGAGTTCTGTCCTCGCTGATGGATCAAGCGATGGGAACCCTGGTAGGCGCAATTAAGGGACGTCTGGGTGTAACGACGCATCTGAATGTTAATTTTCTGCATGCAGCTAAGGCGGGGGCCATCAGAACCTATGCTTATCCTGTACACGAGACTTTTCGTACTATGACCTGCCGCGCAGAAGTTCGTGACAGCAATGATGAACTATGCTGCGTAGCTACTGGAACATTCCGTTTGCCTCGCGAATAAGTCGATTGATGTAAGAAGCTATTGACAGAAGAATTACATTTAATCTTGTTAATTTTTAACGAGATCAATATAAATACGGATTTTCTATTATTTTTATTTTCGTCCTTAGGGTAGAATGATATATAAATATTTGTTCAAATAAATGTTCAAAATGCCAGTATTCAGCACCGAGAAGGTTGGATGAAGCTTAGGGACTGAGGAGTGGAGCGTACGTAGTAGGTACGTGAGCACCTGAGATGTTTCCGTAGGAAACATAACTTCGTAAGCATCTGCCTAGGCCCGGTTGAATTCAAGATTCGATGCCGAGTTACTTCTTGATTGACTTCGTGATCAAAAGTGGACTTTTGAACTACCTTAAAAGGGCGTTATCATTATGACTGATGTGGTGATGGTGATCGTGATGAGTAAAGAACAAGAGCAAGAGAGGGCCAAGGGCGTGATGGAGGTTAAGAAATATCGCACACCGGACGGAATTCCGGCGGATATCGTGATGTTTACTTTAACCCGTCAGGAGAGAAAGGCTTCGACCAAATCTTTGCCAAGGTTTGATCTGAAGGTCATGCTGATTCGCAGAAGAAGCTGGCCGTTTGCGGGTGCATGGGCATTGCCGGGGGGATTTTGCCAGGAGGATGAATCGCTGTACGAGACGGCGAGAAGAGAACTGAAGGAAGAGACCGGAGTTGACGGACATCACCTGGAATATCTCGGCGTCTACAGCAAGCCAGGCCGCGACCCTCGTGGGTGGATTATTTCACACGCTTTCTTCGCATTGGTTGAGGAATGGGTGATCGAGAAGCGGCAAGCTGCGGATGATGCCCAGGAAGTGGGTCTGTTCCCGGTGCGCGAGGCGCTTGATGAGCTACAGCTGGCTTTTGACCATCGTGAAATATTGCAGGATGCCTATTTAAGAATACAGCAGCAAATGCTGCATACGACAATTGCCAAGCAGTTTCTGCCACCGCATTTTACGCTCGGTGAACTGTATCAGGTGATTCAGACGGTTGTACCAGATTTTGCTGAGCTCAATTTTATTCGTAAAATCACCTCCACGCGGAGCAGGCAGGGGATTCTGGAAGAGGTTCACGACGAGAACGGCAAGCCGATGTTGTCCAACCAATATTCACAGCGTCCAGCTCAGCTCTACCGGTTTACGGATTTTACACCTCAGTTATCGATTTACACTTAGTTTTATAATAGGGCAGAGGGAGTATTTCACCTGCTGCCTTTTTTGTCATCAGGATTGATAGAGAGGACGAGGACCATGTACTGTACAGATATGGCGTTACATACGGATAAGTATCAAATCAATATGATCTATGCACACTGGCTGAATGGTACCCATCTGAAGCAAACCGTATTCGAAGCTTACTTCCGCAAGTTGCCGTTCGGAAATGGGTATGCGGTGTTTGCTGGGTTGGAGCGGATTGTGAACTATATATCCAGTTTGAAATTTACGGAAGAGGACCTCACCTATTTGGCAACGCAGGAGGAGAATTATCAGCCTGAGTTCCTGGACCTGCTGCGCAGCTTCCACTTTAGTGGCAATATCTATTCCTTTAAAGAGGGGGCTCTATGCTTCCCGAATGAGCCGCTGATTCGCGTGGAAGGCACAATTATGGAGACGCAGCTTGTGGAGACGGCGTTGCTTAATTTCATGAACTTCCAGACGCTGATCGCAACGAAGGCATCTCGCATTAAGCGGGTGGCTGAGAATGATATCTTGATGGAGTTCGGAACACGACGTGCTCAGGAAGCCGATGCGGCGATCTGGGGAGCAAGAGCCACGTATATCTCAGGATTTGATGCGACATCGAACCTGTTGGCTGGTAAAGTATTCGGTATCCCGACCAAAGGCACGCACGCGCATTCCTGGGTACAGATTTTCGATTCCGAGGAAGAGGCATTTGATATATATGCCAGGGCGCTGCCGGATCAAGTATCGCTATTAGTTGATACGTTCGATACGCTAGAGAGCGGTGTACCGAATGCAATCAAGACGGCACGTAAGCTTGAAGAGGCTGGCAAACGTCTCGGCAGCATCCGTATTGATAGCGGCGACCTTGCCTATCTGTCTATTAAGGCACGCAAGATGCTGGATGATGCTGGACTCCCTTACGTGAAGATCGTAGCCTCCAACGACTTGGACGAGAATACGATCTTTAACTTGAAGGCGCAAGGGGCCAGAATCGATTCCTGGGGAGTCGGGACACAACTCATAACGGCAGCAGACCAGCCGGCGCTCGGCGGAGTGTATAAGCTGGTGGAGCGCGAGTATAACGGCTTGATGGAGCCAACGATCAAGATCTCTGGCAATCCGGAGAAGGTTACTTCACCAGGCAAGAAGGATGTACTGCGGATTGTCAGCAAGGAGAGCTGCAAATGCATCGCCGATTACGTCTGTTTCCCGCATGAACAGCAGGCCCGGACGGGCGGCAATCTACGACTGTTCGATCCCGTGCATCCATATATTAAGAAGTCCGTGAAGAACTATGAGGCGATTCCAATGCTTCAACCGATTTTTGAGCAGGGGGAATTAGTCTATGACTTGCCTACACTGGAAGAGATTAAAGCCTATCATAAAGAGCAAGTCGACATGTTCTGGCCGGAATACCTACGCAAGTTAAATCCGGAAATCTACCGCGTCAGATTAAGTCAGGAGGCGTGGGAGCTTCGGCAGAGAATGATTGAGGAACGGCTTAGTGTACATGAGATAATAGAGGAATAATCTATTTATATTCTATGGCTGCTTGCAGGCGTTGTATTCGCTTGCGGCAGTCTTTTTTGCATGCCATTGAATTATTTCTCGGGAAAGCGCAAAAATCGATTTTTAAGGGACGAAATTCGACAATACTTAAATTTTGTGACAATTCCAGTAAAAAGGTCAAAATGAGATTGTCCATATGACATTTGTTACATTCGTCACACTGCTTCTGTGATAGATTGAAAAATTAAGTAAGGTCTATTTTTCTATGATATTAATTACTGATTAACGTCGTTATGATCTCGCAATTTGCGAAGAAGGGAGCTATGACGTGGCACAGTTACCGAAAAAGAATAAGCTTGGATTTTTTGAGATTCGTCTGGAATCCATTGGGGGATTAGGCGCTAATCTGGCTGGCAAAATGCTGGCGGAAGCTGGCGTAGAAGGAGCAGGCTTCAACGGAGTCAGCTTCTCGTCTTATGGTTCGGAGAAGAAGGGGTCGCCAGTTAAGGCGCATATCCGCTTCTGTGATCTGGATACTCCGATCCGGGATACCTCACCGGTAGAGCGTCCGCATATTGTTGGAATATTTCAGGAGGCGCTTGCCAAGACCGTAAATGTAATTAGCGGTATATATGAAGATAGCACGGTTCTTGTTAATTCAACGAAAACTCCACAAGAGCTAAAAGAGAAAATGAAATTAATCGGCGGAACGATCGCAGTGGTCGATGCTACGGGCATCGCGCTCGAAGAGAAGAACCGCGTAAATATGGCTATGTTGGGGGCTATGTTCAGACTCTGTCCGTTCCTTGATCCGCAGACGATGAAGGATGTTATCCGCAAGTCGCTGGAGAAGAAGTATCCTCAGACGGTTGCACCGGCTTTGGCTACCTTTGAGAGAGGCTATCAGGAAGTAACGTTCGAGACATTCGATCTTCCGGAAGGAGCAAGCATGCCGGAATTTGTACGGATGGACACGCCGGTGCTTGGCTACGAGACACAACCTATCGGCGGTATTATCTCAAATCCGGGCAATAGTATTTTGAAGGACTTGAGCATTTCCCGTTCAGGGATGATGCCGCATTTCGAGGCTGCTTCTTGTATTCATTGCGCCCAGTGCGACAATGTATGTCCTGATAATTGCTTCGTCTGGGAAGAACTTCCGGATAAGAAGGGCAGACCACAGATGTTTCTGAAGGGCATCGATTATCAATATTGCAAAGGCTGCCTGAAATGTATTCATGCTTGTCCTACAGACGCGCTCTCCAAAGCTCGTGAAGAAGAAGGCTATGCAGAGGAGCATCGCGTTCCGCATTTATTCGACCTGGCCATTCAATAAATCTGAAACAGAAAGGCGGTAACATTGATGGCAATCAATATGGAGAAGGAACAGAGATTAGCCAAGGTGGAAGAACGGATCGTATATGAATCCGGTAACGAGATGGCAGCATATGCCGCCCATCAGATTAATTATCATATCATGGGGTATTTTCCAATCTCACCATCGACAGAAGTGGCGCAATTTCTGGATTTGATGAAGGCGAATGGACAGCATGATATCAAGCTGATTCCATCTGACGGTGAGCATAGCTCGGCCGGGATCTGCTATGGTGCTTCCACGGCAGGCGGTCGTGTCTTTAATGCCACGAGTGCGAACGGTTATATGTATATGCTGGAGCAGATGAACGTGCAATCCGGCACCCGCTTCCCGATGGTCATGAACTTGGTCTGCCGTTCTATATCAGGTCCACTCGATATTCATGGCGACCATTCGGATTTGTATTTTGCCTTGAATACAGGCTGGCCTATTCTAATGTGCCGCGATCCGCAGGCTGTCTATGACATGAATATTCTGGCGCTTAAGCTTGCTGAGGATCCAGAGGTCAGATTGCCTGTTCTGGTCGCTTCGGACGGTTATTTCACATCCCACCAGAAGCGTCGTGTTCGCACGTTCGCACATAGTAAGGATGTACTGAAATTTGTAGGAGAGACTCCACCGGCAGGCTTTCCGGATACGCTGGACCGCAACCATCCGATCACGGTTGGACCTTATATGAATGAACCGGATTATATCAATAATAAATATCAGCAATCGGAAGCGATGTATAATGCCGAGAAAGTATTTGAGAGAATCGCTGGCGAATATGCGGAACTTACAGGTCGCGAATATCAAATGCTTGATATGTACCGGATGGAGGATGCTGAGGTTGCTGTATTCCTCATGAACTCGGCTTCGGAGATCATTAAGGATGTCGTTGATGAGCTGCGTTCGCAAGGCATCAAGGCGGGCTCCATTGCGCCGAATATGATCCGCCCGTTCCCGCAGAAGCAAATTGCTGAAGCGCTCAAGAATGTCAAGGCAATCACAGTTGGCGACCGTGCTGATTCCTTTGGTGCTCATGGCGGTAATATGGTGAATGAGATCAAGGCGGCTCTGTTTACTTACGGCAATCACTCAACGAAAGTGATCAGTCGTATTTACGGCCTTGGCGGCAAAGAGTTCTATGCTGAAGACGGACATAAGCTGTTCGAACTGGCGATTGAAGCAGCTGAGAAGAATAAAGTGGAAGTACCATTTGATTACTACGGACATACTCCTGGGGATAAGAGCAAAGAACCTCAACGTGTACTGAAGCCGATGAAGTTCGAGGATCTCAAGACCGGTCTGATTCAGGTGAAAATGAATGAAGAGACCGGCAAACTCGGCGTACGGATTCCACCACTGCGGGCCTTGACGAAGAAGCCGAAGCGGATTGCCCCTGGGCATGGCGCTTGTCCGGGATGTGGTATATTCTCTGGCCTGGAGTTGTTCTTCAAGGGGATTGAGGGCGACATAGTGGCGTTGTTCCATACAGGCTGTGCGATGGTCGTTACGACGGGTTACCCGTATTCATCACATAAGGCAACCTATATCCACAATCTGTTCCAGAATGGGGCAGCGACGCTGTCTGGCGTAGTTGAGATGTTCTGGGAGCGCAAGCGCAGAGGTGAACTGGATGAACTAGGACTGCAGGATGATTTCACCTTCGTTATGGTTACTGGCGACGGCGGCATGGACATCGGTATGGGACCAGCGATTGGCGCAGCATTGCGCGGACATCGTATGATCATTGTCGAATATGATAATGAAGGTTATATGAACACAGGTGCCCAGCTTTCCTACTCTACACCGCTCGGACATCGTACTTCGACTTCGAATATCGGTTCGGTGCAGAAGGGTAAAGTATTCCATCATAAAGATACGGCGCAAATTATGGCGGCGACGAATATCCCTTATGTGTTTACCGGTAGTGAAGCGTATCCGCAGGATCTGGTGAAGAAGGCTGCCAAAGCACAGTGGTATGCGCAAAATGAAGGACTCGTCTATGGCAAGATTCTGATCGCGTGCCCATTGAACTGGATAACTCCGGATGATGAAGGCACGAACATCGTGGATGCAGCGGTAAACTCCTGCTTCTTCCCGTTGTATGAGGTCGAGCATGGACAGACCACGATTACTTACGATCCAGAGGAGAAGAACAAGCGGGTTCCACTTACGGATTGGCTGAAGACAATGGGTAAGACGCGTCATCTGCTTAAGCCTGAAAATGCCGAAGCGTTAGCTGGATTCGAACAGGAAGTGGATCGTCGCTGGCAGATTCTGAAGGCCAAGCATGAGAATCCTCTCCTGTAATAACGGGAATTATTCCATAACGATATGAAGTAAAGCATGGAGCTGGAGATTGAAATATGCCACAATGAGCTGGTATATTTCAGTCTTCAGCTTTAATTGTTGTAAGATAGTAATAAATGATTATAGCTAATATTTACTTTTCCAAGATTGATCTAAGGAGGAGAATAGGATGGAGCAAGCATATAGAGCTTTTCGGGTTAATCAGGACGATCAGGGATTTCGGACGGGTATAGAGACGATCCGGATCGCGGACCTTCCTGATGGGGACGTAACGATCCGAGTTCACTATTCGAGTGTCAACTATAAGGATGGACTGGCCAGCATTCCGGATGGGAAAATAGTACGAAGCTACCCGATCACTCCGGGAATCGATCTGGCCGGTGAAGTGTTAGAGTCGATCGACAGTCGTTATCAGCCAGGGGATCTCGTGCTGTGCACCGGTTACGGACTTGGCGTAAGCCAGGACGGAGGACTGGCGGATATCGCCCGTGTACCTGGGGATTGGCTGGTGAAGGTACCTGAGGGGCTGACGCCTATGGAGACGATGGCTATCGGCACGGCTGGCTTCACAGCAGCCTTATCGGTAGAGCGACTCATTGCGAACGGACTCTCGCCTGACTTCGGTCCGGTTGTAGTTCTTGGTTCTTCTGGTGGCGTTGGAAGCATGGCGGTATCCATTCTAGGCAAGCTTGGTTACCATGTTATCGCCGTCACAGGAAAAGTGCAGGCCAGTGAGAAATTGCGTGCGCTCGGCGCCGCTGAGGTCATTAGCCGCGAGGAAGCCGTTGCTGGAGGGAAAGGGCCGCTGTCCAAGGAGCAATGGGCTGCTGTCGTTGATCCTGTGGGTGGTGCGGTGACAGGTGAAGTACTGAAGAAGATCAAATACGGCGGATCGGTTGCCATCTCCGGCTTAACTGGAGGCAATAAAATTGACACTACGGTATTTCCGTTCATCCTGCGCGGGGTGAATCTGCTTGGCATCGATTCGGTGCTATGTCCAATGCCGCTGCGCTCAAAATTGTGGCAGCAGCTAGCTGGTGAATGGAAGCCGGAGACGGCTCTCGCTCAAGGAGTCACTGAGCTTCCACTGGAACGGGTATCAGAGGCATTGACGACCGTCCTCGCTGGCCAAGCCGTGGGAAGACAGGTTATTAACCTCATGAAGTAATAATCCTAAGGATAGATAATCTAGCACAGTATAGAAGGAAGTAAAGTAAACAGATTAGGTGGATGGCTCCCACCTGATCTGTTTTTTTGTACAGTATGATGATGTATAGTTGGTATAACTTTGTCGCGATATTATATATAATTGTCGTATACTTTGACTTAAAAACAACGGTTTATTGTGGTAACTTAATAACTAGATGTCAGGAAATTATATATACTTGGGAGGCTGGAATAGATGACGATTCGAATAGGCAAGGCTAGTTACTGGCATGTTCACGCTTGGGATTATACACGCCAAGCCCAGGAGCACCCAGACACAGAGATCACAGCAGTTTGGGACGAAAATGAGCAACGCGGCCGGGAAGCGGCTGAACAACAAGGGGTTCCCTATTATGCGAAGCTTGATGAAATGCTGGCCAATCCGGAAATCGATGCAGTTATTGTAGATGCTCCAACCGATAGACATGAAGAGATAATTACCGCTGCTGCAAATGCAGGCAAGCATATTTTCACGGAGAAGGTGCTGGCTCCGACTGTTCAGGAAGCGGAACAAATTTTGAAAGTGATCGAGCGTAATCAAGTGAAGCTGACGGTTTCACTGCCACGCTTGAATGATGGTTATACGCTGGCTATTCAGGAAATTTTGAAGCAGGGCTTGTTAGGTCAGATCACTTATGTGCGCGTTCGTCTATCTCATAACGGTGCTATTGCTGGTTGGCTGCCAGAGCACTTCTATAATTTGCAGCAATGTGCTGGCGGGGCGTTGATCGATCTGGGCTGTCACCCGATGTATTTGACGCGTCTATTCCTGGACCAGGAGATTACTGGCGTAAGCGCAAACTTCGGCTATATTACAGGCAAAGAAGTTGAAGATAACGCCGTCGTTAGTCTGTACACAGCCTCGGGAGCGATCGGTGTCGTTGAGGCGGGGTTTGTAAATAGCCATTCTCCATTCTCTATCGAGGTTCATGGGACGGAAGGAACACTGATGTATGGAACGCCGGATGAGACGCTGCGGATCAGAAGTAACCGTGATCAGCTTGGAGAAGCTTGGCATGAGCGGCCAACCGGAAGCGATCGCGAGAGTGCATTTGAGCAGTGGGTGCAGCATATTCAGAAGGATACCCAGGCTGATGAGAATGTCAGCATAGCTCTGGAGTTGACCAGACTGATGGAGGCGGCAAATCGTTCGGCTAAGGAAGGCCGTGTAGTGCAGCCCGAGCAGCTAGGCGAGTAGAATATGGAGCCCAGGCTAGTGAATTCATTTCCGTATGAAGTCATGTTCGAGAAGAAGGACATGATGGAGAGATTGGAGATCATCGTCTCATGGGGTCATTATGAAATTCGTGTTCTACGATTTCATTTAACGTCGTTTGACGCCGGGCGGTTTATTGATTTCCACAATCACGCTGAGTTCGAATTCCACTTCATCCCAAGGGGCAAGGGAGCAGTTATTCTTGAGGATACCCCTTACTCCTTGGCTGAGGGTATGTTCTATTTAACGGGGCCCGGCGTGATGCACTATCAGGAGGCGTCGCCCGAAGAGGCGATGGATGAATTATGTCTCCATGTCGATATAGTCCCTAGATTTAAGAGTGACGTGGACCCATGGGAGGCAGCCGAAGCGGAAGAATGTATCGAGAAGCTGCGCCATTTGCCACACAAGCCAACGCAGGATACCCATAATGCGATGCACTGCTTCCTTGAGGCTTATGAGGCAGCGGATATGAAGTATCGGGGCTTCTACACCTCGATCAAGCAGTCTGTTATCAGCATTCTGCTTAAGGCCGCAAGGGCTTGGGACTCGGGCGATACCGGTGCCGAGGCGCCGATCCGCGATATGCTGGAGCATCGCTACCATTACGCTATTCAATATATTGAAGCGAACTATACGAACAATTTGACCCTGGACAACGTAGCCGAGAAGCTGAATATTAGTGCCCGGCAATTGCAGAGGGTGTTCAGAAGCATGGATGAGAACCGTCCATTTAGTAAAATAGTTGAAGACATCAGGCTGCGAGCTGTCTGCCGCAGACTGGAGGAGAGCAGTATGCCGATTGAGCAGGTCGCTCAGACCGAGGGCTTCTCGAATGCGACCTATCTGCATTCCGTATTCCGCAGACGCTTCGGCATGACGCCTGCAGCTTATCGCAAATGGAAGCAAGCTATTAACTAAGAATAGGGTGAGTATATATGAGTAAAGTATACCGGATCGGAATCGTAGGTTGTGGCGGTATTGCCAACGGCAAGCATATGCCAAGCCTGAGCAAGCTGGAAAATGTAGAAATGGTCGCATTCTGTGACATTATTCCTGAGCGGGCGGAGGAAGCTGCGGCCAAATTCGGAACGCCAGAAGCGAAGATCTATACGGATTATAAAGAGATGCTAGCAGAAGAGCAGCTTGATATTGTCCATGTTCTGACCCCAAATGACTCCCATGCTGATATTTCCATCGTAGCTTTGGAGAGCGGTCATCATGTCATGTGCGAGAAGCCGATGGCGAAGACAGCTGCCGATGCAAGAAGAATGGTTGAAGCAGCGAAGCGCAGCGGGAAGAAGCTGACGATTGGTTACAACAACCGCTTCCGGGCAGATAGCTGGTATATGAAGAAGCTGTGCGAGGAAGGGGAGCTTGGGGATATTTATTTCGCCAAGGCACACGCGATTCGCAGAAGAGCAGTACCGACTTGGGGCGTATTCCTAGACGAAGAGAAGCAGGGTGGAGGACCACTGATCGATATCGGCACCCATGCGCTCGATTTGACGCTGTGGATGATGGATAATTACAAGCCAAAGGTCGTTCTCGGTACGAAGTATCATGAACTGGCTAAGCGCGAGAATGCGGCAAATGCTTGGGGACCTTGGGACCCTGAGAAATTTACTGTTGAGGATTCGGCATTTGGTATGATCGTGATGGAGAACGGCGCTACGGTGATGCTCGAATCCAGCTGGGCGCTCAACTCGCTTGAAGTGGATGAGGCAAAATGCAGCCTCAGCGGAACGGAAGCCGGTGCGGATATGAAGGGCGGACTGCGCATTAATGGCGAGAAATTTAGCCGTCTGTACACCAATGAGATCGAGCTTGGCTCCGGCGGGGTAGCTTTCTATGACGGCCAAGCCGAGAATGCCTCCGACGTTGAAATGAGTAAGTGGATTGAAGCGATCGATCAGGATCTTGAGCCGGTCGTTACGCCGGAACAGGCCTGTGTTGTCTCGGAGATCCTTGAGGCGATTTACGAATCAGCTCGTACTGGCAAGGCCGTATATATGAACTAAAAGCAGTATTAATGAAAATTATAGTAGGAACGCATCGCTGTAGAAGTGGTGCGTTCTTTTTTTATGTACATGCTTGAATTGGAGTCTAACGGCATCTACTGGAGAGTGAGCATGAGACTACGTTTCGGCATGTGATAGCAGTTTGCTAACGAAACTGGGAAGCGTTATATTAGCCATAACAAGGCTAATTGGAATTTAACGAAACACCATATCGTTATATGGGTCGAAAAGGGGAAGTTTACGCTTTTTTTATATCAAATAGCGATACCCAGTTTCGTTAGATTTATTTTGAGCCTATTTTCGTCCCAATAGCGATACTGTGTTTCCTTAGAACAAATTTAGCATTGATAGATCTACAGAATACGCAGAGGCATACAGGAAAATATGGTACAATATTGAAAATTGGATGGAGGGACAACGAATATTTTGAAGAAAGAGGGAGGTTAAAGATGGATACTTCTGCATCGGTTTTAGGGATGATACTCCCTATTTTAATTATCGTATTCTATTTTTTGATCGCGGTGTTAGGTATTTATTGCCTTATCCTGTTCATTAAGCTGGCGCATCGTGGAATCAAGGCTCTGGACATTTATATTGCTGAGAAGAATAGAAGAAATCTCTAGCTTAAGGAGGGGGAAAGATGGGGAAGAACACTCTCCTCTTATTACTTTTACTCATAGTTGCAGGAGTGGTTTTTTCAGGCTGTGGAAGCGGAGAGAATTTACCTGCAAGTTCCGATAATTCTGAGGGCTCAACGGCTTCTCCATATGCACAACAGAGTAATCCAGATAAGGTTGAATCTATGTTCAGCGTTGAAATGATTATTCCATCGGATATACAAGTTAATGAGGCGTTTGAGATTGAAGGCTTGCTATGCAATAACAGTGATAAAGAAGTAGAGATTGTGCATGGAGCAGCAATGTTCACGTATGTTGTCTATAATCCGGATGGAGTCGAAGTACCGATCGAACGAGGAACATACACGATAAATGACATTGGAATTGGAGTTCTCCTGGAGCCAAACAGCAAGTACAGCTATGATGGAGGTGGACATATCAGCACGAAATTAAATGAAATCGTGCTTGAGCGGCCCGGCATTTATACAATTGTGGCTCAGGCTGAGTTCCACATTACAGGCAGTGGGGAAAACAGCGGGGTTAGCATCAAATCAGAACCTTATGAGATCGAGTTGAAGTAAGCGTAGGTGAACGGATTGATAAATTTAAAAACATATTGAGGTCATTGTTGGCTGAATGTATGTGGCCTGATGACGTACGGATATGAATATATGCACAGCTATCATCCAGCTAAAATAATTGCTGAGACGGATCAAGATGCCATAGGATTCTACAGTAAGATTGGGTTCGAAATCCATAGCTTGGGAGAAAAGTACCCTGGAGTTGAACGATTCCAATGTATTTTATCGAAGGATCATGAGTTGATACTAAAAGGTATTAGATCATAAAGGTGAGTTGCAAGTGGCCGTTCCAAGAGAAGGAGTGATAATGATGAAATCTCCGGGTGGCTCGACGTTTCCCTATTACTATAAAGGGGGAGAGATTCACTGTCTAAAATATGGGAACAAATACAAGGACGAGCAGGCGCTATTGCAATTAATGCAGAAAGAAGAGGAGTTTATCGTTCAGGTAAACAGGCGGCTGAAGATATGGGTTGATTTTGACAAAACTTCATTTACTCCAGGTGTCTGCAACGCATTTATCCAAAATATTATAAATTTAAGCCATCATATTGATAAATTATCCATTGTCGGATTATCGGGCTTTCATCGTTGGAGGCTGCAGAGGGGAATTCGGAAAGCAAAGCTCAAAATGAATATTTCATTCTATATGGATCCTGAAGAGGCCAAAACGTGGCTAGTCTCTGAAAGACCAATTTAATGACAAATCCTGAGGCGGCTCCCAATCATTAATGCCAAGCAATGTCTCAATGATCAATATCAATCATCTTCAATCTAGATTTTAGCAAGGAGCGCGATCATTTGCTTTATCATATCAGTGAAGAGAGTAATATAGAAGTATTTGTTCCAAGGAAAGCCGAGGCTTGGCCGGATTTGCCGCCAGTCGTATGGGCGATGGATGAGAAGCATTTGATAAATTACCTTTTTCCCAGAGAATGTCCACGCATTATATATTCAAATTCTCAAAAGGTCAGTGAGGCTGACCGAGAGAAGTTCTTCTCGCAAACGGTGGCAAATACGATCGTTGTTGTGGAGAAAGGCTGGCTGGAGCGTATGATGCAGGCTCGGAATATACAAATACTGCTTCGCGGATAATGGATTTGAACTTATGGATGCAGTTGCTGGTTACTATGTCTCTAGGGAGACGGTACGGCCGCTTCATATTGAGCCCATCCAGGATTTGGTGGATCAGCTCTTGTCTTATGATATCGAACTGCGCTTTACTCCGAATCTCCATCCTTTAAAGGATGCTATTCTTGCTTCTACAATTACAAATTTTTCTATGATACGTATGCGAAATGCTAATCCAAGAGAATCAAATGGAGGTTAGACATGATCTATAAAAGTGGCAAGATCACGGTCCGCTCTATTACAGAGGCAGATCAGCAGCTTCTTGCAGACTGGCTGTCTAATCCGGAAGTACTTCAATACTATGAGGGGCGTGACCGACCACATGATCTTGAAATGGTCAGGGAGCATTTCTATCTGGAGGATGACGAGACGCGATGTATTGTTGAATATGAAGGCCAAGCGATCGGCTACATCCAATTCTACCCGCTCAAGGAGGATTCCAGACTAGAATATGGGTATACCAATGCAGACGGGATCATCTATGGAACGGATCAATTTATTGGTGACCCGGGTTATTGGAATAGAGGCATCGGTAAGAAGCTGGTCAGCTCGATGCGGGATTACTTAATCCATCAGCGCAAAGCGGCTAAAGTGGTCATGGACCCGCAAGCCTGGAACGCAAGGGCTCTTGCTTGTTATGAACAGTGCGGATTCGTCAAGAAGAAGCTGCTCAAGGAGCATGAGCTGCATGAAGGGCAATTCAGAGATTGCTGGTTGATCGAATGTACGGCGGAATCTGCGTTACTATAGGAAGGAGTAGACCGGATTCAGAAAGGTAGGAACTATTGAGATGGATGGCGAATCCTATCATCATGCCAGGCTATAGAAGTGAAGAAGGATGTGAGCGTGGTGATAGATCAGATAAATGAGATTCGTTGGCTGGAGGGGGGCACTGCTATAGATGCTCTATTCACTCCTAGTGCTGTCTATACGATAACTCCTTTGAATTCCGGTCTAGAGGCTGAAGTCGTAAAAATAAGCATGGCTGACAATCATGCCGTGCTTAAGGTGTGGAATCGAGATTCCAAGCCAGATGTGGCGTTGCAGTATAATCTATTACGGATTCTGTCCGCTCAAGGGATCGCCGTATCACAACCGCTTGGTTATGGGAGGGATCGGGATGGTCATTCGGTCTTGCTGACACCGTATGACGGTCAGTCTTTCAACAAGTTGAACAAATCGATATTGTCGACGCTTGTACAGAAACTGAACGAGATACATCGTTTTCCTATTCCAGAATTGAGAGGGCTTTCTCTCCCTAAGTATGATTTTGTCCGTTACTTCTTTCCGATGATTGAGAAACATGAGGACATCAAGCTTTTGCTCGAGCAGCTTGTTCCAAAAGTGAGTATGCGTCACAACTGCATGATTCACGGGGATTATAATTTGGGCAATATTCTGTACATGAATGGAAAGTATTCCATTATCGACTGGACCAATGTACAGCTTGGTGACTCTAGATATGATGCAGCCTGGTCGATTCTATTAATGCGGATTTATGCGGGTGAACGTAACGGTTCGATATATCAGTCTTTATTTATGGATGAGGGGTCGTTTACTTCTGATGATTTCGAGCTATTCGAGGCACTGGCTTGCTTGAGATGGATCTTGCTATCCCGTATAGCTCCAGAGCTAGCAAAGGGTAGAGATACATTATCAAGAGCACGCAGTATCCTCAAAAACAATCCGTATCTACGTGAAGACTTGCTGGGATAGATAATTGATCGTCCTAGCGTTGTGTCCATTTTGTACATAGCTCCCATACTTGTTGGGCGATATCAGGATCATCCGCATAAGCGGGATAATAAGTTGAACCGAATATTTGCTTGGCTTGTGTGAAGGGGTCAGGCTTGGTCTGACCTGGCAGAATAATCTCACCCTGCTTATTAAAGAGATGCCCAGACAGATTCGCATATTTCTCCGCCGTACAAATTTGATAGTAGCACTCCGCTACTTCATCCGGTAAGGGATTAAATAGGTTCTGGAGTACTGCGAGAGTCCGCCAGATTGGGGATAAGTTGTCTATGGTCCGTTTGGATATTTTTGTAGCAGGAATTTGCAGCGCATTGACCTTGATGTCATAGCGTTTAAGTTCCTCAGCCAATCTTTTCGTCATTATAAATAATGCCATCTTTGAGTCACCGTACATTTTATAGGTGCTATAAGGACGGTTATCTTTGAATTCACCTTGAAGATTGTCAAACTCAATTTTTCGCTTAGGATCGAAGAAGTGCTTGATGTTCGTGCTGCAGGCATGAAGGATCCGGGCATCCGATGATTTGCGAAGCGGATCCATTAATAGCTTTGTCATTAAGTAGGGTCCAAATAAGTTCGTGGCAAAGGAAAGCTCAATGTGATCGGGGCTAAGTTGATAGATTTTTTCGCCGTGTTTAAGGTATGCCGCATTATGGATTAATACATCAAGTTGGTCAAAGGTTTGTTGAAAAGCTGAGCAGAAATGGCGGATCGATGAAAAGGAAGCGAGATCCAGTTCCAACAAGCTTACTTTATCGCTTCCACTTTTCTCGATAATCTCCTGTTGTACACTGCGACTTGCACTTAGATTACGACAGGCCATTACTACATGGAACCCTGTGGAAGCAAATTTGAAGGCGGCTGCTCTGCCAATCCCAGAGTTGGCACCGCTAATGATAACAATACGATCGCCCATGGTTCTCCCCTCATTTCTATGATTAGCGCAATATCAATATATGTGAATTTAGTAGCAATAATGAATATAGGAGCCGATGTATGAGTGAATATTATTGGGACAGCCAGGTTGAATATTTGCGCAATACTCGCTGTCTTTACTATAACGATGATTATCTGGAATTTCTAGTAAAAATCGTCTGGAAGATCGATCGACCGGTGAAGATTATTGACTTCGGTTGTGGGTATGGTTATTTAGGGCTAAAGTTCTTGCCGCTCTTACCGGAAGGATCGACATATACAGGAATCGATAGAGGAAGCAAGTTGATCCAAACAGCCCGGGAAATATACGGGCACCAGAAATTCGAGACTGAATTTATCGAAGCTGATATTGAAGAAGTGGTCATAGCAAGAGATTATGATATCGCGATGTGCCATGCCTTTCTACTACATATGACGGATTCGAGAGCAATCCTACAGAAAATGATTGACAGTGTTCAGAATCATGGGCGAATCATTTGTTTTGAGCCTCACTGGATTGCGAATATGTCGAACTATTATATGGTTGGGATTGAACAATCGAGAATTATTCGCTTGGGATTGCTGCAACAGTTATATGAAGAAGATGCTCGGCTTAATGGTAAGGATGGAAACATTGGAATTATGCTTCCAATCATGCTAAGTCAGATGGGCTTGCACAATGTTGAATGCCGGGTGAGCGACAAAGTGAATTTTTTGGATCAGAACATGGAACCACTGGCGAAAGACAAACTCTATCAATCACTGATAGAAGAAGGGTTGGGACAAATACCTGGCAATCGGAATGAAGTTGTGGAGCGACTGAAAGCGAATGGTCTACCAGAGGAAGAAGCCGTGAGTCAATACAATGCTGAGTTATTATTTTCCGAGAGTTTCGGAGTAAATAGCTGGTTAGCATACGCTCCCAATATGAAGATCACTTACGGAACAGTGAATCATGATTGAACAAGAAGAAGGAGGACATATGATGCATGGATTATCGCATTGCCTGCAAATATTTCCGGTTCCCGATCTGGGTCGGACGGCAAGTTTCTATGAGCGTATTGGATTCAGAGCGGTTAATTACCTGGAGGTCGAAGAGCCGCATATATGTTTATATCGGGACTCCGTTGAGATTGTTCTGACGAAGTCTAATCAAGAGAAGATTCTCCCTAATCGGATATGTCACGGGTACGGGTATGACGCCTATTTTGTCGCGCATGATCAGAAGGGACTTGAAGAGGAATTGAAACAATTTGGGATCAACATCGTAAGGCCCTTGACGACAACGGATTATAACAATCGAGAATTTGTGTTCGAGGATGTTGATGGGCGCTGGATCGCAGTAGGCAATAAACTTTAGGATCGCGTGATCTTGGAAGGAGATAATATGGATTCGTTGATACGATATTACAGCCAGTTCGACGAATGGGGAAGGCTCGATCGCGAGCCATTAGAATACTTGATTCATCTATACCACATGCAGAAGAATCTCCCTCGATCTGGTCGTATTCTAGATAACGGGGCAGGTCCAGGTAAGTATTCGATGTGGTTAGCAGAGCAGGGTTATCGGGTTACCTTGACTGATTTGACACCGAGGCTAGTTGAACTAGCGGAGCTAAAAGCGATAGAGCTTAATCTAGAAAAGCAGTTCGATGGTTTTCACGTAATGGATGCGAGACATTTAGATGGACTCTCTGATGAGCAATTTGATGCGGCATTGGTGTTAGGACCGATGTATCATTTACAGTCCCAAGATGATCGAAACCGGGCAATTGCCGAATTGTACCGGGTGACCAGGCAAGATGGACTTATTTTCGTTGCATTTATGTCTAGAACGAGGTTCCTGTCCACGTCTTTGCAATATCCGGAAAGGTGGAGGCCCAATCATACCGTGCAAGGGATAACAGACTTCATGAAATCTGGGGCCTTTAACCATGACGATGAAGGTAGATTTACCGGGGCCTACTATTTTGATATCGCTGAAATTATCCCTTTCATGGAATCGAATGGCTTCCAGACGATCAAACTTATCGGTTCAAGCAGTGTCGCTGGGGGAATGACGGAGGAGCAGTGGGATTATTGGAAGAGGCAAGGGGACGATGCCTTCACTCAAATGATGGAATTGATCATAAGTGAATCGGAGAACCCTTATATTCTCGGGACCTCATCCCATTTGTTATACATCGGTAGGAAATCTAGGGAGTAGCAGTAAAAATTAATTATAGTTATTCTCCATCTTGTAGTCACATATCATAAAAGCTAAGGTCAGAAGCGGAGGCGTTAAGAGCATGAAAGTATCCATTAGCTTAACAGATCAGAATACGAAATTTGTTATTAATAATCTATATCCATTGTATCTGCATGATCTGTCCGAGATCTGGGGATGGAGACCGAACCAATACGGCGTCTTTGAGACAGACGATACGTTGACACTACAGGATCAGAATAAAGTATTTGATATCTGGTGGGAGAAGCCGTCTATTCTAATCCCCTATCTCGTCACTGTGGAAGATATTCCAGCGGGATTTGCACTTGTAGCGACACCGCCTTATACGCCACATGGAACTGAATTTTATTTAAATGAATTCTTCATCCTGCGTTCCTTCCGTGGTCAGGGGGTTGCTGAAGCGGCAGCCATACAGGTCTTTAATCTACATTCCGGCACTTGGGAGCTACAGACGAATCCAACGGACAGCAACAAAAGAGCGCAGGCCTTCTGGAGAAAGACGGTAAGGAATTATGCTCCAGATTCGTACCTGGAAGAAATGATGGAGACATCAGATGATGGGAACAAGTTAGTATTTACTTTTGATAATAGTAAACAGGCGTTGATCTCTAATAGATAAGTTAAGGAAAGGAAATCTTCAATTTGAGTCATAACTGGACAGATTTAAAGTATCTCCTCAGTGGTAATGCAACGCAACGTGAAGTCTATCATTTACTAGACAAGTACAGACTTATGCATCTTCTCGAATTATATCGTCCGATTCTGGTTGGAACCATTCCAATCGGGATTCACGTTGAGAACAGTGATTTGGATATCATTTGCGAAGTAAATGATATCGCTTCCTTTGATGCGTTAGAAGAGTTAGCCAGGGCTCATCTGCAGCGGTACCGGGGTTATACTCTGACGAGACGGAAAGTAGACGGCTTATGGAGACTTAAAGTGAATTTCTGGCTGGAGCATTGGCCTGTGGAAATATTTGCACAGCAGAAGCCTGTCATGGAACAGAACGGGTATCGACATATGGTGATTGAGAATCGGTTGCTTCGCTTGTATGGAGAGGATTTTAGACAACAAGTGATCGCTCTGAAGCGTGAGGGGCTGAAGACGGAACCGACCTTTGCCAAGCTACTGCATCTAGATGGAGATCCTTTCAGCAAAATATTGGAGCTAGAGACATGGGAAGATGAACAACTTAGAATGCTGTGGGTGAGATAGAATAATAGATTAACAGCGATCAGTTGGAAGGAGGCAACTATGTTAACGATGATATATATGGTACGGCACGCGGAGTCGCCTTATACGGCTGGTGAAGAGAGAACAAGGGGACTGAGTCCTGATGGAGTGCTGAAGTCTAGGCAGGTGACAGAGCTGTTGCAGGATGAAGGTATCGATATGATCGTCTCCAGCCCGTATGCGAGAGCTATGCTAACCGTGGAAGGGCTGGCCGGGAAGTTGAATTTGCCTATAGAGACATATGAAGACCTCAGGGAAAGGCAGTTTGCCGATGATAGCTATTTGATCAGGGATGAGCAGTTTATGACACAAGTGCAGAATATGTTCTCTGATCCGGAATACGCTTTGCCTGGGGGAGAATCGAGCAGGGTTTGTCAGCAGCGGGCTGTTCCTGTACTGTTTGATTTGCTTGAACAGCATAGGGGGAAGAAGATTGTTATCGGTACACATGGCAACGTCATGACACTGATGATGAATTACTTTGACTCAAGCTATGGCTGGGATTTCTTCATTGAGACGAAGAAGCCGGACATTTATAAAATGGAGTTTCAAGGTACCAGGTTAGCACATGTTATGAGGCTATGGAAGGATTGAAGGTGCATCCGAATCGTTGATGCAGACGGCGACTCTACTAAGGGGCCGTTCGGTATCGTCTTCTCGGGGAAGGCGTTCAGTGAGCCGACCCTCATTAAATTGGCATATGCATTTGAACAGGCGACAATGTACCGTTACCCGCCTCAATTAAGTGAAAAATAGTCATTTTCGCTCGTCCACCGAGTATCTGCAGATAAGACGGAATTCACAGTTTGAAGGGGCTTGCTATGTTATGAAAATCCAAAGTATTAATCATTTATGCTTTTCTGTCTCAGATCTGGATAGATCCATTGAGTTTTATGAGAATGTATTCGAAGCCCGGGTATTGGTAAAGGGAAGAAAGTTGGCTTACTTCGATTTGAATGGAATATGGATTGCCCTGAATCAAGAGGATGTTAAGCGTAATACGACCGAACGGACTTATACTCACATTGCTTTTACAATAGAAGAGTCCGATTATGAGCTGCTGATATCCAGGCTAACCGCTTTGAATGTAACACTCCTGCCCGGACGGGAGCGGGATGAGCAGGACAAACGCTCGATATATTTTCTCGATCCCGATGGTCATATGTTTGAATTTCATACGGGTAGCCTGCAGGATCGATTGAAATATTACAGGGCAGAGAAGGAGCATATGATTTTTTACGAGCAGTCTGATGAATAATAGTTCGTACAACACCCGGCTGAATTCAAGATTCGATGTCGAATAGCTTCATGATCTACTTTGTGATCAAAAGCAGACTTTTTGACAACCTCTATTAGTGTGTGTTCAAAAAGGCTGGTTTTCAGCACCGAGAAGGTTGGATGAAGATAGGGACTGAGGAGCGGAGCGTAGGCAAAACCTACGTGAGCACCGGAAGGCCCGGCTGAATTCAAGATTCGATGTCGAAAAGCTTCATGATTTGCTTCGTGATCAAAAGCAGACTTTTTGACAACCTCTGTTAGGGAAAAACTGGTATAAAGAGGGCGTAGATGTGCCATGCTAACATCATCAACAGATGACTAGCTTTCGATGAGGAAGGGGTTACTCCGATGAGATGTCTAGCATGGGGCTTGAATACGTTGCTGGCCGTGCTGCTCCTTAGCGGTTGCGGTTCAGGTTCGCAGCAGATCGTAAAGCAAGAACTTGACAGAATCAATATGAAGAGCTATCAAGAGGGTAATGATCGGCAATTGGTTAGTGGAACGACGCTGAACAGCGCACTTCTCAAATCCCTGCAGGCGGAGTGTGCGAACCGCGGAATCAGACTTACCCATGAGACGTATGCGGAAGCCTTGAATGGAGGGATCAGCTACAATTATTATATCAATGGCGATGCCAGGCATTTTCTGATTTTCAATGTATATCCGAGTGAACAGGACCGGATCAGTGAAATATCTGAAGTATATGGTGCTGGTACGGCAAAAGATGAAGCCTACGTTATCGAGACGAAAGGCAAGGTAGCTCTGATCTATGCTTCAAGCGGGCAGAAGAAAAGCCGGTATAGCGCTGAGCTTAAGAATGTTTTTCAACAGGTATTGCAACAGATTAACGAAGATTCACTGTAAAATAATAAACTATCCCCCGACAGGCTCGTTGCCAGTAGGGGGATTTCTTTTGCAGCTGCCTTATCTCTTATGAATTTCATTCAAAATATGCGGCAATTCTGGAATGATGATCTTTTCCATCGCTAGCTTAACAGCGGCCTGAGAGCCTGGCATGGAGAAGACAGCCATACTACTGATCGTTCCTGCAATCGCTCGACTAAGGATAGCAGCAGAGCCGATATCTTCAATAAAGCTTAAATGGCGGAATAACTCTCCAAAACCTGGCATTTCTTTATTAAGCAAGCTGCGTACTGCCTCATAGGTCATATCCTTCGGGGCGATGCCGGTTCCGCCGCTAAGCAGGACGACATCGATAGTACGGTGTGCAGCGGCTTGCCGCAGTAATTGGCGGATTCCATCGTAATCGTCTTTGACAATTGTATAATCCACAACATTATATCCGTTAGCTGTAAGCAGGTCCTGAATAAATTGTCCGCTGTAGTCATTACTCTTATTCCGGGTATCCGACACCGTAATAATTAGGCAGTTCTTACGAGACGGTGCTTGGCTTCGATGTTCATCAACTGATCGTATCATATCAATTATCCTCTCTAACGTGATGTTATCTTTCTATTTTATCATATTCCTCTATCTTCTCATTAAGTATTAAACCCAGAAAGTTGCGTGTTTCTATAGCATGGTGTAAACTCGCCTTCATGGAAGAGAGTTATTATAATGTGTGTTCAATACTTTTTGAACAACCTCTTATAGAGAGCGAGGAATGAAAAAGATGAATAAAGCAACACCCATTTACATATTGTCGGGATTTCTGGGCAGTGGGAAGACAACGCTGCTGCAGCGCTTAATTGCGAAATGGAAAAATGAAGGGCTTAAGCCAGCTGTCATTATGAATGAGATTGGTGAAGTTAATCTGGACGGTCTGATGATTGGTCCGGAGGTACCGATGGCGGAGATGTTGGGCGGCTGTATATGCTGTACGATTCGCAGCGATCTGAGCATGCAGCTCTATGAGTTGATCCAAGGGGAGAAGCCGGATGTGGTGATTATAGAAGCCACGGGAGCGGCCAACCCGATGGAGATTTTCGATGCGGTCTCGGAATCGTCCTTACTGTTGAAGCTGGATATCCGACCAATGATCACTGTAGTGGACGCGGCCCACTTAGCAGCATTGTATGAAGCACAGCAAGGGAAAACTTATCGTCTGATGATTGAACAAATTCGCTGTGGATCATGGCTGATTCTGAATAAAGCCGATCTTGTCTCTGCGGATGAGCTTCGTGAACTACAAGCTTTGCTACAGCGGCTCAATCCCTATGCCCAAATTGTTACAGCTGAGAAATGCGAGGTGGATATCGAGCTGCTGTTGAGCAGAAGCGAAGCTGATGCAGGCGGAGATACTCATGCTCATAGTCGTAGAGATCATAGCCAAGCAATTGAACATAGCCATAAGCAAGACGAACACGGAGACCATAGTGATCATGTCCATACACAAGATGATGAACATGATCACGAACACCATGATCACGGGTCCCATTCGGCCCACCACTCGCACGAGCATGTTACGGTCTATACGCATTATTTTACAGGTCCAGTGAACAGTGTTGATTTTGAAAAGTTTATTAAGGAGCTTCCAAGAGAGGTATATCGCGGGAAAGGTATATTGCATTTCTCTGACACTTCTAGCCGATTCATGTTCCAATACGCTTATCGGGAAGCAGACTTTATGAAGATTAATCCGCAGGGAGATGTGCCGGATGTAGCTGTTTTTATTGGCGAGCATTTTGATAAGACAGCACTTGCAGAGGGGCTTAGGAGTCTGGAGGAGCAAGCAGCCCAATCCTAAGTGGAAGTCCAGGCAGGGTGTTGAACAGATTGGCGGATCATGCATTTCCCCATTTCAGTGGCTCTGGTATAGCAGTTATAGGTGCGATACAATAAGACAATAACAGGAAATATGTGGGGGAAGGTCGCTATGAAAGAGAATTTTGTACCGGGGGATGAGAATTCCAAGGAGTTGTTCACCTACTTTGGGCTTGCGGTATATTATTCACAGGCACTGGAGCAGCAGCTGGCCAATTTGATCATGGTGATGAAGGTGTCGCAGGGAGATATGCAGAGCGCGGAGCAGTTTAACGAGAACTTTCGCAAGAAGCTAAGCAGTTCGCTCGGCCAATTGGTGAACGAAATTCAACATCATTTTTCCTTTACAGACGAAGAGTCGGCGAAGCTGAAAGCCATCTGGAAGCAGCGCAATTACATTGTGCACGATTACTTTAAGCTGAGGATTCATGAAGCGTTTGATAAGCTGGGTAGAGAGGCGATGATCACGGAGCTGCGAACATTTTGCGATGAAGCCAGGATGATGGAGATAAGACTGCAGCAATATACAGAGCAATTGTTCAACCAGATTGATCTGGAAAAATAGTTGCAACAACTTTTCGATTTCTTTGTCTGTAAAGCGCTTCTCGAGGGACATCTTTTGCGTATTATCCGCTGGTCAAACGCATAGTAGAAAGTAATAAAGGACGAGTTTGGGGAAGGAGAAGTATGGCACCTGAAGACATACTAGACTTTGAACTTGAAAAATTAAATTATGCCGTGGCCTTAGAGGTTTTTGAGTATCAGCCTGATAGGCATAGACCCGGGAGATTCTTGCGAGGCAATACGTCTTTCTGCCCGAGAGATTACAGTAGAGACGTCCATGCGGCATTCGATGTTGTAAAGGAAATGAAGAAGAAAGGTTGGCTTTTCATTTTAAATAATGAAGGGGAACGGTGGGAGGCAACATTTTATAGGGACGAAAAAAAGAGTATTAACGTTGTAGATGTTACTGCTGAAAGTGCTATATGTAAAGCTGCTCTATTAGCTGTATTAGGGGAGGAGTAGACATGAACAAAGTGGTGAGATGGACAGAGTAGGCGCTGGAGATCGAACCTAAAAGGCATAGAGCTGGGGGGATAATAAGAGTATAAGAAGCTGAAAACAGCATAGGGTGAAGCTGTTCATCACATAATACTAATGGAGTAAACCGTGGTTATCTCAATCCGTTCAGATAATGCCGATTCATACGACTTGAGGAGGTGTAATGTGATGAACAACCAGAATAATGCGAAGCATAGGTCCAAGCAAGTAAAAAAGAAATTGGGTGTTCCAAATCTTAATACGGAATTTGCGGCAGAAACAGGCGCTTCTGTAGCTGGTGCTGATGCAAAAGCCTCTAAAGGTGCATCCCAAAAGTCGAAGCAATAGACTGTTGAACTTACACTTGCCTTGATGCGACGAGAGATGGGAACCTCCCGTCTGGACTGGTGAGATTTCGGAAAACCTTGAACAATCCCATTTACCTTGATCGGTAGGTGGGATTGTTGTATATACAGGCAACTTCAGATATTTTGCGATGAGCCAGGATGATGGAGATTAGAATGCAGCAATATACAGAGCATTGTTCAACCAGCTTGATCTGGGAAAATAGTGCAACATTTGGCGACTGTGTACGTCTATTGGAGCAGAGGTGATCTATCGTGAAAAGAAAAAAATTGAATCTGGCCTTTACGATGCTTCTATCTGGATCGCTCTTGTTTGTTCCTGCAGCATCGGCATTTAATGATGTCCAGGGGGACGATGCGCGAATGATTGAATCCCTACAGGACAGAGGAGTTATCCATGGGATGGCGAAGGATAGGTTCGTTCCGCTGGGTAAGGTGACGGGGGCTCAAGGCGTTCATATGATCGTACAGGCATTGGAATTGAAGGCCAAGCCTGATAATCCGGCAAGTTCCAAAAATACGGTTAAAAGGGGACATTGGTACGATGAGTCGCTGGCGATCGCGGCGGACAATGGAATCGAATTGCCACAAGGCTTCTCGGTCAGTAAGGAGCTTACACGGGAACAATTCGCCTTCCTGCTGCAGCAAGGTATCCATGCGACCGGTGATTATCCACTCATAGCCATGCTTATTCAGATCGCGGATGCTGATGAAGTGGCGAAGAGTTATTTTAACAGTGTTCAAGCTTTGCTGCTTATGAAGATTACAGAGCTGGATGATGCGGGCAAGTTCCACCCCAAACAGTCTCTCACCCGAATAGAAGCAGCAAAATGGGTCTACAATAGTCGCGAGTTTGTAGATAATCACGGGAAAGCGGATGATCCGATGCAGGACGAAGTCACGTATAGTGTTGAAAAAGTGAATGACCAGATCAACAAAGTAATTCTACAGCGTGAGAACCAGCCGAACCCAGGATATGGGATTGCCGTTACTAAGGTGGAGTTTGGCAAGGATCAGGTAGCAACTATCTATTATGAGCTGCTCTCTCCCAAGCCGGGGCAAATGTATCCGCAGGTCATTACAACGACGAAAACGGAAACCTATATTGCAAGTTCTTACAAGATAAAGTTGGTCCCAGATCAGACGATTGAGATTAAAAGGCTAAAATAAAGAAGAGCGGGTATCGAGGGGTGAAATGTCCTCGGTACCCGCTTGTTTTCTGGTTGAACCGCCAGCAGAGCCCGGCAATTATACAGGCGCTGAGACTGATGAGGCAGTGTTCGCAGGTGCTGGTGAAGCCGGAGTATCAGCCGCCCCGTGCTGCAAGCGGTACATCTGATAATAGCGTCCGCCCTTGGCCAAAAGTTCGTCGTGAGTGCCACGTTCGACGATTTCGCCGCGATGCAGCAGCAGAATCTGGTCGGCACTGCGAATGGTCGACAGGCGGTGCGCGATAATGAAGGTCGTACGCCCGCGCTTCAGTACTTCCAGCGCCTCTTGAATGAGAGCTTCGGTCTCGGTGTCGATGTTAGCTGTAGCTTCATCGAGAATCAGAATCGCTGGATCGAAGGCTAGCGCTCGCGCGAAGGAGATTAACTGCCGTTCGCCTGCGGATAACGTACTGCCTTTCTCCACGACGGGCTCATCCAGCCCTTTAGGAAGATGGGCTAGAATGCGCGTGGCTCCGACATCTTCCAGCGCTTTCTCAATCCGCTCACGGGGGATATGCTCGTCACCGAGACTGACGTTGGAAGCAATCGTGCCGGTGAACAGATAAGGATCCTGCAGTACGATACCCATATGCTGTCTAATCCACTGCTTTGGCAGTTCCTTGATTGGCTGCCCATCGATCGTGATCGTTCCTTTCTGCGGATCGTAGAAACGGAACAGAAGGTTGATGATCGAGCTCTTGCCGGAGCCGGTATGACCAACGAGGGCAACCGTCTGTCCCTGCTTGGCCTCGAAGGATATATTTTTCAAGACATAATCACGCTTATAAGCGAAGGATACATCCTTAAATTCCACATTTCCTTTGTAACGCGGCATCGAACCGTCTGTTACCTCTTCGCCCGGTTCATCCATAAGCGCGAATACTCTTCCGGCAGATACCATGGAGGAATCCAGCGCAGCAAGCTGGTTGACCATACCTGTAATCGGCTGGAACAGCCGACCCAGGACGTCAACGAAGGCGTATAGGACACCAAGCGAGATGATGCCGGCTCCGCTAAGCTGCTCCGAACCGAAGAACCATAATACAACGGCGAAGGAGAGACTGCGAATCACGTTAACCAGGTTATGGGAGGTCAGGGCATTAAGATTAAGCATTTTGTTCTGATGCTTCATATAATCATTGTTCAGATTCTCGAACTCTTCCCTCGTCTGCTCTTCGCGGCGGAAGATACGGATGATTGACATCCCCTGGATCGATTCGTTGATGATTGCGTTGATCTCACTCAGACGAGAGCGGATGATCGTATTATATTTGGTCGCGAACTTGCGGTACAGTACAACCCAGGCCCAAATGACAGGCACGACGAACAAGCAGATCAGTCCCAGGCGGAAATCAAGCAGGAACAAAGCGACATAGACCCCAATCATATTAATGACACCAGAGAAGAAGTTGGATAATACCGCGATGAACAAGTCCTTGACCGCTTCGGTATCATTTGTAACCCGTGATACGACTTTACCAGCCGGTAAGTTATCAAAGAAGTGTACCGGAAGGCGCTGGATATGAGCATATACGTCCATGCGCAGCTTCCGGATGACTTTGTTGGCCGAAGATTGCAGCCAATAGGTCTTGCCGAATTCCATGATGATCGAGATCGCCAGGAAGACGAAATACCAGCCGATCAATTGAATAATCCCGGGAACCTCAGGCTTATAAAAGGTAAATAGCTCGGAGGAGCTTAGCTTCTGTCCCGGGTATTGCTGAATTTCTCCATTCTTATCGAGCGTCAGCATGCCGTTTTGATAGCTCCGTTTGCCCGACACATCCGTGATCGATTGCTCGACGAGGATGAAGGAGGTGCCTACTTGGAGCAAGCGTGCTTCATTTCCTTTAGCTTCTCCATCCGAGAAACGGTCGCCGCGCTTAAAGTACCGGCCATCGAATTTAACGGTCTCCGAGCCTCCTGGATTGTTCGTCTCGAAGAATGGTCGTTCAATAGCAAGCATATGATCGTCGATCATAGAGCGGGCGATGAACGGGCCGGCCAAATCGGCAGCTACACCGATCGCCAGCATAACAAGTGCAAGTATAAACGTATTTTTAGCCGTTAAGGCGTATTTAAAAAGTGATTTAGCAACATTGGTGCGCAATTCTATGGATACCTCCTTAGTCGTCCAGGCTTGATTCGACCTGTTGACGTTCGTATTGCTCAAGGTACCAGCCGCCCTCTCGCAGCAGTGTCTCATGGGTACCTTGCTCTACGATTCGTCCTTTCTCCAGCACGACGATCCAGTCAGCATGTTCAATAGCAGACAGGCGGTGGGTGGAAATGAGTGTCGTCTTGCTGGAGCGTTTGCTTCGTATGTTCTCGATGATGCGGGCTTCGGTTCGGGCATCTACCGCGGACAAGGCATCGTCCAGGATCAGGATGTCCGGGTCGGCAATAAATGCTCTGGCCAATGATACGCGCTGTTTCTGTCCGCCGGAGAGGGCCACGCCTTTCTCGCCGACCAGAGTATCCAGTCCATCGGACAAGGTTCCCAAATCCTGATCGAAAGCAGCGGTGCGTATGGCCTCCATAATCTGCTCATCCGGTGCATTCGGCAAGCCAAATTGGATGTTTTGCCGCACCGTCTTGGAGAACAGAATCTGTTCCTGAGGAACATAGCCGATCCAGCCGTGCAACTGGTTCAGGGCTATATTCTGCAGCGGTTCATCGGAAATCGTAATCTGCCCATCTCCGAGCGGATATTCATGTAGAATTTGCTTCAGCAAAGTTGATTTTCCGCTGCCTGTTCTACCGACGATCCCCAGCGTCTCGCCGCGGCGAATCGTCAGGTCAATCTGCTCAAGATTATTTACCGTAGAGGTAGGGTAGCGAAAGGTGACATTTTTAAATTGTATACGGTCAGGCGACTCCACATGCACTGGATTATCGATGTCCTGTACGTCAGGCTTGACATTCAGCGTCTCATTCACCCGATCGAGCGAAGCTCCGCCACGCTGCATAATGTTGATTAGTTCGCCGATCGCGAACATCGGCCAGATCATCATCCCTAGGTACATATTGAAGGAGACAAGATCGCCGAGGGTCAGTTCATTCTGGAACACAAGGTAGATCCCGTAGGTTAGGCCGATCGCATAACTAAGTCCAACGAACAGGCGGATAGTTGGTTCAAAATAAGCATCGACCTTAGCAACCGCCAAGTTCTTCCTGTAGACATCATTCGTAATATCTTCGAATCTTTGCTCGTCATTACGTTCCTGGACATAAGCGCGGATGACGCGTATGCCGGCAACCGACTCCAGGACCTGGTCGTTCATGTCGCCGAATGCGTCCTGGGCTAGTGTGTAACGTTCGTGAATGATCTTCCCATATATTTTCATCGCTAGCGCGATGAATGGCAGCGGGAGGATGGCTGCAAGTGTGAGCTTCCAGCTAATGAGCGTTCCCATGGCGACCAATATAGTAGTTAAATAAGCCGTGGAATCCGTCAAGGTCAACATTCCGAAGCCAACGGTCGTTGATACTGCACGCAGGTCGTTCGTCGCCCGAGCCATCAGATCGCCCGTACGACTGCGCTCAAAGAACGGAGGCGTCATCCGCAGCAGATGGTTCATGAACCGGGTACGCAACAGCCGTTCAACCAGATTGGAGCCGCCGAACAATTTGTGCATCCACACATAAGTAATCATATAGATAAATGCCAGTACACCGAGGATAAGCAATATATACTTGGTTAGCGAGCCCCAGGTAATGGAGCCAGTGACGATTTCATCAATGGCGTTGCCAAGCAGGCGCGGTGGAGCAAGCTCCACAATGCCGACGAGAATCAGGAAGGTCACTCCAATCAGGTAGCGCCTTTTTTCCCGCCCGAAGAACCAGCCTAAATTTTTTAATACAGAAAACATGTTCAGGTTTCCTCCTTACGTTCGTAATCTCATAGTTCGTGATCAAGATAGCCTTTTTAGTTTGCATCATGAAGCATCTGCAGCTGAGGAAACCATACAAAAAGGCATACCGTCAGTAGACGATATGCCTTAAGGATCTCCGCATATACCGCTAACGCTGCTTATAGATGAAGCAGCATACGGTATGACCGAATTCGATTATATCCATTGATAATGAGACAATGGGGTCCAGTTAATCTATTCGAACCTGCAGGGCTGCTTCGGTATTCAGTTGATGTTGTCCTGTATGGAACAATACAGGATTAGCATTAAAGATAGTCACCGACATTCACCCTTTCTGGTTTGGTAATAATTTCAATCGATTACTCTGACGATTTTATCACTGGTTTTACAAAGATGTCAATTTAAATTTTTTACGACTTGAGCTTGGAGTGGTTTATCAAATCTTCATTTGGCTTTGTGGACAGATTCATCTACAATAAACTTGATAGGAGGGAAAAAAGCTATGCTAAATATTACAAATGAAGCTGCTGAGTGGTTTAAACAAGAACTGGACTTACAAGAAGGACAAGCTATTCGATTTTTTCCTCGTTATAGTTCTGGCGGAGGGGTGCATCCAGGCTTCTCACTAGGGATTGAAGTCAATGTCCCGACAGTTCCCGGATTGCAGACTGAAGCTGGGGGTATCAAGTTCTACATGGAAGAGCGGGATTTATGGTATTTGGAAGGATATCATTTCAATGTAACTTATAATGCGAACGCCGGCGATATTGAGTACGAATATGAGGCAACTGATTCCAAATAACCTCTCGCTGATTGGGAATACGGATGCGAAAATACATACAAGGCCCGCTATAGGCGGGCCTTGTTAGGTCGTACTTATCGTTATGCTTACCGAAGCTTGTTAAAGAATATATTGTCTTCCATGGCAAAGTCAAAATCTCCAATATCGAACACTTGTACAGGGATCTCCGCTTCAATAATGCGGCGAATGAGCTCAAGCTGGTCTGATAGAATCGGGGCCTGTTCCCGCTCGGCGGTAAGAATAATCTCAGTCTCTATCGGATCGAGAAAGTCGCCGAATCGTTCGTTATCGACCGCGTTGACGATGGTCCATACAATATTGTCACCGAATAGGATGGACGGACTTTTGGACCAGGGATTACTTAGGGCGCGTTCGATTTTTTTGCGATTGAGCGGTTCTTCGAGATAAGTGATAAGCTCATTGATTTTATGTTTGACATGGAGATCGTCAGCAGGATCATGCATTAATGGTTCCTGACTGTTCTGGAATTCATACAGTTCCATGACGGTACTATAAGGAACGATATACTCCACAGGTGCAGACGGTATTAACAATTCACCGTAAATCGCCACCATCACGGCTTCAATGACAAATCTACGTGACATGATTCTCCTCCTAATGCGGCAACTTGTCTCCATAAGCAGTAAAGGGCTTGTTCATATGCCTGCTTATCTGTATCGCCTCTATAAGTGGGGCGCGAAGACAAGAACTTGATAATAATTAGGAGTATATCACTATTATCTGGGCAAATACAGTCTTCACATAAAAAACTCGGAAACAAAGGGGAGGATGTAATGAGTTCAACAAGTAATAACTCCGCTCTTCCGCTGTCAGAGGCCACGATGCAATGGCTGCTGCAGCAGGCGGGAACGGGTTCTGCGATCGAGCAGGTCAACGCCTTGAAGGGCGGTGTTTCATCGGCAGTGTATGGAATACAGGGCATGAAGCAAGGGAAGACATTCGAATACGTACTTCGACAATTCACGGATCGTGAATGGCTGGCACACGAGCCAGATCTTGCTGAGCATGAGGCCGAGGCCTTAATCCGGGCTTATGAAGCAAATGTTCCTTCACCGCAGTGGATTGCTGGTGATTTTGCAGGTCAGTCCTGCGAATTCCCTTCTGTACTGATGACACGGCTGGAGGGAGAGGCTATTCTGCAGCCTCAGGAGTTGCAAGGTTGGATAGAGGGACTAGCGGGGTCTTTGGCTGGACTGCATCAAGCAGATACACCTCCGATGAGATGGAACTACTTCACGTACAATAATATCACTGCGCTACAGATTCCAGATTGGACCAGTTCTCCAGAAGCCTGGGGGAAAATCATAAAGCGGGTTCAAGGGGATACCCCTATATATACACCGCGCTTCATCCATCGTGATTATCATCCGACCAACGTCCTATGGAAGAACGGAAAAGTGAGCGGAATCGTGGATTGGGTCAATTCTTGCTATGGCCCGGCAGGCATCGACACGGGGCATTGCCGTGTAAACCTCGTGCAGCTGCACGGGGTTGAGATCGCGGATGCTTTTCTCGAGGCGTATTTGAACAGTCCAGGGAGTGCGGAGGAGGTTGCAGATTGCTATTGGGATATGCTGAGTCTAACCGACTTCCTGTGTGGGCCGCCGGAGGTGTATCAGGGCTGGATTGACCTCGGCTTCACCGGTTTGAGTACACAAATCATCAAAGAGCGGATCGACGAATATGCGGAGAGCCTGGCCGCAAAGCTATAATTGCGAAGTTATAAAGGATTGATAGAGTTATAGATTTAAAGCTAGAAAGAACGACATGAGGGATGTGCACAATTTGAAGTATTGGAAGGCCTATTTTAAGTTTGTAAAGCCGTATACAAAGTGGATTATATTAACGCTGCTCATCGGGATACTGAAATTCGGGATTCCATCGTTGCTGCCTTTGGTGCAAAAATACGTAGTAGACGACATTTTGATGAACGGGGCCATGGATATCGAGCATAAAGTGTCGCAGCTGATGATTGTGCTGGCGATTACCTTCGTGCTGTTCGTCATTGTCCGCGGCCCGGTGGAATATGCCCGGCAATATTTCGCGCAATTCATCACGGCAAAAATACTATTTGACCTACGCAATAAGCTGTACGGTCATTTGCAGCGTTTATCGCTTAAATACTATCAGAATACGAAGGTGGGAGAGATTATCTCCCGCTTCATTAACGACGCAGAGCAGACGAAGAATATCGTCGAGGTCGGGATGATGAATGTCTGGCTGGATACGTTCACGCTGGTGTTTGTGCTCGGCTTTATGTTCTATTTGAATCCACTGTTGACCCTGGTCTCAATCTCCATTTTTCCACTCTATGCGATTGCGGTTAAAGTTCTCTATAAACGTCTCAAGAAATTGACCAAAGACCGTTCTGCCGCCCTGGCCGGAATTCAGGCATATCTTCATGAGCGAATTCAAGGGATCTCGGTCATTCGCAGCTTTGCGCTGGAGAAGCATGATCGTAAGCAATTCGAGGCGATCAACGGCAAATATCTGAACAAGGCCATGGCTCATAGCCGTTGGAATGCCTGGACGTTCGCTGTGATTAATACGTTGACGGATATCGCTCCGCTGCTCGTTATTGGTTACGGGGGATATCAGGTCATCCAAGGTCATTTGACGCTGGGGACCTTTGTCGCTTTCTTCGGCTATCTGGATCGTCTGTATGCGCCTCTGAAGCGGCTGATCAACTCCTCGACCATTCTGACTCAGGCTTCGGCATCCTGGGAGCGTGTGTTGGAATTGCTGGACGAGCCTTATGATATGACCGATGATCAGCATGCTATGCAATTGCCGGCGGGCAGCCATTCAGTCGCTTTTCGGAATGTATGGTTCAAATATCAAGAGCAGGGCAGTTGGGTGCTGAAAAATATTTCGCTGCAGGTGAATCCGGGACAAACGGTCGCTTTCGTCGGGATGAGCGGCGGCGGTAAATCTTCATTAGTTGGCTTGATTCCGCGTTTCTATGATATTCAGAAGGGCTCTGTAATCGTCGGCGGCAAAGATGTTCGCCAGTGGACGATGGAGAGCCTGCGAAGCAAGGTCGGCATGGTGCTGCAGGATAATTTCCTGTTCAGCGGTACAGTCCGAGATAATATTATGCTTGGGAACCCGGAGGCAGATGAGGAGGCCGTCATTTCGGCGGCGAAGGCGGCTAACGCCCATGATTTCATTATGAACCTGTCTCAGGGCTACGATACAGAAGTTGGGGAACGAGGCGTGAAGCTGTCGGGCGGCCAGAAGCAACGGATTGCCATCGCCCGCGTATTCCTGAAGGACCCGTCAATACTTATTCTGGATGAAGCGACCTCGGCGCTTGACCTGGAGTCCGAGCATTTGATTCAGCAAGCGTTGCAGCAATTGTCCAAGAGCAGAACAACCCTGATCGTGGCCCATCGCTTGTCGACGATTACTCATGCAGATCAGATTATCGTTATGAAGAACGGTACAGTCGCTGAACGGGGAACCCATGAAGAGTTGATGCAAAGAGATGGCGTCTACTCGCAACTGTACAATATACAGAATTTGAACGCTTAATTGGACTCATTGGAACTTATTCATAGCAAGGCGATTCTTCACAGTGAGAGGGGCTTGAATATATGGGAATTAAAGAGTTGACCGATCTTCAGGAACACTTGATCCAGGAAGCCGAGCAATTTGCCCATGCGGAATTGGAGCATGACCAGACCGGGCATGATTGGTGGCATATCCAGAGGGTTGTTCAAATGGCCAAGCGGCTAGCCCGGGCCGAGAAAGCGGATGAATTCATCTGCACGGTTGCAGCGTTACTCCATGATGTGGCGGACGAGAAGCTCAATGTCTCGAAGCAGGCTGGACTAGATAAGGTCAGCGACTGGCTCTCAAAGCATGACTTTAAGGGAGCCGACCAGGAGCATATTATAGAGATCATCTCGAATCTATCCTACAATGCCGGCAAGAACCCGCCGATGCATACACTGGAAGGACAAGTTGTACAGGATGCCGATCGGATCGATGCTATTGGGGCGATTGCTATTGCGAGAGCCTTCCTGTATGCAGGGGTAAAGGGTAATCCCATTCATGATCCGCAAATTCCGCCGCGAAGCGAGATGACCGCGGAGCAGTACAGGCAAGAGAAAAGCACGGGAATTAACCATTTTCATGAGAAGTTACTTAAATTGAATAGCCTGATTAATACCGAATCCGCGAAGCAAATTGCGGCAGAGAGACATTCCTACATGGAACAATATGTGGAGCGTTTCTACCGGGAATGGTCAGGGGAAGAATGATAGAACAGGCCTCTGCACTGATATGCAGAGGCCTGTTTTGCTGATTTACATTTTGCCGATCAGAAGTGAGAGAATACCCGCCGCGATGAGGGGGCCGACAGGAACGCCGCGGAAGAAGGCGACACCGAGCACGGTACCGATCAATAGTCCGGCAACAATCGTCGGCTGATTCCCCATCAGGGCGGCTCCGCGTCCGCCTAACCAGGCCACGAGCATTCCAATGCCGATCGCAAGTATCGACTTCCAATTGAAGAAGGATGACCAGAGCGTCTGCAGCGAGAGTTTACCGCTGGCGACCGGAGTCATGACACCGATCGTCAATACGATAATCCCGATCGTAAGTCCGTACTTCTCCAGCCAAGGGAACATGAACTGCATGTGCAGCACGCGAAGTAGAAGAAGTACGATCATTGCGACGGTAATCGGCATATTGCTGCTGAAAATTCCGAGTGCTGCCATCAATAGCAGTAGCAATGAAGTCATATCAATCTGATTCATAGCGAGCTCTCCTTAATAAAATGCGTGTGAATTCAAGATTAGATGTCGAGTAGCTTCATGACTTACTTCGTGATCAAAAGTGGAATGAGGCTATTCTCGCCCAAGGGAGGACAGAATATGTTCGGCGATAACCCGCCCATGTCCGCGTCCTGTCTCGATAAATACTTCATTGGCATTTTGTCCTGAAGCAATAACACCTGCGACATAGATCCCCGGGACATTCGACTCCATCGTCTCCGCATCAAACTTCGGTTTTTCCATCTCATCGGTTAGCTCCACACCGGCCTCATGAAGCAGTTTGCGGTCAGGGCGGAAGCCTGTCAGGGCAAGCACAAAATCATTCGGAAGGTGGACATGGTTATGATCGCTTAGTTCCACAACAATCTCCGCAGCCTTAATCTCAATGACTCGAGAGGATAACATCAGATTAATTCTCCCTTTGTTAACGAGACCCTCAAACAGTGGCTTCACCCAAGGCTTAATGGATGAGGACAACTCATCTCCACGGTAAACCATTGTGATCTCTGCTCCAACCCGGGACAACTCCATAGCTGCATCTACAGCAGAGTTGCTGCCTCCGATAATAGCAACCTTCATCCCCGTATACGGATGGGCTTCTTGAAAATAATGGGACACTTTATCTGTATCTTCCCCAGGAATGCCAAGCATATTAGGATGATCGAAATATCCGGTAGCGATAATGACATAACGTGTCTCATATTCCCAGACCTCGCCGCTGCGGGTGATCGAATGCACTTTAAAAGTACCATCTTGCAGCCGCTCGATCTTAGTTGCTTCTTCATAAGAAGCTATAGGGACTTCATACTGCTCGCTGACTTTGCGATAATAAGCCAGGGCTTCATGCCGGAATGGCTTCTCATTCGGGGTCGAGAAAGGCATATCGCCAATCTCCAGCAGCTCTGCTGTACTGAAAAACTGCATATGCGTTGGATAAGAGAAAATCGAATGGACAAGGCAATGCTTCTCCAGAACTAGCGTATGTAATCCGCGGCGCTGACATTCGATCGCAGCGGATAGTCCGCATGGTCCAGCTCCGATAATGATAACATCCTGCATGAGATACCTCCTAGAACGATAACAATAGTTGGCAATTCACTAAAAGAATAAACCATATCCATCCTACAGCAAAAGTTCTTTAATATCCAGACGTGCAAAAATGAATACATTTTCAAGAAAAAAATTGACAATATAGTGACAATTACCGTATAATTCGCTCAAAATATAAAATTAAGGATACACTAGAAGTGTAAACGCTTTCTGTTATTCGCATTTCTATTATAAAGCGTAAAAGGGAGGAAAGGATTATGCCTCTATTTTGGAGAAGAAAAAATAGCCGCAAGCCCCCCCTTGCCGAACCTAAGCCTGCGATCCATGTGACACTGGAGCAGGTCAAAAAGGCCGTGTTACAATTCGAAGCTGACATGCCTAAGGGTATTTCGCGGAAATCACTGCTGCTGTCTGATGGCAGCCTGGAATTATCGCGTTTGTCGAGATATTTGGGCGGAGTAAGCGATCAGAAGTTCTTTCTATCGAGGGAGACGTACGAAATATTTGAAGAAGCAGATCGGGAAATTCCATATTATCTGGATATCGTTCAGGTTGCTGTAGACGATTATATAGAGGAACGGGGAAAAATCCCTGTTCTGGGCAATTCGCAGTATAATCAGGTCGATGTCCGACTGCTAAGAGATCAGCATTATTTGAAGGAATTACCGCCTTTTCCACTGTACATCACCGACCAGGAGATGCTGCTGACCCACAGGCGCAAAGAGAGCATGTAATACAATTGGATAAATTTGAAATGAAGCGTAAGCCTGCGTGTCGGGCCTGCGCTTTTTTCGTTGTACATTTACCTATTTAGGGAATTATCGATGTTAAGATTGAGGCCAAAAGTAAAGTATGATAGGGATGCCAGGGTTGACACGTTTATTAGAATAAAGTAAGGAATACAAGTAAGATATTTAAAAAAATGCAAGAGACTTCATAGGGGGAAGACATGAGTATCAAAGCTATACTGTTTGATCTGGACAACACATTAATGGATAGAGATTGGACATTCCGGCAATTCGCCTTACAGCTTATTGAGGAGTGCCTGGTGGAGATGAGTGCGGAGGAGCGGGAACAGCTGGCAACTTATATGATCGAGAGCGACGCAGATGGATATCGCGAGAAGCAGGGATTCTTCCAGGAGTTGATCGAGAGACTTCCTTGGGTGAAACGGCCAGATCTGGACGAATTAATGAGATACTATGAATTAAACTATATGACTCATGCCAGAGCCATGAATCATGCTGTCTGGACATTGGAACAATGCAGAGTGCTTGACCTCAGACTTGGTATTATCACGAATGGCAGGAGCGAGATTCAGCATGGCAAGATCGATCTGCTTGGTTTGAGACCATTCTTTGACACGATTATCGTGTCGGAGGATATAGGCATAAAGAAACCGGACCCAAGAATTTATAGGACTGCGTTGGCACGACTGGGAACAGCGGCAGAGGAGACGATTATCGTGGGCGATCATCCGCGAAATGATATATGGGGAGCAGCAAACATAGGCATCAGAGGCGTGTGGCTTCGCCGAGCACATGGTTGGGACGCGGAGCTGCAAGGGGGCAAGCCTTGGCATGAGATTCATGAATTGAACGAGCTGATCCCGTTGATTCGCAGCTAATCTCTAATCCTGACTTAACAACGAAAGACCCGTAAGCGAATAGCTGCTTACGGGTCTTTCTATTCTAGTAAAGTAATGTCGTGATTAATAGAGCGATAGTGCCACAGTGTCAAATTCGCTCTTGCTATGCAGAATCGCTTCGGATCCTTCAATTTCGATACTAATCAATGAGTTCAAGCATTTCTTCAAGGCGTTCTTGCCGTTTTGCAATTTGTTATCGAGAGCGCTTGTCAGCAATTTTAATGTACGTTGAATGGGTTGTTTCGTCTCAGCATTAAAATATACGGGAACTTGAACATTTTGAAAGTTTATTAAGATTCTCATACCAGATCACCTCTATACAGTGGTTTCATATTACACATTGTAGGTTAGAATGCTTAAAAATACATTAATATTTCATTATTTTTCAATTAATGTTTTGTGACGCTTGTAAGACAATCATACATATTTGCTTTTATAATACTAGAAAAAAATACTAGGCACAACATTTTCAAGAAAGTTGCGTCAAATAAGTTGAACCGTCTCTGATAACATGGTAGATTGCTATATGGGAATTCTTGAGTTGCTTATAAATAGTTGCTGCAACTGAGTTTATCCGGTGTTGTGCACCTATTTCGAGGTTGAATGAAATGGAAAATGATAGAAAAAGGGGGTGTAAAAATGGACACCGTAGAATCAGACCAGCCGGGCGAATTCATCATAAGCTCTATGGAATTATATTTCATGATTAATCTATTAGGGGAGAAGGGCTTGCCGGATCGAGATACGGAAGCTTTTGTGCTTCAGTGTTGCGGATCCGATTCTGCAGAGCAAACCTGGCATGAAGGTAGAGAATTGCTGAAGAGTAGAGGATATTTCATCCCCGGAAAAGATGGAGAGCTTCGAATTTCAGCCCAACTGCTTATTATGCTCGGTCATATTTTTCTAGCCAAGAAAGCTTATTTACTGCAGTATATATTGGACGGCCGGGAGTATGAGGAGTTTCTGTATATACACGAAGATAAAATCATAAGAATCGAATGTCTCAAGATAGATGAAGGACAATATCGATTAACTTATTTGAACATAGATGATAATGAGCTTGTGCATTCATTCGGCTGCACGGAGCAGAAGCTGCAGAACCCTGGAGAGCTTCCGGCTCTTATGTTGTCCAGGAGTCAATTTGATGAGTTATTATCTGAAGCTAGACAGCTTGATATAGAGGATTTGATAGAACAGCTCTCGAATACTACAGATGAACAGGAAGCCATGATTGCTTTGGCGAGATGTATCAAATCTAATACCTCCAAAGGCTCGCTTCGTTTTTATTTATGGAATAATAATGCCTGGGAAGTTCAATACGTACAATTTATGAGTAATCATCATGTGAATTGGTTGATTCGATCAAGCGCGAAGCATGATGAGGACTGGATGATCGCAACACCTACTTCGATGGAGAATATCAAGGAGATGATTAAGGACTGGCTGGCCGAGCCTATTTCATGAATTACTTCGTCATCATACGGGGAAGTATTGAATAACCTTTTACTCGAGGGGGAGTAGATAATGAGTTCATTTAACAATAATGATGATGTTCGTGATCTTCGCGAGCGTGTGGAGCGGTTGGAAAGAGAATTCGAGCAGTATAAGAGGCAACCAACCCGGCCAAGTCATTATTTTAAATGGTTTATAACGGGCTTTCTCATTGTAACTGGGGCCATGATCCTGGTTGGAATCCTTCAGTTTTTATTGTAGTAAGATAGAAAGAAAAACCAAACAAGCTTACTCATAAGGGCTATCACCTTGGTGATGGCCTTTTTGTTGTGAACGCTGACCGTTAGAATTAGAAATTATTCTGACTCTCATTCTGGTTCAAATTCCGACGGAATTCACTTAGGGTGTATAACTTTAACTATCCGTTGCAAAATATGCGCAAATTGTATATATTGTATATATACACTAGCAACGAACATAACACTGATGGTGAAGAAGGTGAAATATGAACATTTTATTGTCCCACTCTTCGGGAGAACCCATATATTTGCAGATTGTCAGACAGATCCGCAGCGGTATTTTGCAGGGGGAGCTTGCGCCAGGGAGCGCTCTTCCGTCAATCCGTCAACTGGCCAAAGACTTGCAAATTAGTGTCATAACGACAAAGCGGGCGTATGACGAACTGGAGCAGGAAGGGCTGGTCGACTCTGTAGTGGGCAAAGGTTCATTCGTATCAGGTGGGAACCAGGAATTTATCCGTGAGCAGCAGATGAGACAATTGGAGAAGCAGATTAGAGAGCTGCTAGATGGGGCTCATCAAATTTCAGTGTCCACCGATGATCTGATCGAATGGATCAGGTTGTTAGATCAAGAGGGAGGTAAAGAGGGATGAATGCGATTGAAGTTCAGGGGATAGGCAAGAATTATAAAAATTATGAGTTGTCGGACGTTACATTTGAGGCCCCCAAGGGATATATAACCGGACTGATCGGCCCGAATGGAGCGGGGAAGAGTACGATTATTAAAATGATTATGGGGATTGTAACGCCGGATAAGGGCAGCATCCGAGTACTGGGGCAGGACACGGGGAAGGAAGATGCTGTATATAAGCAGAAGATCGGTTATATTTCCGATGAGAATATTTTTTATGATTGGCTAAGCATGGAGCAGATGAAGAAGGTTGTAGCTCCTTTTTATAAAGATTGGGATGAGCTCGCTTTCCAGAGGTATATGGATCAGTTCGAGCTTCCGATGCGCAAGAAGATTAAGGACTGCTCCAAAGGAATGAAGATGAAATATGCGATTGCGATCGCGCTGGCACACAATCCTTCGCTGCTCATCATGGACGAACCTACAGCCGGGCTTGACCCGGTGTTCCGTCGTGAATTGCTGGAGCTGTTGTCTGAATATATATTGGATGAGCAGAAGACGATTCTGTTCTCAACTCATGTAACGACTGATCTAGATCGGATTGCCGACTATGTGACGTTCTTGAATCGGGGAAGGCTTGTATTTACAGATACGAAGGATGACATTCTGGAGCGGTATGTGCTTATCAAGGGCGGCAAGGAGCTACTGGATAATGATGTGCGTCAAGCCTTTGTCGGAGTCAGAGAGACGAGCCTGGGCTTTGAAGGGTTGTCTGCGGATCGCAGCAGTGCGGTCTCCATGTTCGGTAATTCGGTAATGTATCAGCAGCCGACACTGGAGGATATTATGTATTTTACGGTAAAGGAGAGGAAGGTCCGTGCCTAATATTATCAATCTGGTCCGCAAGGATTTCATTCTACAGCGCCGTTATCTATGGATTATCGCACTTTACGTACTCGCGTTCTCTGGAATGTTCTCAACGAATAATCCGAATATGCTATATGGTCTCTTCCCGGGGATGATGCTGATTCTCGTCGTTGGTAGCGATATGCGGCTGGGCAATCAGCAGTTCCTGGTCACATTGCCGATTAAGCGCAGCATTATCGTGTTAGCCAAATATGTATCCTCAGTCTTGGCCATTTTCTTAGCGGAAGCTGTTTGCTTTGGAGTCAGCTTTGGGATAAGGCAATTCAATTCGGAGATTGTATTTAATGAATACTTTCTGTTAGCCGGAAGCTTGGCTTCGGTGCTGTTGACGATGAGTATCTATTTGCCTTTGTATTTTTGGCTTGGTATACACGGTGCGCAGTTTTTGAATATCGCCATGATGGTACTTGTCATGCTGGGCAATATCGCCATATCGAGCATTGCGAGTGACACGAATGACATTGAGCAGGTCATTTCATGGATCAATTCCCATCAGACAGGGAGTATCGCGCTTGGAATAAGCTCATTGCTGCTGATCATCGTCATATCCTATCTGATCTCCTGGTCCATCTTTAAGAGAAAGGATCTTTAATGATTAAATAGCCCCTCATTATGGGTAATCTTGTGACAGGGACTTTTGCATGAACAGACGTTATGTGTCTGTGTCGCATGATCTATAATGAGGAGCGTGTTCAATATGACAGAAAATCTTAGCAAGTCCGGAAGATTTAGTGGAAGAACAGCGCTGATCACCGGAGCGGGCTCTGGGATCGGTAGAGCGGCAGCATTGAAGCTAGCGGGGGAAGGGGCCAATGTCGCTCTCTTTGATCTTATCGATGAGCGCACCCGTAGTACGGAGCGACATATTAATGAAGTGATTGATGGCCATTCACGAGCTTTCGATGTCGATGTTGCTGATCCGGTAAGGGTCGAGCAGGCCGTGAAGGAAGTGGCGACTCATTTTGGCGGGATTGATATCGTCTTCGCAAATGCCGGGATTAATGGTGTGCTGGCGCCTGTGGAGGAATTGAGCTTTGAGGATTGGGAGAGGACGATCAGCATTAATCTGGGTGGTACATTCTTGACCGTCAAGCATACCGTACCTTATTTGAAGCAGCAAGACAGTGGAAGCATCATCATTACGAGCTCGATCAATGGTAATGACCGCTTCTCCGGCTTCGGAATGTCGGCATACAGTACAACGAAGGCGGGACAGGTTGCCTTTGCCAAGATGATGGCGCTGGAACTAGCCAAATATAAAATCCGCGTTAATGTCATCTGTCCGGGTGCCATTTCGACGAATATTGATTCGTCCACTGAAGTTCGTGAAGAACTGAAGGAGATCGTGATTCCCGTCGAGTATCCGGAGGGATCGCAGCCGCTTGCGGATGGTCCGGGTCAACCTGCTCAAGTAGCCGATTTGGTCGCTTTCCTGGCTAGTGATGAATCCTCGCATATTACAGGTGCGCGCATTGTCATCGACGGTGCGGAGTCGTTGTTGTAGTTTGCATAATAGGAACACAGGAACGGCATAGAATTTTGTGAAGCTGCTGTGCATGATTTTAGGGAATATAGGTGATATGCGCTAAACTCAATAGCCCCTGTCTCTCCCTGGGTTCAGGAGGGCAGGAGCTGACGGATGATTTGCTGTGTCAGTATAAAAGGATGGCGCGCGACCTGCTGCAGCGAGAAGCTGCTGACCAGATCGCTTGCCTGGACGGGCTCCGGCTTGCTGATGATTCCGCAGATGTAGGCGATCCAGCCGATGATCGCCTCCGGCCTCGCGCCAGCTGTGCGCAGCGCGGATATGCCGAGATCGCCATGCCGCTTGGCCAGGCGATGTCCGTCTTCGCCGAGCAGCAGCGGTGCGTGGGCGAAGGTAGGCGGGGTTAGCTCCAGCGCTTGGTAGAGCTGGAGCTGGCGCGGCGTGGAGTCGAGCAGATCGGCGCCGCGCAGAACATCGGTGATGCCCATCAAGGCATCATCGATGGTGACGGCGAGCTGGTAGGAATACATCCCGTCTGCTCGCCGTACGATGAAGTCCCCGCCACTGCCGGGCGGGAACGATTGCGGGCCAAAGATGCCATCCTCGAAGGAGGTGGCATCCTCGCCAAGAGCAAAACGCAGCGAAGGCGTCTTGCTCTTGGCTTTTTCTATGCGCTCCGCTTCGCTTAGGAAGCGGCAGGTCCCGGCGTAAGCCGTGCCCTCGGAGGCGAGGCCGTGCGGCGCGCCGGCTACAGCCAGCAGCTCGGCGCGGCTGCAATAGCACGGATAGAGGCAGTGCTTCGCCTGCAGCTTGACCAATGCTTCATGGTACAGTTCGAGTCGCTCGCTTTGCCAATAAGGGCCATAGTCGCCGCCCACCTCTGGGCCTTCATCCCAATCCAGCCCGAGCCATTTCAAGTCGGTGATAATTCTCTCTGTAATCTCCGCTCTGGAGCGCTGTATATCAATGTCTTCAATTCGCAGAATAAATTGTCCGCCAGCCGCACGGATTTGCAGCCAGGATAGCAGGGCGATTTTGGCGTTGCCAAGATGCATATCCCCTGAAGGAGTAGGCGCAAAGCGTCCTCGTCTCATCTTCCAATCACTTCCTCGTACCATAACTTTCCTAGCACATTATAACTCTTCAGGGATGGGCTGTGAACAAGAGCAGCAAATGTTGAATACATAGGCTTATGAAGTATAGGTAGTATGCTTCATGGAGGCCTATCTCTATCAGCGGTTTAGCCTCATATCTTATTTTGAAGCGACCTGCTAAGAATAAGTGCTTAATTACAACTATTTTGGCTTTATAAGCCGCTCCTTGAACATATAGTTGCATCTATGCACTTATTTGTTGAAATACACAGGGCACTGGAGAAAAAAAGAGAAAATAGCTTCATATCCGCAACTAAATTTCTCTTTTGAGCAAAAAGTTGGCGGAACAAATGTACAAATACAGTTATTTTAAAAACGGAAGGAGCTTGCGCACTGTAAGTGAATTCTATACGCTATACATGGCAGTAAATAAGGAGCCGGAGATGATGTTCTCTGGCCTGCACAAATTGATCGTATACACAAATTGAACGTACAGGAGTTATTTATGTATAATTCACAACCGATGCCAATCGATAAGGTGTTGCCAACACTAATAGAAAAATTACATGAGTATGGACGAGCCGTCCTGACAGCGGAGCCAGGGGCGGGGAAGACGACGCGAACGCCGCTGGCCCTGTTGGATGAGCCATGGCTGAATGGCCAAGGTATCATCATGCTGGAGCCCCGGCGTCTTGCTGCGCGAGCCGCGGCTGTCTATATGGCACAGCAATTAGGCGAATCCGTTGGAGAGACGATCGGCTACCGCATCCGTACGGAGAGCCGGGTGTCCGCCCGTACTAGAATTACTGTTGTAACAGAGGGAATTCTGACAAGGATGCTGCAGAATGACCCGGGTTTGACCGGAATCGGACTCATTATATTTGATGAATTTCATGAGCGGAGCTTGCATGCGGATCTTGGATTGGCGCTGGCGATGCAGAGCTGTTCCTTGCTACGCGAGGATTTACGGATTCTGGTCATGTCGGCGACACTGGATGCTGCCTCAGTGGCTGGTCTGCTTGGAGACGCCCCGGTTATTGAATGCAAGGGCAGCATGTATCCCGTGGAGACGATTTATGCGCCAACGCGGCAGAATGTACCACTGGAGACGGCGGTAGCTCGCACTGTTCTACATGCGCTAAATGCCCATTCGGGCAGTCTGCTTGTGTTTCTGCCTGGTGCAAGGGAGATCCGCCGTGTGCAAAGCGCGTTAGAGCAAGAACAGCGGTTGGGCAGCGACGTGCTGATCACCCCGCTCTATGGGGCGCTGCCACAGGAGATGCAGCAGCAGGCGATTGCCGCACCGCCTGTAGGCAAGCGCAAGATCGTATTGGCGACGTCTATCGCCGAGTCAAGTCTGACCGTGGCCGGGATCACGGTCGTCATCGACAGCGGCCTGCGGCGTACTGCGTTGTTCTCGCCGCGCACCGGCATGAGCCGGCTCACGACGATGCGCGCGGCGCGCGACTCGGCCGACCAGCGCCGCGGCCGGGCGGGCCGCCTCGCTCCCGGCGTATGCTACCGCCTCTGGAGCGAGACCGAGGGTCGGCAGCTGGCTCCGGCCACGCCGCCGGAAATGCTGGAAGCGGACCTGACGCCGCTTGCCCTTGAGCTCGCTGCCTGGGGCGCCAGCCCGGAGGAGCTGATCTGGCTGGACGAGCCGCCAGCAGCGAAGTACCGCCAAGCGACCGAGCTGCTGCGCCAGCTCGGCGCACTGGATGCGGCCGGTGCGATTACGCCGCACGGCCGTCAGATGGTCTCGCTCGGATTGCATCCGCGGCTCGCCCATATGCTGCTTCGCGCGGTCTCGCTCGGGCTCTCCCGCGCGGCCTGCCGTCTGGCCGCGCTGCTCGAAGAGCGCGACCTGTTCCGCGGGCAAGCCGCTGCCAATGACAGCGATCTGCGCACGCGCCTATCGCTAGTGATGGCAGCTGGCGAAGAAGGAAGCCCGCGTCCCGGTGCCGCTCATAGCGCCGATGTGGACCGCTACGCCTTGCAGCGATTGTTGCAGGTCAGCGGCCAATGGGAGCGGCAGCTTCATAAGATGGCCGCTGATATCCAGCCCAGTAACAAGATGGCTAGTAGAAAGGCCGATGATTGGCTGTCATTTTGCGGGCTGCTTGTCTCTTTTGCTTATCCGGACCGGATCGCCCGGAGACGCCCGGATGGAAGATACCTACTGCGTTCGGGCCGGGGAGCGGTATTCCGGAATAGACAGCTGCTCGGCGAAGAGCCGTTTGTTGCCATTGCAGAAGTTGATGACGAAGGCGCGGAGGGCCGTATTTTGCTGGCTGCTCCGCTGCCTGAGGAGCATGTATATGAGTATTATCGGGATCAGATGGAGGAGAGCGCTCATGCGGACTGGGATGAACATACTGGGGCAGTGCGAGTGCGCCGTCGTCTGACGTTAGGAGCAATACTGCTGCAGGATAAGCCTGATCCAAACCCAACTGCAGAGCGAATATCAGAAGCTTTGCTTAGCGCAGTGGCGGAGCAAATCGATACGCTCCTTCCTTGGAATGCCAAGTCAAAACAGTTGCAGGCACGAGTTGAGTTCCTGCGCCGCCTTGAGCCTACCTGGCCTGATCTAACGGATGAAGCATTGGCTCGTCACGTGCATGAATGGCTAGCGCCTTATGTGACCGGTATGCGTAAGCGTTCGGAGCTCCAGAGCCTGTCGCTATATACGATTCTGGAAAATAGGATCGGCTGGACACGAATGCAGGAGCTTCAGACTGAAGCTCCGACTCATTTGATCGTTCCAAGCGGATCCAAAATACCAGTTCAATATGAGGGTCCGCAGGCGCCATATGTCTCAGTCCGTCTGCAGGAGGTATTTGGCATGATGGAGACGCCGCGAATAGGCTACGGACGCATCCCGATTACGCTGCATCTGCTATCGCCTGCCAGCCGCCCTGTCCAGGTGACCTCGGATTTGCGCAGCTTCTGGAGCGGCACTTACTTCGAGATCAAGAAGGATCTAAAGGGCCGCTATCCGAAACATTACTGGCCGGATGATCCGTTGGAGGCTACGGCCACCCGCAAGGTGCGCCCCGATCGGAATCACTAACGAAACACCATATCGCTATTTGCGTCAAAACAGGCTTCTGAAAAATGTAACGAAACAAGGGATCGCTATTTTGTCAAAAAAGCCGTTCAAGGCCTGAATATATTGCAAATAATGATACGTAGTTTCGTTAAAATAATTACCGACGTATTTTCGAAGGAATAACGATATGTAGTTTCGTTAGGACGATTCTATGTAAAGATTGCCCCTTCTTAATAAGAAACAGCCTGTTGAATTAAGTTCAACATGCTGTTTCTTCAAAGGTATATTTCCGCCCCAATAATTGTTCGAAGATAGTCATCCTACTCATTTATATGCTGCTACATCTGACGGAGACGGCAATTTCAGTGGAAAGAACCACATAGAATATGGTTATTCCATTAGGCATAGTCCGGTACAATTCCAATCAAACAACAGAAATTTAGGAGCTTAGTTCTCGTTGGGTGAGCTGCTTCCAGGCTTCAATGGATCAAATGTCCGGATTTGGCTTTTTTGACCCATTTTGCGGAGATGCGGTTCACGAATCGCTTGAGACCCAGTCCAAGAATTAATGATAAGCCAACATAGATAAGCAGAATGCTAATGTCTCTTGTAATCAAGCCGGCAACGCTGCCTCCGACGGCCTCGCGCATCAGCCCGATTCCGTAGGTGAAGGGCAGATAAGGATAGATCGCCTGGAAGAAGGGCGGTGTTACCTGGATGGGGAATGTACCGCCCGAACCAGCTAATTGCAGGACGAGCAGAACGATTGCCATCGCTTTCCCAACATTCCCGAATACGGATACCAGCGTATAGATCATGAGCATGAACACCGCGCTGATCAAGAGCCCGAACAGTATGAATCTGAGTGGCTCCGCGGCATAGGTACCCAGAATCCAAAGATCTCCCGTCGTGACAAATAGCGATTGCAGCAATGCCAGCGTCAAGAAGGTGAAGAAGCGACCAAAATACTCGTGATAACTGCGTATTGGAACCCCATGAATGGTCTTGTCATGCACTTCGACGGTAAGCATGGAGACGAGCAGCAGGCCGCCGACCCATAATGATAGGGTGGTGAAGAAGGGGGACATCGCCGATCCATAATTCGGAATCGGGAACATCCGGGTCTCCTTCAAGATGACAGGCTCGGCAAAAAAATTGCTCTCCTTGGCATAGTTCAAACTAAGCAGATTGATGAGATCCTCTAGCGATCCTTTTTCCTCCAGGGCTGTGATGCGGTCGGTCACTTCTTTAAGCTTTCGCTCCGCCTCTGGGAGGCGTCCGCGCAAGGTTTTGGCTTCAGTTGTTGCTATAACCAATCCTTTCTTTGCGTCCTTAATAATATCGCTAACGGTGGGCAAGTCGGACAAAGCTTCTGACAGGATGTTCTTCGTATGATTAGCGTCCTTTTGCGCTTGATCGAGAGCGGCTGCCATCGCAGGGAGTATCGTGCTGTCGAAGCTGCCGATGAGCCCATCCAGACGCCCGGAAGCATCCTTGGCCAGAGCATTGAATTTTTCAAGTAAGGAACGTATGAAGTCTTTTCCTTGGTCTGCAGATGCGGAGATGTCCCTTACGATTTGCGCCATCTGTCTGAAATCCGCTGCAATTCGGTCCAGTTCAGCTATTTTTGCACTTAATCTGGGGCTAGGAGCAATCGACTGTAATCGACTTAGCAGCTTGCCAAGTGAATCAGCTCCCTTGGCAGCCGTAGATAACCCAGTCTCCAAATGCTCCGGCAGCTGCAATGGTCCCAGATCTTCAGCTACATCGAGGCCGGATAACAGATTGTTGCTCGTCTGACCAGCCAGATCGGCCAACTGCTTAAGCTGCTCTAATGTCTCTTTGGCTACTGGGCCGGCTGCTTGTACAGCGTCCTTACTGCGGGCAAGGAAATCAGAGGTTTGGCTGGCAAGGCCTTCGCCTTTTTGGGCTAGTTCGGCGACAAAGGGCAGTTCTTTTTGCACTTTAGTGACAATGGTTTGTCCTTTTTGCAAATCCGATACAGCGATATTTGCCGCTTCGTTAATCTCCGGGAAGAGCTGTACCATTTGAAAGGCGAGATGCCTGGCGTTGTTAATAAGGGGAAGCTCCTCTCTTAATTCCACCCCGATTTCATTGAAAATACGAAAAATCGTCCCGTTTGCTGTCTTCACAAAATTTTGGCTGACTTCGCTAACGATCGAGCTAGCTCCCTTGGCCGTAATTTTTGGCGCGACGGCATTAATCTTCTCATTGACATAGTATTGGATTTCCGCTTTCTCAGGGTTCGGGGTAAGAACCGTCGCAATTCGAGCTGAGAAATTAGCCGGAATGATAATGACAGCATAATACTTGCCATATTTTAAGCCCCGAATCGCCTTGTCCCTGTCGGTGAATACCCAACCAATATTATGGTTCTCATGCAGTGAGTTGACGATCTCTTTGCCTAGAGCAATGGATTGTCCGCGCATTGAAGTTCCGGTGTCTTCATTTGCAACCGCGATCTTGATCCCCGAGGTCTGACCATACGGATCCCAGGATGCACCGATATTGAACCAGGCATATAGGGAAGGGAGGAAGATTAATCCTGATATGATGATGGCGGCAGCCCAATTGGTAATAATGCCACGTAAATCCGAGCCATAAATGAATAGTATCTTTTTCACAGCAATCTCCATTTTCGTTTTTTGCTTATTATTCCGAGATGTCGGTAGAATCATCCATAGCTTGGTACTTCATTGCCGAGAAATAGAGACGCTTTCAATTTTCCTATTGACGTTACCAGAAGCTTGATTTATTATAGTCACATAACAACATACCGATTACATTTGGCGTGTTACCATTCAACTTGTGGGCATGAGCCAAGAAGAGCAGTCCTATTTCTTTAGGATTCTTTTCTTGGCTCTTTTTTGTTTGAATCTTTAGGCAGAAGAATTCTAAGTCTAGACTATGTCTAAGGAACGAATGACACCCGTTATGTAAACGGTATCAAGATAATGATGACGTGGGGAGGGAGCCGGACAAGAATAGTTCTTATGCGAATGTAAGATTATAGAAGATAAGATCGTATTTGAACGTTTAGGTCGGAATAACCATTGGTCATCTAACATACAGGATTAGGAGGAGTTTAACTCATGTTTTCTAAATGGAGAAAGAAATCAACTGAAAGCAAGCAATTAGAAATTCTAGCACCGGTTACAGGTAAGGCCGTTCCGTTAACTGAGGTTCCAGATGAGGCATTTGCAGCAGGGCATATGGGCAAGGGGATCGCGATTGAGCCAGCAGAGGGTAAATTGATCTCACCATTCGACGGCACCGTCGTACATGTGATCAAATCGAACCATGCCGTCATGCTGGAGCATGCTTCAGGGCTGCAATTTCTGTTCCACATCGGTATTAACACCGTTTCATTGAAAGGTGAGGGTTTCACTTCACATGTCAACATTGGTGACAAAGTGAAGGCTGGGCAAGTGCTGATCGAATTCGATACCGCCAAGATTGCTGGCGCGGGTTATCCAACGATCACGCCAATTATTGTTACAAACGCTGATGAAGTGACCGAGAGCTTAGAAGGACTCAGCGGACAAGTGACAGCAGGCCAAGACGTCATTTTAAAGGCGGTTATGAAGTCTTAATATCACTATTTGAAAGGATGATTGTTCAATGCTAGCTTTTCTTCAGAAGATCGGCAAGTCGTTGATGCTCCCGGTAGCAACTTTACCAGCAGCAGCAATCTTGAATCGCTTCGGCAACATTGACTACATCAATGAGTTTCACTTTGGGGAGAATGTAGGGGGATTCTTTAATACTTATATTGCTCCGTTTTTGAATGCGGGCGGTGGTACGATATTCGATAACCTCCCGTTGATTTTCGCAGTCGGGGTTGCCATCGGATTAGCTGGAGATGCCGTAGCGGCTTTGTCAGCAGTCATTGGGCAATTAATCTTACTCAAGTTGCTTGCCATTGTTCCAGGAATATTCCCTGGTATGATGCAAGCAGGAGCAGATACCAAATTGAACATGGGTGTTCTTGGAGGTATCCTGGTAGGTTGTATTTCAGCATATCTATACAATAAATACCATAAGATTAAGCTGCCGGATTGGCTAGGATTCTTTGGTGGCAAACGTTTTGTACCTATGATTACAGCTTTTACTATGATCTTTGTGGGCTTAATTTGTGGTTTGATTTGGGGGCCAGTACAAAGTGTTCTGGATACATTCGGGAACTGGGTTACGAGTCTCGGCGGAATAGGGTCCGCAATTCACATTGTTGCTAACCGTCTTCTCGTACCATTTGGACTGCATCATATTATCAACACTATCGTATGGTTCCAAATCGGTGATTTCACCAACGCTGCAGGCGATGTTATACATGGTGACTTGTACCGCTTCTTCGCTGGAGACCCAACAGCGGGTATGTTTATGACAGGGTTCTTCCCAGTTATGATGTTCGGTCTTCCAGCAGCAGCATTTGCTATCATCCATACGGCTAAACCAGAAAGACGTAAAGCGGTTGCGTCTATCTTCATGGGTGCCGCACTTGCGTCCTTCTTGACAGGTATTACTGAACCATTGGAATTTGCGTTTATGTTTGTTGCTCCTGTACTTTATGGTGTGCATGTCGTCTTGTCCGGTATCTCAGCATTTGTAACTTATGCATTTGGTATGAAGCTCGGTTTTGGATTCTCAGCCGGCTTTATAGACTATGCAATCAACTATGGACTCTCAACGAAACCATTGCTGCTGATTCCAATAGGTCTGGTTACCGCGTTGGTATACTATGTGTTGTTCCGCTTCCTAATTGTGAAGTTGAACCTGAAGACACCAGGCCGTGAAGATGATTTTGATGCAGATGAGGATGAAGAGAATACAACCTCAAGTTCTGTATCTACAGATAGCCGTTCCGCCCAAATTTTGACTCAACTTGGCGGACCTAGCAACATTAATTCGGTGGATGCGTGCATTACACGTCTACGTCTTATTGTTAAAGATGAGAAAGAAGTCAATGATGCCGGATTGAAGAAGCTTGGTGCTTCTGGTGTAATGAGACTTGGTAAAGGTGCGGTTCAGGTCGTATTCGGTCCACAATCCGAAGCGATCAAGGACGAAATTAAGAAGATGTTGTAATACGGATTTGGGTTAACCTTCGTTTACTTACAGGGCAGATCATTTGGGATCTGTCCTGTTTTTTTTGTTGATCTCCAATCCCAGATCATTCCTTCGATGGTTGAATTATGATAATATGAATTCAAGAATTTGCCGATTGTCAGCTTGGTGGGAGCAGCTTGTCCAAATCCAAAGTGAAGATGTGAAGCCATGGTTATATTAGACAGGTTAAAAAGATTTGACTTCGTCATTCTGTTTATTCTGCTGTTATTTATGGGCATTAGCATCGCCGTTCTGTATAGTGCAACCATGAACACCGCATATCAGGGATACCATATGCAAATGCTGAAATATTACTTTTTTGGTTTTTTTGTTCTAGCTGTTATCTCCTTGGTCAATTACCGAATTTTACTCAAATTGGCCCCTTATATTTACTTGCTTGGACTTGGCCTGCTGGTACTCGTAAATTTTATCGGGAACACCTATCATAACGCCACAGGCTGGATGACGATTCCGGTGGTCGGAATGAGCTTCCAACCCGCTGAATTTTTCAAGCTTCCTCTTGTGCTGTTCCTAAGTTATATACTATTTCGCAAACAGAAGCCTAAGCTGGGATTCTGGCGAGACGTGCTGCCGATGTGTCTCATTACATTCATTCCATTCGCCGCAGTTATGGTGCAGAATGATCTGGGGAACGCGCTAAGCTATCTTGTCATCCTTGGCGGTATGCTGTGGATTGGGAATATTAAATACACCCATGCCTTTCTAGCTGCAGTCTTATTAGTAGGAGCGGTCTTCGGAGGGATTGGGGCATATAAGAAACATCATGATGAGATTCAGCAATTTCTCGTCGATATCGGCCGCCAACACTGGATCAATCGGATTGACCCTTGGCTGATGCCAGAGATTGCTACGGATGATGCGGCTTATCATACGAGAAATGCCAAGATGGCGATCGCTGCCGGCGGTATGAGCGGTGAGGGCTATATGCAGGGGGAGAATGTGCAGTCCGAGCGGGTTCCTTTTACATATTCGGACTCGATATTCGTCGTGATTGCTGAAGAATTCGGCTTTGTCGGCAGTTCAGTCGTGCTGCTGTTGTATTTTGTGCTCATCCATCGCCTGATATTGATATCATTGGAATGCAAGGAACGGGCTGGCCCATATCTAATCGTAGGCATTGTGTCCATGCTCCTCTATCAAATCTTTGAGAACATCGGGATGTTCATCGGGCTGATGCCACTTACCGGAATTACGCTGCCATTTATCAGTTATGGTGGAACTTCGCTAGTGATTAATATGATTTGCATGGGTCTGGCGATCAGCATTCGCCTTTATGAAGAAGAGGAGAGGAAAGAGCATCATCATTCTACGTTGAGTTTATAATCATTAATTCAGATACCGCTCGAACATGGGGCGGTTTTATTTTGCTTGTATTTATACCCATCCTTGCATAATAGCTTATAATACTGTTGGCAGGTGGACGAACCTTATATGAAGTGGATATTGGAGGTGCAGCATGTCATACCGACAGTTAAAATGGATGATCTTGATTGTCCCGACGCTGCTGATCGGGATTTGGGAATATGTCAGACATCAATTTCTGATGCCGTATTTATCGATGGATACAGGCAATTACTTAACACCTGTTCTGCTGTTTATGATCAGTGTGACCTTGCAGTATAAATGGTTCCGCAAGCTGGAGAGCATGCAGGAGGAACTACAGAAGGAGAGGTCTCTCAAGGCGAGCTGGGAAGAGCGGGAGCAGTTAGCCAGAGAGCTGCATGATGGCATCGCGCAATCTTTGTTCCTGTTGTCTGTCAAAGTGGATCGGGCGGAGAAAAGACAGAATTCCAGCGGGGAAGCGGCGGATTTGAACGAGCTCCGGAATACGATTCAAGACGTTAATCGCTATGTCAGGCAGGCGATATCCGATCTGAAGCTGCCGCCAGATATTGATGCGGAAGGGAACCGACTTTCATTCCCGGAGCGAATTCAGCAGATTGCTGATGAGTATCAGCTGGGTCTCCATCTGGATTGGACGCTAACAGAGGAACGGTGGTCAGCCAAGGAGAAGCTGGAGCTGCTTGCCTGCATCCGGGAAGCAATCGTGAACGCTAGCAAGCATGCTGCTGTTCAGGACATATTTGTGCAGGGAAGAGAGCAAGAAGGAGCTTTTCAAGTAAGCATTATCGACCGGGGGAATGGCTTTGCAGTAGGAGAACTATCGCCGGAGCGGTACGGACTGCGGATCATTAAGCAGCGAGCCAAACAGATGGATTGGAGCTTAACCGTAGAATCTATGTCTGGAGAGACCTGTATTATGATCCAAGGAGGACAAGGAAATCATGAGAACCCGCGTATTAATCGTTGATGATCATCCCCACGCTCGCGAAGCGATTAGTGATATCCTCTCGGAGGACGAGAACTTTGAAATCATCGGATTTGCTGAGAGTGGAGAGGATGCTGTATTACAGACTGAGATGTGGATGCCAGATTTAATTCTACTGGACATTCATCTCCCAGGTCAGGACGGACTTGCGACGACGAGAGAGATCAAGCTGAAGTTTCCTTATGTAAAAATTGTGCTTGTCACCGTCTCCGATAATGTAGCTTATCTATTTGAGGCTTTGAAGCAGGGAGCGCAGGGCTATTTACTGAAAAATCTTGAGCCGGGTATTTGGCTTGAATACCTTCGCGCAGTGGCTAGTGAGGAAGCACCGATGACAAGTGAGCTGGCTTTACGTATTTTACAGGAGTTTTCATTACAGAAACCGAATCAGGCCAGTCACCATCCTCTTACGAATCGTGAACGCGAAATACTTGACTTGGTCGCCCGAGGGATGACTAACCGGGAGATTGCTAAGGCTCTCGACATTTCCGATCAGACGGTGAAGAACCATCTGAAGAACATTATGCACAAGCTGCATCTGGAGAATCGGGTACAATTGACGCGTTATGCCATGGAGCAAGGGTGGATTTAGAGCGGGTCTGTAGATTCGCCGAGTTGGATATAACATGCATAGGAACGCTAGAACAGCCCAAGAACTCTTTTTTTGTAAAGGCTATGTTAAACCTTATTGTTGATATTTGATAATTACGAACAAATGTTTCATATCACAGTCGTTTGAAGAAATGGATGGACCAAGCCAAATAATGTTGCAACCAAATACTTGCAACATTATTTGGCTTGGTTCCGTTACATAGACAGCAAGGAATACGAGAGTACGGCTTCGAACAAGAAAAATATGTTGGTCAAATCATGCCTGTTTGCAGTGACCGACACGAACGCCAAACTTCGGCTTTCTGCTTATACTTGTTAAACGGCAGGATTGCTCATGGTACCGTTGAATACTCTTCATTGCAAGGGTTATAGTTATTGAGGAGGTTATAGAGGTGTACGGAGTAGTTGCTCATTTTGACCAGGATACAGAGCTCTATATAAAGCAGGTTTGGAAAGAGTTGAGTGATAATGCAGTTTCCAAATATGCAGAAGAAGTACAAGATAGACGACCTCATATTACGATAGCAGGTTATGGCTCTGACGTAGATATCGAGAAATTCATAAGCGATTTTGACTGCTTTTATGAATCTAAAAAACAACTTTCAATCACTATGAACTCGATAGGGACCTTTTTGAACACGGGGATTTTATTCCTTGCCCCTGTTCCCTCCAAAGAATTTTTAACGTTCCATGCTAATCATCACAGTTTCTTTGAAAAATATCGAATGAATGCTGAGTCTGAATATCTTCCTAATAACTGGATACCTCACTGTACAATAGCAAACAGATTAAACGATGAGAATTTAAAAGAAGCGATGTCTTACTGCAATAAAAGAATCGAAAGAATAAGTGCTATTATCGTTGAAATATCAGTAATCAAAGCTATATACGAGAATAATAAATGTATAAAGTCACCATCTATTCATACGAAAGCTTTGGGCATTGTCTAAAATTACAATCTAACCAAAGTATCACGTCACAGTGCAACCGCCTTACTCACCAAGGCGGTTGTCTTATGCTCAATCATAGCCTTTGTAAAAAGGCTTAACATTGGACTTAAAGTAATCTTCCAATCCTGATGACCCATCCAACTGAATAAATGTGACGGGTGGGTCAGGAACGTGTACGGAATTTACCACCATTCCTGCTTTGGCTACAATCTCATTCATGTTGTCATTCACTTCAAGAGCAATGAGTGTGTGTGATTTCTCATCCATTTGTGGGTTGAAGAAATGCGCATGATAGGCGAGCTTTACTTCTTTCATATCTGCAAATAGTTTGCTTAGCGCATCAAGGAGCTCTTTGGGTTTAATGGCCGGTTGTCCGATCATAACCTCTGTCTCTTGCTGAACTTCATATTCCTGGGAAGGGCCAAAAATGGATCCATCTAAAATGGACTCTATTTCTGCTGCCGTAAATTCTTTTCCATAGCTTGAAGTCGGATTTAGAAATACATCGGCACCACGAGTTAATTGAAAGAATTCCACGGCATTCATTGAACAATAATTAACCTCCTGATCAATGGCCTCTTGTAGACGGCGTAATGAAGTAAAGATCGGTATATATAATTTCTGGTTGATTTCAATATTTAACAATTGAATCGATGAACCTTCTTTTAATACTCCTTCGTTCGTATCAGTTTCACTTCCGTATTGAATGGTGTAAATATTGGAACCCACCAGTTCCTTGTAAAAATCATATCGGGCAGAGGGATCGGTTGCTGCCGTCATTAAAATTTCCTCGAGCTTATTCTCCGGTTCAAACGTCATTATTTTTTCACTCCAATCGCGATAGGAACTATAGATGAGCTTATCTTTAATATCTCGTACCACTTTATCGTAATTTTCTTTCCACTCATCATAAGTATCAAATTCTTCTTTAACCTGTAACAATCATACTTGATTTTACTATTTTTCCAACGGGAGTATAAGCTTCCAAACTCCTAGTTCCTTATTTCACAACCGGTTATCTAGTACTAAAAGCTGAAAGTAAGGAAGGACAACAAACAATCTCTTGTGGTATAATTTCACTATGTGAAAAATTCATAATAGTAAGATCAAATTCATGCTGCTTAGTTACTTTTATCTTGATTGTTACTCTTACGACGATCTAGCAACGTTAATATCATCTGAAAAGAGTTATTAAATCAACTATTGTGAAAAATTCATATATTAGGTATACTGGAAACAAAAGGGAGGTGGCAGCCCATGGCTTTTATGATTGCCCAGCGGGCTTACATTAAGTTATACCTGATTACGAAGGTGGAGCAGCGTCGTGGATACGGTTATCAGATGCTGGAGGAAATGAAGGAGGAATTCAAGCCGTTCGGGTATGTGCCTCCGCTGAGCGAGATTTACCGGGCTTTACATGAGTTGGTGCAGGAAGGAGTTCTATATCGGACCAAGCAGCTGAAGGGAAATGATCCAAGCGTCGACTTTCAGGAGATCGTACTGTACCATTTTACGGAAGAAGGACGGGACAAGGCTAAGCTCTACAAGAAGCAGGTGAAGGCCGATCTCGATCGCTGCATTGGTATGCTGCAGAAGGCGGTTCAGGACAATTATAACTAGTTATAGTAAATTCCGATAAGACTACTGTCCCCGATACATAGTAAGATGATAACAAAGAATAAGAATTAGATTCAAAAAGGCCAGTTTTGAATTACCTATCAATTTAATATTGTGGGGATAGGTGCTCCAGTCTAATGGATTGGGAGCTTAAAAGGGAAGTCCGGTTCAATACCGGCGCGGTCCCGCCACTGTAACAGAGGAGTCCGTTGCGATTCTTGCCACTGATACAAGTCTATCGGGAAGGCAGCATGAAGACGTTGAATCTGGAGCCAGGAGACCTGCCTATTCTGACAACACTGCATTACCTACGGAAGATAGGGAGGTGTTAAAGATTACTGCCATTGTAAATCCATACAGAGGTTCTCTTTAGCATTGCTTAAAGGGGGCCTCTTTTATTTAACTGGACTGGATTTATGAACTTGTGTCTCATCAAACATTATTCATGGAGGTTGATTGAATTGAGAAAAATCGTAAGCGGTAATCTGGGCTACCCAAGAATTGGACGGAATCGGGAGTGGAAAAAAGTAATTGAGGCTTATTGGGCAGGGCAAATCGCGGAGCCTGACCTGCGGGAACGACTGACTGCGATCCGCCTGGACAATTTGCGTACGCAGCAAAGCAAAGGAATCGATGTCATTCCAGTCGGTGATTTTACCTATTATGATCATGTGCTGGATACGGCGGTGATGTTCGGATTAGTCCCGGCACGATTCGAGTATGATGGTGGTCCAGTACCACTAGACACCTATTACGCTATTGCCAGAGGAAATAAACAGGCTGCGGCCAGCGAGATGACCAAGTGGTTCAATACGAATTACCACTATATCGTACCTGAGCTTGGAGACAGAGAGCCGAAGCTGACTGTAAATTATCCGCTAGAGGCGTACCGGGAAGCGAAGCAAGCTCTGCAAATGGAAGGCAGACCCGTATTACTTGGTTTGTATACGTTCCTGAAACTGTCCAAAGGATATGGAGAGGGAGAGTTCAACGTTTGGGTCGACAAGCTGCTGCCGCTCTATATTCAGGTGCTGCGTGAGCTTGCGGCAGAAGGTGCAGCCTGGGTACAAATCGATGAACCAGCTCTCGTAATAGAGCTAACCGCAGAGGATATCCAGCAACTTAATTTGATTTATAAGACGATTGTTCAGGAAGTACCGGGAATCTCCATCATGCTGCAAACCTACTTCGCCGCAGTGTCCGGTTATCAACAGGTGATTGCTCTGCCGGTACAAGGAATTGGCTTGGATTTTGTACACGGTCTAGAGGGCAATCTTTCGGCACTGCGAGAATTTGGCTATCCGGCAGGCAAGGTGCTCGGAGCAGGAGTCATCGATGGACGCAACATTTGGCGCAGCGACCTGAAAGCGGCCAAGCAGCTGTTGGATGAGATCGTAGAGCTAGCTCCAGAGGCGGAAAAGGTTATCGTGCAGCCATCGTGCAGCTTATTGCATGTACCAGTCAGCCTGCAAGGAGAGACAGAGCTGGAACCGCTTCTGAAGGATGCACTGGCCTTTGCGGAAGAGAAACTGGATGAAGTCGCTAGTCTTAAGGAATCGTTCAGCAGCTCGTCCATCCCTGCCCTATTTGCGGAGAATGAGCAGTCCATTCAGGCATTATCTGCTGCTCCGGTCCGTAATCGTCATAATGTTCGCAGTAGGGTGGAGCAGGCGTTGCAGCAGCCCTCGGAGCGGAAGAACAAATTCGCAGTACGCAGAGTGAAGCAGGAGCAGAAATGGAAGCTGCCATTGCTTCCGACGACGACCATCGGCAGCTTCCCGCAGACGAAGGAAGTACGCTCGGCACGGCAGAAATGGCGCAAAGGCGAATGGAGCACGGAGCAATACGATCAATACATTCAATCTGAAATTGATAAATGGATCCGAATTCAGGAAGAAATCGGATTGGATGTGCTCGTACATGGAGAGTTCGAACGGACGGATATGGTTGAATTTTTCGGCGAGAAGCTGCCTGGCTTTGCTTTTACACGTGGTGGATGGGTTCAGTCCTATGGGACGCGCTGCGTGAAGCCGCCGATTATTTACGGGGATGTGGAATTCGGTCAGCCTATGACTGTAAAGGAGACACAATATGCTCAATCGCTGACACAGAAGCCGGTTAAAGGGATGCTGACCGGACCGATCACCATATTGAACTGGTCCTTCGTGCGGACGGATATCCCTCGCAAGAATGTTGCATATCAGATCGCCCTTGCCTTGCGTGAGGAAGTAGAGGCTCTGGAGAGAGCAGGGATCGAGATGATTCAGGTGGATGAGCCTGCGCTTCGAGAAGGGCTGCCCCTGAAGCGGGAGGACTGGCAGGAATATCTGGACTGGTCGGTCAATGCTTTCCGGATTTCTACAAGCTCAGTGCAAGATACGACGCAGATTCATACGCATATGTGCTACTGCGAATTCCAGGACATCATCGATTCGATCCAGGCCCTGGATGCGGATGTGATCTCGATCGAGACATCACGCAGTCATGGAGAACTGATCAGCAGCTTCGAAGAACATACTTACCCGCTCGGCATTGGTCTTGGCGTCTATGATATTCATAGTCCAAGAGTTCCTTCTAAGGAAGAGATGTTGTCTCTGATCGAACGGGCACTGGAGGTATTAGATCCACAGTTATTCTGGATTAACCCCGATTGCGGACTGAAGACAAGAGGGCAGGAGGAAACTGTCGCAGCTTTGTCACATATGGTGTCAGCGGCAGAAACCTATAGAGAGAAAGTAATTTCACGTTCTTTAATGTAAAATAATGAAGATGTGACAAAAGATACAGAAAATTTTCTAGAAACTGCAATTGACAAATCACCTTGGGTAATTTACTATGTTAACGATATCTCTAGAGAAAAAGTTAGTAGATAGGAAAATAGTAAATTCACCAGGAGGAACCATAAAATGGCTAAAGTATTATTTGTCAAAGCTAACAACCGTCCGGTTGAGCAATCCGCAACAGTGAAATTGTATGAAAGCTTCTTGCAGTCCTACAAGGAAAATCATCCCGGGGATGAAGTTTCTGAAGTGAACGTATTTGAAGCGAACCTTCCGTACTATGACAACGATATGATTAACGGAGGATACAAACTGGCTAACGGATTCGAAGCAACGCCAGAAGAAGTGAAGGCCGTAGAACTTGCGAACTCATATCTTGATCAATTCCTGAGCGCAGACAAAGTGGTATTTGCGTTCCCATTGTGGAACTTCACCATTCCTGCACAGCTTCTGACTTACTTGTTCTATTTGAACCAAGCAGGCAAGACTTTCAAATATACTCCAGAAGGCCCTGTAGGCCTTGTTGGCGGCAAGAAAGTAGCATTGTTGCACGCTCGAGGCGGTGTATATTCCGAAGGACCAATGGCTTCTTTGGAAATGTCCTTGAATTATGTAGCTAATACGCTGGCATTCTGGGGTATCAAGAACACCGAGAATGTAATCGTGGAAGGCCACAATCAATTCCCGGATCGCGCGGAAGAGATTATTCAAGACGGTATCAAACGTGCAGCTGACCTTGCAGCTCGCTTCTAATTAGTTAGTATCTGATTGCTGCGATTTGACCGAGAATAAAATTGGCTATCCCGACTAATTTACGATTAGCGGGATAGCTTTTTTTATGAGTTTAATAGAAAGTATAGCGGTGAAGTGATAAAGGAGCCGCATTAGGCGGCTCCTCTGAATCCATTACTTGTTGTTCTTGTGGTACTCGTTGAGTAATTGGTCAAGCTTCTGGCTCAGAATTACGATTTTTCGGTCGGTCAGCTTGCGAGTGGAGAGTTTATTTAATTCCAACCGAAGTTCTTCAATCCTCCGGATCAACTCCAACGTCGAACAACCCCTGAAATTAGAATATCTATGTTATACGTCCGCTGTGCACTGGCGACCGTCGTGCGGAATCCCTACTTTCGCCTGCTCCGCCCCAGACGTAAAGTGGTAAGTAATGATTTCTCTATCCGAATGGGCAGCTCCTCCTTAATAGATAAAAAATGTAAATAAAAGTCGTATCAAGGCAAAATATGAAACTATTTCGTTCATTTTTTTGCTATAATAGCCAAAGACAGCTTAGAGATACGGAGGAATTATGGAATGCTTCAGAAGACACACACCTTAGCAGGGCTGGTCGCGGCCGAATGCGTCATCATCTACTACAATCAGCCGCTTCTATCCTGGGAATCGGGAGCAGCGCTGCTGATCGGATGTCTGGTAGGACCGCTAGCGGACATTGATAAGAGAGGATCAACGATGGCCAAGATTCTGCTGCCGCTGTCATGGCTGCTGCAAATCTTGCGCGTTAAGCATCGCACTCTGACACACTCCTTGTTGTTCCTAGTGTTGTTAGGTTATTTGTTAACTCCACTGCCTGACTTCTACTATTGGACGATTATCGCCGCTTATGCCTCACATCCGCTCATTGATCTTCTAAATGATCAAGGGGTTGCTCTACTCTGGCCTTTGAACCGGAAATTCCGCTTCTTGCCGAAGCCGGTCGCAATCGATACGGGATCTTTGCAGGAGATCATTTTCAGAACGACATTAGCTGTATTGGCTATTATTTTACCGTTCGCACTATGGGACTCATTTTGAGTCTTTTTTTTATTTGTGCTTCATTATAAAATGGAGTTTACTTTAAGTTTTAGGTGAGCACATGGATATCTCTACCCGTAGGGGATAATCAATAATACACTATAAAATTGAAGGAGAAATGTTATGGTTTCAAATTGGGAAATGGTGTTTAAACTTTGCATTGCTTTATTATTCGGTTTGTTCATTGGAATCGACCGGCAGCTGAAGCAGAAGCCGCTTGGGATTAAAACCTGTATGGTCATCTGCATCTCGAGCTGTCTTGTCACCATCGTCTCGATTGAAGCCTTTCAGAAATTTGCCGGGCCGGATCATCCGAATATGGACCCGATGCGCTTGGCGGCCCAAATTGTTAGCGGGATTGGTTTCCTGGGGGCAGGTGCAATTCTGCGCCGCAGTAATGAGGGAATCTCCGGACTAACGTCCGCAGCGATGATCTGGGCGGCTTCCGGGATTGGGATTGCGATTGGTACGGGATTTTATATCGAAGCCGCGCTAGCAGTCATTTTGTTGATTCTTGCTGTTAATTTCGTCCCGTATCTCATTAAGTGGTTCGGACCTTATAAGTTGAATCAACGTGATGTATCTCTGAAGGTCGTCATGGAGGAGCATGGTAATGTCACGGATCTGATTCGGATTATTGAACGCAAAGATGACAAGACCGGCAACAAACATATTCTACAACATCGCATCCGCCGGCTTAAGATCAAAGACCTGGATGAAGGGCGTCACCGGGTAGACATGGTGATTACAGCGTCGGAGAAGGAATATACAACAGAGATTTATAACTTTGTACGAAATATTGAGCATGTAACCAGTGTCGAGGTCGAGAATTTATAACTTGAACTACTTTTTGAACAACCTCTTTTAGAAAAAGGTTTGTTTAACTTCTGTTTAAATTAGTAGGGTATTCTTCTCTTAAGAACATAAAGGGAATGTTCAAAAAGGCCCGTCGTCTAACGAAACTACAGATCGTTATTTGCTTAAAAACGGTGGCAAATAAAATCTAACGAAACACCATATCGTTATTTGGGAGAAAATAAGGTAATAAGCCGCTTATTCGCTTCAATAACGTTACCGAGTTTCGTTAGAAAGTTTCCCAGCCCAATTTGCTGGAAATAGCGATACCCTGTATCGTTAGAGGTTCAGGGCGGACCATTTGAACTACCTCTAAATAATTCAAGGAGAGGAACCATGAAAACAGATATATCCAAACCTAATTTCTCATCATTCTATCGATTAATGAAAGAGACAAAGCCGCCGATGGCTTTAATCATTGTTTCGATTTTGCTAAGCGTTGTTTCTACGCTGGTCGGTCTGGTTATACCGATGTTTACCAAAAGCCTGGTCGACGGATTCTCTCTGGAATCCATTAGCCGAATGCAGATCGTTGGTCTGGTCGCCGCCTTTATCGGGCAGACATTGGCGGCTGGCGTGTCAATCTTCCTGCTGAATTATATTGGCCAGAAAGTAGTTGCCATCATTCGCGATAAATTGTGGAAGAAGCTGCTTGCTTTGCCGGTCTCTTATTTCGATAACAACCGGACAGGGGAATCCGTCAGCCGAATGACGAATGACACGGGAGTCATTAAGACCTTCATCTCCGAGCATGTAGCCAGCTTCTTCAGCGGTATCATCTCCATTATCGGCTCCATCGCCGTACTGATCTATCTAAACTGGAAGATGACATTGATTATGTTCCTCGTGATTCCGCTGGCGGCCCTTGTGCTTGTGCCGATCGGCCGCAAGATGTATAAGGTCTCGATCAGCATGCAGGATGAGACAGCCTCCTTCACGGCGATGATCAGCCAAGTGCTGTCGGAGATCCGTCTTGTAAAAGCCTCCAATGCAGAAAGGATAGAGTATGAGAACGGAAGCAAAGGAATTCAGAATCTGCTGAAATTCGGGATCAAAGAAGGGCTGATTATGGCCTGGATCAGTCCGCTGATGAGCTTCGTCTTAATGATGCTGCTCGTGATAGTCATCGGTTATGGCGGTATGCAGGTATCTTCAGGCGTACTGACCGCCGGGGAACTAGTAGCCTTCATTCTCTATTTGATTCAGATCGTCATTCCGGTAACGCAGCTTAGCACCTTCTTCACCCAACTGCAGAAAGCCAACGGTGCGACCGAGCGGATGATGCAGACGCTGAACGAGCAGGAGGAGGATTTCCATGCCGGCCTTGAGGTGACGGATGCGAGGCTTCCAGTTAAAATTGAAAATCTGTCGTTCGGTTATAAACAGGATGAACCTATCCTTCAGGAAGTAAGCTTCCAGATGGAGCCTGGTACTGTCACGGCGGTAGTTGGTCCAAGCGGCGGAGGGAAGACCACGTTATTCCAGGTGCTTGAGCGCTATTATTTGCCGCAGAAGGGACGGGTAATGCTCGGCAACGAGCGGATCGATTCCTTCTCACTCCGTTCCTGGCGGGGGATTATCGGCTATGTGTCCCAGGAGAGCCCGATGATTGCCGGAACGATTCGCGATAACCTATGCTATGGGATTGAACGTGAAGTCAGCCTTGAAGAGCTGGATCAAGCTGCGAAAATGGCTTATGCCGATGGGTTCATCTCCGAGCTGCCGGAGGGATTTGATACGGATGTAGGCGAACGCGGAGTGAAGCTATCCGGCGGACAGCGGCAGAGAATTGCTATCGCCCGTGCATTGCTCCGTGATCCGAAGATATTGATGCTGGATGAAGCCACATCCAGTCTGGACAGCCGCTCGGAGATCGTAGTGCAGCAAGCGCTCGATAATCTGATGGCGGGAAGGACGACGATTGTCATCGCTCACCGGTTATCAACGGTTGTCGGAGCGGATCAGATTATCTTTATCGAGAAGGGAAAAGTCACCGGACGGGGTACCCATGAACAACTGCTGCAGCATCATGAAATGTATCGGGAGTTCGCGACGCAGCAACTACAGATTGCCGATGCCTCACCAGAGCTGACCCTTCAGCAACAATAAACAGATCGTAGGTGAATAGTCGATTATGGCGAAAATACTTGTTGTTGATGATGATCATCATATCCGCGAGCTGGTCAAGGTTCTGATCGAAGAGGCAGGGATCGGCGAGGTGCTGGAAGCGGCCGATGGTGTTGAAGCACTTGAAATGATGGAAGCGCGGCGGGCGGAAATGGTTATCCTAGATATCATGATGCCGAATATGGATGGTTGGGAGCTCTGCCGAGAGCTGAGAAAGATGTATGAGCTGCCGATTCTTATGCTGACCGCGAAGGGGGAGACGAGACAGATCGTCAAGGGCTTTGATCTTGGCACGGACGACTATCTCGTAAAGCCATTTGAGCCTGCCGAGCTTATCGTACGGGTAAGGGCGCTGCTCAAGCGGTATCAAGTGATTGCTTCACAGAGCGTGACGATCGGTGCACTTCATGTGGATCGTAAGACATTCCAGGTCCTGGCAGAGGGTGAGAGCCTTACGTTGCCGCCCAAGGAATTTGAGTTGCTGTTCCTGCTCGGCAGCTATCCGGGCAAGACAATTCCCAGAGAGCAATTGATCGAGGATATATGGGGCTTTGACTTCGAGGGAAATGAACGAACGGTCGATGTACATGTGAACCGGCTGCGTGAGCGATTCCCGGAACAGCGGTTCCGCTTTCGAATTGTAACGATTCGCGGTCTGGGCTACCGTTTGGAGGCATGTCAGGAAGAGCGATGAAAATACTAAAGAAAATATGGAATATCGTGAAGCATATCTTTCAATATGCTGCCGTGCTATTACTGCTTGTAGCCTGCTGGTTCGGTGCTTATTATATTACGGGCTGGGTCTATCATTATACTGGAGTGCCTTCATCTTCTTATGTCCTGCAAGCTATTAACATCATCGTAGCGTTCCATCTGTTCTTTGGTAGTATGATGCTTATGGGACTCTTCTACCGTAAGAAAGAACTCGCCAAGATGAAGAGTATTCTGGACGCCATTCGCCGGATCTCCAAAGGCGATTTCTCTGTGAAGATCGATGAACAGGCTGAGTATCGCGAATTCAAACAAATCGTAGAGAGTGTCAATGAACTGGCCGGGGAATTAGGTCGAATGGAGATGATGCGCCAGGACTTTATCTCGAATGTGTCGCATGAGATTCAATCTCCGCTGACCTCGATTCGTGGCTTCACTGAAGCGCTAAGGAATCCGCAGTTGAATGAAGGACAGCGAGGGCATTATCTGGACATCATTGAAGGCGAGAGTCGGAGGCTCTCGCAGATGAGTGATAACATGCTCAAGCTGTCCTCACTTGAATCGGACCGTTCCTCATTTGAACATAGCAGGTTCAGGCTAGACCGTCTGTTACAATCGATTGTGCTTGCTACCGAGCCGCAGTGGCTGGGTAAGCAGATAGAGATCGAGCTGGACCTTAAGGAAATCTATATCGAGGGCGTAGAGGAATTGCTGAGCCAGGTGTGGGTCAATCTCCTTAATAACAGTATTAAGTTTACACCTGCGAATGGCAGAATATGGGTGAAGCTTGCTGCGGATGAAGAGGGGGCTGAGGTCATCATTGCCGATTCTGGAGTAGGTATCTCCAAGGAGGATCTCCCTTACATCTTCGATCGCTTCTATAAAGCGGATAAATCAAGAAACCGCAATGCTGGCGGTAGTGGACTCGGCTTGTCTATCGTCCGGAAGATTGTTGATATTCATCACGGGCAGATATCTGTAGAATCGCAGCCGGAACAGGGTACACAATTTACAGTATTTATTCCAATTCAGTGGCAATAATGAAAAGCTTGTAATCCTTTTTTAACCGTTTATTTGGAATCGATGTTATTCGTCATGGTATGATAGAATCATATGTGTGACTTTAGTCGATAAAAGGATGAAACAGATGAGCAAACAAATTTTAATTGTAGATGATGATGAGAAAATAGCCAAACTGATAGAGATTTATTTATTAAATGAAGGATATCGTGTGCTCAAGGCGGATAACGGGTTGGTAGCACTGGACATCATCGGGCAGCAGGAGATTGATCTGATCGTACTCGATGTTATGATGCCGGGACTGGATGGAATCTCGGTATGTCTGAAGATCCGCGAGACTTTGACAACGCCGATTCTAATGCTGAGCGCAAAAGATGGCGATATGGATAAGATTACTGGACTAATGACGGGTGCCGACGATTATATGGTGAAGCCATTTAATCCACTGGAGCTTGTGGCTAGGGTCAAATCACTACTGCGCAGATCCTCCTATTCAGCACAGCCAGTTTCGTCCAGCACAGGTCATATTATCAAGATCGGCCCTCTGCAGGTGGACAAAGAGACGCATACCGCCAGTGTCGATGGCAGGGCAGTGAAGCTGACACCGATCGAGTTCAGCATTCTGTATCTACTGGCCAGCCATCCGGGACGGGTATTCAGCTCGGAGGAGATCTTTGAACTTATCTGGAAGGATAAATATTTCGAGAGCAGCAACTCCGTTACCGTGCATATCAGCCGCTTGCGAGATAAGCTCGAGAAGGAAATGGAATGCGAAGCGCTGATCAAGACCGTATGGGGGGTTGGCTACAAAATTGAAGGCTAGTCTTCGTTTTTTGTCCTGGTTGTTATGGACTGTAGTCACCTCGCTAGTTGCTTTGCTCCTGCTCTTTCAATTAGCCAAGCTGACTTTCTTCCTATTTCCCCATCTCACTATGCAATCAGCATTGATCTGGATCAACCGGAATATTGGATTTCCGGAAGTGTATTATCTGTCCGGTGTACCGATTCTGATGATGTTCGCTCTTTATTTCTACAGACGCAGTGTGCGGAGGCATGAGGAGAAATATTTGAAGCTGCTCATTGAGGAAGTACACCATATTGAAGAGGGCTCGGCATCACGAATTCCAGTCGAGAATGTGGGTCAACTTGGTCAGCTTGCTACAGACATTAACCGCATGATTGATCGGCTCAGAACCTCGATTGAGGAGGAACGCCGTGCAGAGCAGACCAAGAGCGAGCTGATTACGAATGTATCGCATGACCTTCGCACCCCGCTGACTTCGATTACCGGATATTTAGGACTCATCGATCAGGATCGTTATCGCGATGAGGTTGAGCTTCGATATTACGTTAATATGGCGTACGAAGAGTCGCTGAGATTAACGCAGCTTCTGCAGGATCTGTTCGAATTCACCCGACTGCAAAATATGGAGATGAAGCTGGAGAAGAGAAGAATTAATCTGACCGAGATGTTATATCAGATTACATCTCATTTCGGCTGGCAGCTGCAGGAGAATGGGATGGAGTGTCGCCTCTACCTCAAGCCGCAGCTATTCGTTCATGCAGACGGGGACAAGCTGCGGAGGGTGTACGAGAATCTTATTACGAATGCTATTCGCTATGGCAGCGGCGGGAAATATATTGATATCCGCGGTGAGATTACGGCGAACGAGGTGATCACTGAGGTGATCAATTATGGCGAGCCGATTCCGAAAGCGGATCTGCCGCATCTCTTCGATCGCTTCTATCGCGTGGAGAAATCACGGGCAACGCATACGGGCGGCTCGGGAATCGGCCTGGCAATTGCCAAGCATATCGTTGATCAGCATGAAGGTACGATTATGGCTGAAAGTAATGAACACCGCACAGTATTCCGAGTCCGCTTAAGGAAGGATGACTTGGAATAGAGAAACACCGGGTATCCAGTCTGGGTATTGATCATAGCATAGAGCAACAGGAAATTAACCATTTGGAGACCATTCCAGATGGTTTTTTTGTGCTTATCGCGTTTTTTAAGAATTAAGCAGTGAAATCTTAAGATAAACTTAAGAAAATCTTATCCGTACTGCAAGCTATGTCATTCATAATGACAATAGCAGTACTGGGTGTCCTTGGATAGCACTCAGATAAAACTCTAAATTACTATTTTTCCTACGCATGTATAGGAACGGGTAGTATGACTGCGACAATGCTCGCAGGAAATATAGAGAACTAAGGGAGAAACCTATGATGAATAGCCGAATGATGGATGTAATTTACCGTGAGTATAAAACCGATGTGTATCAATATTTGTACTATTTATGCCGGAATCATCACAGTGCCGAGGATCTGATGCAGGAGACATTCTACCGTGCCCTGACAAGGCTTGATGGGATGGAACCGAAGCGGATCAAGGCCTGGCTGCTGCGGGTGGCCCATAACGCCTACATTGATAAGATCCGTAAAGATAGCCGTTCCAATGTGTATGAGAATGAATTCTTCTATAACTTCTCCAATGAAGAGACGCCGGAGACGAAGGTGCTTACCCAGGAGGTTCGAGATGAACTATTTGACCAGTTGTCCCTACTTCCGCCGAATCAACAGCATGCGGTACTGTTGTTCGATGTACATGGATTTTCCTATTTGGAATCTGCTGAACTGATGGGGATTGGATTATCTCATTTTAAAATATTGCTGTATCGCGCCAGACAGAAGCTGCGTAAGAGCAGACAGACAGCTTAAGCACGAATTAGGGAATAGTTGATAGGACCCAAGGGAGCTGTGTGAGCAGCTCTCTTTTTGTCGCTCTTATTTTCCTGTAAAAAAATTGTTCTGCCTCTATCCTAATGTCTGTGATAAAATCTTCTATATCCGCTGACTGGAGGAAATTATGGCTTTTGTTCGCAATTTGCTGCAATTCGGGTGGCTGCAGGCATTATCTTGCATATTCCCACTGATTATTTTCGGTACGCTGGGATTAAGCAAGGTCGTACATATACCTGGCTTGCCGAGGTATGATCTGATTCTGATCATCTGCGTACTGGCGCAGATCGGGATGATTGTCTTCAAGCTGGAGACGATGGATGAACTGAAGGTAATCTGCATGTTTCATATCATAGGTCTCTGTCTGGAACTGTACAAGGTACATATGGGTTCATGGGCTTATCCTGAACAGGCATGGACGAAGATTTACGGGGTTCCGCTCTATAGCGGGTTCATGTACGCCAGTGTAGCCAGTTATATTTGTCAGGCATGGCGCAGACTTCAGCTGGAGATGGTGGGCTGGCCCAGAGGGTGGCTTACCGTGCTTATCTGTGCGGCGATCTACCTGAATTTTTTCACACATCATTTTATTGGCGATTATCGCTGGTGGCTAACCGCTCTACTATTCCTTATATTCTTCCGGACGAGAGTGCATTACACGCTTCACTCCCAGACGTACCGGATGCCGCTGATGCTGTCTTTTGTACTGATTGGCTTCTTTATCTGGATCGCGGAGAATATCTCTACCTTTCTGGGAGCCTGGAAATATCCGGATCAGGAGCACAAGTGGCAGCTCGTTCATATCGGTAAGATCAGTTCATGGTTCCTGCTGGTTGTGATTAGCATTATTATCGTAGCGCAATTGAAGCATGTCAAAACGGGCCAAACCGGGCACAAAAGTGACGGGAGTGAGGGAACTGTCAGTTAGATAAGAACGGAGGTGGTCAGTGATGAATAAGTCGAAGGGTTATTTTTACTACTTGCTATGGACCATCGGGATGCTGATCGTCGTGTATTATGGCAACCAATTCGTTGGCATGATGGAGTCGAAGAAGGGGGAGTTCCTTCGCATCGACTATAGTCTGCTGGGCAATATCATATATGCGCTCGTGTTCGGGATCTATTTGAGCTTCCTTAATGGTTTGCCGACACGCAGGAAGTTTTATAGGCCATTGTTCTTTTTCGTATTTTTGCCTAGTTTGATTCTAATGATCTATCCGGTACTGAATATTTTCTTCAAGATGCCTTATTATGCTCTGTATATAGATGCAGCCAGACAGGAGGGCCATTTCTTCTTCGGTATGCTCTGTGGGTTAACTTTGATGAAGAGTTTATTCGGCAGTCGGTAATGAAGTGAGAGCTATGATGTGGAGGTGTATTATGGGGAAAAAAGTATTGATTCTTGGAGGCTCCCGATATTTCGGAAAAAGGCTGGTTCAACTGCTAGCCAGCGAAGAGCAGCATCAGGTGACGGTCGCTACACGCGGGCTGACGAAGGTAGAGTTTGCAGGCGAGGTTCAACAAGTTGTTCTGGATCGTACAGACGTAGCTTCCTTGCGGGAAGTGGCACAGTCTGGGCCGTGGGATATTGTCTATGACAATATTTGTTACTCTCCGAATGAGGCACTGGCCGCGGTGCAAGCTTTTGAAGGCTATGTCGGTCGGTATATTGTAACCTCTTCAGAATCGGTGTACGACTACCTCGATCATACGCTGGTGGAGGCGGATTTTGATCCATATCATTATGAGCTGAAAATGGGTAACCGTGATCAGTTCGATTATGCTGAAGGGAAGCGGCTTGTCGAGACAGTCTTTATGCAAAAGGCTAAGTTTCCGGTGTGTGCGATGCGCATTCCGATTGTCCTTGGACTGGACGACTATACACGAAGGCTGCATTTCCATGTAGAGCATGTGGAGTGGGGATTGACGATTGGTGTTCCTAATCCTGAGGCGGCGATCTCATTCATCACTTCCGGTGAAGTAGCGTCCTTCATGAAATGGCTAGGTACCGCTTCGATTACAGGACCTCTAAATGGAAGCTCGGACGGGTCGGTGACGATCGGCCAAATTATAAAAATGATTGAACAGGCTACCGGTAAAAAGGCGTGCATCGTGCCAGAGACCGATGAAGAGCATATGTCTCCATTTGGCATTCCGATCTCATGGACGATGGATACAGCCAAAGCTCGGGCGGCGGGTTACACTTTCCAGTCCGTTCAGGAATGGTTACCGGAACTGATTCAGGACATTGTATCGGTACATAGGAAATGAAGCTTTATTTCACTTGAGAGGAGCGGATTCAGGTGTCGTTGCAAGGTCAAGTGGTCATCGTTACCGGAGCAGGGCAGGGAATTGGACGCGGCGTTGCTAAGACTTATGCCGAGCTTGGAGCGTCGGTTGTCGTAGCTGAGGTGAATGAAACGGCGGGAAGCAAGGTCGCTGAGGAGATCAACTCCAACGGTGGAACTAGCCTGTTCGTTCCGTGTGATGTCAGGCAGGAGGTAGATATTATCCGCTTGATGGCCGCTACTCATGAGCGCTTTGGCCGGATTGATGTACTGATCAACAATGCGGGTGTGTCTCGATTCAAAAATCTGTTTGACTTAACAGTGGAGGATTGGGACGATGTGCTGAACACAAATGTGCGCAGCTGCTTCCTCGCCTCGCGTGAAGCAGCCAAATATATGAAGGCGGGCGGACGCGGAGGTTCGATCGTCAACATCTCATCAACGCGGCATTTGATGTCGGAGCCGAATTCGGAAGCCTATGCTGCTTCCAAGGGAGCGATTGCTTCTGTCAGTCATGCTCTCGCAGTGACGCTAGGAAATGATCAGATTCGTGTCAATTGCATTAGTCCTGGCTGGATCGAGACAGGGGATTATGAAGCGCTGCGGGATATCGATCATCAACAGCATCCGGCCGGCAGGGTTGGAACTCCGGAGGATATTGCCCGGGCGTGTCTGTATTTTACAGATCCGAATAATACCTTTGTTACAGGGGCGCATATCGTGGTCGATGGGGGAATGACGCGGAAGATGATATACGAGCCTTAATAGAGGTTCCAACCTTCTCGGTGCTGAAAACGAACTTTTTGAACATGCACTGATATATATTTTTGTTAGGTTAAGGAGAATGTTATGAGACCGATTTGAGTTAAGCCATGTGCTTCTTAGATGGGAATTTTATACAACTGAATAGGAGTGAACATGGTGAAATTCAGACCGTCTTTTTATTATTTATGGGGTTCACAGACATTATCGAATACGGTTGATGTACTTTATCTGGTGGCACTAACCACCTACGTGTTGAATCAGACCGGATCGATTATTTTTGCCACACTGGTGCCTTTCTTTCGCGTTGTCGCTCAGATGCTTAGCGGGCTGTTGGCGCCGCTGCTGATTCACCGTTATCGCTTATCATTTCTGCTGACGCTAGCGCAAAGTGGACAGTTTATTCTGTTTATAGCGCTTGCTTTATATCTGTCACCATGGTTTGGCGGTGTGAATACCGTAGTCATTTATGCCCTCATTGCTGGTCTATCCTTCCTGGACGGCTGGACAAGTCCGGCGCGGAATGCACTGATCCCTAGATTAGTAGATGATTCCAGCTTGATGAAGGCGAATGGGATAATCGGAACGACAGATCAAATCGTGCAGTTTGCTGGATGGGCCATCAGCGGGGTGCTGGTTGCGGCTATGGGTTCTTATCCCGTATTAGTGGTAGTCGCAGTATGTTACTGTATAGCTGCTGCAGTTACGGTTCTGATAGAGGATCCGACAGAGGCCAAACGGAGAAACTTGTTCGATGTGCATACCACGGTGACGAAGGCGAAGGAGACGATGGGGGATGGAGCTTCATCGGATGAGAAGGCTTTATCTCGCTGGGAGGTTCTGAAGGAAGGCTGGGTTGCTCTGTGGCGGGTTCCAAGACTTCGTGCTCTTACGATGATGGATATATGCGATGCGTTGGGCGGGATGGTCTGGGTAGGCGCGTTCATCCTCGTATTTGTCCAGGATGTATTGCATCAGGATGAGAAGTGGTGGGGATATATTAATGCGAGTTATTTTGCCGGGGCTGTGATTGGCGGGTTCATCGTCGTCGCTCTGGTTAAGAAATTCGAGAAAAGAATGTTTCTCTCCATGATTGTGGGAACATTGGGCTACGGCCTGCTAACCGCCTGCTTTGCACTGAATCATTCCGCTTGGATGGCACTTGTCATTGTTCTCTTCACTGGGCCATTTACCGAGCTTGCTGGAGTGACTAGACGTACGCTCATTCAGCGCAGTGTGAATAAAGAAATGCTGCCAAAAGTGTTCTCGGCACAATCAACGCTGCTTAGCACCTTGTATGGACTGTCCCTTCTGCTGCTGAGCGGAATTGCGGAGTGGTTCGGGATAGTAAATATGTATTTGCTGGCTGCCTTGCTAAGCTTGATCACGGCTGTGATCGGCTTTGTGAATCGGAAGGCGATTCAGCTATAGAAGCAACGAAGGGGCTGTCTCATAAGTCGATTCCGACTTTGAGACGCCCCTTTTGGGTTTGAACTGATGATTTGGACATTTTTGACCGTTAGAGTTGAATCTTTGGTGAAACTTCCATGTAACGGACAATTATGTCCATTACATGGGGGAGATACAGCGGATAACTGCATTTTTTGCTTCTAACGGTCAAAAGTGTCCGTTAGAAGAGCGTAGTTGCTTTTTTCTTGCTGTAACGGTCATTTTTGACCGCTTGGTAAGTTCGATGTTATTTAGCCGCTTGCTGGGCGGGACTTTGCTGGCTGTTTCGCTTCGCTCTGAGTGAGAGCAGGAAGCACAATACGAGAACGATTGCAGCTGAGACGTAAGGATAGTTGATATTAAAATCGAACAAGAATCCGGCGACAATCGGGCCGGCAATATTGCCAAGACTTGTGTATGCCGAGTTCAGGCCAGCAACGTATCCCTGATTCTCCTCGGCCATCTTGGACATTTGTGTACCGATTGCAGGCCGCAAAATATCGATCGACAGGAACAGAATGAACGTTACGATAACAATTAACCAGTAAGTATGGACCAATAGTGTTAGTAGAACGAATGCAGCAGCTGTAATCAGACAGAATGATATGACATTGCGTTCTCCGAACTTGTTAAAAATCCAGCCGAAGATCGTTAATTGAACGACCGCCCCGGCGATGGAACCAAAGGTAATAATGAAGGCGATATCTTTGGCCGTAAAGCCAAACTTATGATCGACAAAAAGTCCAAATACGGTCTCATAGTTCGCCAGACCAAATGAAGCGACGAACACGATGATAAGAGCAATAAAATAAGGTTCTTTATAGGAGTTGAGCAATTGTTTGACTAATGACTGTCTAGGTCTAGGAGCTTCGTTGGCTGTATCCTTTGCCACCTGTGCTCGTTTTTTGGATTCCGGCAGTGCTAACAAGGTAATCGTGGCGGCGATGGCGCCGGCAATTGCGGCCGCGAAGAATGGAACGCGAATCCCGAATTCGGCGATAAATCCGCCAATGCCAGGACCGATAATAAAACCAGTCGTAATGGCTGCATTGATGAAGCCCATTCCGGTCGCCCGTTCGTCATCCGTGGTAGTATCTGCCGTATAGGCCATTACCGCAGGGAAGATCAGCGCGGCACCCAATCCACCGATCATTCTGCTTGCGAATAGAAGTGCTGGCGCATTAGCGATCCCGAAGAGAAGCTCTGAGACTGCGAATACGACCATCCCGATTACAATAATTTTCTTGCGTCCAAACATATCGGATAATCTCCCGGCATAAGGAGAGAATATGAGTTGTGTTAGTGAGAATGATGCGACCAGCAGACCGACGGTGCTGCCGCTAATATGCAGCTCGGTCATATAGGTCGGCATGATAGGGACGACGAGACCGATTCCGGTAAATACGATAAAAATATTAAGCATGAGAAGCAGTAATGCTCCTCTATTTTTAAATAAAATTGACATAATAATATCCTCCGCATGGTGTAGAATAGTTGAGGCCGTCGGTGGATACTCCGATTCCTGGAACTATACTGACCGTTCGTTTTATAAAAAATAATAAAAAAATAATGCTCCGTAATAATGTATATTTAAACCTCATTTGAAAGAACCTATAAAATTTAATGAGGGGGATTGGCAATACCGTATAAATAAATTTTGATGGCTTGCTGATACAATTGAATCGCATTTTGCAATTTCAACTGACGCGACATATGACTCAGACCGATCACAAGACTCTCCAAAATGATGGCGAGACACTCGATATTTTCCGCTTTGAATTCTCCGTTATCGATGCCCTGCTGAAGCAGATCCTGATTAAATTTAAGGTGCCCCTGCACCATCTCAATAATACGTTCTTCAACATCGCCTGGCTTCTCATCATGATTGAAGAACTCACTGGCTGCTTTGGAGAGGGGGTGATTAAGATCATCAAGCACCATCTGTTTGGCGAAGCCGTACAGCTTATCGGTGACCGTCTTATAATGAGACACATTCTCTTGCCATTTCACTTCCCATTCCTGTTCCCACTCATCCAGTAAATAGAGGAATAGACCCTCTTTGCTCTTGAAATGATAATAAATATTCCCTTTACTGCTTCCGGTCGCCTCCGAAATGTCCTCAATCGAAGTCGCCTTATAGCCTTTATTGACAAACAAAGCCCTTGCAGCATCGGCAACTCTTCGCTTCGTCTGTTCACTTTGCAATTGCTTCTTATTCAATGCAGCGCCCTTCGATTCCATTACAATCGGCTCCCTTAACTTATTAGTATAATTATTTTATACTGAACGTTCGTTCAGGATTATATCAAATTTTTAGGGGGGAGTGCAAGGGTTTTCGGTAAAAAGACTGCAAACATCAAAATTTTCTTAAGTTTATGCTCCTTTCTTCAAGGAAATAGTTTAAAATAAGGGTATGTAGGATAAATAGGAGATGTAGATAATGGCTAATGAAGAAGAAGTAATATTGACACAAGAAGGGCTCGAGAAGCTGGAAGCTGAGCTTAAGGAACTGAAGGGCCCACGGCGCAGTGAATTGGCTGCACGACTCAAATTAGCCATCAGCTATGGCGACTTGAAGGAGAACAGCGAATATCACTCCGCCAAGGAAGACCAGGCATTCATGGAGACACGTATTCTCACCTTAGAGAAAATGCTGAAGAACGCCAAAGTTGTTGATTCAGACAGCGTGGAAGAAGGAACAGTTGGTATCGGCTCGACGGTGATACTGAACGATTTGGAATTCAAAGAGAAGGTGGAGTACCAAATCGTTGGACCTACCGAATCGGATGCGTTCGAAAACAAAATTTCTTATGAGAGTCCCCTCGGTAAGGAGATTCTTGGCAAGAAAATAGGAACCATCATCAACGTCGAAGCTCCCGTAGGCATCATCAAATACGAAATTCTTGAGATTAAATAAAGAGAAGTTAGTTGAAAAGAATTGGCCCCGTGTAGACGATCGTATCGTTTATGTGGGGCTGATTTTTTTACGAGATGAATGAAAAACATGCGAATCAACAACAAAGCGACATGAGAGACCTACTTCGAAATCGAGAACGAAGGTGGCTTTTCATGTTTTATGCGACGGTTGGGGGATTGAGTTGGAGGTAAAATTTTCTTATAGTCAAATTTTCCATTGATTCCTAACAAAGGGTTATGTTTCACTAGTGTTATGCTTCATTTATAGAAGTGAATTTGTATTTCAACTTTTTCCTGCGAAAGGGGATGTTTTTTAATGACTGCTTATATGGTATTGGTGGTTTTAGCTTAACCGAATATCAGGCATAGTAAATTCCAATCTTTGATTATAGCTTGGAATGAGAGAAGACGGGAATATCACCCGCGTTTTTTGCTATGCCGTAAACAGTAACCTTTCGTGAATTACTGCTGTTAGCGGGATACGATGAAGGTCGTATCCCTTTTTGATTACAAGCCGACTTTTTGGCTTTTCGCCGCGAAACAGCAGCTTCTTAGGAGGCTGCTTGTTCGCGGTATTTTTATGCCCAAAACAACTTTAATTATTAGGAGAGAATAGGATCAATGATTGATTTAAAACAATACGGCTATATTGAAGCCGAAACGCCGCCGATCGGTTTAATACCCGGAAGGGTTACGGAACTTCAGCGAGATCAATATACCGTCATCACTGAAGAAGGAGAAGTGACGGCTGTATTGAAGGGCGCGTTCTATCACACTGCGGGGGCTCGGGAGGATTTCCCGTGCGTAGGAGATTTTGTATTGTTGCAATACAACGAAAACGGCGCTTCTCGCATTGCAAAACTGCTACCCCGTCGCTCGAAATTTTCCCGCGCTGACTTTTCGGGGCACGCAATAGGATATGCCAGAACAATAGTGGAGCAAGTCGTAGCAACCAATTTTGATTATGTATTTATCGTGTCATCCCTAAACTGGGATTTCAAGGTCAACCGCATCATGCGCTACCTGACACAGACAAGGCAGAGCGGCGGTCAGCCTGTCGTAATCTTAACAAAAGCTGATCTGGCTCCGGATTTGAACGCACCGTTAGTTGATGTACAGAAAGCCGCTCCTGATGTGCCAGTACACGCAATTTCCAGTCACACAGGGGTTGGGTTAGACGCGCTCTGCGAATATCTGCAACCCGGAAAAACCGTGGTACTCCTCGGTATGTCCGGCGTGGGGAAATCCTCGCTGCTAAACGTATTGATGAATCAGGAAGTGATGACTGTCCAGGCTATCCGCGAGGAGGACAGCCGGGGCCGGCACACAACAACACACCGCCAACTCTTCATGCTTCCTTCTGGCGCGATGGTCATTGATACGCCGGGTATGCGTGAACTTGGGCTGTTCGGTGCGGACGACGGCATCAGCGCGGGATTTAACGATGTGGAGGAATTATTCACGCAGTGCCGCTTCAATGACTGCCGCCATCAGACGGAACCGGGCTGCGCAGTTCTTGCCGCCCTTGCCGATGGATCATTGCCGTGTGAGCATTGGGAGCGTTACCTTACACAGAAACAGGAAAACAAGTTTGTGAACGATAAATCAAGTTATCTAATGGATAAACGAGCGTGTCACAAGTCGATTGCCATGCGGAATAAACAAATCAAGAAAAACGGAGGATTTAAGAAATGAGCCATTATGATTTTTCACAAGTTGAGCAGACGCAGATTGAATCCGAAAAGCTGACAATCGTGCTGAGTAAAATGCTCGGCAAGGCTATAAACCACGCCAGTTACCAGACCAAACAACTGCAAGGTGGGACAGTAGGAGATGTTCTGCTTGTCACGGGCGCTGCTGAAACTATTGACGGTGAAAAACTGTCGTATAATGTAGTGTGGAAAAGACAGGGGAAATGGGAGCGCCCCGGTGATCCAAACTCATGGCGCAGAGAGTATGATTTGTATCAAAGCAACCTCGGCGCTGCGTTCACGCCCGCTCTCCGCTGGCCGGAATGTTACCATTCGGAGCTTCGGGATGGGGATATAGGACTATGGATCGAGTATATAGACGGGGTATCAGGTAGCGACCTTACTATTGAAATGCTTGAACAAGCCGCTTTAGAGTTGGGACGGTTTCAAGGCAGTATTACAAAAAAGCACGATGATTTAAGGGGAATCTCATGTCTTGGGGATGAAGGCTTTTTAATGAGAGAGTTCAATCAATGGCATACGCAGTCATTCACATACGATTTTCTTGTGTCGGAGCCGTGCCGCATACCGGGATTTTTGAAGCAAATGCTCAAAGACGGCGACATTCAGTTGGTTGAGGGTAAATCGTTTGAATACGGCTACCTTCGTTCAAGGGGCTGCAATATACCCGAACACCTAAAACAGATGCTCATTGATATGGATAACCGTAGAGATGAAATATTCGCTGAGCTGCAAAACCTCCCTGTCGTATTGTGCCATCGGGATTTCTGGAATGAAAACATATTCTTTACCGACGGGAAAATAAGGATAATAGACTGGGATACAAGCGGTTGGGGCTTTCTTGGAGAGGACATAGCGAGCCTAATTGTAGACGGCATGGATGTTGCAAGATTTGAGGAAAACTATCGCCGGCTTGTTCCGGCATACCTGAAAGGCATTTCGGAATATATGGATATACCGCCGATGGATGAAGCGTGTATTCTGACAATGACCCTCATAAAGTTCGGATACCGCATGATGCAGGAGTATATGTTTTCGGAAGACCCCACAGAAAAGAGTTGTGCCGTGAATGCGCTTCAAAAAATCTATGAAATAAGGGGTATGTAGATGTATATAACGATTGAGCCGTTAGTAATTTCTTATGAATCCTAGAAAAAGGGAGAATAGGGATTGATAATTCAAAATATCGGGTGAATACCGCATGTAGAGAACAGACAGGGAATATCACTCCGCCAAGGAAGACCAGGCATACATGGAGACACATATTCTTCATCTTAGAGAAAGTGCTGAAGAACGCCAAAGTTGTTGATTCGGACAGCGTAGAAGAAGGCACAGTTGGCAGCGGCTCGACGGGGATATTGACGATTTGGAATTTAAAGAGAAGGTATAATACCAATCGTGGACCTACCGAGTCAGATGCGTTCGAGAACAAAATTTCTTATGAGAGTCCCCTAGGCAAGGAGATCCTCGGCAAGAAAATCGGAACTATCATCAACATCGCAAGCTCCAGTAGGTATCATCAATACGAAATTCTTGAGATTAAGTAAAGAAATATTAGTCGAATAAAAATTGGCCCCGTGTAGACGATCGTATCGCTTATGTGGGGCTGGTTTTTTTATGGTGATTCAAATTTTGGTGAATTAAAATGGCGAGTTTGGAGTTCTAATTGAATCGTTATGGCGGCGAGAAGATCCCGATTAAATGTAGGTAATTGTTGTCCTTGTGAAATTTTAACGGTCATTAGGGACGCTTATTCGCGAATAATTCAAAATCTAATGGTCACCGTCGACGCTTAATTACTGTAAACTGCCGTCCAAAGAGACTTTTTTACATCCAAGCTACAGGCATGACCGTTATAAACTCATAATAGCTAAAAACTATCTTCTAAGCTGTCAATATGTCCGTTAAATTTGAACCCAAATCAAAAGCTGCTGAGGGCCGAGTATTTCAACATTTCAAATAAACTATTGTATTATTCTACCACTGGCTAAAGACGAGAACTTTTAAGATAGTAGTGGACTTGGACCATTGTTATTATGATACAAATTCTTTGTTTATTAATGACTGAAATTATAAACCATTTCAATTATTCGACATTTAATTTCAAATTATTACCTAGAAGGAAAATTTTTCTTGATATATACTGTGCTTAAAACATATAACTCTATTTTTAGCGAAATTTCTACAAAGATTTATCATCAAAATACTCCTCTATGATCTGACTCTTTCATGATTCCTCAAAATTACTCTACGATTTCAGACATTTCTTATCGTACATCAAGCTCATAACTATAAAAAAAATTAAAAACAAGGAGATGAAGTGGTTGAACAAGCTATTCAACGGAAGGATTTTCTTGATTATTGTGATTCTCATGTTGTTTAGCAGCTCAGTACCTACATACGCGGCATTTTATCAATATGATGATGCCAACCGGTTAACAATGGTCACTTACGACAATGGTGTACAGGTTCAATACTCTTATGACAAGAATGGGAATATGCTGTCATCTAAGAAAATAGGTGTAGGAAATCTATTAAAAAATCCATCATTTGAGCTGTACACGGGCAGCAGTGGAGTGGCAAACGATTGGATCCGACTTGGTGGTGAAGCTGTAAACTCTCAGTTTAGCGTAGTAAATACACCTGTTCTATCGGGACAAAAAGCACAAAAAATTAATGCTACTGGGTTGGCCACAGGGAAAAAGACGGGAATTTATCAGGAGATTCCTGTAGAACCTTTTCAAAGCTATTCTTTGTCAGGATCCTTGCGTATTGATTCTTTAGTTCAGGCAAAAGCATCACTTTATGTAGAGTTTTATGATAAAGACGGGAAAAACATCAGCGGTAAGTTAATAGAGAAGACTGAAGTCACGAATAAATATGTAGTCTTGGAAGAACAAGGGCTTGTACCAGCTCAAGCCGTTAAAGGAGCAGTATTCGCTGTTCTCGAGGGTACCGGAAATAACGGTTCAGGTACGATTTATGTAGACGATTTATTCTTCAAGACAAATCCTGCAGGACTCCATATGCTAAATACTTCACCAGAAAATGAAGCACTCGAAGTAGATCTACAGCAGCCTATGACTATTACATTTAATAAAACAATTACAGCAGGGCCTGATTATTCTGCAATTACCTTGAAACAAGGTGAAGCAGTAGTTGTGACTGCGATAGAGATTGAGCAGCAGGTTCTAACTGTAACTCCAGTTGAAGCCTTGATGAAGCAAAGTCTATACACCTTAAGCGTACCGAAGAATGCAATTCAAGATTCAGAGGGCCGTGGATTATCAGAGGATATCGTTTTAAGCTTTATAACAAAGGATGATTCTAATCCTAATTTGTTGCAGAACGGCGGATTTGAGCAGTATACAGAGGATAATGGAGTAGGAGACTACTGGCGTGACAGAGTGAGCCAGGAAGTACAAGGAAGTTTTGAAATTGTACATGATCCGGTTCAGTCAGGGACGAACGCCCAGAAGATAAGTGCAAGCGGATTAAGTGATGGGAAATCCATTTCCATATATCAAAGTATAGATGTAATAGGAACTGAAAACTTCGAATTATCCGGTTTCATTTGTGTAGATGCATTGGAACAAGCAGCCACAGTATTGTATGTAGATTTCTATAATGAAGCAGGAGCCTATGTTGGCGGAAAGTTTATAGAACAATCTGAAGTAACCAACGGGTATGTAACTTTGCAATAGCAGGGACAGGTGCCAAGTAGTGCAGTTGAGGCGGCGATATATGTCGCACTTGAAGGTACAGGTTCTAATGGTTCTGGCACGATTTATGTGGATGATTTGTTCTTTAAGACAGCTCCGTCAAAGCTTCAGGTAATCAGCGCTTCACCGGAGGATGGAGAAGTTGAAGTGGGGCTACAGCAGCCGTTAACAATTACATTCAATAAATCGGTCACAGCCGGACCTGATTATACTGCAATTACCTTAAAGCAGGGTACAGAAGAAGTTGTGATAACAACTGAACTTAACCAGCAGGTTCTAACTGTAACTTCGGTGGAACCATTGATGAAGCAAAGTCAATATGTATTAACCATTCCGAAGGATGCCTTGCAAGATTCTAATGGCCAAGGATTATCAGAGGATATCATTTTAAGTTTTATAACAAGGGATGATTCTAATACTAATCTATTACGAAACGCTGGATTTGAACAATACACAGGAATTAATGGAGTAGGAGACTACTGGCGCAACAGAGTAAGCCAGGATGTGCAGGGAAACTTTGAAATTGTACATGATCCGGTCCAGTTGGGAACGAACGCTCAGAAGATAACTGCGAGCGGGTTAACTGATAGAACGTCCATTTCTATTTATCAAAGTATAGATGTAGTAGGAAATGAGAACTTTAAACTTTCTGGTTCAGTTCGTGTAGATGCATTGGAACAAGCGGTTATGGTGTTCTATGTGGATTTTTACAATGAAGCCGGGTCTTATATCGGCGGTAAGTTTATAGAACAAGCTGATATAACCAACGGGTACGTAACTTTGCAAGAACAGGGACAGATACCTAACAATGCAGTTGAAGCGTCTATATATGTTGCGCTTGAAGGTATAGGTTCTAACGGTTCAGGTACTATTTATGTAGATGATTTGTCTTTTGAGACAAGTCCAACTGAGCTTCAGGTTATCAGTATTTCTCCTCAGGATGGAGAAGTTGGGGTAGACTTAGAGCAGCCTGTGACAATTACATTTAATAAGTCAGTTATAGCGGGCTCAAGCTATTCTGCAATTACTTTGAAGCAGGGTGAGGAGGAAGTTGTGACAACTGTGGAAGTTGAACAACAATTATTGATAATATCCCCTCAAGTACCGCTAAGGGAGCAAACACTGTATGTCTTAACTATTCCGAAGGATGCACTACAAGATTCCGAGGGTCATGGACTATCGGAGGATATCATTTTGAGTTTTACGACGAGAGATGATTCTGCTCCTAATTTGTTGCGGAACGGTGGATTTGAGCAGTACACAGGAATTAATGATGTGGGAGATTATTGGCGCTTTAGAGTTAGTGAAGGAGTACAAGGAAGTTTTGAAATTGTAGATGAGCCAGTTCGATCAGGGACAAGGGCACAGAAGATAAGCGCGACAGGCTTAAGCGAAGGTAAAGCCATTGCTATATATCAAGATTTAGATGTCATGGGCGATGAGAACTTTGAATTATCTGCTTCGCTTCGAGTGGATGAACTGGAGCAAGCTGTTGTAGTGTTCTATGTTGATTTTTACAATGAGTCGGGGGCATACATTGAAGGAAAGTTCATAGAGCATAGTAGTACAACTAGTGACTATATTACTTTGTTTGGAAAGGATCAGATACCAAGTAATGCTGTGGGAGCAGCCGTGTATGTGTTAATTGAGGGAGTCGAAACGGATGGTTTCGGGACGATTTATATTGATGATCTTGTATTCAAAACCAATTCACCAGCGTTAAATTTGAAAAATATGAAATCAACAGTAGATAGTCTCTTCAAAGACTTTTTCATAGAAACTTCTGAAAACGAAAATTAGGGAGAATAGTTTGAATTTGAAGGGAGAATTCTGAATGAATATAAAAAAAATATTAATATTCATAAATGTACTAATAACGTTATTAATTTGTTCGTATCTCTACGAAGATAACGTCTCATCAGCAGCTAGTTCTATTGTTTTAGAACAAGGTAATAGTATACAAATAACAAACACGAACGATGAGAAAGTAGAAATAATGATTGATGGTCAAGTGGATTACGTTCTATATGATAATAATCAGAAAATTGTAAACTATAAAAAAAATAGATCTAATTTTAAAGAGGTGATTTTAAATGGTTATAAACTGCATGTCACTAATACCGGAAATCATAATGTAAATATAAAAAGTAGTAATTATAATTCAAAATATATGGCCATTGATTCAAATGATATTTCAAGTAATTTAGAATTCAAGACTTTATCTGAACCAGCACTTATTTCAACAATAATAAAACCTAATGCTGCTATTGAATTTACCTATAACAATGATATTGGAAACAGTATATTCGTGTATGGGAGCCTTCTTCATGCTTCTTACAGTAGATATGGTGCAGAGGGTAGAATCATTATTGATGATAACGAATTAATCGGGCTAAATGCTTACTCAAGAAATATAGTAAAAAACATAGGTAGTAATGATATTGAGCTTGATGCCCCAGGTATGTATGTAGATAATTTTACTCCCTATCATAATCCTGTACTCGAATATAAGTGGGTTGAACCAAACCAGAGTGTAAAAATTGAATACTCCGGAGAAGGAGAGTTGAATTTTTCAAATGATTTCTACAATGAGTGGTATAGTGAATTTGATGTTGCTTCATACCCTTTTACAAATTCTGGCAAAGTTCGGGTTGTTTCAAAGGGAACAGTTAAAGAAGTTGAAAAAGGAAGACATATTATAACAAATCGAGATGTTGGGCAATATTTATTGTGCCCTTCAGAAACTTGTGATCTTGATTATTATGAAAAACCTGCTATATCCGAAATATTCATAGAGCCCGGAGAGTCTGTAAGTTTAATCAGATATAACGATGCAGTATATTCAAATATTAGTTTACAAGACTCAAAACTAAGGGGTGCAACAGTAAATTTTTCAAAGTATGATCAGGACGGATTTCCGTTAAAATATGGAAGAAATAATACTTCTTATGATTTTGACTTTCTAAAAAGTTATTCAACGGTTATTACAAATGTAGGTAATAAAGCTTTAAGAATTGAAGTACCTTATGAGATTTACCAAATTAGTAGAACAGAGAATCCAGCATTAAGAATAATGAAGCTTGAACCGGGTCAAAGCATAATATTTAATCAACCCTATGATGATATTTATATTCTAGGTAAATATGTAATAGCTTATTATGGTCCCGATAACATTTCAAAAGGCTTTACAGTTTCAAGTAATTATCTATATAAAAATAATTTTACAAATTGGCAAGTAGTTGAAAATATTGATCAAAAAGCTTACGAAATTTATGGTGCATATAATACGTTTGATCCAATTTTATATACTTATCCGGCGCTTAAGGAAACATCGCTTTATCCCGGGGGAGTAATCGAGATAAACAACCCATATATAGAAAAATTTGATTCGATTTCCACGAATGGAAATTACGACGTTGAAGTATGGGCTTACGATAAATTTGAAGATAAATGGAAATGGCAGAAACACCCGTTAGACCTTTCGCCTACATATCGCCTTATAAGAAATGTAGGTAATACAAAGGTAGTATATAGGTGGGCTTATCATGCTAGCATAAACGGAGGAATAATCTCAAGCGGTCCAAGTAAAATCAGTGGGGTAGGAGGAAAAGAAGGGATATCTAAATTAGATCCGCTGAAAATTAATGAATGTTCGGCGGTGGCTGATCCAGTTGACACTGCGTCTGGTGCACAGGTTATTGATCGATTTTTCTTAAATACAAAATGTTCTGTTCCCATTCGATTGCACTTAAATCACAATTCATTGTTGTTGAATGAAGGACCTTTAGGCAAGGGATGGAATCATGAGTTTGAAACTAAGTTGAATTTTGTTGCTGATAACAATATCGAATTACTCTGGAATTCAAATAGGAAGAATTTATTTGTATTAAGCGGGACTCATTACGTATCTAATGATTTATCAACTATACATGATAAGCTTATAAAACATAATGACGGTACTTATACTTTGAAACGAAAAGACCAAACGATTTATTTGTTTAATAAAGAGGGAAAGCTCCTTAGCATTACTTACAGTAACGGTAATGAACTAAAAATGAAATATGGGGACAATGGTGAAATATACCAAGTTATTGACCCAATATCCGGGCAAGAATTAACTTTTTACTACAACGAAAAGGGTAAAATTAGTAAAGTTTCAGACAGTATGAATAGGGCTGTTACATTTGTCTATGATAACAACAAGAATTTGATTGAAATTTTTAATGAAAATAACGAAAAAACTTCATATACTTACACGCCACAAGGGGCTTTACTAACAGGTGTAAACGACGAAGGTGTTCAATTATTTAGTAATGAGTATGATGAACATGGTCGAGTTGTAAAGCAAACGGATGCTCAAGGGAATACTACAGTATTTAGGTATATAGAAGAGAATAACAAAGTAACTACTGTAGTAAAAAAACGCGATAATGGCGAAAGAACTCTGATTCATAATCAATTTTACCAACTAACTGAAATACAGGACGAGCTGGGGAATAAATATCATTTTACTTATGATAGTAAAGGGAACCAAATTAGTTCTATTGATCCTTTAGGAAATGAAACATTAATGGCATATGATGAGAGAGGAAACCTTACTTCTCTTACTGACGCAAATGGGTTTGTTACTAAAATGACCTATGATGATCGTAATAATTTATTAACTAAAACAGATGCGCTTGGTAATATAACCTCCTATACTTATGATGGATTAAATAACTTACTTAGTGTAACAGATCCTTTAGGCGCAGTTATTCGTTGGACCTATAACAATGAAAATTTACCAATATCTAAAACTAATGCAGCAGGTGCAATTACTACTTATTCATATATATCTGGCAGGCTGTCAAGTATAACGGATCCTTTAGGAGCTGTTACCTCTTATGAATATGATCTTGCTGGAAGACTAGTTAAAGCAACTGATCCATCAGGAAATGTTACAATTCTTGAGTATGACCCGCGTGGCAATATTATTCGACTCACTGATAAATTGGGGAATATTTATAATTTTAGTTATAATAGCTCAGGCGATTTATTGAGTACTACGGATCCATTAGGAAATGTAACTGCTTATACGTACAATGGGAATGGACTGCAAACGGCCAATACTGATTCAGCTAATCAAATGACTAAGTACGAATATGATCCAGAAGATCGATTAATCAAGGTAACGGATCCACTTTTACAATCTATTTCATATCGTTATGACCTGGCAGGTAGAATTATATCGTATACGGATGCCAAAGGTAGTACTTCTCTAATGGAGTATGATTCGAAAGGTCAACTTATAAGTACTACGAATGCAGAAGGTTACCAAATCTCATATGAATACGATCCAGTAGGTCAATTAATTCGTGAAATAGATAGTGACAATAATAAAACAGTTAGAAGCTATAATGGTATTGGTCAGTTAGTTAGTATGATGAATGCACAAGGAGATACAACTACTTATTCCTATGATGCGAATGGGAATCTTATTAGTATAACGGATCCGTTGGGAAATGTTTCGGCATTTTCTTACAACGTTATTGGTGACTTGATTAAAAAGACTGATGCGTTAGGTAAAGAAACGAATTTTGAATATGACGTAAATGGAAGATTGGTAAAAAGTATAGATGCTTCAGGTAATACCACACAATATAAATACGATCTTCAAGGGAATATGATTATGCTAACAGACCCAATGGGTCATTCATATTCTTTTGAATATGACGCAAATGGAAATCTTATATCTGCAACCGATGCAAAGGGAAAAGTAATATATACAACCCAATATGATTCTTTATCAAGACCGATTCAGGTAACAGATATTTTAGGAAATACGACAACTAAAACTTATGATTCATTAAGCCGTCTTACATCTGTACTTAATCCAAAAGGACAAAAAAACGAATATTCTTATGATGAATTGTCTCGTTTAAATCTAGTAATTGATCCTGTTAAAGGTGTAAGTAAGCAATTCTATGACGAAAATGATCAGATAACAAGTATTATCGACCCTAATGGGAATGAGCAATTCTTTAGTTACAATAAACTTGGGAATATCCTAAGTGAAACTAACTCAACTGGTTCATCTCTTCATTATAGTTACAATCAAAAAGGGTTAATAACGGGTCAAAATAACGCAAGAGGCCAAGAATCAAATATAGAATATGATTCGCTTGGAAGAATTATAAGTATTATGAATACTGAGGAACACATATTTTACTCATACGATAAAAATGGAAATTTACTTAAAATTCAGGGGAATGAGGGTGATATTCTACGTAAGTATGATGAGCTTAACCGAGTAGTATCATATACAGATGTTTATGGGAATACGGTTAAATATTCTTATGATCAAATTGGGAATTTGTCACAATTGATGTATCCAGACGGGAAAGTAGTCTCATATACTTATAATAAAAATGGGCTGATGGAAAGTGTCACAGATTGGCTTGGAAGACTAACAACATATCTGTACGATGAAAATTCTCGTCTGATTAAAACAACCCGTTCTAATGGGACAGTTGAAACAAGAGCTTACGATGATAAGGGGCAATTAATTGAAATAAAAGATATCAATTCAACTGGTGACATTATCATTTATGATAAATATGCGTATGATTCGAGTGGTCTTGTTGAGCGTGAGGATAAATCTAATTCCTTTGAGCCTAATTTATCTAATGAATTAACAATGACTTATGGCCCCGATAATAGGTTAATGACTTATAATGATGAGGAAATCTCCTATGACGCTGATGGAAATATGACAATGGGACCTCTTCAGGGCTTTATGCAAGACTTTATATATGATAGTAAAAATCGATTAACTAATACGGGTCAATTTCAATATACTTACGATTCGGCTAATCAGCGTATTGCAATATCTACTAGTGAAGAAACAACTAGGTTTGTTATCAACCCCGAATCATATTATTCTCAACTACTGATGGAGACTGACGAGAGTGGAAAAGTTAAAACCTACTATGTTTATGGTTTGGGACTTATTTCACGGGAGGATGCAAACGGAGCATATCAGACGTATCACTATGATCGTAGAGGAAGTACGGTTGCACTAACAGATGAGCAGGGGAATATAACAGATCAATATACCTACGACTCATATGGTGAATTACTGCATCGGGAGGGAGATACGAAAAATCGGTTCTTGTATAGTGGGAAGTATGGAGTTATGACGGATGATACTGGCCTATACTATATGAGAGCAAGATATTATAATCCGGATATAAAGAGATTTATAAATCGGGATGTTCTAGTAGGAGATATTTCAGATGGACAATCGTTAAATCGATACGCCTACGTCAATGGTAATCCAATTTCATATGTGGATCCCTTTGGTTTAAGTAGGGATGGAGATTCGTATGATAATTTTATAGAAAACACGGTTGTTTCCCTAGCGGAAAGCTTGTATTACGGTACGATTGGCACATTTGAAGCGATTATCAATTACGAAGATACAATAAGAGGAATCCAGAGCAGTATAGAGAACTTTAACTTAAATGATGCAACAAATTCAGTAATACAATATGTAACTAATTTTGCCTGTGGAGATAGTGAAACACAAGCAAAGATGACTGGGGAGTTATTGTCAAACTTTGTAGGTATAGGTGTAGTAAGTAAAGTTGGCAAGTTTATTCCATCCGGAAGTATCAAAAAGCTTGTAACAAAATTTATTAAAGATGAGAGCGGCTCAATTGGTCCGTTTTGGGGTAAGGGTAATGCTCTTAGTACTAGTCAGCTTGGGTTAAAAGACGGAATGAAAATGAAGACAAATGATGTTCTTGAAAATGCAGAGAAGTTTTTAGGTCAAGGATATAAAGAGATGGGGAATGGACGGTTTGTATCTGCTGACTGGACTAGAGTTGTAAGAATGGGAGATAATGATATACTTGGTAAACATGGGGGCGGACCACATATGAATTTTGAGACATTAGTTCCAAACCCTAGTAAACCGGGTAAGATGAAAGTGGACCAAAATCTGCATATTTATTTGGAGGATTAATATGGAAATCAAAATACAAATTCCAAAGTATTCAAAAGATAACGGAATCGAATTTGTTTGGGAAGATAACTTCACCATTCTAGCTGAAAAAAGTACAGATTCGATTGTAATTAAAGCTAATAAAGAAGGACTGCAATCATTGGCAAAACACCTTCTAACTCTAGCACAAAATGAAGTGCCCGTAGATACTCATTTGCATTATGATGATTTTAATTCTTTAGAAGATGGTTCGTGCGAAATAGTAATTCAAAAGATATAAAAGTTTAAATCCAGATTCTGCGAGCCTTAGAGGTTTATCCTTCTAAGGTTCTTTTTTTGTGGGGCTACCCAGTGCCGAATGAACCCATTATTCAACCAAAAACACCTATAACCGATGTAATACCCGTATGAATATTTTCCAACTCACTTGTGCGCTCATCAATGCTTGAATTTTATCCCCCAAATAACGCTATAGCGTTACAATAATACGAATCTGGAATTAGCATTAGTAGGCGATTCTCATGCTTTGCCAGGATCATTCGGACATTTTTGACCGTTAGCGCCCAAATTTTGGTACGCAGCTCTTGTAACGGACAATATTGTCCATTACAAGGGAAATGTTCAACGGAAACCTGCAATTCTTGCTCTAACAGTCATTTTTGACCGTTAGAAAAGTGCTATCGCGCATTTGAACAGAACAAGTAAACATATTAACACAATCCAGTACATAAAAAGCAAGGCCCGGTACGGGCAGTGTTATATGATAGTTTCGGAGAATAACGGGGAATTTCACGGTTTGTGGCCCCTTTTTTACAGTCACCAAAGGTCTGTTTTCTCCTAAAAGTCAAAATTGTTCACATAAGGTCAAAAATACCCCCTACTAGGAAGGCGCTGGACTTCTTATTATAGGCTTAGGACAACATGAATCGAAAGGAGCAAGAACGATGTGGAATAAGGCGATTGAAGATGCGGTAGGTAAGGTTAGGGCGAATATGGAGCGGTTCGGAACGAGATTCCCGCATATTAGTACGGACGGCGTCTATCAGTTAAATGACAATGAGGATTGGACGAACGGATTCTGGAGCGGGATGCTGTGGCTGTGCTATGAGTATACGGGAGATGAGGCGTTTCGCGAGAAGGCAAGAGAGACGGTAAAAGATTTCCGCCGCCGCTTTGATGCGAAGATCGTGCTGGATCATCATGACATCGGCTTTTTGTATTCTCTATCCTCGAAGGCACAGTGGATTATTGAGAAGGATGAAAGCGCTCGCCAATTGACACTGGAGGCAGCAGACCACCTCTTGAAGCGCTGGCGTCCAGCTGGAGGCGGCTACATCCAGGCATGGGGACGTGAGGGAGATCCGAAGGAAGCAGGACGAATTATCATTGACTGCCTGTTGAACCTGCCGCTGCTGTTCTGGGCGGAACAACAGACCGGCAATCCGAAGTATCGTGAGGTCGCGATTACGCAGGCTGAGAAGACGAGACGTTATATTGTGCGTGGAGACGATAGCTCTTATCACACCTTTTTCTTCGATCCAAGCACGGGTGAACCGATCGGCGGAGCTACACATCAGGGCTATACAAACGGTTCAACCTGGACACGTGGCCAGGCATGGGGTGTATATGGATTTGCACTTGCTTATCATTATACAGGCGATCGGTTATTCCTGGAGACTTCAAAAAGAATGGCCCGCTATTTCTTAACTCATTTGCCTGAAGATCATGTAGCTTATTGGGACTTTAATGCCCCGATAGACAAAGACACTTACCGTGACAGCTCAGCTTCCGCTATCGTAGCGGCGGGTCTGCAGGAGCTGCTGGAGCATCTGGATGAGCAGGATCCGGATCGGGAGTACTTCATGCAAGGCTTGACTGCTTCCTTGACCTCTCTGGTAGAGAATTACTCCACGATTGGAGAAGAAGCGGAAGGACTTCTGAAGCGAGGTTCTTATTATGTACGTGGCGGACTGTCGCCGGATGATTATATGATCTGGGGCGATTACTACTATCTTGAAGCCTTAATGCGTCTTGAAAAAGGAATAAAGGGGTATTGGTATGAACGTTAACGGCACGGAAGCGAGTCATCAGGACAAAGTATATTCGGTCTTTGCGCTGCTTCAACTGGAGAAGCCAGAATTAGCTGATGTAGCTGAAGCGGTAAAGCAGAATCACTATGAAGATGCCCTGCAAGCCTTGCATCGTTATTATCTGGAGCGTTATATACCAGGGAACCGATGGTCACAAGAAGAAACTGCCCAAATTACCGATTATGTGAAAGAGAACTGGGCGGATGAAGTCGCAATGGTGATGAAGACGGCGGATGAAGTCGTTAACCAGACATTCCTATTCCAGTTCCCATGGGATATGGAACGGACACAGGTTCCAGTTACGTTTGATGGCGAAATCGACTGGAACTACATTCCTGATGTCGATCCGGAATGGGCGTACATGTTGAATCGACATCGCTACTGGATCGCCCTGGGTCAGGCTTACGCCATGACCAGAGATGATAAATATGCGGCGGCGTTATGCCGCCAGCTTGAAGATTGGATCGATCACAATCCAGTGCCGAGCGAGCCTACCAGCGATACGCTCAACTGGCGTACGATTGAAGCAGGTCTGCGGGGCAGCAACTGGATCAAGGCGCTGCGTTATGTGTGGGATTCTCCGCAGTTCACGCCGGCCTTGCTGGCGAAAGTGCTGATCTCCTTATCCGAGCATGCTCGATATTTGGCGGATGCATTCACAAGTTGGAAGCGAATCAGCAACTGGGGCGTGCTGGAGACGAACGGATTGCTTCCGATTGCCTTAACTTTCCCTGAACTGAAGGGTTCCGAGCAGTGGTGTAGCCTGGCTGAAGAGCGCCTTGGAGAGACGGCACGGATTCAGGTGATGGCAGACGGAATTCATTGGGAGCAATCGCCGACCTATCATCATGAGGTGATGTGCTGCTACCTCGATTGTCTATATTTTGCCGAGCAACATGGAATTAAGCTGGATGAGGACTTCCGCGGCAAAGTACACGAGATGGCTATGGCTTCCCTGTATTGGGCTAATCCTAGTCATAGGCAGCCTATGTTCGGCGACAGCGATGATAATGATGTTCGTTCATTATTGACGTATGCAGCTACGCTGTTTAAGGATGAGACGCTACGTTTCGGCGCTAATCAGCAAATGGACTATGATAGTGCGTGGCTGCTTGGAATGGAAGCCATCCGAAGCTATGAGAGCTTGAATCCTGTGGAGCCAGCGGAAATTTCTCACGCTTTTATCCACTCGGGGCATTATGTGATGCGTTCAGGCTGGAGCGAGCAGGATTTGTATATGTACTTTCACTGCGGGCCGCAAGGCGGCGGACACGGGCATGCGGATATGCTGCATATTGACCTACACGCCTACGGCAAGGAATTTCTAACGGATCTCGGCAGATACAATTACAGTGACCATACGCCGGTTCGACAAGCGTTAAAAGAAAGCGCAGCCCACAACACGACAACGGTCGATGACATCGGATTTACGGAAATTGCGGACACTTGGATGTTCCATCGCATTGCCAGTCCTCTAGGCAGCAAATGGATCAGTCGTCCTGGCTATGACTATGTCGAAGGCAGCCATGATGGCTATCTGCATTTAGACGATCCAGTGCTGGTAAACCGGAGAATTATTTTTATCAAGCCGCATTACTGGCTACTCGTTGATCGCTTTCAAAGTAAGGGAGAGCATCAGTTCAAGCAGCATTTCCACTTTGGATCGGGTGTCATCGGATTAGGGGAAGGCTCACTAATCTGTCGCACGCAAAATGAAGGGGAAGCGAACCTGCTCATGATCCCAATTCAGAGTGAAGGGCTACATGCTGAAGTATCCGAGGGCGTCATTTCTCGTGAATATAATTTGTTGGAATCTAATCATCAAGTGACGTATTCGCGGAGCGGAAGTGGAATGACCTCAATGATGCAGCTGATCTACCCGCTGCGTCCTGGCGAGTCGGAAGCCCCGCAAGTGAGCAAAATCCCTGTGTTCCGTCACACGGGTGAACAGGTAGATGATGCACAGGCAGAGGCCTGCCGGATTGTCCATCCTGAATTAGGTACTGAGCATATCCTGGTGATTAGCCATAAGGCACCGACAGGTCACTATGACTCTTATGTCGTAGACGGCGTACAGATTTTCGGGGAGGTCGTGCTTATTACGGGTTCCGCCGACAAGAGAAAGATTACGGTCATAAATTAATGAATGCCTAAGGGATGACGAACTGATAAAATAGAGATGAGAGTTCACGTAAAAAGCGGACTTTTTGAACTACCTATAGAGAGAGGCGCGGGAGTGCATGTTCAAACTAACATACTATAGACGTATTCAGCTGTCATTCCTAGTACTTATCTTCATCCCATTGATTGTCGTCTCGACCGTCTCGTTCCTGTTAATTCGCAGTTCGATGGTCGAGAAGTTGCAGCTCAGTAATGAGAATTTCCTGAACGTAATGACCGACGAGATGAACAAGACGGTTGATGACGTCACGTTTGCATCCCATTTTATTGTAAACGATGCCAATGTACGAGCCAATTTGAAGTCTTTTGCCGATACGAAGCGGATCAATAATTACAATGATTATGTACTGTTTACACAAATTCAGGATTTATTCAACCTAATCAACACGAAGCCGCTGAACAATAATATTCGCATGTATCTCGTTAACCGTCAGCATTTTGTTATTTCTTCTGGAACGGAGAACTTGACGGGGGTGAATGCCAGTGTGACCCAGTTGATGAAGCGAGTGGATTTGAAGGAGCCTGAGAAGCTACAGTGGCTTGGTATGGCCGATAGTGGTCTTGGCAACAGAAGCTACTATATTGCCAGAGTCATCTATGACAGCCGGGAGAAGCAGTACGTGTCTGTTCTGCTCGTCTCGATTGCGGAATCCTATTTTAGCAAGCTATTAAGTCCTGTTGAGTTCGGTAAAGTCGCGTTGTTTGATTCTTCAGGCGAGTTGATTTCCGGGAATCCGGAATTGTCATTAGATAATCTAGAATCTAATAACAATGTGCGAACGTTCCGCGACATCTCTAAGTCAAGCTGGAAGCTCGTCTATGAGGCGTCGGAGAAAGAATGGTCTGGTCAGATTTCCCGTACGTTCTATACCGGACTTATCGTCGTTATTCTGCTGTTCCTGGTCTTCTTGATGACTTCCATGGTGATCGCCAAGAGGCTGCATAGTCCGATCCATAAGCTGCAGCGGGTTGTTCGTCAATTTGGTCTTGGTAATCTAGATGTGCGGCTGGATGTCAAGGGTCGGGATGATATCGCCGAACTAGGCCGTACATTGAACACAATGCTGGATCAACTGCAGCAGCTGATTCATGATATCGAACAGGAGCAGGAGCAGAAGCGGGTCATGGAATTGGAAGCGCTGTTTATGCAGATTCGCCCTCATTTTCTAATCAATACGCTCAATTCGATCAAATGCAGTCTCATATTACAGCAGGACAAGCTGCATAGTGGAATTATTGATTCCCTCATGAGTCTTCTGCGAGCTTATCTAAAAGTGAACGAACCGACCACTCTGGAAGAAGAATGCAAGCTGCTCGCTCACTATGTAGACATTATGAAGATACGCAGTGAAATCCCGCTGAAGCTTGAGATAGATCTGGAGCCTAAGACGAAGGAATTGATCGTACCTAAGCTTATCCTGCAGCCGTTGGTAGAGAATGCGATCGTGCATGGATTTGTAGATCATCCGTCGCCAACGATTAGGGTTAGCTCACGGTATGACGCAGGCGGGGTTATGATTGAGATTGAGGATAATGGAAGCGGTATAGAAGAAGAGACGTTAGGGATGCTTAACCGCAGACTCATGTTCAATGACGAAGAGGACGGTTCTTATCAGAGAGTCGGATTGATCAATGTCGTTCAGAGATTGAGATTGACCTTTGGAGAAGAAGCTACGATGACGATCAGCAACCTCCAGCAGGGAGGTACTTCGGTTTCTCTGTATTTGCCTCTGGGGATACACCATGTTTTTCTATCTGGGGGGAATGAATAATGTATAGAGTCATGCTTATCGACGATGATGTTCCCATGCTTAAAGTGCTGCAGCAGATGATCGACTGGGAAGCGAACAATCTGCAGATTGTCGGGACGACCTATTCAAGCGTGAAGGCCATGCATATGTTTGAAGAGGTTCAGCCTGATATTGTAATTACAGATATCGGCCTGCCGCAGAAGAACGGAATTGAGCTGGCCGACAGCTTTACCTCGATCAAGCCGGATGTACGGGTGATCTTCCTGACCTGTCATGAAGATTTCAATTATGCTCAGCAGGCGATTAAGCTTAAGGCGGATGACTATCTGATCAAGGATCAACTGACAGCGGAGCAACTGCAGAAGAGCTTGGAGAAATCCGTTACGATCTTGAAATCTAGAAGCGGTCTGATTCGCTGGAAGACTTCTAATTATAACAGCCAGCTATTCCGTCAGGATTTACTGAAGAGGGTCATTGACCGGGCACCGTCTGAGATGACGATGGCGTATGCTTCGCAAATCGGAGTCTCCTGGAATTATCCGTGGTTCATGCTGGGGATCGTGAATGTACAATTTGCCAACTTCGATAAGCGATATAAACAGAGTGAATATCAGCTTATTCTGTACGCGATCTACAATATTGCACTGGAGCTGTCCGAATCCTTTGAAGGAGTTACACCGATTCTGGAAAAAGACAACATCGCGATTCTGTACAATTTTCGGATGAATCTAGCTCAGAATGCCACACTGCATTTTAGCAATTTCCTGCAGCAGCTGCGTTCCAAGTGTGTGAACTATCTTAAGATTCAGCCTAGTATTGTATCGGTAACAGATAGGATGGAACTGGATTCTGTGGGGCCGGCCTATCAGCAAATATTGCAAGGTAAATTGGAGTTCTATGAAACAGACGATTACACGATTACGGATATTTCCCAGAGTGCTGCCCCGATCTTCCAGCAGGCCCCGCAAGGGTTCCTGAACAGCTGCGTGTCGCAGCTGGAGCAGGCGGTAATCAAGCAAGATCTGGACGGTATCCACAGTATTCTGCTGGAGATCGCCAGAAATGCGCGGGAATCGATGATCGAACCGAGTGATTTTGCGAAGGAGCTTTCTTTTATGCTGCGGGGTATTGAGCTGATGTTCTCTAATTTGAAGTTTGAAGAGGATCTGTTCAAATATCTAACCTTATCTCGTACACTAAGCGATTCCATGGAGCTGATTGAGCGGAAGCTCGTCCAGATTACGGAGAGCAGGGACAAGCAGGGAACAAGTGCGACTCAGGAGCCGAAGCTGCAGGTCATTCAGCAATATATTGAGCAGCATCTCGCTGACAATATCACTTCGATCGATATGGCACGTTATCTGTACTTGAATCCGAGCTATTTCTCTCGTTATTTCAAGCGGATGACCGGGCTGACTTTCACCGATTATGTGCATCAGTATAAGATGAAGCTGGCGACAAAGATGCTGAAGATGTCCAATCAGAACCTGGAATCGATGGCCATCGGCCTGGGGTATTCGGACAGAACCTACTTCTCTAAAGTATTTAAGAAATACGTAGGCACAACGCCAAGCGAATATAAAGCCAAGCATACGGCGCGCAAATAATCATATAGACTAGAATGAGCGTGGTAAATTGTTCAACAATTTGCCGCGCTTTTTTGTATTTCGAAAAGACATGTATATCATAAGTTCGGCGCTCACTAGAAGGTCAAAATCGTGCACGCTCCTGGTCATAATCACTCCTTCTAGTTGCCTACGAATATATTACTATAATGATAACTTATTAATTGTTGAGGTGATACAACGTGGAGGCAGTCAAACAACCTGTGCCGGACATCCAGAGAGAACCACGCAAGAAATTTTGGACCCCGCAACGTAAGGAAGCATTGATCGGCTGGTTATTTCTAACGCCTGAAATTATCGGCATGCTGTTCCTTAATATCTTTGCTCTTGGATTTTCCCTATATTTGAGTTTATCGAAATGGGATCTATTAACTGGAGTGAAGGGGATTGAATTTACTGGATTCGATAACTATGTGAAAATGTTTCACGATCCTTCGATAATCCAAGCCGTTAAAAACAATGTAATCTATATGATCATGACGGTACCAATTCCGATAGCAATCGCTTTGGTGCTGGCCGTGCTCATTCATAACAGCGTATTTTTCAAGGACTATTTCAAGGTAGCGTTCTTCATTCCTTATATATCATCGATTATCGCGATTGCAGCGGTATGGAGCGCGCTGTTCCACCCGTCTCTCGGGCCGATTAACCAGTTCTTGATGGATCTTGGTATTTCTAATCCGCCGAAATGGCTGGTTGATCCGAAGACTTCATTGCTAGCTATCGCAATTATCAGTTCGTGGGCGAGCTTGGGTTATACCATCATTATTTACATGGCGGGTCTGACGAATATCTCGAATGAGATCTATGAAGCAGCAGATATTGACGGGGCAGGACCTATTAGAAAATTCCTTTCTATCACTGTACCAATGCTGCGTCCAACGACTTTCTTCTTATTGATTACGATGCTGATCGGCTCATTTAAAGTGTTCGACGTCATCGCTTATCTGACTGAAGGTGGTCCGAACAACTCTTCAATGGTGCTTGTATACCGGATCTATGAGGAAGGCTTCAAATATCACAATATGGGTTACGCTTCGGCCATTTCCTGGTTGCTGTTCGCCATTATCGGTATCATTACAGCATTAACCTGGAAAATGAGAAATGAAGACTAGGGGGAGTATCAAATGCAGCTAATTAGAAAAAACATGTCAAAAACGATAATCACTGTCTTCATGGGTGCTCTGTCCGTCGTATTCCTAATACCGCTCGTCTGGATGGTATCGGCAGCATTCAAGTTTGAGAAGGATGTAATGCGCTTTCCGATCCAATGGATTCCCGAAAAGATCAATGTGGCGTATAATTTTAAGACAGTCTGGATGGGGAAAGTTCCTTTCTATGAGTTTTATCTCAACTCATTTAAGATCGCAATTATTACGACGCTGATCACACTGATCATTTCGGCTATGTCGGCTTATGCGTTGACCAAAATCAATTTCAAAGGACGGAATATCGTATTCATAGCACTATTGTCCTTTATGATTATCCCTGATCAAGCGACATTGATCCCACGCTTCCTGCTGGTTCGTTGGTTCGGGCTCTATAACACGCATGCGGCGATTATATTTATGAGCATGTTCTCGATCTACTTCACATTCCTGCTGCGGCAATTTATGATTGGCGTCAGCGATGAGATTATTGAGGCAGCAAGAATCGATGGAGCAGGTCATTTAAGAACCTTCTCATCCATTATGGTACCGCTCTGTAAACCGGTATTGGCAACAGTAGCTATTATCAAATTCATCTGGACCTGGAATGACTATCAGAATCCGCTCATTTTCTTGCTGGACAAGGATCTGTACACTATTCCACTCGGGATGACACTGTTCCGCGATGACTTCACGAACAACTATGCGATTATGATGACAGCAGCTGTATCAGCGATTATTCCTCTGCTGATCGTGTTCATCGCTCTTCAGAAACAGGTTATTAACGGGATTGCATTAGGTGGTGTAAAAGGTTGATCACAGATCAACCTCCACCAGAAAGTAAGCGCTATCGAAAAGTCAAAAATGTAATCCTATAACATCAAAATTTTGCACTTGGCCTTCAAGGCAACCGCCTATAATGAACTTGTACAAGCACTACACAAAAAACTTCAGTGCAGGGGGAAACAAGATGAAACACAAGAGTAAAAAGAGTTTTTCTATGATTCTCGGTACCGTCCTTGCTATCAGCTTGATGTTGAGCGGATGCGGAAAATCGGGTGACGGAAATGCAGCGTCAGGAGCAAACAATTCCGGTAATGCTAAATCTGACAAACAGGTTACGATCAAGTATTACAACTGGGATAACGATGCACAAGCAGCCGGAACTGATGCTATGCTAAAAGAATTCATGGATCAGAATCCGGATATCAAGGTTGAGCATGTCGTTCTTGTACCTGGTGATTCCGTTGAAATGGAAAAGAAACTCGACTTCCTGATCTCCTCTGGAGAATCGATTGACGTTGTACAATTGGCAAGCTTGGGCTCTGCTATTGAACGGTCAGGTCGCGGAGCATTCGCACCTTTGAATGAGTTCTATGAAAAGGAAGGCGTTAACCCTGATGATGAATACTGGGTTAATGCTAAGGTTGATGGTAAGTACTATGGTATGCAATATACCAAGAGCATTAACTACATTATGATGAACAAGGATGCCTTGGACGAAGCTGGCCTTGAAGTTCCTAAATACGGCTGGACTTGGGATGACTTCCGTGAATATGCGAAGAAGCTGACCAAAGGTGAAGGCGTTGACAAACGTTACGGTTCTTACTTCCATACTTGGGAGCTCTACATGAACGCTCCTGCTCAGACAATGATGAAGGATCCGTTTGTGTATGATGACGGTACGACGATCCTGTCTGACCCATCGTATAAATATTTCTTCCAATTACGTAAAGACATGGAAACGGTTGACAAGTCGGCTAAGCCTTATTCGGATATTCTCGCAGCGAAGCTGAACTACCGTACCGAGTTCTTCAACGAAGAAGCGGCTATGATCTTGACTGGTAACTTTACGATTGCTGATCCAGGTAATACAGAGCAATATCCACATAGCTTCAAGACTGCGTTTGCACCGGTACCGGTACCTCCGGCAGGAGCTGAACCTAAGGGCTATGAAGGCAAATACTTCACTAGTGGTTCGCAAATAGTAATGGGTGCTACTTCCAAGCACAAAGAAGAGTCCTATAAGCTGATGAGATTCATGACTACAGCAGATTCACCAAACAGACAAGAATTCTCCGGCTACAAGAAAGCGAACAACGAAGAAATTATGAACAAGCTGGTTGCTGGTCATGAAGACATGTATGATTTGGATTCACTCAAGTACTCTTTGTTCAGCGATGACATCAAGTTCCTTGACGCTGGTGCGAAAATGACTAAAGCTAATGCAGAAATCACGAAGGTTATCGATGATGGCTTCAGTAAATATATGCTTAGCGACGAGCCACTTGATGATGTATTGAAGTGGATGGTTGATGAAGCGACGAAGTACATCAACGAGAAGGGCTTCGTTGAATAATTCGAGCTGGATTAGATAGTTAAGATGATATTTACTGATTGACTTACAAGGGCCGTCTCAATGATCTTATGAACATGAGAGATGGCCCTTGTTATCTATTTATAAGTAGTAATTTAAGGAATATTTAGAAATAGATGGTATTGGGAGGATGACGAAATTGATGAACGAGCTTATAGAGAAACAGCCCGCTCGGATCTGGACAGAAGCATTTCCAATCGGTAACGGTAGACTTGGAGCGATGGTATTCGGCGGCGTATCCTCTGAGCGAATCGGTCTGAACGAAGATTCCATCTGGTATGGGGGGCCAAAGCAATGCGATAATCCGCAGGGCAGAGTGAATATGAACGAGATTCGAGATCTGCTCAATAGAGGCGAGGTTCAAGAGGCAGAGAGGGAGATGCTTCTTCATTTCACGAATGTTCCGCAATACTTCGGTCCTTATCAGCCGCTGGGAGATCTGCTGCTTCAGTTCGGTAACGTAAAGTCGGAAGCGGAGGATTACTACAGGAGATTGAATCTGAGTACAGGAGTCGCTTCAATAAGTTATGCAGTGGATGGAGTCCGCTATCATCGGGAAGTCTTTGCCAGTGCCGTTCATCAGGTATTCGTCGTTCGAATCACGGCATCAGAGCTGGGGGGTATAAGCTTAACCGCACGATTAAGCCGGCGTCCCTTCGATGGGGACATGCTGCGGGAGAATGCGGATACCTTAGTGATGGAGGGAATTTGTGGACCTGATGGCGTTAAGTACGCAGCGGTATTAAGCGCTCAAGTAACAGGAGGGGAGTGCCAGACATCCGGCAATTATCTGGACATCCGATCCGCTGATTCAGTAACGCTGCTGCTCACAGCACAGACCACGTTCCGGAGTGAGGATCCTCGTCAGGAAGCTCTAAGTCAGATGGAAGCGGCTAGAGCACTTACGTACAGAACATTGCTTGATTCGCATACGGCTGATCACCGCTTGTTGTTTGATCGTGTTAGCCTCGAAGTTCATTCGGTTGATCCAGCAGGAGAAGCCGAAATGATTGTAGAACCGATAGGTATTAGCCATGAATATGCAGGAAATTATCGATCTACTTCTGAACGGCTGCAGTCTTATCGGCATGGGGGCGAGGACCCACAGCTTGAAGCTCTGTTCTATCAATACGGTCGCTATTTGCTCATATCAAGCTCAAGACCAGGCAGCTTGCCTGCGAATTTGCAAGGGATCTGGAATGATAGCTTCACACCGCCTTGGGAGAGCGATTATCATCTGAACATTAACCTGCAAATGAACTATTGGATCGCTGAAACAGGTAATCTGCCAGAATGTCATGAACCGTTATTCGATTTCATCGATCGATTGGTCATTAATGGACAGAAGACAGCGGCAACCTTATATGGAGCAAGGGGCTTCACGGCCCACTCTAGCTCGAATATTTGGGCGGAGAGCGGCTTGTTCGGAGCCTGGACGCCGGCCATTTTCTGGCCGATGGGCGGTGCCTGGCTGGCGCTGCATCTATGGGAGCATTATCGGTATAATCTTTCAGAAGCATTTTTGCGCGGACGGGCTTATCCAGTGTTGAAGGAAGCGTCACTGTTCTTTCTTGATTTCCTTATTTTTGATGAGAATGGCTATTTGGTTACATCACCTTCACTCTCACCAGAAAATAGCTATGTGAACGAGAGGGGGCAGGTTGGTTCTTTATGCTCCGGCTCATCTATGGACTCGCAAATTATTTACGCGTTATTTACCGCTTGTATTGAAGCGGCGGGGATTCTAGGGCTGGATGAGGGATTGATCGAGCAATGGACTGGGGCCCGGGCAAAGCTGCCAGAGCCTAAAGTCGGCCGCCACGGTCAGATTATGGAATGGGCCGTCGACTATGAAGAGCATGAACCGGGCCATCGTCACATTTCTCATTTATTTGCCCTACATCCGGGTGAACAGATTATTCCACATAGAATGCCTGAGGTGGGAGTCGCCGCCAGAGCGACGCTGGAACGGCGACTGCAGCATGGAGGCGGACATACCGGCTGGAGCCAGGCGTGGATCGCTAACTTCTGGGCCAGACTTGGCGATGGGGATAAAGCGCATAGTAGCCTGCGTGAACTGCTAGTCAAGGCGGTGCATCCGAATCTATTCGGCGATCATCCTCCGTTCCAAATCGATGCTAATTTTGGTGGAGCTGCGGCCATCCAAGAGATGCTGCTGCAATCGCACGGCGGTGAGATTCGGCTGCTGCCGGCTCTTCCGACCGCTTGGTCAAGCGGATCAGTCACAGGCTTGCGGGCCAGAGGTGGCTTCGTCATTAATATTCGCTGGATGGATGGAGAACTGGAAGCGGCGGAGATTTATTCTACAAGCGCAAGGGACTGTACTTTGCATAGTGAAGAACGGCTCGCTATTTACGATGCTCAGCATGTTCCTGTAACGATGGCAAGCACACACTCTGGGCAAGGTTATCAATATACATTTGTTGCTGAACCTGGACAGACATATCGAGTCGTACTTAATAAACAGTAAATTTATGAAGGAGTAAATATAAATGAATAATGAATTGAAGAAGCAGGCATCGGATTATGTTATGGCTCTACCGACCCCAGAGCAACTAGCTTGGCAGGATAAGGAGCTTGGCTTGTTCTGTCATTTTGGAATGAATACATTCTGTGATCAAGAATGGGGAGAAGGCAATGATTCACCTGCTCTGTTCAATCCGAAGGAACTGGATGCACGGCAATGGGTTAGAACGGCAAAAGAGGCTGGATTCCGCTATTTCGTTCTGACAGCGAAGCATCATGACGGGTTCTGCCTCTGGCCAACCTCGACGACTGATTATTCCGTCGCTGCTAGTCCTTGGAAGAATGGACAAGGCGATGTTGTTAGAGAATGTGCGAATGCCTGCCGTGAGGAAGGGATGGGCTTCGGCATCTATGTGTCACCCTGGGACAGACACGAGCCATGCTACTCGGATCCCGAGAAATATGACGACTTCTATTGCCGTCAATTAGAGGAATTGCTTACTGGTTACGGGCCACTGGTGGAAATCTGGTTCGACGGCGCTGGCTCCGAAGGCCGTGAATATGACTGGAGGCGGATCATCGGTCTTGTCAAGCAGCACCAGCCAGGGGCGATGATCTTCAATATGGGCGCTCCGACGATACGCTGGGTTGGTAATGAGGATGGACTTGCCCCATACCCGTGCTGGAACACGGCAAAGACGGCGAAAGGAAGCATGTTCAGTGAAGCATCCTTGCAGTGGCTGCCGGAGACCCCAGATTGGGTGCCGGCGGAATGCGACGTACCGATCCGTAAGGATCACTGGTTCTGGCATCCGAATGATGAGCATTCCTTATTGTCATTAGAGCAATTGATGGATATATATTATCGTTCGGTGGGTCACGGGGCGACACTTCTGCTTAACGTCTCCCCGGACGATCGTGGGCTGCTGCCTGAGGTAGATGCCAAGCGCCTGCTGGAATTCGGAGAGGAGATCAGACGTAGATTCAGTCATTCCCTGGCTGAGATTGAGGGTTGCGGTGAGATGCTTGAATTGGAACTGAGCGAAGCTGCGTTGATTGATCATGTCGTGCTGATGGAAGATATAGAGTACGGGGAACGGGTGCGTCAATATATTCTTGAAGTCCATGCTGATGGTGAATGGAAGGAGATCGTTCATGGCAGCGCAATCGGCCACAAGAAGATCGATGCCTTGACACCGATAAATGCGGAAAAAATCCGGTTACGGCTTACGGAGTCTGTTGCTAATCCGATCATTCGTAAATTTGCTGTATATTGCTCGCAATAGGTTAGTAGTATAAGTCAAACTATAAAAAGAAACCGCTTTTGGGTTACACTACCAATTACCCAAAAGGAGCGGTTTCTTTTTATATGTGATAAACCAATAACCAGATTCCATTCGGAACGGATGACGTACTATAATTTTGACACTAACCCGGTAGAAAGACGTCTAGCCTCCGGCGCTGTTGAGCTCGTGAACGAGGAATATTGGGAAATCGACGGGCTTGAAGTGACAAACCTTGGTTCCCAATGGGAAATAAGGCGCAACGGAATTATGATTATGAATAATTACGCTAAAGACGCTTAAGGAGCGTACTCCGGAGAACTTTATGGCCAGCAAAAAAAGCCATGTATACGTGACCAATTCTTGTGTACATGATGTCAATGCCCTTCACCAGTCCTATGGCGGTGCCAAGGTGGCCTGGCGGCATTATATTTTACGGTTATATCGACGATATTCTGGCCGAGGGCAATACCGCAATCCGCTGCGACAACGAAGGAATTCGCAATACAGGTTTCCACCCGGATGGTTGGACCAAGAGCGGATATCCCGCCATTATAAAGGTGCGTTACAACATTAGTATTGATGATGGCAGTCCCCATGAAGGATCAGCGGCATACTCGCATTTGTTCTATTATGCGGTTGGCGGAAGCTCAAATGGCGCCGACTACCCGATTATTCACAACAATATATTCAAGCTTGGCGCAAACACGACGCGAATATTCGGTACAGGCAGCACAGGTTCGATCTGGAGCCATTTTTATAACAATATTTTGTACGGCAAGGATACGGTCAGTGTTTTCGACATAGGTTCAAAGAGCGTCATGACACATGGCAGTTTCGATTATAATATCATTTATCCGAAAACTCTGATCGATCGAAGCAAATTTGCTTCAGGCGTTTATGGAAATACTGGGATCAGCAAAGCGATTGTCCGCTCCGAATTTGACGTGTCTAAGCTAGCAGGCTTCAAGCTCAATTCAGCAGACCAGAATATTTCCGTAGGCGCTGGATTTCGGGCAGATCAAACTCTTGAAGGACGACGGGACCTAAGCAAAATTTTCTCTTTGACACGCGACTTCTTTGGAAATGCCATTCGGCCTGATGATGTGCTTGATATTGGTGTGCATCAAATTGGGAATGAAGGCCTGAAGGCTGTAGAGTTTAAAACGGGGCTGGGAGGAAGCTATATTCAGCATCAGGCTGTACCTGTTGGCGGTCTTGCATCCAAACCATCAACGGATCCGACGAGGAACGGATATAAATTCGACGGCTGGTATACAGACGAAAGCTATACGACAGCATGGAACTTTGAAACCTGCATCGTCTCCGATAATACAGTTCTCTACGCAAAGTGGATCTCTTCTACGGATGAGACTTCTTATGAGAATGACTTAAATTAATTCAATTGAAGTATTTAATACGGTTGATCACCCATCCGGACAAAGATCTTCACGGCTCTTAGTCCAGTAAGAGAAATAGGAGGAAATTATGAAGAAACTAGAAGAATTAGATTCATATGCGAAGGTAGAAGCCTTCATTAACGAGCATAAGCTATCCTTTCTATATGTTTCAAGACCAGACTGTAGTGTATGTCATGCGATACTACCTAAGCTGCAAACGTTATTGAACCGTTTTCCGCAAGTAGAGTTAGGACAAGTGAATGCGCTGGAAGTGGAAGAGATCGCTGGACATTTATCGATCTTCACAGCACCTACACTGCTCTTGTTCGTCGAGGGCAAGGAATATTTGAGAGAGGATCGTTTCGTCCGCTTTGCGGATTTAGAGGAGAAGCTGACCAGAATATATGAACTGTATACTTCGATTAACCCTACTTAGTATTAAGTTTCTCGTTAACCCCGTGCCTAGGCGCGGGGTTTTGTTATTAGTGTAAGTATTCCCGCTGATGTTAAACTATCGAATGGGAGGATAGATCATATTGCTATAATAGGCATAATATGGTATAAACTTTGATAGAAACAAAATTATACTAAATAAGTAAAAAAAGAGATTAATAGGTAGTTAGGAGGCGGTATTAAGGGGAGACAGGAGAGGCAGTAAGCGCAACATACTCATGCCCATCAACGTCGGTCAAAGTAACCGAGTGGTTCAAGAAAAAATTATGCGAGGTGAGAATTTTGAAAATTAGAATTATGAAATTAGCGGTCTCATCTGTCATTCTACTTCCACTATTGCTCGGCCATAGCTTTCAGGCAAATGCAGAATTAACGAATATCGGAAGCCCGAAAGCGGGAATCGATGTGAAGTATCCGGATAACCTGAATGATACATGGAAGACACCGATCTCCAATGGTATCTCCGCCTGGAATGGTACTGCAACCAAGGTTACTATCGGTTATTTGAGCTCTTCCTCGAATTCCATTACAGCTGCCCAGTACTCGGATACATGGTACGGATTGAATACACAATGGAAATCCCCTTATAAATACACCATCCAATTAAATGCCAGAACAATCGCCAGAGATGCTACGAATTTCTCCAATTTCGTCAAAGGGACCACGGTTCATGAATTTGGACATTGCTTTTTCTTGAAGGATAACCCCAATACAACGCTTGCTTCGATTATGAAGTATACCAACAATTTTAATACCGTAACGACCCCGCAACAGTATGACATTAATGACGTCAATTCGGTATATTAATTTAGAGGACTTGGAGGAGGATGGGCATGAATAAAAGTAAATGGATTCCTGTGTTCTGGGTATTCTGCCTCACCATGGCGCTGCTTGCTGGTTGCAGCTCTAATGAAGCAAAGTCTAGCGATTCCCAGACTTCTGCCAACGGAACTTCCGAAGTGGTTCCCAAGCAGGAAGTATTGATTGATGCCTCTTTTCCAAAATATAGCAGCATAGGGGAACTCGAGAATCGGGCAGACCTCATCGTTGAAGGGCGGATACTAAGTTCTACGTTCAAATTTCTGAATGTTGCTCAGAAGCCTTCCGATCCCACCGATGCGCAATTGAATCCGGGTACCGATCCCGTGGACAGTCCGCTGATCCCATACACCATTTATGATGTGGAGATTCAGAAGGTCTATAAGGGTGAGGTGACGGAGAAGGAGACTATACAAGTAAAACAGGTGGGCGGCGAGAATCAGAAGACGATCTTCAAGGTCAATGATTCGACCGAGCTTAAAATGAATGGCGATTATATTATGTTCCTGGCAACTTTTGACAACTCTCCTGCTTCTTTGCTGAACCCGATTCAAGCTTCTTATCAGCTGGTTGATAACCAGATTATCGCTAGCGACAAGAACACGATCAAGCTGAACTTTAAGGATTTGAAGCAGCTAACGGAGTGATCGTTTATGAAGCGAATATCCTGTTGAATGTAGAAGACTCATATCCAGGGCCAGCAGGCCCGAAGAATATGAGTCTTTATATTTAGCGCTACTGAAGCGGAAGGACGACAGTTCCTTTTTCAGGCATAGGCTCTGCATCGGTTCCTGCGAAATATAACGGGAGCCCCTCCGCCAATATGGGATGAGGAGTGGACAAAGGATTTTGCCGCTGATGATGAATATGCAGATGAGGCTCAGAGCTTGATCCGCTATTGCCAACCCGACCCAGGACATCGCCTGGCTTAACATGGTCCCCAATCTGAACTTTGACACTATTCTGCCGAAGATGGTTTAGTAGCAGATAAGTCCCGGTCTCATCCATTTTCAAATATACATGATTGCCTTCCATAGACAATACATCCTCCGAACCGGGCGTTATATCGGGCTCTGCGTCATATGCAGCGATGACTGTACCGGATACAGGGGCAAGTACTTCTTGATTCCAAATCCCGTAATCTTCAAAATTAGTACTGCCTGTACTATATGGCTCCATCAGTAGATCATATGCCCAGCGCTCTGACGGCCATATGACATGGGGAAGATTGGTATGTGTGGATTTGCCACCCCAGCCGACAACCGTCGGCCCGGCAAGAGGCCATGTGGCGGTAACGGCTGGTTTAGTCCTGTCGACTTGTGCGGGGTACGGCATTGGAATGATATTTAACGTGAGGAGCAGATGCAGCGCCATAATCGTACATAGTCCAAAAGTGATTATTCGACCTGCAAGCCGTCTTCCCTTAGATAGATTGATCGCGATAATGACAAGACTGATCAGCATGCCTGCGGAGCCGAGGAACGGCATAACGAGCTTTAACAGAAACCAGGCGTAAACCGACGGCAAGCCGGGCGCCCCTAGAACAATCATCCACAGCAAAAAAATGATGAAGGCTAGCAACATGTTGGTATTTCCGATTTTGCGGCTAATTTTTCTCATAGCTACCTCTATATTCAATATTGTCGATAATAACCTCTTAATCTATAACGATTGAAATAGTAGAATTACTACATAAGCATGGATTAGATGAGCGAATTGACTATAAATTGGATGATATTTTGACCTAATGAGAAGCAGGGAGATTTGGAGGAGACTAGGATTGAACACGCATGTAGCAGAACGGGTTAGAAATTTGCCCTTAACGCCGGGGGTATATCTGATGAAGGATTCCCGGGGAACGATCATTTATGTTGGCAAGGCCAAACAGTTGAAGCGGAGGGTTCAGTCGTATTTTCACAATTCGAAGTCCCATTCGCCGAAGATTGCCAAGTTGGTCGCCCATATTGCTGAGCTGGAGTATCGCAATACCGATACAGAATTTGAAGCTTTTATGCTGGAGTGCAGACTGATTCAAGAACTGAAGCCGATGTATAACAGGAAGATGAAGAATCCGCTCGCTTATACCTATGTAGCGATTCGGAATAAGGCCGGACTGCGGCGCATGGAAGTGACTGACACCCCAGGTGGCGACGGCGAGGGCATATATTTCGGCCCGTATACAGCCAGTAAACATTCGGTTCAGCGAGCCATTCAGAGTATCGAGGAGTGTTATCACATTGCTTGCAGTCAGCCGTTAGCTGAGAGGGCATGCTTAAATTATTCTCTTGGGCTATGTCTTGGAGTCTGTCTCGGCGGGAGTGCTGTGCAGGAGTATGAGCGGATCATGGATCGTATCGTGAGCTTGCTTCAAGGTTCCGGTTCAGCTCTTCTTCATGAGATGGAACAGTGCATGCAAATGGCCGCAGAGAACTTTGAGTTTGAAGCGGCTGCGAGATGGAGGGATCATATAGAATCCGTGAACTTTCTGTTAAGTAAGAGAAAAGTAATCGAATTCTCAGCGCAGAATCTCAGCACCGTCGTCTATGAGTATATTGACGATACTACGATCAAGCTTTTCCTGATTAGACAGAACCAAATTTTATTTAGTCAAAAATATGTTCTCCCTACAGATGGACAACAGAGAGTATTATTAGCAGCGGAGATCCGGCCCAAAATCCTGCAATATTTTATGATAGATTCAGACTCTGAGGAGGCCCTAGTTCAAATAAGTAGAGAAGAGATTGACCAGGCTCAGATCATATATAACTACTTACATGGAAGCGGAAGCTATCATCTCCATATTCAGCAATCCTGGCTGAGGGAGATGGAGCAGCAAGAGTTGGATGAAGCGTTGGACAGCTTCCTGCCGGCTAGTTCCCGCGAAAATATTTAGGGGATTGTCCGATGATCTTCTTGAACATCTTCGAGAAAATGAATGGGTCCGTGTAGCCGACTGAGCGCGATATGTCGCTGATGGACAATTCCGGGCTAGCTAGCAGTTCAGTCGCTCGTTTCATTCGGTATTCTACAAGGAAGCTCTGCAGGGAGCTGCCGTATTTCGCCTTGAACAGGCTGGATAAATAGGTCCGGTCCAGACCAACAAAAGCGGCGATATCCTGAATCGTAATCTTCTGGCTGTAATTGCTCTCTATAAAACCTATCGCTTGCTGGATATAAGCATCTCTGGAGGGAGAAGGCTTGGACTGTTCGGAAGAGGTCTCAGAGCAGGATATGAGCTCGGCAATTAGCCGATAAAGAATGCTCTGGTTTAACAGATCACTGCTTCGTTCGGAATGAACGGCCAGCAGATCATCGTAGAAGGATTCAAAATAAGGGTTATGAGGCGCATCATAAATGAGTTGGGACGCTTCAAGCTGAGCACGTCTCATGAATGATTTAGCGCTAAGACCGTTGAAGGCGACCCATGAATACGTCCATGGATCAAGCTCATCTGCTTCATAATGAACAATAGTTCCTGGTTCGATCAGGAAGCCTTGACCGGCGGATAGGGAATAGCTATGATTGCCGCTATGAAATACACCGCATCCGTTATGAACATGATGAAGAATATAGGTATCACGTACCCCTGGACCCCAGGAATGATTAGGCAAGCACTCCTCTTTGCCGAAGAAGATCAGGTTAAGATCCAGTCGGTCCGGCGGCATCGTGGAATTAATCGTGACATTGATTCGGGACATGCAGCAGCGTCCTTTCGTTCGTGAAATGAGTAGAAGCTATATATTACATTATAACAGGTAAAACACAGGTTTATCGCTATAAATATTATATACATATTGGATTATGACATGTGAATCATGGGTTGCTCCATGTTCCTTGCTTCTGTCTGCGCTTATACTCAAGATAGATTATGACATGGAGGCGATGATCAATGTCCAAAATAACTTTTCTAGGTGCAGGTAGTACGGTGTTTGCTAAAAATGTGCTAGGCGATGTCATGCTGACAGAAGCTCTGCAAGGCTATGAATTGGCTTTGTATGACATAGATGAGGAGCGCTTAAGCGATTCCGAGAGATTGCTGAACAGCATGAGACTGACCCTTGGAAGCAACTGCACAGTCAAGGCGTACCATGATCGGAAGGAAGCCCTTAAGGGCGCCAAATTTGTCATTAATGCCATTCAGGTTGGCGGCTATGATCCTTGTACGATTACGGATTTTGAGATTCCGAAGAAGTATGGTTTGCGTCAGACCATCGCAGATACCTTGGGAATCGGGGGGATATTCCGCAATTTGCGTACGATTCCCGTGATGCTTGATTTCGCACGGGATATGCAGGAGGTATGCCCCGATGCCTTGTTCCTGAACTATACGAATCCGATGGCGGTACTAACGAATGTGATGAATACCGTCGGCGGAATCCGTACTGTAGGGCTGTGCCACAGCGTACAGGTCTGTGTACCAGGATTGCTTGAATCATTAGGCATGGATCATGAAGGGGTTCAGTCGAAAATAGCGGGTATTAATCATATGGCTTGGCTGCTCGAAGTCACGAAGGACGGGGTAGACTTGTATCCTGAGATTAAGCGTCGGGCGGCGGAGAAGCAGAAGGAGAAGCATCATGACATGGTACGCTTTGAGCTGATGCTGCGCTTTGGCTATTATGTAACAGAGTCGTCTGAGCATAATGCCGAGTACCATCCTTACTTCATCAAGCGCAACTATCCAGAGCTGATCGAACGCTTCAATATTCCGCTTGACGAGTATCCGCGCCGCTGTATTGAACAGATCAAGGGCTGGAAGGAAATGCGTGAGAAGCTGTTCGCCAGCGAGAGCATTGAGCATGTCCGAACTCATGAGTATGCCTCTTACATTATGGAAGCGATTGAGACGAACAAGCCGTTCAAGATCGGCGGCAATGTGATGAACACCGGGTTAATTACGAACCTTCCATCCGAAGCTTGCGTGGAAGTGCCATGTCTAGTGGATGCATCCGGGATTACCCCAACTTATGTAGGAGCGCTGCCGCCGCAGTTGGCCGCCCTGAACAGAACAAATATCAACACGCAGCAGTTGACCATTGAAGCAGCCGTCACCGGACGCAAGGAGCATATTTACCATGCCGCCATGCTTGATCCGCATACGTCTGCCGAGCTGTCGATCGATGATATCGTCTCGCTCTGTGACGACCTGATTGAAGCGCACGGCAGCTGGTTGCCGGCGTTTAAATAATTTCTTTGTCTACTTATTTATGAGAGACAGTCCCCCGTTTTAATAGACGATGGGGGACTGTCTCTTTTATATGGATATTCGGCTTTTTATGTTTATGTCATCCAATATATGGTATTATGGCTTGGTAGAATATTTGATGGATTGAAGGAGGAAGTTAGATGAAGCGAAGGGATATCTTCGGAAAATGGTTCATTATAGCTTTCCTGGCCATCGGCAGCTTATGGCCGGGCGGTCATGAAGTTAAGGCGGATGCTCCGGTTCAAGTCGTTAGCGCCGCAGGCGGAGATGCATTTGGAATCGCAGCCTGGAGCGACGGCACGGTTGCCGGGTGGGGATACAATAAGTTCGGCCAGGTAGGGGACGGTACAAGCATTCATCAGTATATACCGAAGAAGATTGCTGGACTTGCGCATGTAACCCAGGTTGCTGCAGCGCAGAGTACTTCATTTGCTGTGACAGCTGAGGGGGAGGTATGGGCCTGGGGACAGGGATATTCCGAATATGTGAACGATGATCCTGTACTACCTTTTCAAAAAAGAGAACTTCCATCCAAGCTTGAAGGTCTAAGCGACGTGGCAAGCATCAGTACGAACGGTTCCGCAGGAATCGCAGTGCATAAGGATGGCACGGCTACATTGTGGCATATTTTTTATGACTCGGATTATATCAAGCAGATCAAGTATGTACCTTTAAAAGGAGTTACGGGGATAAAAGAAGTGCAGATTATGGGTTCGAAAGCACTGCTTCTGGATCAGAATGGCAAGTTGAGCTCGCTGAATATATATAATGACTTCTACGGAAGGTACCGGACTGAGAACGAGATAAAAGAACCTGAATTTCTCAAAGCGGACGTATCCCGATTTGCTATATCATGGCGAGACATCTTCCTGCTTAGTAAGGATGGAACAGTACTTCAATTGAATGAGAAGAGTCAGAAATTCACGGCAGTCAGTGGGTTAAAAGGAATTTCTGATATTCAGACAGGTTATAACCGTCTATTTGCTCTTAAGCAAGACGGTACGGTTTGGCAGTGGAACTACAACTCTGGAAGCAAGGCCAAGCCATTTCAGGTCAAAGGGTTGACTGACATTTCTGCAATTTGGGGAACGACAGGTCAGACAGGCTTTGCTCTAAATAAAAAAGGACAATTCCTGGCCTGGTCTAGCGAATATAACGCGGGACTCGCAACGGGCAGTGGAACAGAAAATAGCGGTTCAAACGGATCAGAGCTGATGATCACTCCTGTACAACAAGCCCTGTCTTGGAAGGTTAATGGAGAAGACATCAACTTCTATGCCACCTCAGGTTTGATGGATAATAAATTGTACGTACCTTATACCAGCGTGTTTGAAGCGATGGGTGTAAGTATTTCACACAAAGAAGTAAAGGCGAGTGATCCCAAGGCTGTGCCTCGTTCTAATACGGAATGGAGCTTCGCTTACGGAGATCGGAACGTTTCAATAGTTCAGGGCAAGCCGAATGAAGTATACTTCAACGGCAAGAAGTCAGGGGCCCCGGCGCAAATTATTTACATGTCCAACTCGACGCTGTTCCCACTGGAGATCATCTGTGAAGGTCTGGGTATTGATTTGAAATGGAACAAAGCGACTGGCGAGATTCTGATTCAATCTTAAGAAGACTGCGCGGTTCGGTTTCCAAATTACTTATTCAGGACAAAGGAGTCCCCTGCGATTTTCGCAGGGGATTATGCTTGAGATATATTTGACAGAACAGTACAAAATGCGTATTCTAATTACAGCTTATTCTTAAGAAAGGATGCAGGTTCATGAGCAAAAGTGGAAGACCTCGCGAATTTAAAGATACCGCTGTTATTGATGCCGCTGTGGAAGTGTTCAGGACGAACGGCTATGAAACCTGTTCAACGGATGACCTCTGCAAGCAAACTGGACTCGGCAGAGGAAGTTTATATAACGCATTTGGCAGTAAGCACGAATTGTATGAGCATGCCCTTCGGCGTTATCATGAAGTGGGTATTCAGGCGCAAATCGAAATATTGGAGCAAGAAGGCCCAGTAAAAGACTGTCTCCGCTCGTTATTGGAGTGGGAGATTCCGAAGGGTGAGGAAGCTGACAGTAGAGGCTGTCTTCTGATTAATGCGGCGGGTGAAAGGGCAAAGAATGACCCTGTCGTCGAGAAGATCTTCAAGCAACATGTAGATTTACTGGAACAAGCGATATGGAAAGCGATCCGCAGGGGCCAGGAAACGGGCGAAATTTCTAATGTGAAATCAACTGATGAGCTTGCCGGAATGTTCCTTAGCAGCTACTATGGACTTCGCGTTATCTTTCCAGCTACGATGAATTACGCTTTGGCGGAACGGATCATTGACGGAACCCTAGATACTATTTTTTAGAGAGAAAAGTACACATAATTTTTTTTGTACAATTCTGTACTGAATAATACAAAAGTGTATGATTATCTAAAAAAATGTTCACCTGATAATGATCTAATTCGAGTAAATTTTTTTTTATTTACTTTTGTACTGATTAATACAAAAAAATTGACAGGAGTTGTTGTTTGCGTGCCGTTAGTCATCTATGTACTTGGCCTCATGATATTTTCCATGACCACCTCAGAATTTATGGTCGCCGGAATGATGTCTTCATTGTCGAGGGATTTCGGAGTCTCGATTGCAGCAGTTGGATATCTTATTTCCGCCTATGCCGCCGGAATGATTATGGGGGGGCCGCTTCTTACAGTGGGATTGTATAAGGTCCCGCGTAAAAAAGCTTTTATGGTGCTTGCTATTGTTTTCTTTGCGGGCCAGACCTTGGGAGCCTTAGCACCAAACTATGAGATAATGATGGTAGCGAGGATAATTACCGGAATCGCTTCATCTGCTTGCTTTGGGGTCTCTATTGCGCTAGCTCTAACGCTTGTAAGTTCGGAGTCCGGCGGTCGTGCAGCATCCATCGTTCTTGGCGGTTTGATGGTGGCTACTGCGATCGGTCTGCCTTTTGCCATGCTATTTGATCAGTATTTTGGATGGCGCGCAAGCTTCTGGGCGGTCGCCGTTCTGGTGCTATCGTCCGCAATTCTGGCACAATGGCTCATTCCTTCATCGTCATCTGCAGAATCCGTAAATATACGGGAAGAATTCAAAGACTTCAACAACCGTCACTTATGGGCTGCTTACACGACGAGCATGCTGATTATTGGAGCTACTTTCGCGGCATTCAGTTATTTTTCTCCAATCCTGACCGATGTTGCAGGTTTTGGAGAGCAGACCGTTCCGCTTTTGCTTGGTATCTATGGGGCGGCTACTGTTCTCGGGAATATCATCACAGGAAGGTATGCCGATCGATATATGATGCCTATTTTAACTACAGGTTTGATTATGCTTGCTTCCGCATTGCTTATATTTGGCCTATTCGCTGACCACCCAGTAATCGTAGTAATCAGTGTAATCGTCATCGGGCTTGCAGGAGTGCCAATGAATCCGGCTATGGTGACCCGAGTTACACGCTCCTCCGGTGCGGGATCATTGGTTAATACGATTCATGTCTCCATAATCAACCTTGGCATAGTTGTGGGCTCATCACTCGGAGGATTCACTATCGATCAAGGTTTTGGCCTGACATCCCCTTTATGGGTTGGTGCGATCCTGGCTGTAATGGGACTTATTTCATTGCTGCCTTATCTGTTAAAGACCCGGGGAGCGGAAGTTCAGACGGGAAGCAGCAAACAGACTTGCGCGTAAATGCCGGACAACACAGCAAAAACAAGGAGCTGTCACAAAGTTTGATTGCCGACTTGGGGACTCCCCTTTTGCGTATCACAGATGTTGATATTCTCATGTTTTGAACTAATCACGCGGACATTTTTGATACAATAGGCCATTAAGCACCCGTTTCGTGATAGGGCGGCACATAGCTGGGGACTGTGACCATTAACGATTTCTGGTGTTGCCTCAGTCTGATATAGACGTTCCTGCGTCAGCAGGTTTGTCACCACTAAATGAGATTCATCGTACCAAAGCCCACGGTTTCCCGATAGGGAGAGCGTGCTGTTATGATATGTAAACGAGGTGTAACTACGAACGCTTCCATCCAAGGAAATTCCTGAAATCTGATGGCTGTCATTAATCAGAAGCTCGCCCGCTTCCAGACAATAAAACATATCATAAATCAAATGATTGCCTACCAACTCCCAAGTGAGCTGTTTTTGCCCATGCTCGTCCAAATGATAGATTTCTTCCTTTTCAAATTGGCCGACCACATATCCAGCATAGAACTGATTGGTGTCCGCAATCGCAGCCAACGGCATAGAACCGGTGTAACCAACCCCGATATAAAGGTGAAACAACGGAGTGCCTGGCGCTGCCTCGGAATTTCTATAAATGAAGCCTTTTTTTAGCTTGTTCCACATCTCTTTCTCCGCATATTTTGTCGCTTCTCCCGGGGCATCGAACACCTTCTCTCGAGGCTTGCCTCCGTTATTGGACATAACAATGCGATTCCCGTCACAGTCGATTTCCCAGGTTTTGCGGCTATTTAAATCTTGAAATATTCTTCTCATAGGATTTCTAATCCCCTTTTCATTATAGATCCGTCAAATTATACCATGAAAGTAGGACCATACAGACCATATACAGGAAAATTCAGGTGAAAAGGCCGAGTCCGATGCGTCGTTGGTCCCGTGCGTTTCGCAAAATGCTTCCTTTATACTGAAATAAGGCTGCCAGAAAGGAGGTGATATAGCGATGAGTGTGATTCATATGCTGGTCGGCATTCCGGGCAGCGGGAAAAGCCATTACGCCAAGGAATTATCCAAGCGAGAAAAAGCAGTTATAGTAGCGACTGATTCCATTCGGGAAAGGTTGTTCGGCAGCGAGTCGAAGCAGAAAAACACGTATTTGGTTTTTGATGAGGCTTTTGCAGAGATAGAGCAGGCGCTTGGAACGGGCAGAAATGTGGTCTTTGATGCCACAAATGTCAGCCGGGATCGGCGGCTCAAGTTTTTGAAACGTTTCAAAGACTTCCCGGTAAAGTGCTACGTATTTGATACTCCTTATGCGGTAGCAAAGGAAAGAATCGAGGGAAGAAAGCGACAGATCAGCGACACGGTGCTCACCAAGTTTGCCAAAAACTTCGAATTCCCTGTTTTAGGCGAAGGGTTTCAAGCTTTGCAGCTGATGCATGTTGCGGCAGAGACCGGCCTCGATCGATCCAGACTTGAGCAGTTGCTTGTGGAACAAGCGGGGCATGACGAACTGTTTGCTTATTTGGCAAGTTCGCCCCATTTCCGGGTCATGTTGGGATATGATCAAGAGAATCCGCATCATTCCAAAACCTTATCCGAGCATACTTATGCCGTTCTGGATTATATCAATGTCTTCTATGAAGGCGACAGCTTGCTGGCGATGCAGCTTACAGCATTATTCCACGACGCGGGTAAACCGTTCTGCAAGGTATGGAAAGAGACGCGCGGGTACTACTCGTATTACGGGCATGAGCATGTGTCTGCAATGATAGCCTGCCATGTGCTGAATGAGCTTGGCTATGATGATGATTTTATTCTGCATGTCGTGAATATGGTCAGCTTCCATATGGAGATTTTGCACGGCGGTGATGCTGGTGCGTCCCGAATTTATCATTTGCTTGGCGAGGATCGACTGGCGGAATTATATTTCTTTGCCGAGGCGGATTCTTTTGCTAAATGAGGATACTGTAGCATCTTGATAGAAAAGAGGTGATTCGAACTATGAAAATCAAATATCCGAAAACGATGCATCTGCCATGGTCGCGCGGGTATACCGATGACGATAAGATTTTACGAAATACCGATCATTTTGCAGGGCGAGAAGTCGTTATTACCGAAAAAATGGACGGTGAAAATACAACCATGTACCCGGATCTCATTCATGCCAGATCGCTGGACAGTAAGGACCATCCATCCCGGCATTACGTCAAAACGCTGCACGGCGGCATCAAATATCTGATTCCGGAGGGATATCGGTTATGCGGTGAGAATGTGTACGCGAAGCATTCCCTGTATTATTCGGCATTGCCAAGTTATTTCATGCTGTTCTCCGTATGGAATGAGCGCAATGTTTGCCTGTCCTGGGATGAGACGGTGGATTGGGCGGAAGGGCTTCATTTGTCGACAGTTCCTGTGCTGTACCGGGGAGTTTGGAGCGAGGAAGCGGCTAAGGTGTGTTATACTACACAGTCTCGCTGCGGCGGAGAACAAGAAGGATACGTTGTCAGGCTGGCATCCGCCTTTGCGTATGAGGATTTCAAACGGTCCGCAGCCAAATTCGTCCGCAAAAACCATGTTCAAACCGATGAACATTGGTTAAGCAAACCGGTTGAACCGAACCTGCTTGCCGAATCAGCGACGGAGTAGAAGAGAAAGGTTATGCCCCAAAGTTAGAAGAACGGCGACATTATGTAGACACGAAATAACTACAATAAACATTTTTGATTAGAAAGAGGTGTTGATCATGTAATTCCAAGTTGAAGTACTCTAAACAGGAGTTCTAACGAAACTAGATAGCGCTATTGGGGCTGGAAAGGTCATCTGAAAATTTTAACGAAACTGGGTATCGCTATTGAGCTGAATTTGGGGCGTAGAGCTTGTTTTTACCCTAAATAACGTTTTGTAGTTTCGTTAGATTCGAATTGAGCTTGTTTTTGAAGTAATAGCGATCTGTAGTTTCGTTAGAAAAACAAATGAACCCATATATACATAGGAGGCAAAGTGATGAGCGAAGAAGTAGAAGTAAATACATCCGGCTGGGATGCGATTGATCAGGAAGTAGGTAAAATCTATGGGGAGCAGGAACCGAAGCATTATGGGACGCTGGTTCCCTATTCACTGGGAGGCGAGGATCCACTTGATGGCATTAGCGCCTACAAAAGTGCGACGCCGGTGCCGCATTGGCATTGTGTCACGTACGGATTTTCGGAGCTGTATGAGAAAGAATTGGAGAATACAGAGTACAGCGGCTACGGGTTTGAACTTACTTTCCGGCTGGTGCGGAATGAAGACGAGGAAGAGCCTCCAGCATGGGCGCTCAATTTGCTGCAAAATATGGGAAGATACGTGTACGGAAGCGGCAATGTATTCCGCTCAGGTGATTATTTGGATGCCAATGGCCCGATCTGCCTCGGCGCAGATACGAAGCTCACTGCGCTCGCTTTTACACTCGACCCGGAACTGCCGGCGATTGAGACACCGAATGGTCATATAGAATTTATTCAAATGGTTGGCATTACAGCTGATGAGCTTGAAGCCATGCAGACTTGGAATACATTAGGCGTGCTTGAGGCAGGCTTGGCGCAGATTCCAGGTTATGTTACGGATTTATCGCGTGATTCTCTCTTAGAGGTTCCGGCGATTGCCGAGGCAGTTGAGCAGGGGATGGAGAAGGAAGGCTCCAATACTGGCTTTTTATTCGTGGATCAGTTGGGCTGGGAGCCAGGGAAGAGAGGATGGTTCAACAAGCAGGCGGATCGCGTGAAGCTCGGAGCGAAGCAGGCTGGAATCATTGGCAAACTTCTGCGTGGACGAATATTGAAACAAAGAAGTCTTACCCTTCTTAGTCAAGATATCCGCGTTGTATTTGAGCCAGGAGAAAATGCCGAGTTTCGTATGAATGATAAGGAAGTCAGTATCCGCTTGAATCAAGAAGCGGCTGCCGAGCTCAGCCAAAGGCTGGTACCCCTGGAGAGCGAGTTTGGACTGGCTTCCCTGCCAGGGCTTTCGTTCCAAATTATAAAGACTCATATTAAAGATCAAGAGGGCAACGTCGTCGAGACGATCGGCTGACATAAACAGGGTGAAGCAGGAGATGAAGTTCAGCCTATACGTAGGTCTATAAGGGGAGAGTTGCGTTTGAATCAATATGTCGAGGCTTTTATTGACAATGTATGGGGTCAGATTATTCCGGTCTATGAGCGGGAAAGCAAGAGAATCCAAGAGTTGGAAAATCGTAGCCGGCTTCAGGCGGGGGTGAACGATTATTTTAAAGTCTCATGGAAGAATGGACAACAAAACGGCGGCGGATACGGAACGATATATATCGATTTATACGAACCCTTTGATTGGAGTGATAGCTCTTATAAGGTGGAAGCAGGTTCTTATATTGAAGGTTTGATGGAAATGAAGGATGAAGCGCTGTTGGAGGAACTTTATTCCGCTTTGCGTGGTCAAGTGGAAGAGACTTTTCAATCCGATCGATATGGCAGCCGATTTTTCGATTACCGAATGGAACTGATTCTGGAATTGGAGCGGGGGTCTGCCGCGCTGTACCGCCAAGAGGTGCTGATCAATGAGCATAAACTTCAAGCGCTGAAGCAGGAACTGGCTTCGTTCATCCAATCCAAGGTACTGGCGGATCTGCCAGTGCGGCCGGATAAAGATGATGAATTTTTCTTTGCACGCCATTTGCTTAATCCGCATTTTTTTGCCCAGAAGTCTGACATTATAGATCCGCTAATTCAACGTCTGAATGATAAGCATCATGCGAACCGCAGCCGTCTGGAGCAGTGGTCCTATCAGTATATTTCAGCCTTAAGAGAGTGGGCGGAAAAACAGTTTTTGGAGCGGTATTTTGACCGAACTGGGAATTTTGGACATGAATGGCTGCTTAAAGAGGGAGCCAAGGCCAGCCTGCCGAATGCCGATGCAATCGAATTTTTCCTATATGCAGCGCTGCAGATTGGCCGTAAAGAGCCTGACACTCGCAGGAAATATCTTGAACTTGCCAAGCAGCTCGGATCGGAACAGGCAGCGAATTATTTGCAGCAGGGCAGCGGACGGTATGAAAGCATGCGGCATGGCAGCTTGTTCCAAGGCGAAGCGAATGATATTTTGCAGACGATCGACATCCGATTTGCGTCTGAAGAGGAAGCGGCCTACCGCGAAGCGCTGGACTATGTCATCTCGCTGTTGGAGCAAGGGTTCCCCAAAGGTTATAAGCTTACATTGCGAAGCAAAGCCAAAAACTATTTACCGGTTAAAAAGCTGGCGAAATCCCAGCAGCATCAATTTTTTGCCAATTGCCTCCAGTATCCAGGCTTGTTTCCGCATGTAGCAGAATATGCAGAAGCTGCTATGGAGGAATTCGCCTGGTACGGGGATGTAGAGCCCGGCGAGAAGTCGGCAATGCCGGGAACTTATGCGGTATTTGGACTGGGATTGTACAGCGATGCCTATTACCCGCTTGTGAAGCGGTACATGGAACTGGTGGACACGGAGCATCAATCGGTCCAGGACGGATATGCGGAGGCCTTTGTGGAAGTACATGGGCTTTCCGTGAAGTTAATGCCGGTATTGATATCCATCCTATTGGGAGGCAATGAGTCGGCAGGGGCAGTTAAAAATATCGTCATCGACAGTCCGGAACTGGCGGATGCACTTGTGCATGAGCTTGCAGCAAAGCAAGACTATCAGCGTGAATACGTTCTTTACCGGATTTTTGGCAGCCGCAGCAAGCTTGCGCAGCGTGCGAAGAAGGAAGCATCGCCGCTCAAGGACAACCTGGAGAAACTGCTGGCTTGGATGAGATAAGTAGTTCGGAAAAGCCTGACCGAAGGAATCTGGAACAAGGCGAAATAGAGGAATGCTGGTTGTAGCCTATGATGCTGCTGGCGGTTTTTTTGCCTTGAATACAGGACGATATGAAGATGCTGGACGCATCTATTATTTTGCACCGGATACGCTGGAATGGGAGTCGACCGAGCTGGCTTATTCCGGATTTATGGCTTGGCTGGGCGAGGGGGATTTGGAGCAGTTCTACCAGACCTTCCGCTGGAAAGGCTGGCAGGAGCAAGTTAGGCAGCTTGAGGCTGATCAGGTAATGAGTTATTATCCACCGCTAAGGTCGGCAGAAGGGGATGGAGAGAACAGCAGCAAAAGCCCGATCTCGGTCAAGGAAGCATGGCTCGCAGCTGTAAAACAGTAAATTACCAAAGTTACAAGGAGGAGGGAAGAGAAAGTATGACGGAAAAAGTCTCATGTCAAAGCGAAGGCTGCGCGGCTATGATATTACCGACAACAGCTGCTAAAACGGGAGGATACTGCATGCCCTGCTACCAGGAGCAAGAGCGGAGGAAGCGGGAAGCCTATATTCAACGGCATCGTAAGACGGTGAATTTGTATGAAGGGCTGAATGATCCGGTGGAAATTTTGAAAATCATGCACAGCCCCCTGCAATATGATCCGCTTATTAAATACACTCCATATCCACGCAGCAGAGAACAGGTTTACGCGTCGCTGTCTCCTGCTGAAGCGGAGAGCATGGCCGCCTATGCGTCTCACTTACTGGTATCAGGAGATGAAGATACGTGCCGTGACATTCTATCCTCCCTTGTCTGCTTCCGTAACGAATCGATCGCCGATTGCTTGCCGTTCCTTTTGGAACACGAGGTATACTATCCAGGAATTTTATATAAAGACGCTGGACCCGATGTACGGGACCGGCTCTTGGATCAAGTAGAATGGGATGACGAAAATAGGAGTTTTATTTTGCTTGTATTAGCCTGGATTGGGGACGAACAGGTCGTTCGCCGCTTTCAAGAATGGCGGATGAAGCCTCCGCAGTGGGCAGAGCAATTGTACGTCGTTCCAGAATTGTACGCTCGGGAAGCGGGCTGGGAGCTGTCGGATTCTGGGCAACGCCGCAGCCTGATTCAAGGGAGCAGCTATGCTGTTGAGAAAATGGAAGACCAGCGCGATTCCGCAGTTCAACAGGTATCCTCTGGATTTTTAAGACATGCTGCTGCGGATTGCCCGTGGTGCGGTGGGAAATTAACTAGACTGATCGATGTGGATACGTCCCATACGGCACTGGCCAGATTGAACTTGTCCTGGGAGCGGCTGCAGGTGGATACCTGTGTGATTTGTGGATGTTATGGCGTTATTTATATGGAGCTGGATAGTGACGGTGCACCAAACTGGAGCGCATATAATCAGAAGCCAGATTACTTGCCTGACATAGAATTAGAAGAATACAGCAGAGAGTATTTGCAGACCGGTCCGCAATTGACGTTATCCAGCATCCCTCGTTCTGCTTACTACGCCGCGGTATGGGAGTTGGATTCTCATTCCAAATTCGGCGGATATCCGGGTTGGGTACAAGATGCTGGTTATCCGAATTGTCCATGCTGTGGCCGGAGTATGCTTTTTATCGGACAGTTGGATTGGTCGGATTTGGAGGATTACGGTGAGGGAATTTATTATATGTTTATTTGTCCGAAGGACCGGATGACGGCGACAACGTACCAGCAAAGCTGAATCGCATCTCTATGCGAAATACAGGCGAATCGGTGCTAAGGAAAAAGATATTTATTCAAATAAAGAGTATGTTAATGAGGATCTGAATGTTCTGAATCGAACGGGTGAAATGGGGTGGCGTCGGCCTGATCCAGGAACAATCACATATGGCGAGCTGTCCATAGCAGGGTTGGGAGGGATCATTGGCAGAGCCGACAAACCCAACCGCATGGTGAAAGCTGATTATTTGGAAGCCTTGCGTCAGCTTGTCAGGCAGAGGTCTGATATTCTACTGCTTCATGAAAGTCCAGAGATCCGGGCGCAAGGACTACCTGGCAACTCGAATATTTACAAAGAGCTGGAGGGGGCTTCTGTCCTATTAGTCTGCAATGAACATATTCATTGGGAAGAGGCGCTGGCTGAACTAGACGCTGGTCCGCAGATTTTAAATGCGGATGGGCCTGTTTATATCTTCACGGCAGCAGTGCTGGATTAGGAAGATAGCAGCATATCAATCGCAATAGAAGCTGCGCTTAAATGCGCAGCTTCTATATTTGTGATCAAGTTATATTGTTAGTTCAGCGGTACTTGCTTGGACAAACGTTCGAACTCATCCATGTGAGGGTTCAGCTTCTTCTGGATCCCTTTTAAGTACTTCAATGCCTCGTCTAATTTACGTTGTTCGGATTTAGTATCTGCTGGAAAGCTAGAATAGGATTTACTGACCGAGCCGTTACGGTATTTAATGCTGAACAGTGTGCCTTTTTGCAGTGATTCTTTCAGTCCGGAGTTTGTTCCCAGGATCTCCAGCTTCTCATTTCCATTTTTGTAGGTAAAGCTGTAATCCGGGTCTGCCTGGGCGTGAATCACATCATAACCGCTTTGGAGTACCCCGTTTTTAAATGTACCTGTTTGGATTTCATTCCAGATGACCTCGCCGTCTTCCTGGGTCACTTTATGAGTCAAAGTTCCCTTGCCTTCCATTTTATCCTGCTTCCAAGTCCCGTTATAGATGACTTTATGCTTCTCGCCGTCCTGTGTATATTCATTGATATATTTACCGCTGCCTTCGCGTTTTCCATTCACAAAATCGCCCGAGTATTGCTTGCTGTCTCCCCAATGAATCGTACCGCGTCCGTTAGGTACTCCGTTTGTGACTTCGCCATAGTATTGGGCTTGCTCCGAAATTTGAACTAATTCTTTTGTCTCCGCTGCATGCGCTGTGGAAGAAGCAGGAAGCGACACAGTGGCCAAAGCAGTGCAAAGAGCTACGGACAGTGATAAAGCAATGATTTTTTTCATCGTTGAACTTCCTTTCGAATATGTAAGATATGCAGTTCGAGAAAAGAGGGAATCACCCGTAAACGAAGAAGTAAGCGAGGGTCCCAGCAACCTCATTATTTTAAACGTATCACTACTTAAGAAAGTTTCTGAAAATATTTGACGCCACATAGTTATTTTCGATTATATGTGACAACAGTTGCAAGTGAAGGCTAGGTAAATCCAACTAACCAACCTGGGCCCAAAGGATTGTTTAATGTTCCCGGGAATGATAGAAATTGATTACAGAACTTGCCAAGCTTTATACTATCTTTGAATCAGGATAACGCTTTGTTTAGGGAATTCCTGTATAGGAATAGGACGTAATGAATTTCATGCATATGAATTTTTTCGATACATATTGTTCCAGATAGGAATCGGATCGTATGTCAATGGAATATGTAAGTGAGGGGGGGATGCAGATGAAGCTGACCGTAATGGTGAAAAAGCCGGGCAAACGCAAGGAGCTTGTGGCCCAAGAGCTTGAATTACCTGGCATTCCACAAACTCTCCGAGAATTGATTACCGGGGTTGTGGAAGGTGGAGTACAGGCGTTTAAGGAACGCCAGTCCGAGAAGAATGTAATTCCCTACATAACCGAGACGCAGATCGGGGAAAGCGCAGAACAGGGTAAGGTAGGTTTCGGAACGATTTACGATGATAGGCAGGCTGACCCTGAGCAAGCGGTGAGTGCGGCATTGACTGCTTTCGCAGATGGCCTGTATCGGGTGTTTATCAATGAGACGGAAATAGAGGATTTGGATGCTCCGCTAGTCACCCGGGAAGGGGATCGTATCGTATTTATGCGCTTTACGATGCTGGCGGGAGGACTATGGTGAACATGGAGGGAGATTATGAAGGATCTGACCCAGGAAGAACAATATTGGACAGCAATCGAAGCTAGGGTCAAGGAGACCGAGGCAGGCGGGGATACGATTGTCCGGGAATTATACAAGCTCATTCGTGAGCCTTATATTAATTCAGATAGCGATGAATATATGGCACTGTATAAGGAATTGTCCAGGCTCAGCGGCACACGGCCGGATAGCTTCTATGCTCCGCTTGAGCAAACGATGCTTGCTCTCACTGACGAGAAGACGGCAGAAATTGTGAGATACATAACCTGTCATGCGGTTGAGTATCCGTATGCCAACGGGTACTATCGGAGACCTTACAGGACACAGCGGCCAGAAGTTCATTTGAACATGATTCTTGGGAAAATCAAGGAACTCTTCGCTGCAGAATCTTTGCAGTTTTCGCTACGGCATTACCTGACTAAACCGGATTACACCATCGAGCGGATTTACTGGATCAATCGAGTGATTCCAGATTTGATAGCTTATGAACTCGATCATGGTGATGGTTGGGTAGAAGAGACGCTGAGAGAGATCATTTATGGCGATAACCAGACGGCTCTCCTTAAGCCAGAAATGATCAAGGGGATTCTGATCAGTCACCGCGAGGATGTATACACGATGGTTGGAGAGTTGCTTATCGCAGCACGGCTGCAGGAAGGACTTCGCCAATCGATTGCCGAGCAGATGGATGCGGGTACGCTACAGGCGAATTTGTATTTGCTGAAAGTTATTTTGGATCACGACCTGTTCCGGTTCAGCTCGATTGTACGTGCGCTTGGTACCTGGACCGGGATGGGGCTGGAAGCAGCAAATCAACGTGTGGCAGGTCAACTGTTACAGCAGGCTTATACCTCGCTTACTGATGAGAAGCAGCGTCAAGAGTGGCTAGTTTCCGCCAATGCCAATCATGTGTACATTAGCCTCTGGGCCTCCGCTGTTCATGAGGAAGAGGTACTTCCGGAACAGATCAAGTATTTGATGGAGAACGGAGAGCACTATCAGAAGGTAGTCGCTCAATATGTACTGGCGAACAGTCAGAACCAGGCGGTGAAGTTTGAAATTGCCCGGAACAGCTTGGATGAGAATGATCCTGAACTGCTGTATTGGATATTGCAGAACTATAGCTACGATTATGAATATGAATGGCAGGTCGGGGAGGTCCAGAACCGTCTACTGAAGGTTAAGCGAACGCCTGCATTGGAAGATAAGTCGACAAGAAAGCAAGAATACGAGCGTTTCAAAGCGATTCTTCAAGCGGTTCCGGTTAAGGAGAAATCGGGCGTATCAGCAGTGCTTGATTTTGCGGGATTCCACTATTCCTCTGATCTGGTACTGCGTAAAATGTTATATTTGACCGCTTACGATATGGACTCTGAGTGGATCGCCGAGCTAATCGACATGTCTACGCAAATGAGTCCGGATCTGAGGGGCGATTTGATCAATTATTTCGCAGGTGATTCCAGTTCTGAGAAGCAGCGGGCTTTTATTTTTGCATCCCTCTCCGATAAGAGTATGACAAATCGCGAGCATGCGCTGCGCCAAGTGAAGAAGCTGACGTTGCATGTGAACGAGCTGAAGCTAGTTGAAGACTTGCTTAAGCTAAAGACAGGATCACTGCGGCAGAATGCCATCGATATCCTCCTGCATCAACCAGGGGAATTGCTGTCTTTAAGTCTAGAACGGCTGTTGTTGGCAAAAGGTGAGTTGCAGCGACTTGCCGGACTCGAGCTATTAACGGAGCTCAGAGATGATAAGGACCGCGCCGAGCAATATGAGCAGCTAAAGTCGTTGGCGAACCGCATTACGGGTCCAACGCCAAAGGAAAGACAGCTTCTTGATAAATTGAAGCAGGACAGCGGTTTTAGCGCCGAGAACGGCTTTGGTCTTTACGATCCGCGGCAGACGGAGACTTGGCTTCTAGAGCAGCGAGACGTATCTGAGGTAGACATGAAGCAAATTTTGATGATCTCGACCGAACGCGCAAGCAAGTTTCTGCAAGGATTGGATGAATTGGTACATGAGTATCGCGATACTGAATATGAGGTTGAATATTATAGCGGACATAAAGAAGCGAAGCTCATCGGAGCCGAGCTAAGGCCTTTATCGTATAAGTATCGTATGGAGGTGCTGGAATACGATCATTTTGAGGCAGAAAGTGAACTTCAGTTGTATCCACTGGCGGAAAAGTGGCAGCAATACTATGAAGAGAGCGGATTGAGTTCTCAGGAGCTGATGGGACTTCATCTCACTCTACAGATGAAAGATCTGAAGCATACAGTATATTCATTCTACAGCCATTTTTCCGATGTTTTTGACTACGATCTAATGAGGAAGACCAAGTTTTTAGAGGGAGGACGGAGACAGTTCCTGGAGCAGCTTCTCCCGCTGGAGAGTATCTTGGAAGTATTGGAAATATTGGATGATCTGCGGTATACCCAGCAGGTAATGACGTTGGTGTCTGCTTGCTTTATCGACAGCAAGAGAGGCGACACTTATGAGCTGGCGGAAGCCGCTCTGATCAAAGTGATGACGAGCGATGTGAAACAGTTGGAGAAGCAGGATCAACCGGTGTGGCTAGTGGCAGCAGATCCTTTGTATTCCATTTTGCAGAGCCGTGTCCATGATGTGGATTCATTCCGCTCTTTCTTCCGTACGGCCATTCAATATGATCTGCGGAGAGGAGAAATGGATGCTGATCGTTATTCGATTCTTCATGTGAACCAATATTTCAGAGCATTTTTGCTGGGGTTGATCGGAGAGAACGAATTGTGCAAGGAGTTGCTTGGCAGGGATGCACGTAGTCACATGCGTGAGCTGACCTCACCACGGGATACACTGGTGAATCGACATGAGCAGCTGATCGAGCTGCGTGAACGGATCGTTTCTCGTCTGCTTGATATCGAGCTTGCCCGTGGCGATTTGTCGACAGATGCTACTATGTTCACGATGTCCTTCGAGCGGATTTATGGTATGGAGCCATTGATTCGTATACTGACGAGCTTGCGCGGCGAGACGTTTGTCCGTGGATATATTTATGGTTATGGTAACCAGACAACGAAGAAGGAGTCGCTCAGCCATCTCTTGAAGATCTGTTATCCGCGTGATGGTGAGGATGAGGAGAAGCTGGGGCAGTTGCTTCAGGGGACGGGAATTACGGAGAGGCTTCTGCTGGAAGCTGCTATGTATGCACCGCAATGGATCGAAATTGTAGCCAAGTATTTGGGCTGGGAGGGACTCCGCAGCACGGCTTGGTATTTCCATGCCCATATCAATGAGAGCTTCTCAGCGGAAAAAGAGACGATTGTTGCCCATTATTCGCCGATTACTCCGCAGGAATTTAACGATGGAGCATTTGACGTCAATTGGTTTAACGAAGCATATCGCACGATAGGTGAAGAACGCTTCCGCCAGTTATATGATTGCGCAAAGTATATTTCTGCGGGCTCTAACCACCGTCGCTCGCAATTGTTTGCCGATGCGGTGCTCGGACAATTGCGTCTCGATGACATGAAGCGATCCGTCGAGGATAAGCGGAACAAAGAGCATTTACTTGCGTACAGCTTAATTCCGTTTACGTCTAAGCGGGAGCAGGATCTACGCGAGAGATATAACTTTATTCAGGAGTTCTTGAAGCAGAGCAGGGGATTTGGAGCACAGCGGCGAGCGAGCGAAGGGACGGTTGGGCAAATTGCTCTTGGCAATCTGGCACGCAGCGCAGGATACGCCGATGTGATTCGATTGACTTGGGATATGGAAGCACGCATGCTAGAGCAATTGGCTAGTCTGTTCGAACCATACGCTTTGGATGCAGATACCCATGTGAGCCTGACGGTAGACGAAGAAGGCAAAGCCGAGTTAGAAGTGACTAGCAAAGGCAAATTGCTAAAATCGGTGCCGGCGAGGTTCAAGAAGAACGGTTATATCGAGCAGCTCAAGCAAGCCAAGACGGAGTTGACGGATCAGTACCGCCGCGCGAAGCGGGAACTGGAGCGCTCTATGGCTGAACAAAGCTATTTCCGCGCTAGTGAACTGGCGGCTTTGACGGCAAGTCCGGTGTTGCGTCCGCTGGTAGCTGCCTTGGTGTTCAAAGCGGACCAACAGCTTGGATATTTCACGGCAGCAGAGGATGGAACTTTGCGGCTGGTTGAACCGGGCGGCGATGCTTGGGTGCTTGCAGACAAGGATCAGCTGACGATCGCCCACCCGCTAGATCTATATGAGAGCGGGGAATGGAGTGAGTATCAGCGTGATTTGTTCTCCCGCGGCATCCGACAGCCGTTCAAGCAGGTATTCCGCGAGCTGTATCTCGTGAACGAGGATGAACGAGCAGGCAAGGCTGGATCGCAGCGTTATGCCGGGCACCAGGTGCAGCCGAGCAAGACGGTGGCACTGCTGCGCGGACGCGGCTGGACGGTCAGCTACGAGTCGGGTCTGCAAAAGGTACATTACCGGGAAAACATTATCGTAACGGTCTATGCAATGGCGGATTGGTTCTCGCCTGTAGACACAGAGGCGCCAACGTTGGAAGAGGTGGAGTTCCTCGACCGGAAAACGTACGAACATATTCCAATAAATCAGGTTCCGCCGATCTTGTTCTCGGAGACGATGCGGGACATCGACCTTGTCGTCAGTACGGCACATGTCGGAGGTGTCGATCCGGAGGCGAGCCTGACGACGATCGAGCTGAGGAAGGTGATCGTGGAGGAATCCTTACGCCTGCTCAAGCTGGATAAGGTGATACTAGACGGTAACTTTGCCCGTATCGAAGGCGAGCTTGGGGAATACGCTGTACATCTTGGCAGTGGCATAGCTTACAAACAAGGTACTGGGGCGTTGAACATTATTCCCGTGCATTCTCAGCATCGCGGACGTCTCTTCCTGCCGTTTATGGATGAGGACCCAAGAACGGCTGAAGTACTGTCCAAGGTAGTACTGTTGGCCGAAGACAATAAAATCAAGGATCCACAAATTTTGATGCAATTATAAAAGGGGAGCTGCCGGGCTGGTGGCATGCTCTAACGCTGCAGTATAGTAACGCTAACGAAACTGTGACACGTTATTTAGGTAAAATTGAGGCCTTTTCAAATCTAACGAAACACCATATCGCTATTTGAGCAAAACTCGGGCTTAACCCCGCTTTTTTCGACTAATAACGATACCACGTTTCGTTAGATTTTTTATGTGGCCTTTTTTGGCTAAATAACGATCTGTAGTTTCGTTAGCAATTCATCTATTGACATCACCTATTCTATTTTGCTACTATGTAACACGAAATAATTTTCCTTTAAAACGGTCCAGAGAGGCTGTAAAGGGGTACTTGATGTTATAAGGTTAATAATATCTATGTATTTACATGCCCTTTTGTCCTCTGTGCCAGAAGGGCTTTTTATTATGTTTTTTGTGTGACTCTTTTAAAGGAAGTCCCGTGAGGCTTCAAAAGAGAATGGAAAAGTTTGTGTAATCCATTCCCTCAAACATCTAAAAGAGGTTTTAACAACAAGAAAGTGGAGGAGCGTCAAAATGGATTATCGTAAGAAAACAGTAGTAGCTTCAGTTGCTGGTTTAACGTTAGAAGGGATGGACATTATGTTTATTTCCTTTGCGATGACAATGATTATTTCAGAATTTAACATTGATCTCGCAACGGGTGGACTGATTTCATCCATAACGAATATGGGTATGCTGTTAGGCGGTATTATTTTCGGAGTTTTAGCTGATAAGTATGGGCGGGTAAAAGTGTTTACGTACACCGTCTTGTTGTTTGCCATTGGAACAGCTCTAACTGGACTCGCAACGAATATTGAACAAGTTTATATTTATAGATTTATCGCTGGTCTTGGCGCAGGAGGCGAATACGGAATAGGTATGGCTCTTGTTGCCGAGGCTTGGCCGAAGAATAAGCAGGGGAGAGCTTCTTCATATGTTAGTGTAGGTGCTCAGTACGGGGTTATTTTAGCAGCATTGCTCAGTGCTATTATTCTTCCAACATTGGGGTGGAGAGCTTTATTCTTTGTTGGTGTGTTGCCTGTTATTTTCGCTATTATTGTACGTAAGAATCTTGGGGAATCACCGGAATGGCTGGCAGCTCAGAAGAATAAAAAGATAAACAACAAAGGGAAGTTAGCTCAGCTTTTTGAGACGCCTAGAACGACCATGACGACAATTTCATTGATTATTATGGCAACTGTACAAATTGCAGGCTATAATGGCTTAATGATTTGGTTACCATCGATGTTGCAGAAATCTCAAGGTTTATCGGTTTCAAGCTCCGCTTTATGGACGATTAGTACAGCGGTTGGCATGATCATTGGGATGCTTGCGTTTGGCCGATTTATGGATCGATTTGGCGCAAAGCGTACTTTTGGTATATTTTTGCTTGCATCAGCATGTGCTGTGTTTTTATACTCTTACGCAACTGGAAGTATCGCCATTTTACTTGGTGGCGCGATTGTCGGCTTTTTCTCGAACGGCATGTTTGCCGGATATGGAGCTTTAATTGGTAATTTTTATCCTGTGCAAATTCGAAGTACGGCGACAAATACGATTTTTAACTTCGGTAGAGCTATAGGAGGGTTTTCACCAATCTTTGTTGGCTATATTCTTCAAAGCTATGACATGACGGTCGTAATGATCTACTTAGCTGCTTTATACTGCATTTCCTTCATTGTGATGTTAACTTTAAAAAATGGCTCAAACCAGGCTTTACAACCGATTGAAGTAGAGTAATTGAGCATTTTGAAGTTCTTATAGTAGCCCGCTAACGAAACTGTGACACGCTATTTGGGTAAATTTGAGGCCTCAAGAGTTCTAACGAAACACCATATCGCTATTTGGGCGTAAACGGGGAGTAATCCTGCTTTTTCCACAAAATAGCGATACCCAGTTTCGTTAGAATTTTGTGAGGCCTCTTTTTGGTTAAATAACGATATGTAGTTTCGTTAGAGAATGAGGAGAGTCATTTGCCATATCTGTGTTCAGCAACAGATCTAAAAAGACAAAAAAACCGCCTCGATCATCAATATCGAAGCGGCATCTACCTTATGGCCAATTTACATAATTGTAACGCGCTGTTATGAGTTTTGCAACTTTTGCTATGATATATCTCAATAGGGTGACAGATCAACTTGGCAGTGACTTTTAGATTAGTCCTTTTGTTATATAGCAGGAGGAAATAGATGGCATCTGGTAGAATACATAATTAAATAAATATATTGATAAGTGGGGAAAGAGAATGGCACTAATTGATGTAATCAAGTATGATGGCTCCCCGGACGTTCTCGTATGGAAGCATCCCGAGACAGAATTAGGGACATGGACCCAACTAATTGTGAATCAATCCCAGGAAGCGATTCTGTTCAAGGATGGCAGAGCGCTTGATTTATACGGCCCTGGTCGTCATACGTTAAGTACGGCAAACATACCGATATTGAACAATATCATCAATTTGCCGTTTGGAGGAAAATCTCCGTTTTCGGCTGAAGTTTGGTATATCAACAAGGTAAGTTCGTTGGATGTGAAGTGGGGAACGTCCAGCCCGATTCAATTACAGGATCCTAAGTATAATATTATTGTTCCTGTTAGGGCTTTTGGACAGTTGGGCATTGAAATCGAGGATTCGCGCAAATTCCTGACCAAATTGGTAGGAACACTACGCGGATTTACCCAAAATACGTTGGTCGAGTACTTCCGCGGCTTAATAGGAATGAACATTAACTCACTAATTACTTCGTACCTTGTACATAAAAAAATCAGCGTGCTGGAGATCAATGCATTTACTAGTGAAATGTCAGATCATTTCAAAAGTTCTGTAGCCTCTGCTATGGAAGAGTACGGGATTAATGTCTTAAATCTATACGTCCAGAGCGTGAATCTTCCGGAGTCGGATCCTTCTGTGAAGCGTTTGAGAGATGCGTTGGCACGCAAAGCGGAAATGGACATCCTCGGATACAATTATCAGCAGGAGCGGACCTTTGATACGTTAGAGGGAGCCGCCAAAAATGAAGGAAGCGTGCAGGCCGGAATTATGGGGACCGGACTTGGCTTTGGAATGGGAGCAGGCATTGGCGGCTCGATAGGAAATGCGATGTCCGAGCTTGCAGGAGCTATGAATACAAAAGCGACAAACAAGCAAGCCGCCTACCGTATTTGTTCGAATTGCCAGCATGCTAACGAGGAGAATTCGGCTTTTTGCAGCAGCTGTGGCCAGCCGTTAGCGGAGAATATACAGCATGCTGCGGCTAAGGAAACCGTCGCAAACTGCAACGTTTGCGGCTCTCCGATTCAGAAGGATTCCAAGTTTTGCCCGAACTGTGGTGATAAATACTTTGCATGCCCAAGATGCGGTACGGATAATCCTGAGAATAGCCTGGAATGTGTAAAATGCAAGGAACCGCTGCCTCGTCGTTGTCCAAAGTGCAGCGAATTAGTGCCGGGCAGCAGTAAATTCTGTGGTAATTGCGGTACGGAGGTTGTTCTAAGATGCAATAGCTGCGGGCATGAAGTGGGGCCAAATCAAAAATTCTGTTTGGAATGCGGGGCCGGCCTGTTGGAAGGGGGCAACGATTAGTGGCAACCCATCGGTTACCTTTAGGAAAGATCGTATTATTCGGTTTATATCTGGTATCAGTCTTTTCAACGCTAATCTCATTTTTGGCGCTATATACGGGCTTTGTGATGACGATTTCCTTCTGGATTTCACTGATCTCTGTGCTATTGGCGGAAACCGTCCTGTGGCGATATGCGGATTTTTGGTTCGGTAATGTCGATACCATTAAAAGAATGATTCCCGGATATCTGGCTCTTGGTACCATTATTGTTGCTTATTTCGTGGCAGTACTTATTTTTTCCTTTTTTACCGGATTTGCTGATTTAGCTCTACGTTGGTTCATCCTCTTGCATGTATTGACCTTTGCCACGGCGGTCATTCTTGGCGGGCTGCTTATCTTGTTCCTAAGATCAGCTATCGATCGCGAAGAAGAGACGAGCACAAACATTATCAATTTGCATGCTATTGAAATGGCGTTAAATGAATTACACGAAAAAATTCGTTCCGTAGATAGTCCGTACAGTCATGAGATTGAGTCTGTTATGATCAAGCTGATCGACAAGGTTCATTACAGCGATCCGGTTACACCACATTCACTTACATACATGGATCAATCATTGTATCATCAGATTCATTCCCTAATAGAGCAGGTAACGCTGATGTTCTCCGGCGATCAAGAGTTATCATTTGAGGTTATTCTGCAAAGCTTAAATGAATTCTCCGGTACGCTTGCCAGACGTAATAGTCAGTTACTCATATCGAAATAGTCTATTAATGATTTAGGTTTAGGAGGTTAAGCAGTGAAGAAATTCTCTGGTGTCTTGCTTATGATTTTGTCAATAGGCTTGCTGCTTTTTGGAATCGTCGGGTTTTTTGGAGGTTTAGCTGCTTCTGAAGTGGCGATTAGCATATTTGCTCTTATTCTATTAATTGTACCAGGCGTTCTGTTGTTGGTTATGAGTATCAGGATGGTTGATGCCAAGAAGCAGTCCCCGATTAATATGGCAGGCTATCCTCAAGGTAGACCGGCAAATCCTGGTAATTATAATAGGATGCCGAATGATGGACCGTATGGAATTCCTAATCCAAACCAACCGGGCCCCTCTACGCAGGGGACGGTTAATAGAGGTTTTGACCCGCTCGATGCCAGATCGGTAAATGATTATGTACAGGAGCAGATCAAACAAGCAAGCAATCAGGGGGGGAGAACGGTTACCACCAGTTATGTATATACATCATCAACGGAGAATGGCAATCCAGTTAACGCTTTTCCGGGAGGTGCTTCTTCAGTAGCAGGTGGGGCTCCTAAAGCACCTGTATCCGTCGAGTGTCCGGGATGCGGAGCCGTAGCTACGGTTCCACCGGATCGGTCGGTAAAGTGCGATTTCTGCGGTGCTGTAGTACCATATAAAGAGGCAACGACTTAGTTTTTAATATGATTGCAGACGATAAGCCATGGAGCAGCTCACTATATCTTTACAGGTGAGGGGTTCGTGGCTTATTTGTAGATACTTCTAGCATCGATAACTGTCATGTCGCGTATACATAACTAATCTTGTTCAAGCAGTAGTTCCTTTCTGATTGGGGGGATCGATTTGGTGATAGCCGTTTGTGTTGTTGTCGTCTTGGGGTGTATTTCAGGGTTTGTGCTGTTTCGAAAAAACACAGTGCCGGAAAGTACAGAAACCTATATACGAGATGAACGGATTTCCGTCATTATCCCGGCCAGAAATGAGGAAGCGAACTTGCCGCATATTCTCAGCTCCCTACTGCAACAGAGCTATCAACCGGATGAGATTATTGTTGTGGATGATGGTTCGGAGGACCGAACTCGAGAAATTGCAGTTAGTTTCGGCGTGAAGGTGGTCGATAATCCGGAGCTGCCTGTGGGGTGGACGGGGAAGACCTGGGCCGTATGGAACGGCTTCCTGCACAGTTCCGGTGAATTGATCGTTTTCCTGGATGCGGATATTCGGCTGGCTCCCCAGGCGCTTGAGAAGTTGCTTGGAATACGCCGCAAATCCGGCGGAGTTATCTCCGTCGTTCCGTATCATTATACGGAGAAATGCTACGAGCGACTAGCAATGATCACGAATGTTCTCGGCGTGTTCGCCTTCACGTCTCCTTTTGAACGCAAAAGCAAACAAACAGGGCTATACGGTTCCTGTATCATTACGAGCAGAGCGGATTATGAAGCGGTTCAGGGGCATGATGGGATCAAGTCGGAGATTTTGGACGATTTGAATTTAGGGGCAAGGTATCGGGCGGCGGGAATTCCGGTGACCAATTTCCTGGGGCATGATCTTGTCTCCTTCAGAATGTATCCGGGCGGGATCAAAAGTGAGTTACAGGGTTTTGGAAAAGGGGCTGTTCTCAGCACCGCCAATTTGGCTGCACCGACAACCGTATTGGTTGCGTTATGGCTCATCGGGCTCATCGTATCAGAGAGCTTCCTGTTTCTCTGGGGTAACGATTCGTGGCTTTTGGCTGCCCTGGCCGGCTATGTAATATATACGCTGCAAATTTTTTGCTTGATTCAGTACGTAGGGAAGTTCGGCAAGCTTATGCCGTTAATTCATATTTTATCAACATTGTTCTTTCTTGTTGTGCTGCTGTATTCCGCCTATCAGGTTGTATTTATTGGGGCTGTGTCGTGGAAAGGCAGGGCAATCCAGGTGAGGGGCAGGTCCTAGCAATGATCATCTTGTTGACCGTTACGGCCTTTCTGTCTGGCTCGCTGATGTTCTCTTATTGGCTAGGTAGGGGAGCCAGCAAAGATATACGAAGAGAAGGGGACGGTAATCCGGGCGCCTTCAATTTATGGCAAGCGGCGGGATATAGGCTCGGGCTGCTGGGCGTTGTGCTCGATTTTGCCAAAGGGTATGTTCCGTTACTCTTGATGCTGCAGTTCGGGTTAATTCAAGGCTATGAACCGGTCTATGTCGCTCCTGCTTTTATTATGGGGCATGTGTTCTCGCCATTTCTAAAATTCAAGGGTGGCAAAGCGATAGCCGTGACCTTTGGGGTGTGGAGTGCACTGACCTGGTTTGAGGGAGCTCTGGCATATGCACTCGTATTGGCTTTAATGAAGCTCTGCTTTAGATGGCTACCAAGCCGCAGGACAGATCCAAGGAACGCAGATGGTTTCCAGGTGGTTGCTGGATTTCTTATATTACCGATCTATATTGGGCTAATCCATTTTACAATGCCTTTGTTATATATCTGGGTGATTAACTTTGCTATTTTACTTTATACGAACCGGAAAGCCTGGATAGCCTTTCTCAAAAGCAGTTCTGCTGATCGAACTACGCATAGTCAGGGGCACTAGGGTGATCAGTAGGGAAGCGTTATTCGATGAACAACGGTAAGATATATTCACGAAAAATATCCAGCTGTTCCTTCTTCTTGCGATTGTCATGCGTCTGTACAACCACGGTTTCAAGGCTGGGGATGATATGGATGAATTGCCCCCCGAAGCCACGTGCATAGTAGTAATCAATCGAAGACAATGAATCCGCCCACCAGTGCCAGCCATAAAACCCACGACGCGGCGCCTCGGCAGGAAGAGCAGGCTTGACGGATCGGGCGATGAGCTCCGACGAGATGATCTGCTGATTCTCCCAGATTCCCTGCTGCAAATAGAGTTGTCCGAACTTTAACATATCAGCAGGTCGAAGCCATAATCCGAAGCCGCCGGTGTGGAAGCCTTGAGGGTCGGTCTCCCATTTATAGGACTCAATCCCGAGCGGACCGAATAGATGCTTCTCAGCAAATTCGGCAACGGACAAGCCGGTCGCTTGTACTAGAATAGCGGACAATAGCTGTGAGACTCCGGAATTATACTCCATTCTTGCCCCGGGCAGATCAGAGAGAGGTTGATTCAGCACGAAATCGATCCAATCCGGCGTCCTGGTCATTTTCGGAAAAGAATTTTGCCCGCCAAACTCTGTCCAATCAAATCCAGCAGACATCGTTAATAGATGATCAATCGTGATATCGAGCTTACGAGCATCTGAAATTTTGCCGGCGGCGGATTGCTTGTCCGTCTGGATGCCGTCAAACTTCGCCTTGACGACAAGCTCGGGAAAGTATTTCGAGATCGCAGTTTCTGGAGGAGGAACAGCCCCCTGATCCATGGCGATGCACATTAGAGCGGATACAATGCTCTTGGTGCAGGAATTGATCTTGGCGATTTGGCCTGGGATGTTCGTGTCTTTGTAATATTCGAATATAAGCTGCCCCTGCTTACTAATTAGACAGCTTCTTAGCTTCAGCTCTGCAAGGGAGGCTGGCAGTGATGCAAGATTCATGGCGCTTTCATCCTTTGATTAAAATATATGTACATATCACATTATGGCCTAAATAAGCATAAAAAACAGCCCTTAGCGTCATTCAAGTGACGAAAGGGCTGTTTGTCGTAAGTCTAATAAAAGTTATTTCTTCACTTTTAGTCCGAGAGCCTGCATCAGCTTGGTGAATACTTCTGTATTCTCGTAGATTCCAGAGAATAGTTCGGCATTTTTACCTGTTGCCGTCAATGGGATATCTACAGCAGTATGTCCGGATGTCGTCCAGTCTACAACGAAGTTATGCTTCGATTTAGCGATAGCGAAAGGTCCGTCCTCTTGAGAAATGCCATCTCCGGATTCGTCTTCACTGTCCACAGGTTCGATCGAGAAGCCGCCAGTCTCATGGTCGGCCAGTACTAATACGAGCGTATCAGGATTTTTCTTAGCGAAATCTTTAGCGACCTTAACGGCTTTATCGAGCTCTTGGCCAGATTTGATCGTCATTTTTGCATTGTTAGCGTGGGCAAATTCATCCGTGCCTTCCTCTTCGACCATCAGGAAGAACCCCTTCTTGTTGGTGGAGAGGGTATCTAGCGCTTTCTTCGTCATATCAGGCAGGGAGACGACCGGATTGTAAATATCGCCTTCGCCTTCTGGATTTTGCTGGAACATTTCCTCATTGGCGAACAAGCCGAGCAGCTTACCGCTCTTCGCTTTTTGCAGTTCCTCTTTGCTAGATACATAAGTATAACCTAATTGCTTAGCTTTATTAACAAGGTTGCCTTGAGTTCCTTTGCTCTTCTCAGAAGGATCTTCAGCTGGCTCATCCTTGAACTTACCCGGTTCTCCGGCAGGGTACCAGAAGTCTTCGCCGCCACCAAGAATTACGTCGATCTTGCTCTCGGTTATGAACTGCAGAGCGATATCGCTCTGCTTGGATCGGTCCTCCACATGTGCGCCAAAGGCAGCGCCTGTTGCGTCCGTCACTTGACTGGTCGTCACGACGCCAGTCGATTTCCCGGCTTCCTTGGCATATTCCATAATCGTCTTAACTTTCTTCTTGTCCGCATTCATGCCGATCGCGCCATTGTATGTCTTAACGCCGCTAGCATAGGCGGTTGCGGCTGCGGCAGAATCTGTTACCGGAACGGTGGAGCTTGTATGAACTAGACCAGTATAAGGCATATCATCCATTGCCAGCTTACCCTCAAGGCCAACGGTTGCTAGTCGGATAGCATTGCGCTGGGCCGTGCCCATTCCATCTCCAACGAATAGAATTACATTCTTTGTAAGCGGGGATGCGGCATCTGCACGACTTACTATTTGCGAGGAGATCGCACTGGAGACGAGAATAGCTGCAGCGGCAGCCGCAACAATGGTTTGTTTCAATTTGGTCTTATGTGGCTTCATAATTTCCCTCCTTAGTTATGTTCTACAAGTTAATAGTAGGAGACTTACGTTAAGAGAGTGTTTTCGCAATTAACAGTTTATGTAAATGAATAAAGACAGCCCAACGAATCAGGGCTGTCTTTGTGAATCATATCCAAATTAATATTCATTAAACATGGCTGCAATTTCGTGATACTCTGTCGTCTGAGTCAACGCAAGAGAGAGGAGAATCCGGGCCTTCTGTGGAACGAGACTATTGCATGGAATGGAATTGGCCGACAAGTCAATATATGCATCCTTGAGAGTAATGCCGCTGGAAATGCGCGAGCAGCGTACTACTGGGATATTGTTGTTCTTGAGTGCCCGAACCCGGTCGATCCACGGTTTGCTGTAAATGCCTCCGCCAGCGCCAGCGATGATGATCCCCTTGGAGATTGTAGCCAAATAATCTAAAATCCCAGGGTCTGCATCAACGTGGAAATAAGCGACGGAGACCGTTGGAAGTTCAGATATTTGCGAAATATCAAATTGAGCATCCGTTGTGTGCTTCTTCAGCGAGCGGGTATAGAAGAAGGCTTGATGGTCCCGCATATAACCAAGGCAGCCGAAGTCCCGTTCGTCAAAGGCATTGGCCTTGAAGGTGTTCACCTTTTGAACATCTCTGCCACTGTAGATCCCTTCAGCAAATACCACCATTACGCCTTGGCCGATCGCTTCTGGATTCGCAGCCAGTGCAACGGACTGGAACAGGTTCAGCGGGCCGTCCGCGCTAATCGCGGTAGCCGGGCGCATGGAACCGGTAATAATGACGGGTTTGTCAGTCTTGACGACAAGATTCAGGAAGTATGAAGTCTCATCAAGCGTATCCGTCCCGTGAGTGATGACAAAGCCGTGAACATCTTCTCTTTGGGCCAGATCATTGATGATGGTGGCCAAGATCAACCAGTGCGAGCCAGTAATGTCAGCGCTGCACAGATTGCTAATCTGTAAGCCGCTGCAATTCGCGATCTCATTCAAATGCGGCACACTATCCAGAAGATGTTCTATAGGCAGTGAACCTGGCTCGTAGTTCAATGTTTTATGCGCTTCTCCGCTGCCGGCAATGGTCCCGCCGGTGGCTAGAACGACAACATTTTTTAGCTCAGGATTATAACAAGGCAAAGCTTCAAACTTTACGGAATAATCAGGTATTATCATGTGCGAGTTCCTTTCCAGTTGCGATCTATTCAGTGCTGCTTAGTCAGAAAATTAACGTATATTTGCCAATAAGTCAATACGGCGACTTCTTGGATTGTTGCAGGGAGCGTAAATATTCCCATGATATTAGTTTTATGTGATTATTTTGAAGCGTGTGCTTGATTAACGGATCATTGAATAGTAGAAATTCAAGGCCTCTTTTTTCGAAGTGCGGGGTTAGAGATTGAAGCTCTCTCGTCACCTTAGCTGGGTGGGCCACAATTTGTGTAATACCTGGTTTGCAGCATTCAATCTGTTGAATCAACCTATCTCTCATCTGATCGTAATTCTCTCCGGGTTCAAGATGATAGGGGAGCGATATCAGATCATCAATTAATTCGATTCCACGACGCTTAGCAGAAAGAATCCTTTGCTCAAAAAGATTTTTTTGACTTCTACTGAAGAAAGGCTGATCTATAATCCGTAAAGGTAAATTAAAGGGTAATTCATACTTCTCGCATAGATCGAATACGATCTCAAGAAAATCACGGCCAGTCGCTAGACCCATCACTGATCCAGCGTGGCTATCCAAATGTGTAACATCGATTCCATGCGAGAGCGCCCATAATATTTGCGCTTCCAATTCCGCTTTTACCTCAGAGGGATCTGCATTCATCTCAACAAATGTAAAGTCTTTAGGAAAGAAGCCTTCATCAGTAACCAGACTACCCAGATCATACTCCTGAAATACAGGTTTCAATGAATAGTTCTCTGTACTTGTTAGTGTCAGATGTATTCCCACTTTGATCTTATGATTCATGGAACATAATTTAGGTACCTCTATTGCTGCGGTGCACGGTACCATGAGTGAAGAGGAGGTAATCGAATCGTTCTTGAACAATTCTGCTATGGCTTGATTTGTACTATGTGTTATTCCAAAGTCATCCGCGTTGATAATAATAGCTCGATCATTAGGCATAAGCTTGGGATGGCCCATCATTGTTACACCTCCATACACAAAATAAAGGGACGTTGCCTACGAATTTATCGTAAACGACGTCCCTAAAATGTAATATTGAACTTGATACCAGCATTATACACTGGAAATGGCGAAAGTAAAGAGGTTACTTAATATCTATCAAAGAATAGGGATCCATCACTCTGCACCTCAGCATAGAACACTTCTTCTGCAGAATGGATCCCTTTTTTATTTAACTCTTGCTGCAGCCAATTTTCATCGAGGTTTAATTCTTTTAAGTTCTTTTTGATTATTTTCCCATCTGAAATGATCTCGGCAGGTAAATAAGTGAAGTTTGGAGTAGGAATATTTAAGTCCCCCTTGGTTACAGGTTGTTTGAATTCCTTTCTAAGCACGCTTATTTTCCCATCGGGTTCGAGGATTGCATAGTGAACGTCCTGTATACTGAATACATCCTTCTCCCGCAGCATCATACATAAATCATCCAGGTTTAAGCGGGTCGATTTTAATGTTTCCCTCATAATTTTCCCTTGTTTAATAATAATCTTAGGTTGTCCATCCATCATAATTCGGGCTTTACTTGATTTTAAGCTTAGATAGCTTATCAGAATCGCCAGGATTGCCCACCATATTAAGCTTATTATGCCGTTAAAAAAAGGAGTATCTCTTCTAACGACAATTTCCGCTGCTATGGAGCCGATCGTAATGCCAGTAACATAATCGAAAAAGGTAAGATGTCCGATCTGCTTTTCGCCGAGGAGCCTGGCAAGAGTGAGAAGGACTAAGAAAGTGATGGTCGTCCTTAAAATCATTTCCCAAAAATTGAATTGTAAATATCCGTTCAGTTCGTCCACATCCTTCTGGCAGAAATTCTCTATAGTAAATAGATTTCTCTATTTTACCAAAAATATAAAAAATAAGTTGAAATAACATCGAGCATACCCTTATAATGGAAATGACAGAAAAGATAGCGCTATCATTTGGCACAATCCGAAACCGGTTTAGGTCCAAAGCACGCTGCGCGGGCGTGTGTAGAAGAGCAAGGCAATCTTCCAAACAAAGGAGCGATTGTGAATGTTAAGACATGGGAAAAAACTGTGTTTATTTCTGGTGTTTACTCTCCTGATTGCTTTTGTGCCTACGATGAAGACAAGTGCAGCTGATTGGAACCTGGTTTGGAGCGATGAATTTAACGGCTCATCCTTGAATTCTGCCAACTGGACGGCTGAAATTGGTACCGGCAGTGGCGGTTGGGGCAATAATGAACTGCAGTATTACACAAGCCGGCCGCAAAATTTGCAGGTAACGGGTGGTAATCTAGTTATTACTGCGCAGAAGGAATCATATGGAGGGATGAACTATACCTCTGCAAGAATCAAAACGCAAGGCTTGCAGAATTTTACGTATGGCAAGGTGGAGGCGCGAATCAAGCTTCCTTCTGGTCAAGGGTTATGGCCCGCCTTCTGGATGCTTGGCTCGAACATTACTTCGGTCGGCTGGCCGGCTTGCGGTGAGATCGACATTATGGAGCGGGTTAACAACAATCCTTATGTGAACGGAACTGTACATTGGGATGCGAACGGCTATGCAAGTTACGGAAATATATCAGGCAATCTGGATTTCTCGCAATTTCATACGTATAGCATAGAATGGGATGCCAATTACATCCGCTGGTTTGTAGATGGCAACAAGTATAACGAGATTTATATTCAGAACGGAACGGGGAATACAGAGGAATTTCAGAAACCTTTCTTCATTCTGTTGAATATGGCAGTCGGCGGCAACTGGCCTGGCAGTCCGAATAGCTCGACGCCTTTCCCGTCACAGATGCTCGTTGACTACGTGAGAGTATATCAACAGTCAAATCCCTCGAATATCATCAGCGGCGGCATCTATACACTGGCCTCCAAGGCGAGCGGCAAGGTACTCGACGTAACTGATGTCTCCCTGGCTGACGGCGCCAAAATGCAGCAATGGACGAATTATAGCGCCAGCAACCAACGTTTCAAGGTGGAGAGCACAGGGGATGGTTATTATAAACTCACGGCAGTCCATAGCGGCAAGGTACTGGATGTACCCAATTCAAGCACCTCAAGCGGCGTTCAGCTGCAGCAATGGACGGATAACGGCACGAGTGCGCAGCGGTGGAAGCTGGTTGATGTCGGCGGAGGCTATTACAAGCTAGTGTCCAAGGCTAGCGGGCTTGTTATGGATGTATCGGGGTCCTCAACTGCTGATGGAGCTGCCGTTCAACAATGGACCGATAATGGAACAGATGCGCAGAAATGGGCATTTACTAAGGTAAATTAAACACGCTGAGCAAATTAATTTATAGATGGAATTTTCGCTTAGAGCACAAATAAGGCCCGAGTCGTCAGACTCGGGCCTTTCCTGTTTCTTATAGCAATATATTTTTGATAATAAAGGACAAAAAGTACCGGATATATATAGAGGTATAAAATGCCGAAGAACTGTTCCAGCAAAAAGGAGGAGCCATGAGCGGTGTAGCGGTAGGAAAAAGCGTGCCAAGGAATGAGACTTGGGAGAAGGTTAAAGGAGTAACCAAATATGTCAATGATTCCTCCAGCCAGGGGATGTTGTATGCCAGACTAGCCGTAAGTCCGCATGCTCATGCCAGGATCATTTCGATTGATTCGTCAGAGATCTGGCACATACCTGGGGTAAAAGCAGTGATTACCGGACAGGATTTTCCAGTGTTAACTGGGTCTCCGCTAGCTGATCGGCCTCCGATTGCCATTGATAGGGTGAGATATTATGGTGAACCCGTCGCCCTTGTTGTTGCGGATCAGGAATATATAGCAGAGATGGCAGCTCTCCGGATTAAGGTGGAGTATGAACGCTTACCCGTTGTACATTCTCCTATAGAGGCCTATCAAACAAATGCCCCGATCATTCACGAACATCTCGCTGAATACAAGCGGCATGAGCAGGTTTATCCAGAACCAGGAACAAACATCGCTAACCGGACCAAAATACGTAAAGGGAATATGGAGGAAGGATGGAGGAGTAGCGATCATATCATTGAAGTCCATGTCTCGCTGCCCCAGTCTGATCACGCGGCGATGGAAATAAGGTGCAGTAAAGCGGAGATTTTGCCCGACGGCAATGTGATCATCCATTCTGCTTCGCAATCCCCCTATGTTATCCGTTTGGCAATCAGTGACGCTTTTCAAATTCCGCTTCATCAAATTATTGTCCATACCCCTCTTGTCGGAGGCAGCTTTGGCGGGAAATCCGCGATTCAACCGGAATTTCTTGCTTTACTGGCTTCCAGGGCCGTCGGTGGGAGGGCAGTCACATTAGTGAATTCCAGGGAACATGATATGATCTCCTCTCCGGTTCATATCGGGTTAGACGCTACCATCAAAATCGGCTGTACCCGTGAAGGAAAAATTACGGCTGTGGAAATTTTGCATTTGTTCGATGGCGGTGCCTATTCTGATCGGGGAGCAGTTATGAGTCGTGCAGGAGCTACTGATTGCACCGGTCCTTATCGGATCGATCATGTTCAATGTGATTCATTATGCATGTATACAAATCATCCTTATTCTACTTCATATCGAGGATTCGGCCATCCGGAATTGACGTTTGCCATCGAGAGAGCTATCGATATATTGGCCAATGAAGCGCAAATGGATCCTTTGGAGTTCCGGTACTATAATGCGATTGGGCCTGGGGATACGTCCCCGACGCAAACTCTATTAAATCGAAGCAATATAGGCGATTTGCCCATGTGTATTGCCAGGCTGAAAACATTAATCAATTGGAATGGCCCATACTCTATAGAAATTAATGACCATCTTATCAGAGCAAAGGGAGTCTGCTGCTTATGGAAAAATTCGAATACGCCCACAGACGCCGGGGCGGGTGCCGTTGTTATATATAATCCCGATGGCAGTGTCAATTTGCTCTGCGGTGCAGTGGAGATCGGTCAAGGGACGAGGACGGTGCTGACTCAACTGTTGGCCGAGCGGTTGCGTATGGATGTAAGTAGAATCCACATTTCTACGGATGTGAATACGGAAAAGGATCCACAGCATTGGAAAACCGTAGCGAGCCGCAGCACTTTTTTAGTTGGCAATGCGGTTCTGAGGGCTGCCGATGATGCTATCGAGCAGCTCAAGATCACAGCTTCAATTGTACTGGGATATCCGCCTGCCGAGTTGGAGATAGGGGGTGAAAGAGTTTATTTCCGCCATCGACCTGATATCGGAATAGGCGTGGAACGTATCGCTAGTGGTTACAGATATCCAAACGGGAATACGGTCGGAAGTCAGGTAATCGGGCGCGGAAGTTATACAATGCGTGATTTAACCGTTCTGGATTATGACACAGGTCGCGGTAAGACTGGGCCAGAATGGTTGGTAGGCGCACAGGCAGTCGAAGTGGAGTTGAATACGAACGATTATACTTACAAAATCATTCAAGCGGCATCGGTAATGGACGCCGGCAGGGTAATTAATCCGCAAATGGCTCGCAGCCAAATTACAGGTGGCATGAGTATGGGATTGAGTCTTGCAAGCCGAGAGTTTTTTCAGTTCGATCATGAAGGTAAAATATTAAATCCGCAATTTCGAACCTACAAATTAATCCGTTATGGGGAGCAACCGGAGTACTTGGTTGATATCATCGAGACACCTGATCTGGAAGCTCCATACGGGTTGCGTGGAATCGGAGAGCACGGATTGATCGGCATGCCAGCAGCATTAGCGAACAGCTTGTCGGCCGCTATCGGTCATGCTCTCAATCATCTGCCTCTGACGCCGGAAATGATCTGGAGGACCATCCATGATTCCGATTGACTTTGAATATTATCGGCCAGCCTCTATTTCTGAAGCTGTAGAATCATTTCAGTATTTGAGTAAACATAAGAAGAACCCGATGTACTATGGCGGTGGAACGGAAATTATCACTTGGGCCCGGACAAACGCCATTCACCCTGGAGCTGTCATTGACATAAAGCTCATTCCGGAGTGCAACGTCATGGATTTCGCAGGGAACACCCTGGTATTAGGATCTTGCATTACATTATCAGCTTTATCGATGGTCAATCCATTTCCGTTGCTTAGCGAATCCGCGACAGGAGTCGCAGACCAAACGGCCCGGAACAAAATTACGCTTGGAGGGAGCATTTGCGGCAGAATCCATTTTAGGGAGGCTGTTCTCCCTCTGTTATTGGCTGACAGCCGGATGGTTATAGCTGGGTCGCAGGGGATCAGGGAGGTTCCGATTCATGATGTTTTCTTGCAGCAGATGAGATTGGCGGTGGGGGAATTTATTGTACAGGTTAATACAGATCGTAAATATTTATCGTTGCCATTCATTCATTCTAAGAGACGGCAAATCGGCAATGTCGGCTATCCGCTCGTAACTCTGGCTGCGCTTAAGAAAGATAACCGGATTCGTACAGCGTTTAGCGGCGTTTGTGCATTCCCTTTCCGGTCCCTAGAAATCGAGCAAGTATTGAATGACAAGGCGCTAACCCCGACGGAAAGAGTTGATCAGGCCATCGATAAACTTCCGGCTCCGGTTCTAAATGATACGGAAGGCTCCGTTGGTTATCGGAAATTTGTGCTTAAGCAGACGATACTCGAAGCATTAAGCAAGTTAGGAGGGTGAGGCATGCCACCTATGGAATTCTTCGATTCCGCCACTTATTCTATACAATTCCAGGTTAACAGCGAATGGAGGAAAGTCAGGATCAGGGCAGCGGATACGCTCTTAGATGCTCTACGGGAAGGTTTAGGGCTAACGGGGAGCAAATCCGGCTGTGATAACGGGGATTGCGGAACTTGTACAATTTTAGTTAACGGGCTCCCTATCAAATCATGCATCATGTTGGCGGTGGAGGCGGATGGACAACAGATAACAACGATTGAAGGGTTAACTAATTCGCCGATGCTGCAGGCCTTTGCTGAAAAACAAGCCTTCCAATGCGGCTATTGTACTCCTGGATTTATCGTTAACTGTCACGGTTTATTAAATATTCTCCCCGACGCGGATGATGAGACGATCCGAATATGGCTGGAATCCAATATTTGCAGGTGCACGTCCTATGAAGAAATTCGTGAAGCGGTGAAGTCTGTTTTTTTGGCGCATAGCACTGATGGAGTCCCATGATAGGAAGCGAGTTATTAAACACCTTTATGAGAAATGAAGGAGGGTACAGACTTGGAAGATCTCCATCGTATTCTAGAAGCCATCCAGGATAACGGACAACGAAGTGTACTTGCGACGATAACTCATGTAGAAGGAAGCGCTTATCGCAAAGAAGGAGCGTTGATGCTGTTTTTTGAGGATGGTTCACAAATAGGGGTGCTAAGCGCAGGTTGCCTCGAGACGGATCTAGCGGCTCGCGTTCCGGAAATTTTGGCGGCGGGTGTTTCTTGCGGTTTTGTTTTCGACGTGCAATCATTGGAACACCTGTCCTGGGGGGAGGAGACAGGCTGCGGAGGCGTTATTCATGTTACGATGGAACCAGTAAATGGCGTGCTTTTGGAACATCTTCGTACTCTCAAGGATTGTCTGGATCAACATACAGAGGTCAAGATTATCAAAAAAATCAGCCCGGACCGATCGGTATCCGATTATGCTTTTGTGTCCGGTAAGGAGCGCTTTTTCGGAGAATGGAGGGGAGGATTCCCACAAGATTTGATGGAGTTGGCGGTGTCCGAGGGATATTTTATCCATACCTATTATCCCAAGCCGCGTTTAACGATCTTTGGAGCGGGGCCCGATGCCAGGCCTCTTGCCGCATTTGCTGCCGCTGCTGGTTTCTCCGTCACTGTCTCCGATTGGAGACCTGCATGGTGTAATCGCAGCTATTTTCCGGATGTAGATACTCTTCTTGTCGGATTTCCAGAGGAGACTGTCGATATGATTCAGTCAACATCTAATGATTACGTAGTTGTGATGACCCATAATTTCAGGAGAGATCAGCAGCTGTTACGTTTGCTCTCAGAGCGGCAGCTTTGCTATCTCGGCTTTCTTGGACCAAGGCATAGAATGGAACGATTGCTGAACGGCAATCCGGCTCCGGAAAATTTACGATCTCCCGTAGGAATCGCGATTGGCGCAGAAGGGCCAGTAGAAATCGCAGTGAGCATCCTCGCAGAGTTAATAGATACTTATCATAAGAATAGAAGGCGAACAACGGTCAGCTATGCTACATAACAGAGTCCATGGGATCTATTTAGCGGCGGGCCAAAGTTCACGGATGGAGGTAGATAAACTCAAGCTTATGCTAGGTGATATGAATTTGGGGAATTATGCCCTACGTGCAGCTGTAAATTCCCGATTGGATCATGTGTGGATCATAACGGGTGATACAGGAGCGGATTGGATCGATGACTCATTTTATGAGGAACCGATCAGGAGTAAATGGTCGGTTCTTTACTGTCCTGAAGCCAGTATGGGGCAGGCTTACTCACTCCGTTGCGGTATAGAGGCTGCAATTTCTGTGGAAACTGCAGCCGTAATGATCTTTTTGGCGGATCAACCTTTAGTCACTAGTGAAATGATCAATGAACTGCTTCAACGATATGATAAGGAATCGGCATACGATCGTAGCGTTAATTACGTGGCATCGATCTGCGATAGTCTACCAAGGCCCCCGGTAATTTTGGGGCAGCGGATGTATCCGGATCTCTTAAGATTACAAGGTGATCAAGGAGCAAGATATTTGATTCGTCAGGACATTCCAGGGATTTGCATCGAGTTCGATGACCCGGACTTATTTATGGATGTAGATACAGAAGAAGATTACAGATTTTTGTTGGCCAAGACCGGCATTTTGAAATCTTGAAGGATTTGCCCGGCATTCATATATATTGCTAGCGGATACTGGTAGTGCTGTAAGTGAGAAGGCGCATCGATTTGCAGGTCAACGGCATTTGGATTAAGGGGTGGTGCTGGGGCTTCCAGTGTCTTTTTCCACTCCGTTACTAGCAACGCTATTTTATTCAAGTGATCGGTCCAAATCCGCCTATCTTCTATAACGAAATTGCCGCTTTCAGACCACGCAGTGAATACTCGTAACATATCAGATAAGTTCGCAAACCCTGACCTGAGCTGCTCCATTTGCCTATTCAACTGGTTGAGAGCGTGGCGTTTCTTTTGAGCGAGCGGGTTGTAATTCAAGCTTTGGTTCGCCTTATCCAATTCGGTTGTTGCTTGATGAAGCTCCTGAAATAAAGTCTGTAATTGTGAGGACATCCTTTGAGCTTCACTTGATGAGCAGCCACGTTCTATCCATTGAGCAGTGTTAACTAAATGCCTGATAAAATGATCAGCGAAATGAACCATTTTTGTCTTGGCGGTATTGACGGAGTCGGGGGGGAATACCAGTGTCTGGATCAGTACTGCAACGACAGCTCCGATCACCGTATCGCGGAGGCGGTCGAACGGATAGGTCGGCATCTTGCTTTGAAAGTACATAACCAACAAAATACTAAGCGCAACCTGGACCATAATCGCATGATCCAATTTCAGATATTGAATAGCGACAGCCCCTATAAAGAGCAGCAGTCCGATGCTCCAGCCGCTTAAGCCAAGGTAAGGTGCAATGATTACAGTAAAAAGGACACCGGCAATTGTGCCAAGGACACGCTGCCAAGCAAATGTCATCGATTTGCTGACTGTCATTTGCATGGACAATATAACCGTAAGTGGAGCCAAGTAAGGATGTGAAGATCCAGCCCATTTCGCTAATTCCCATGATAAAGTTGCAGCAATAGGCATTTTCCATACAATCGCATTATTATTAATCAAAGTTATAATTTTGTTGTTCACTTGATGGTAACCTCATTTTATTTTCGATTTAGGTTGTTCAATCTACTGTTAGTACTGACCCTCGCGTAGTCGTATTGGTTTTCCCATGTAGTATGCCAACCACGGCTTGATTTATTACTAAAATTGGTATGTATCAGTACAATCTAATTTATTACGTAAATATGAAAAAGAGTGCAGGTAGCCCTACACTCTTCAGCAAATGCTTCATGACCTATGAAACTGGAACCACTTAAAATTAAATTGGCTGCCTGGGAGAAATATAAAGGTTACCGTTTGAAGGCCAGTTATACGTTCCAGTGTGAACTCCCGTTCGCAATAATCATCGGAGTAGGTGAATTCCACAATCTGCTTGCTATCACCATCTAGACCGTTGAATTGAATATGCAAGGTGTTCTTGTCGAGTGGGGAGTGTCCGCAAAGGACTAGCTTCTTGCTTCCTGCTTCCCCGAAGTCCATATCCTCGAACACCAGCGATACATTGTTGCCGATCTTCTCTATCGAATCTTCCGTTAGGGCAAAGGAATCACCATAGATGCGATTATTGTCAAGAACGCTCAGTTGTTCGAAGGCCTTCATCGGTTTCTTGAACTTGAAGCCTTTCAGATGAATTTTACGTCGCAGAAGGAAGCAGAGGGAGGTAACTCCCTTTAATCGTCTGGGTAGACGGTAGGTCTCATCCTGATAGACATTCCATATTGACTGTTTTTGATAGGTAACCGTAGTCAACAATGAAGCATTAGCCTCGCCAGGGTTACCCACCCATATCTCAATTGGGAACTCTGCATCATCGAGCGAGAAGATAGGTAGTGTAATCTCATCGGAACCGAAGCTTCCGAAGTCGATCTTGTCAAAACAGATCCGGCTTTCTCCATCTCTTCCTGTAGCAACTCCACGGTCATTGCCGTTCGTTAGATTCAGACTGGCCTCGCTATGATAGCCAGCCGATACGAACTCATATGGATTCAAATAGGCTTGACCTAGATCGGAGATATGGAATTCCATCAAGGAATAGAGGCGGATGTGATCCGCGCCATTTGTCGCCGCACAGCGGATGTAGACATCACCATCGCCTAAAGCTGTGATGACGGCTTCGTGCCCGTTCGCATCTAAGGTAGCAATATTTGCGTCTACACCGCCTGCGTTAGTAACTCTCCATTGAACCTCTTGATAAGTAGCATTACTTGGATGAATCTTAACCCTAACCGGAAGAGATCTGTTATCCTTTGATAGTTGATTCCCTTCAGAACATATAATCTCTATCTTGCGTATCGGAATTTCCGAGGACTGCAGTTCATGTGGCATAGGCGGTACCTGGGATTCCAGCTCTTCTGCATTACCATTTGTGTAACTATATAGCGAAACTTCATTACCCGTACCATTAGATGGTTGTAAGGAGGCGGCCATCAAGATAAGCTCGGCTGTATTCAGCCCCCTGGATTCAGCATGGACAATAATGGAACCAGTCTCAGCGGTACTGGCAATGATGGCAAGCAGTTTGCCGCTAAATAACCTGCGGTTCGTTCCTTTATATTGGTCATAGTCGGTACTATCGCCATTATCGAGGCCAACAAGCCTTCCGGGACCTTCAACCGTGATGTGTACACGGTTATTTGCGTTTTCCACCGGAATCCCATCTTGATCGACGGCTGATATTTCAATAAATATGAGGTCTGAGCCGTCGGCCGTCATCGTATTCTTGTCAGGCACCATGACGAGAGATGCCGCATCCCCGAAGGAGGATCTCATATCCGTTGCAATCGAATCGCCATTTTCATCGTAAGCTGCTGCCTTTAGAACCCCTTTTTGATACGGAATCTGCCACTCTCCCAAAAGCTTGTGACCATACTTATGATCAATTTCTACTGTACCTTGTGATACATCGTTAAAGAATAATTCGATCCGCGGAGCGTTCGAGCAGACGCGAACATCAATCAACTGACCTTCGGAGAAATCCCAGTACGGGAAAATATGAACCATTGGATTTACTTTATAATCCGTCCATTCCGCCTGATAGATGTAGAAGGAGTCCTTCTTAAACCCGGCCGTATCTAATTGGCCAAAATAAGAGTTCTTCGTGTGATAAGGTGTTGGCTCACCGATGTAATCGAATCCGGTCCATATGAATTGACCAGGTGAATACATGGCATCTCGGTCATCAATAATACAGCTCTCGGTGCTCTTCGCTCCCCAGCTGGTAGAACTGTTGCCTAAGGATGAGCATTGTTCATCATCGTCGGACAGTACCGACTGGGATAGTGGAAAGTGATAGATTCCTCGACTTTGTACCGTTGATGAGGTTTCGCTGCCATAAATAATCCAATCAGGATGCTCCTTATGATGGAGATCATAGTATTTCTCCCCGTAGTTATAGCCGGCAAACTTGATCAGATCGGCGCATTTCTGAGCATTTTCCCAAGGCATATAATTGGAGCCAATCGTTACAACAGCATTGGCTTTCGGATCATGCAGGAGTACTTCATCTCTGAGAAGCATCGTCAATTCCTGCCCACGCTCATCGGCATGGGTGTCATAAATCTCATTCCCAATGCTCCACATGAGCATGCTGGGATGGTTCCGATCCCGGCGAATCCAACTCGCTACATCTTTTTTCCACCATTCCGGGAAAAACCTCGCATAATCATACGTTGTTTTTTTACGCTCCCACATATCAAAAGCTTCCGAGACGATCAGTACGCCCATTTGATCGGCAAGCTCCATCAGCTCAACGGCAGGCATATTGTGAGCGGTACGGATCGCATTCACGCCCATTTCCTGCAGGAGCGAAATCTGTCGTCTCAGGGCCGCCTTATTAACGGCAGCACCTAGACACCCCAGATCATGATGCTGACAAACGCCATGAAGCTTAACATGCCGGCCATTGAGTAAGAAGCCTCTTTGGCTGTCAAATTCCATAGTTCGGAAGCCAAAGCTGTTGATTTCAGTATCGACTAGCGTATTCTCGACAAAAAGCTCGGTTTTCAGTGTATAGCAGTATGGTTGCGAGATGTCCCAGAGCATTGGATTACGGACGGAAATATAGGAGGGAATGCAAACCGTCTGTCCGTCTTTGCAAGAGACTTCAGTCTCCGTCTGGGTAACTTTCGCACCGGATTCATCCAGAATCGTATGTTGAATCATCTGCTTCTTCATAGCTGCCGAGCCAGAAATTTCGCGCAACCTCAGTTCGGTATCAATCTCTACGATCCAAGAATCACTGTCGTCTTGCTGCTTCTTCGCCGAGATATAAACACCGTAAGGAACTATATGTGTTTCGGAATAAGTTTTCAGCCATACATTCCGATAGATTCCCGCCCCTGAATACCACCGCGAGTTGGGAGATTCATGAATGACCTGGACGTATATTTCGTTGCTGCCTGTAGTTATGTAGGGAGTGATGTCTATTTCAAAAGTGGAATATCCGTATTTCCAGGTCCCAGCAAGATGACCGTTAACATAGAGGGAAGAGTTCATATAGACGCCTTCAAAACAAAGCGACATGCAGCTATTTGGTGCTAACTCGTCTATTAGTATGGTTTTGTGATACCAGCCTGCCTCACTTTCATACAAATGATGTGTGTCATAAATTAGCCAGTCATGGGGCAAGGTGACAGAGGACCAATTTATGCTGCTAGATAATACCGTCTCTATATCTGTATGAAGAGGCAGTTTGGCAAAAAACCAGTCATTGTTGAATTTAGTATTCTGACTCATTGGAGTTAAGCTCCTTTATCTAGTGTATTTTAATGAATCTATTAGCGTGGTGGATGGTTGCCCTGAAGGCACTTGTACTCGGTGGGAGTACACTTCTTATATTTTTTGAACACCCGGTTAAAAGTTGGAAGACTTCCGAAGCCTGAGCTCATGGCGATCTCCATCACAGATAAGTTTGGATCAATCAGTAGTTTCTCCGCATGCATGATTCGATGCTGGTTGAGATAGTCATAATAGGACATACCTATAAATTGCTTAAACAGGCGCATAAAGTGAAATTTGCTGAAGCCAGACAGCTTCGAAAGATCCTCAACCTGAATATCCTCAGTACAATGCTCGTTCATATAATTGCAAACCTGCAGAAGTTTATCGATATATTTGTGCTGCTTCTGGTTGCTATTATTCAGAAGGCGGTGTTCCTGATTCATGAAATTTCGTCCAAGCAGTACGAAGAGCTGAATTAATAGGGAATAAGCAGAAGCTTCTTTCAGTACTGAGTTGCTGAAATATTCATCGATTAATTGATCCAGAAGCGGTCTCAAAATGCCATGAAGATCTTCGTTCTCACTAGAAGTAACGAGTAAGCAAGGGCGAAGCAAGTGGAATGTAGAGTCAAATCCGGTCAAGTTATACAGCAGGGACCAGTCGAATTGAAGAATGATCCGTTTGCCTGATTTGGGAGCAAAAAGTTCGTGCAACTCTCCCGAAGGGATGACGAGGATATCATTGGGATGAAGCACATACTTGGTACCGTTGATTACAGCCGTATATACATTTTCGAGCGGCATAATAATTTCGGCAGCGGTGTGCCAATGGATTGGATAATCCTCTGCCTCTTGGTTTAAATAAATACGTATTCCAAAATGTTCGCGATATGAGACAGTTTCTTTGGCTCCGTTGAGAAACTCAATCATTAGCATCCCATCCTTTACTTTGGTCAGATAATTTACAAACTTAATCCAATCAAAGAGACTCCACCAACAATTGCTTAGGTGAACTTAGCGCAAATTTAGCAATATTTGAGAAGCCGAGAGCTAAATTCACGAAGAACCACAAACATAAAGTCGTTATAATATAGCCTATGAAACCGCATACATTTAATCTAATGTGAATAAATCACTAAAATTACTCTTTAGCAAGCAAATCATAACATGCAAATATTGTTTTTGCCAATTCTTTTGATTAATTTAAAAAACGGGAAAAGATGGTGTACTATGACAGAACTGGTTAATGACAGTGATAAAATTTTAGAGTTCAAGAAACGAGCGAAGCACTTGGTCTCGCAAATGACCCTTGATGAGAAGGTGCATCAAATGCTGCATGCTGCACCGGCGATCAAGCGTTTAAATGTGAAGGCCTATAACTGGTGGAATGAAGCGCTTCATGGGGTAGCAAGGGCAGGGGTTGCAACAGTCTTCCCACAGGCAATTGGACTTGCTGCTACTTTCGATGAAGATCTTCTGGAAGAAGTCGCAGATAAGATCGCAACAGAAGCTAGGGCGAAGTACAATATGCAGCAGGAATTTGATGATACGGATATTTATAAAGGACTGACGTTCTGGGCGCCTAACGTGAATATTTTCCGTGATCCACGTTGGGGGAGAGGGCATGAAACCTATGGAGAGGATCCATATCTATCCTCAAGATTAGGAGTCCGTTTTATACAAGGCCTACAGGGCCATGATGAGAATTATTTAAAGGTTGCTGCTTGCGCGAAGCATTTTGCCGTCCATTCAGGGCCCGAGGATTTGCGTCATCAATTCAATGCTGTGGTCTCCACTCAGGATTTATATGAGACCTATTTGCCGGCGTTCCAGGCTTGCGTTGAAGAAGCGAAGGTAGAGGCAGTGATGGGCGCTTACAACCGGACCAACGGTGAACCGTGCTGCGGTAGTGAGCTGCTGCTTGAGCAAATCTTGAGAGGCAAATGGCAATTTGACGGTCATGTCGTGTCGGATTGTTGGGCGATCCGGGATTTTCACGAACATCATCAAGTTACTGCTAACGCGATCGAATCAGTTGCACTGGCAGTAAACCGAGGCTGTGATCTGAATTGCGGAAGTCTGTTCGTATTCCTTCTCGATGCTGTCAAGCAAGGAGTAGTAACTGAAGCCCAGATCGATCAAGCGGTTATCCGCCTGTTCACGACAAGGATGAAGCTTGGGATGTTCGATGAACAGGAGAAAGTTCCGTTTGCGTCCATTAAGTACACTGAAGTAGATTCAACCGAGATGCAGCAATTAAACCGTAAAGCAGCGAGAGAATCGTTGGTGCTGCTGAAGAATGAGAATGGGCTGCTGCCGTTAGATAAATCGAAGCTGAAAACGATCGGTGTTATCGGTCCGAATGCAAATAATCGGCGAGCGCTGGAAGGCAATTACGAAGGAACGGCATCCCGATATATTACAATTCTTGAAGGTATACAGGACTACGTGGGGGATAGTGCCCGTGTCTTATACTCCGAGGGCTGTCATCTACATAAAGAAAAAATAAGTGGTCTGGGGTTGGAAAATGACCGGATTGCCGAAGTGAAGGGGGTTTGCAAAGAAAGCGACGTCATTATCGTCTGCTTGGGACTGGATGCCGGATTGGAAGGCGAGGAGGGCGATACCGGTAATCCGTTCGCCAGTGGAGACAAGAGGGATTTGAACTTGCCTGGACTTCAGGAGCAGGTGCTGCGAACGGCCTATGAAAGTGGTAAACCGGTCGTTCTGGTTGTATTATCTGGAAGCGCTCTCGCCATCCAATGGGCCGATGAACATTTGCCAGCTATTCTGCAGGGCTGGTACCCAGGTGCACAGGGGGGCCGTGCCATTGCTGAAGCGATCTTCGGGGAGTTCTCGCCAGAAGGGAAACTGCCGATTACGTTCTACAAGACGACAGAGGAATTGCCGGAGTTTACGGACTATTCTATGAAAAATCGGACATACCGCTACATGAAGCAAGAAGCACTGTATCCTTTCGGATACGGACTGTCCTATACGAATTTTACGATTTTAAATACGAAAATGGATCATGAACGGATTATGGAAGAAGGCGTGTCGGTAACGACTACGATCAAGAATGAAGGAAGCATGGCCGGTGGCGAAGTACTACAAGTGTATGTAAAGGCAGAGCGGGATGGAACTCCGAATGCTCAGCTTAAAGCCTTCCGCAAAGTTCATCTGCAGCCGCAGGAGAGCAAGGAATTGACACTTCACCTGCCAATCGAGGCCTTTGCTCTATACGATGAGGAAGGCAGAAGAAAGCTAGAAGCTGGAACGTATGTCGTTTATGTGGGAACTTCCGGACCGGACAGGAGAAGCTGCACTCTTACAGGTAAGAAAACAGCGGAATTTAAGCTGGTCTCAGAATTGAATATGGAAGTCTAAGAGTAAGACATAACTTCAACTTAGGTAGGGGAACCGACAATTCATGAAGGAAAGGTGAGGGTATGGCGTTCCGTAACAATGATATGAGTGTAGAGCCGCTGAGGAAAGAGGTCAAGGTCAATAAGTCAGTGGATTTAGAACCACTATGGAAGCACGTCAGAAAGGAATGGAAGCTGTATTCATTTCTGCTTATTCCGGTAATCTACTTTATTATTTTCAAGTATCTCCCGATGCTTGGCAATATTATCGCTTTTCGAAAGTACAGAGGCGGACCTAACCTATTTGGAACAGAGTGGGTCGGATTCACTTACTTCAAATTGTTTTTTAAGGATCCAAGCTTTTGGAGAGCTATTAAGAACGATCTAGTGTTAAGTATTTCGTATTTGATCTTCAGGTTTCCATTAACGCTTGCCTTTGCCTTACTGCTTAATGAGATCGTCAAGCTGAGGCTGAAGAAATTCGTTCAGACGGTATCTTATTTGCCACACTTTATTGCGACGGTTATTGTCGCGGGTATGATCAAGGAATTTGTCTCAATGAATGGTCCGATCAATTCATTGATCGAAATTTTGGGATTCGAGAAGATTCCATTCATTACTGTACCGCATTGGTTCCCTACGATCTATGTCACGTCAGGCATATGGCAAGGGCTTGGCTGGGGCACGATCTTGTATTTGGCAGCGATGACGGGAATAAATACAGAACTATATGAAGCGGCCAAAATTGATGGAGCGAACCGATTCCGCTTGGCATGGCATGTTACGATTCCTGGGATTCTCCCAACGATAATGGCGTTATTAATTTTGGATATTGGCGGGATTTTAGGTTCTAATTTCGAGAAAGTCTTACTTCTGCAAAATCCTTTAATCTATCAAACCGCAGATGTCGTCCAAACATACGTCTATCGGCTCGGAATCAAAGGCGGTAATTTTAGTTATGCTACCGCAGTAGGACTGTTCGAAGGTATTCTCGGCTTGATCTTGGTCACAACAGCGAATCAAATATCCAAGAAGACGACAAAATCAAGCTTATGGTAGAAGGAGGCGGAAGACTTGAAGACATCATTATCCTATCGCGGGTTCCAAATTTTTAATGCATTCATCATGACTTTGGTTGTCTTGGTAACTTTATATCCTTTTGTCTATTTGGTGGCCCAGTCCTTCAGTTCGGAAGCAGCTGTGTATGCAGGTAAGGTAAGCTTCTATCCGGTTGAATTCACATCCCAAACGTATAGAGTAATTTTGAGTAAACCGGATTTCTTCCGTTATTACGGTAATACCATTCTGTATTCCGTAGTAGGTACGTTGATATCGGTAGCTGCAACAGCAATCATGGCCTATCCGCTGTCCAAGGATAAGCTGCGAATGAATAAGTTCTTTATCCCATTCGTTATCTTTACGATGTACTTTGGCGGAGGGTTGATTCCCAATTATATTTTGATCGCGAAGACGCTGGCGATGCGGGATACAATCTGGGCGATCGTCATTCCAGGAGCGATTAGCGCCTTTAACGTGATTCTAATGAAGACCTTTTTTGCCAGCCTTCCCAATGAAGTGGAGGAAGCGGCCAAGGTAGACGGGCTTGATGTATTCGGTATATTCCTGAAGATTACGCTTCCGCTATCCAAGCCGATACTGGCAACGATTATGTTGTTCGTCATTGTAGGGCTTTGGAATAGTTGGTTCGGACCTTCCCTCTATTTACAGTCGAAGGATAAATGGCCTGTAGCCTTATATTTACGACAGCTTATCGAGAATGCAATCAGTCCGACTGAAGTCGGAGCGACTACAGCTGACCAACAGAGTCAAATCGCCGCTACAGTAAAGTCTGCCGCGATGGTACTGACTTCATTACCGATCATTTGCGTGTATCCGTTCGTGCAGAAGTACTTCGTACAAGGGATGATGATTGGTTCTGTAAAAGGGTAAGTGGTTTATGTTCGGAAATTATGCACACGTGAAACTCGTGCTGTAGTGATTTCTGTAATATAAAATGAAGATTCTGCTTAGGTCAGATAAATAAGGATGGGCGAATCTTCACAAAAAAATTGAGGAGGAAGGCTATGAAAAAGTTTAACAAAGCAATAGGGGTTCTCATGGTGTTAGTCTTGGCACTCAGCTTGGCCGCTTGTGGTGGTGGGAAGAACGAAGGGGCATCCGATCCAAACCCGCCAGCAACTGACAAGCCAAACAATTCTGCTGAGAACAAACCAGCAGAATCTACCCTGGATTACCAATTTGGGGAGGATCAAACCTTCCATTCCGACGAACCGGTCACCTATTCTATGATGTATAGTGACCATGAGAACTATCCTTACCAAAAGGATTGGAGACTCTGGAGCGCAATTAAAGAAAAAACGAATGTTAGCTTTGATTTGTCGCTTACGGCTAGAACTGAATATGATAATCAAAAAATGCTGATTATCAACAGTGGCGATGCTCCTTATATCATTCCTAAAACATATGATGAAACTCCATTTGTTGCTGGTGGACAAATTGTCCCTATTAGCGATTATGTACAGTACATGCCAAACTTTACGAAGGCTGTAAAAGATTGGGGTCTTGAAGCAGATTTAAAAGCTAAGCTGCAGGCAGACGGTAAGTATTATGTCCTCCCTGGTATGTGGGAAGGGGCTGGTAGCGGATATTCCTACGCTATTCGCAAAGATGTCTTTGAAGCAGCTGGAGTTGATCTAAGTCAAGAAGGAACTTGGACTTACGAGGATTTCTATGAAGCTCTGAAGAAAGTGAAAGCGTATACTGGAGCGAAATATGTAATGTCCGATATTAACAAAGGCGAATCTACCTTGAATATTGCTGCAGTAGAATACGGCGTAACAGCCGGTTGGGGTAAATCCAACGGCTTGAAGTTCGATGATGCTAAGCAAGAATTTTATTTTGCCGACGCTTCGGATGACTACAAAGCATTTGTAACGTATTTCAATAAACTAGTCAGCGAAGGACTTCTGGATCCAGAGTCCTTCACACAAGAAAATGATGTAGCCGAAGCCAAGTTCTTCAAAGGCGACAGCTACGTGCTTAATACTAACTACCAAGTAATGACTGATTATCAAACGAAAATGCAGGACCCGAACGCAGAATTATATATGATTGTTCAGCCAGGCGGTCCTAAAGGCAAGCTTCAGGTTGAAAACTCTCGTCTGGAAAACGGTGTTATGATTTCAGAGAACGCCCGTAAAGATTTAGGTGAAGAGAACTTTATTAAGCTGCTTCGTTTTGTCGATTGGCTCTGGTATTCTAATGAAGGTCAGACGCTCAGCTTGTGGGGTGTTGAAGGAGAGACTTATACTAAGGATGCGGATGGTATTATCAAACTAAATCCTGATATTACTTATAATGGTTTAAATCCTGATGCTCCGAAGAAATTGAATGCTGACTTTGGTTTCGGTGGAGGCGTATTCGCTTATGGTGGTTCTAACGATCTGAGATGGTCGAAGTTCACAGAAGGCGAGAAGGATTACTATAACAGGATCTTTAAGTACAATCAGCCACGCTCCATTGCGCCGCCAATTATGGCGTCGGCTGACCAGAGTGAGCAATTGAACATGATCTCGACACCGCTGATGGATTATATTAATACGATGACCTTGAAGTTCATTACGGGTCAAGAGCCTTTGTCTAATTGGGATAATTTCGTAAAGACTGCTGAAGCTAACGGCAGTACTAATTATACAAACATGGCTAATGAGATCTTTAATAGCACAAAGAGTGTTTTAGGCTACTAATCAATCGAATAGACCTAAAAGATGAGAACGGCCCGGTGCACCAATAGATGGTGTGCCGGGCCGTTTATTTATCGTTATATGGGATTAAACGTACTTGAATTATTGAATAGAAGCTTCGTAAATGTCCTGAACCGATTTGGCTAGCATAGCATTGAATTCCTCATCGCTCTGCTGTGCAGTCAACCCCTGGGATAGGGCGCGAGAGAAGCTGGCAATTAGTCCATGGTTATGGGCCAGCTTGTCGTTGGCCTCGGCTTGGGAATAGCCGCCGGACAGGGCAACGACTCTTACGACATGCGGATCAGACATTAAGTCGCTGTAGAAATTATTTTGCGTTGGAATAGAGAGCTTCAGCATAATCTTGTCATCAGGATCAAGCTCGGACAATTGTGCCAAGATCTCTTTCTTCAATATTTGTTCAGACAATTCCTTATCCTTACTATGGATATCCACTTCCGGTTCAATAATAGGTACTAATCCTGCCTTAATAATCTGTTTGCCGACGGCGAATTGTTGCTCGACTACCTTCTTGATTCCGTCCGGATTAGCTTCTTGAATTACAGAGCGCATCTTCGTCCCGAAGATGTTGCGTTGAACCGCCCGCTTCAGCAGCTCGTCCAGCTCAGGCATCGGTTTCATAAGTTGAACGCCGTTCTCTTGCTCTGCGAGTCCTTTATCGATCTTCAGAAAAGGTACAATACCTTTCTTCTCCCAGAGATAGTCAGCCGTGTGCATCCCGTCTATCGTACGATCCATCGTATTCTCGAACAGAATGGCACCTAGAATATGCTCTGAGCTGAAGGCAGGGCTCTTGATGATTCGTGTTCTCATCTCGTGGACTAACACGAACATTTCTTCCTCATTGGAATAGCTATCTTCCTGAACTCCGTACTGCAGAAGGGCCTTGGGCGTGCTGCCGCCGCTCTGATCCAAGGCTGCAATGAAGCCTTTCCCGGAATGAACTCTCTCAAATTGTTGGGTATTCATGAATACCTCTCCTTTCCCGGTTGTGAAATTTGGAAGTTATCTTGAACGCTTATATTATAGCACTTATTCAAAGACGAAATACAATTTGCCCATGCGTATCCGCTACTTGGCCAATAGATTGATGTGGTCTAGATCGGTGCTGCTGTTAAAAATAAATTCCAATTTATATTCGCCACGGATATAAGTGAGCTTCGTTTGCTTCGTCTTGCCATTCTTGATGGTCGTCGTGGAATTAGGGGCGAACCAATTCTTCTTCAGCATGCTCATTGTAATGCCACCGATATTCGTCTGCCGCTCTACATTGGTACCAAAATAACGGATCTCGCGGATCTTATCGGATTTATAGGAGAAGGCATAACCGGGGTGTCCCATTTCAGCACTGTAAATATCATAACCGCTGGCATTTTTGCGCTCTTCCGAAGGCTCACCGATCGCTTTAAAGACATCTTTCCGCGTGCTCTTCCCCACCGTCAGATCGCTTACAGATCCGGGGAATTGACCTTTCAACGCAGGCTTATAGAAGCTGTTCAATGCTTTGAGGGCTTGAGCAGCATCTTCACTGTTATGACTTGCCGCCGCTGCGGCATTTGCCGTATGTGCTGGAGGAACCAGGCCACCTACCATTGTAGTACCCATGCCGATAACACCTGCGATAGCGATGGAGGCCCATGCTTTTCTTGCTGAAAATTTCAAGTTCATTGGTAGATCCACTCCTTAAGCCAAGTAAGATACATGTATTTTTATGTCAATTCATAGTCTCCATCATAGTCACATTGGCGAATAATTGTGTTACTTTTCTATAAAAATGAGATTTCATTTTTGACATATGATACTTTATACAACTTCTGCTCGAATTTACGAGAAGTATTAATAAATTATCGATAAACATTAAATAATTATTGATAATCTATAATTCGCGTGTCATACTTGACTTATCATAATTAAAGGGCGTGGCTGTATGATTACGGATAAGATCCAGAGAACCAGCAGTATTCTCACTAATTGTCTTCGGGTGATATGTATCGTATTATTGGTCGCTATTACGGGCGAGCTTGCGGCAATCTTTTGGCTTGCAGCATCCTCTGGCGAGGCTGTACCTGAAGCATTAAGCTATATTATTTCCTATTCATCCTTGGCTAGTTATGCGGAAAGTCCAAGAGTGGAACTGATGGCACATTTTTTTGTAAGTATATCCAGACAGGGTATCATTGTTGCGATGTTTCTGATCGCCGGAGCGATTTTCAAAGATATTAGCAAGGAGTACACCCCTTTTATAGCCATACATACTAAACGTCTTCATGCGATCTCCATCCTGATGATAGGCTTAGCCATTGTTCCAGGAGGGGTTGAGATTATCATGATTCAGCTGGTACAACCTACTGTCAAGACGAATGTGTCGTTTGAGCTTTCTTACCTTTTTGTTGCCGTGATATTCTTCTGTCTGGCGCAAATCTTCGATTATGGCAGACTGCTTCAGCAGCAATCTGATGAAACTTTGTAAGGATGGATGCATTATGGCAATTATTTTAAGATTAGATCGTGTGATGGCTGACCGTAAAATCTCATTGAATGAGCTAGCGGACAAGGTAGGCATATCGAATGTCAATCTGTCAAATATCAAAACAGGCAAAGTGAGTGCGATTCGATTCTCAACGCTTGATGCGATTTGCAAAGTTCTCGACTGCCAGCCTGGCGACATACTAGAGTATAAGAGGGAGGATTAGAATATGACCAAGAACATATTGATATCATCCATGGCTCAGGTTATTCTCATTATTATCTTAGCGCTGGTCTGCTGGCTTATTTTTGGAAAGAAGAGACAACCCTTCCTGTCGTGGATCGGGGTCATCAAACCAGAAGTAAGCAGAAAGAGGTTATTTATCGGCCTATTTCTATCAGGGTTTATTTTGTTTTCTGCAGTGGGCTGGCTCGTTTTTGTTTATTTTACGAGTCCATCTGATGTGGCAGCTTCACAGTTTTATGGAGTGGGTATTTCAGGCATAGGCGCGGCTTTATTATATTCTTTTGTCCAGACGGGGTTATCTGAAGAAATATTATTTAGGGGTCTGATTGGAAAAAGATGTATTGCGGTATTCGGCTTTGGGGTCGGAAATTCGATTCAATCCGTATTATTCGGCTGCTTGCATGGTCTGATGTTCCTGGCGCTTGCAGGAGCGGCTAACGCTGTGATCATCACGATATTTACAGCTCTCATCGGCTGGGTAATGGGGTACATGAACGAGAAATTGTCTGGAGGATCAATATTACCAAGCTGGCTTTTACATGGTCTCGCGAATCTATTCTCGACATTAATTATGATGTTCCAGCTATTTTAAGTAGATATTGCATGAGCGGTAATCCTTTTGCACATTTAATTTGAAATTTATCAACAAGGGTATTCTGGAATTTTCAACGGAAATAAGCTATATATCGGGGTCTGACACATAATGAAATGAATCTATGATCCGGCAAGAACCTGCCGAATGCATTTTACTAAGAGCCTTGGGCAGTTAGCCCAGGGCTCTTAGTATGGGCAGCGCATCGAAATCAGGATTGAGATTGTTGCTGTTGGCTAACCCTCTTCGTATAGCATCATACAGCTTACCCGCGGCCAAGCGAAGTATTGCCCCAGGAGCGGTGTTGACCAGATGGTGGGAGGGACGGCAGCAACAGAAGGAGGAACTGGCAGGCAGCCTATTGTTGGGGAAAACAGCATTGCCCGTAGACATTGCTCGTATGATTTTTGCTGTGCTGGAGCAGGAAGCGCTCACAGGTCAGGGGATACTGGATCTATGAGAAGAACGGTAAGATCAAAGCATACTGGAATGTATATGTCGAGGCTGAATCTGGAAAAACGGATTACAGCTACACGGTGAACAACGTCAGCACCTCCGAAAAATATCAGTTCGTTATCTTACTCCTCATGCCATACGGATGAATGCTACATTGGAGTTGAGCTGTCTCTTTGCATTATCTAGGCCTGCCGGTGCAGGCAGGGATTATGTAGCCTTCTTCACCTTTGGTTTCCAGGAAGACTTCTGAACATCGGCAGGCTCCTCAATGATTGCGATCGCTTCATCATACCGGCGGCTTTTGAATAAATGTATGATATCCTCAAGATCCTCTCTGTCCAACAGCTTGACACCGTTCACAGCGGCGAGAGTACGGGAACCCTCAGTATATCGGCCTGAAGTCAGCACTAGAGCGCGATCCGCCTCGTAATAGCGCATAGAAGCGTAGATCTCTTGAACGGCACCGAGTCCAACCGGATTACTCTGCCCGTAACGCTTGGCCTGCAGTACGTTCCTTCTTCCGTCAATACCTGTGAATACCAAGTCAGCCCCAAAATCACGGCTCCCCGTCGTCTGATATACCTCATCATAGCCAAGCTCGTGGAATAAGTGGAAGAGGTATAGCTCAAATTCCGAACCGTCAGCCATAAGATCAATGTCTTTAAGCGTAATTTTACGCGGGTTGGCATCACGGCGGATGCGGCGTCGCCTGTTACTGACTAGGCGAATAACGACCAGAACAAAGAGCAGAGCGAGGATCGCGGCAGTTAATATCGTTGTTGTATTCCAAGGAATGGGCATTGCGTTTAAACCTCACTATTCGAATGTATGTTCTTATTTACTATATCAGACTGGGCTTAGTTACGGAAGACCTTGTGTCTCTTTCCGTTCTCATTGCCTGTACAAGACAAATAACTATGGGAGAATCGAAGATAGGTCATTGCAGGAGGTTAAAGACATAGACATCCGGCCCCTTTGCGGAATAACGTATAGAAGAAGAGGGTACAAGTACAAGGAGGCAGAATTGGATGAGGATTGATCTTGGCAGCAGGAGTCTAAAATTCCAGAACTGTGTTGAGACGGATCGAATCGCTTATCCGGATACAGACTTGGTGTTTGACACTAATCATAAACTACCTCTCAAAGATGATTCCGTGGAATTTGTGATGGCCTCACAATGCCTTGAATATGCATATGATCTTCAAGCCGTCATGAAGGAGTTGTATCGGGTCTGCCGGCACAAAGCGATTGTATGTATTGTCGCACCATACGCACATGTCAGTTCTCACATCGTTAATCCGGAATTCAAGCAGTTATTCAATGAACATTCCCCTCGTTATTGGACACATAGTCCGGACACGATTGTTGATCAAGATGAGTTTTCTCTATCCAGGCATGATTCATGGTCCCTACTAGATGAGGGACATGCACCCATAGATTTCAGAGTGCTGCGTATGGAGTTTTTCTATTTTCCACCTTTCCATACGGGATATGATTCTGTTGAGCTATCGTTATTAAGGAAATCACAATTGAATGTAGCCCATCAGATTATGTTCCACCTACTCGTTGTCAAGAAGCCGATTACAACTGAGGAGATGTTATTGATTCGCAACACGGAGTTCTTAGAGGAGCCGGATTTTGTGAAGGAACTGAGAGCCCCCCAGGAATCAGAACAGGATATGGATGTGGATCCACTATTCTTTATGGATCATATGTCCTCGATAACACCTAAGAACGGTATGAATCAACCGGATAAAAATGTGCCAAACACATATGTAAATCGTACATCCAGTACGCCTGTTAAAAGTCCAACGACCAAGAAGTCTGGGGCGAAGAGCCAGTCTCCACTTGCAAAAGCAGTAACAAAGTCACGGCCAAAGCGTAAGAAGAGAAAGACGATGAAGAAAAAACTGCATTCGTGATCATGATATTCCTGCAAATGATTATGTTTAATATATAACCTCGTGTAGATACAGCCAGTAAGAATATAGGGAGGAGGCACGAAAATAGCAGAGTCCGTTGTTATACTAGAAAAAGGCCGCCCCTTTAAGCAATTGGTTGCTTAGGGGCGGCCTTAAAAATTATGCCTGATCCGCTGCACTTCGTTGTGCTATTGATACTGCAAGGATTACTTCAGGATCTCTTCAATGCGGTTCAGAACGTCTTCACTTAGCTCGATACCGGATGCCTTGGCATTCTCGGTCACTTGCTCAGGACGGCTTGCACCGACAAGCGCACTCGCCACATTGCTCTGACGCAAAATCCAAGCCAGCGCAAGGTTGCCTACAGAGATGCCCAGCTCCGCTGCGATGCCTTCAAGCTGCTTCACCTTGGCGATCTTCTCTTTGGTAATGCCCTTGCGAACCCAATCCAGCTTAGCTGCACGGCTGTCTTCAGGAATGTCGGAAGCCGATGTATATTTACCAGTCAGCAGGCCTTGTGCCAGCGGCGAGAACACGACCTGACCGATACCATGACGTTCACTGAGCGGGATAATCTCTTTCTCTATATAGCGTTCGAACATATTGTAGATCGGTTGATTTACAACGATGCGATCTAGCAGGTGTTGGTCTGCTACGCCAAGCGCCTCAGCAATTTGCGAAGCCTGCCATTCACTTACGCCGACATACAGCACTTTGCCCTGACGGACAAGATCGTCGATGGCGCGAAGAGTCTCATACAGTGGCGTCTCCGGATCATGACGATGGCAATAGAAAATATCGACATAATCATGGCCGAGCCGTTTCAAACTGGCATTTGCCTGCTCGATCACATGCTTGCGGGACAAGCCGCGGTCATTCGGTCCATCGCCCATAGGCCAGAAAGCCTTGGTAGCCAGAACATAAGATTCGCGAGGATACTCTTTAAGCGCCTTCCCAACGAGTTCTTCGGCAGCGCCTCTCTCGTATACATTGGCCGTATCGAAGAAGTTAATGCCGAGATCGTAAGCAGTTTTAATAGAATTCACCGCGTTCTCGCGTTCGACATAACCGCCATATGTAAGCCAACTTCCCAAGCTGATCTCACTGACTTTCAAACCGGTTCCGCCTAATCTTCTGTATTTCATTGCAAAGGCCTCCTTTTTTAAACGCTTATTTTTAGTAAATATTCCAACACTTCTCATTCTATAGAATTTCATATACAATTTGAAGAAGTGAAATGTTTTTCACTTAATTATATCAGCTATAGATGCTATACAATATATAGTTAATATATTAGGAGGGTGAGACGATGACCACAACAAAAAACACGGCCAAAAAAGCAAGCAGCTATATTCCAAAGACACCGGAGCATATCGAGTGCAATATCGAAAAAACATTGGATGTGCTAGGGGGGAAATGGGCCTTCCTTGTTATTCGTGAGCTGTTCTGTGGTACTCTTCGATTTGGTGAGCTGCAGCGAAAAATTCCAAGTGTCAGCCCGCGGGCATTGACCAGTACATTGCGGCATTTGGAGGAGCAGGGAGTTCTGGAACGGAAAGTCTATCCGACGGTTCCTGTGACTGTAGAGTATTCGTTAACCCCGAAGGGACAAGACCTTCACGTAATCTGCCATGAGATGAAGCTGTGGGCAGCGCGCTGGACCTGAAAGATAAATCTAATCTGATGTAGTTGTATTTTTATCATAATGGAGGCCTTGGAGTGGATAAAGTTGTTCCCGAGTGGGTAGAGTCCCGCTTCCCATTATATGCTGTCAGCAGCATTAATTCGCTATATTGCACTTCGAATCTGCCGGAGCATAAGATTGTTGATGAGCTGACCGTGCTGGTTGCTATTGCGGCAGGGAAGGGGACGCTTCGCATCGATGATCAGGCGTATAAGCTGGAGGAAAGAAGTATTATTCTCCTCCCAGCGCACACTGATGCTGCTCTAGTTGCAGAGTTGCCGCACCCGCTCCATGCATACAAGCTGGCGATTCGAGGAATCGAGCAGAATTCGGGTTCGGCTGCAGTAGCTATGATGCGCAGCAGCGAGATTGCCTCCAATGCGGCTGTACATATCTATGCGGATGAACCCGGCATCGTTGCTGACATAGAAGAACTGTACACGCATCGTCTGCCCGTAAGTGAGATGCGTCATGTGCAGAATCAGATTATTTTCCATCAATTAATTCATCGGTTATTAGAGCGTCAGAATACGGAGTTGGAGAACGACGAGCAACCGTCGATGGAGCGGAGCATCGTTTATCTCGAACACCACTTTACGGAGAAAATAACGCGAGAGCAACTGGCCAAAGCGGCCGGTGTCAGCACCTCTCATTTCTCAGTTCTGTTCAAGCAGCACACAGGCTTTTCTCCGAGTGAGTATTTGTCGCGACTCCGTGTGCACCGGGCGAAGGAGCTATTGATCAACGGATCTAGTACGCTCCGGGAAATCGCACTGAAGGTAGGCTATAAGGATGAATTTTACCTTAGTCGTCGCTTTAAGCAGCATACGGGCATTTCGCCTTCCGACTTTACTAGGGGTGGAGTTCAACAGGTTGCTGTACTGCTCGCACCGTATGCCAGCCACTTGTTGCTGCTGGGACTTGCGCCGACTGTGACGATTACGGAGACTAGTGAATATGTACATACTGTAGAATTACATCCACAGATGATGAATTTCATTGATATTCGTAGTTCTGTAGAGCAGATGAAGACGGTGCTGTTAAGCAACCATGTTGAGCTGATCATTGCGGCAACGGAGCATCTTCGAGAGTATGGGCTTAACGCTGAGCAATTGCGCGTGGTTGCCCCAGTTGTTGAGATAGCCTGGATGAAGATGGGGTGGAAGGAGCATTTGCGGTTGATCGCCAGGGCAGTTCAGCGAAGCGAACGGGCAGAACAGTGGCTTGCCGAGTTCGAGCGGGAGGAGCAGTTAGCAAGGGAGCAAATCAAGAACAGCCCCGCTGGCGAAGAGATCATTTCGATCTTTGTTATCAAGCCTGAAGGAGTGTTCGTCTATGGTGCGCGTAATGTCGGTTATGTCTTCTATCGATCATTAGGCCTACAGCCACCAGCGCTTATCGAGACGGAGATTCGCAAGCATGGGGATCAATTTCACTCCATTCCCGTTGGACTATCTGAATTGGAATTATATGCGGGTTCGGGTTCGCGTATTTTGGTCATTGTGTATCCTGATGAGAAGGGGAGCACCGTCCATTCTGAGCAGATCTTTGAATCTTCCTACTGGAGCGGTCTGCCTGCCGTCAAGCAGAAGAAAGTAGATGTACTCCATGTAGATGATTGGGTGCCATACAACCCGGTATCAGTGCGTCTTCAACTTCAACGTGCGGTCGATTTATTGACTAGCTATCAATAGTGCAAGCTACTTTCCCAACAAAAAGGCATGGTTCGACGGTGGACGGCTCCATATAATAAACCTATGTAATTGAGAATGATTTTCATAATCATAGATTGAATCATTCATCACATAGTATTCATTAAAGGGGAGAGTCATCCTATGAAGAAGCTGTTTATTCCGTTTGCGCTTGTGCTGGTCCTTGCACTTAGCGCTTGTGGCGGGAAGCAGATGAACGATGCTGGTAATAAAGGGAATCAAGCGGAGACACCAGCTGCGAATGCGACGAATGGTGCGAATGAAGCAAACGGAGAATCCGGTACATTTACTTACCAATCTGAAAATGGTCCTGTCGAGGTTCCGAGGAATCCGCAGCGCGTCGTCGTGATCACAAGATTCCTAACAGGTAATGTAATGTTGCTCGGCGTACCTCTGGTCGGTGTGGATGAAATGTCTAAAGAGAACCCGAACTTCAAAGATCAATTGAAGGACGTAGAGACGGTTTCTGATGAGAGCCTGGAGAAAATTATTGAATTGAACCCGGATCTGATTATCGGGCAGTCTGATATTCAAAATATTGATAAATTGAAACAAATCGCACCAACGGTGACTTATACTTACGGCAAGCTGGATTATCTTGAGCAGGAGCTTGAAATTGGCAAGCTGTTGAACAAGGAGAAGGAAGCCCAGGCATGGGTCGATGATTTCCAAGCCCGGACGAAGAAGGCCGGCGAAGAGATCAAAGCCAAGATCGGCGAGAATGCAACTGTATCAGTCATAGAGACATTCAATAAGCAGCTCTATGTCTATGGCGATAACTTTGGCCGCGGTACAGAGATCCTCTATCAAGCGTTTGGTCTCTCCATGCCGGAGAAGGTCAAGGAAGCTACAGAGAAGGATGGTTACTTGGCCCTCTCGACGGAAGTGCTCAAGGACTACCTTGGCGACTACGTTATTTTCAGTAAAAACTCGGATGAGGACAACTCATTCCAAAACACAGACACCTATAAGAACCTCCCAGCAGTCAAGAATGGCCATGTCTACGAAGCCGACGCTAAAGCGTTCTACTTCAATGACCCGCTTAGCATGGAGTACCAGTTGGACTTCTTCATCAAGAGCTTTCTTGGGGAGTAAGTAATAGAGGGAAACTCACGTCCACCCACGTCCGAAGGGACGTGGGTTTTTCTGTTTTGGGGAGGAGATTTTCACACTGAACTAGAAGTTATTAGAGTGATGGCGACAGGTTGTCGATAGGTAATAGTAGAAGATGATTTTGTGGAGATCGTGATTTCGGCTAAGACTGTGGTGATTGAGGTGCCTTGTGGGTTAAGCGATCAAAACGGTGTAGGCGATTTTACTTACTGCAGTCTCGTTATTTGTAGGGCACTTAGAAGGTTTTTGTATTCCTAGTGACACTTGCAGCAACGGAAATATACGCTCTTATTTCCACGAATAGTTGCAATAAGAAGATAGAGAGTAAAGTCATCTATTTCCGTTACATTATCAAAATCTCCGATTAGGGCGAGATAGCAGCATTCACTTCCGTTAAAAAAATGCTGGTGCGAACCCCAAGCTCACATGAAATCCCTGGGGGATTCGCACCAGCGTAGTGACGCGGGTTCCGGGCGTTTTGCATACTTTTTTTTACAAAAATTCACATGAAAAATGGACATTCGCACTTTAGGGCCTCTCAGCCCTTGTCCCATATGGGCTGGTTGGTGGCGGAGTCACTCCTTGCACAGGAGTGTGGATTGAAAGTTGGAATTACTCTGAATTCGGTTAAGCCGTCATACGTCACTCCTTGCACAGGAGTGTGGATTGAAAGATCGCGCCAGATGGCTATTTGTACAGCAACCGGGTCACTCCTTGCACAGGAGTGTGGATTGAAAGATCAATCTGAACCAAGCAACTGGACTCCTTGCCCGTCACTCCTTGCACAGGAGTGTGGATTGAAAGCTTTCCCATCCATCCCATTTCTATAGACTTGGCAATGTCACTCCTTGCACAGGAGTGTGGATTGAAAGCTTTCCCATCCATCCCATTTCTATAGACTTGGCAATGTCACTCCTTGCACAGGAGTGTGGATTGAAAGTACACCTCCGAAATTAAAATCTCGTATAAAGGGTAGTCACTCCTTGCACAGGAGTGTGGATTGAAAGTCTTAACTTTTTACCATACATTTTATATCTCCTCGTCACTCCTTACACAGGAGTGTGGATTGAAAGAATCGCAGATGATTTAATCCTGACACTGGAGCAGTCACTCCTTGCACAGGAGTGTGGATTGAAAGCGAATGAGTTTGCGACGAACAATCCGGATGACTGCGCGTCACTCCTTGCACAGGAGTGTGGATTGAAATTTGAAACGTCTGTACGATGGAAATTGGCAGTTCCGTCACTCCTTACACAGGAGTGTGGATTGAAAGCCATCCGGTAGTAGCTGCTCGAAGCGATACGGCGTCACTCCTTACACAGGAGTGTGGATTGAAATAAACCGTGGATCGAGCCGACGGTCAGTTCAAATCGGTCACTCCTTGCACAGGAGTGTGGATTGAAAGTCTGTGCAGATTACAGGCTGGCCTAAGATGGTGTGTTACTCCTTACATAGAGAGTAATTGAAGTCGCCCCGTCATAGTGGCTAATTGATATATCGTCCGTTACTCCCTACACATATATACAAAACCCACTAACTGTTACTCTCTGCTAAAAAGAGTCATGATAGTAGCACGGTGATTACGACGGACTGGCTTTTGTTTGGAGCGTTCGCCCTCTCTACACAACTCTAACGAAACTACATATCGCTATTGCCTCACATTTCGAGGTAAATAAACTCTAACGAAACTACATATCGCTATTCGGGCTAAATTCGAGCTAAAAGTAGCCAATTGGGCTCAATAACGATACCCTGTTTCGTTAGAGTTTTTAGAAGGCTTTTTTGGTGCAAATAGCGATACCACGTTTCGTTAGAAACCGTTAGCGACGCTATCAGCGGCTGAAAACAAACGAAGCTAGCATTGCGAATATGACAAAACCCGAAAAGAGTCTTTCTTTATCTTGTTAGAAGATAGGAAGGACTCTTATTTGCATAGCTAGAGACCCATCTGTAATGAGGTTAGAGGGAAGTAGAACAATTGCCCAACGCACATATAATATGTCATTAAGAATAATATATAAAACTAAATGACATATATATATTGCAAATTGTCCGATATATCGGTATAATCAAATTCACAAAGAGGAATTTATTGTGAGGGTGGTATGGGATATGAGTTGGTTTAAGAGGAAGTCCGTGCAGGATGAGCGGATTGTGAATCTGAAGAATCAGATTGCGAAGGAAGCCTGGGTGCTGACGTTGATGATCTGCAGTATATCGGTGATTGTGAAGACGTTCTTCTTCATGGAGAAACAGTCGGTATGGGTGGAGCTTGCCATTCTAATCGTAACGAGTATCTACTCTATGATACGGAGTGTCAGGTCAGGGGTATACTCTGACGAGGTAGAGGTGCATGACCAGACGCATCGATTCTCCATGACCAAGAAGCAGCTCATGATCGGTCTTGCTTCAGGCCTATTTCTAGCTTTGTTCTTTGGATTCCGTAGTGCATATCTTTTTGCGGATGGAGATGGCGCGCTCCAAGTGAAATACTTTCTTAGTGTCTTTGCCGCTAGTCTGATCATGTATATTCCTTTCTTTGTCATTCTGACAGCGGTCAGCCATCTTGTGATGAATCAGCTGAGCAAGCGTCGTTCAGACAGGGATCTTGATGATAGCGATCTTATTGAATAGGAGCGTGAAGGACAGACACCATGAAAAATTTAAAAATGAAAATGGCCCGGGTTGAGAAGGATCTGTCCCAAGATGAGCTAGCTCAGATTGTTGGTGTATCGAGACAGACGATAGGGTTGATAGAGCTTGGCAAATATAATCCATCTCTAAGCCTTTGCGTTTCTATATGCAAAGCGCTAGGGCGCACGTTGGATGATCTCTTTTGGGAAGAGTAGGGGCTGAGCTGCTAGGAAACATCGGGATCTATTGGCGTGGCTAGCGTGAATAGCGTGAATAGTGTGACTGGGGAATAGTGGCATTAAAAGTAGCTAGCGTGACAAAAGTAGAGAATAGTGCTATTAAGAGAAACACATTGGGATGGAGAAACAGAAGGACAGAAGACATTACATAAACTTAAGGGGATGTTTCATATGATACAGGTGAATAAACGTAAGGTAGCAGGGGTTGTTGCCGCGGCTGTACTAGGCGCACAATTGTTGGTAAGCGCAGTTCCGGTGTATGCGCAAGAGGTGAACCCAATGAGCGAGGCCTTATCACAGCAGGTTGCGCGAACAACCCAGGAGACGCTGGCTGATTGGGAGGCGTGGACCAAGAATCATGCTTATCGTCTGGAGACGATCAAGCCGGTGGAAGGAAAGATCGAGCCAGGAAGCTTCAAGGATCTTGAGATGCTGAAGCCGCTTCTTCACGATAAGCGTATTGTATTTCTCGGAGAGAGCTCTCATGGCGTTGCAGAGTTTAATCTAGCCAAGACAAGATTGATTCAATATCTGCATGAAGAAATGGGCTATAATGTACTAGCTTTTGAGAGTGGACTAAGCAACGCTTCTGTTGCTTATGGGAATGCAGGCAATCAGAGTGCAGAACAGACGATGAAGGATTCGATCTTCGGCGTGTGGTGGAGCAAGGAGATTCTCCCATTGTTTAACTATCTAAAGGACACGCAGACGAGCGAGAAGCCGCTTCTATTGACAGGCTTTGATATTCAGATGCAATTTCCGCTCATGGATGGCAAATGGCTTACAGATGCGAAGCAGGCTGAACGCTTGAAGCAGGCGGAGGAGAAGCTTTCCGCTTATGCGAGAGGAACCGATCTAGAGGCGTATCAGAAAGATAAAAATCACTTGATAGGCGCCTACAATGGAGCTCTTCGTTCACTTAAGGCTAAAGGAACTGAGGAGCACATCAAAGTCTTGTATCCATCTAATCCTGCGCTCATGAAACAACTGGAGCGGAGCCTTCAGGACCGCATTCGAGTAGCCGACGAATATGTAGAGCTATCCATTAAGTCGAATCGCGGTTATGAAGAGGAAGATTATGCTGTTTACGCCGAATATCTGCTGAAGTCGATGGAATGGCGGGATCAAGCGATGCTGGATAACCTGATCTGGCTTGCGACCGAAGTGTATCCGAACGAGAAGTTCATCGTATGGGGGCATAACGATCATATTCAGAAGGCACATAGTGAAGTGATGGGAACCTATTATCCAGTGAAACAGATGGGGGAACTTCTGCCTGATGAATGGAAGAAATACAGCTATGTTCTGGGCTTGTACCCGGTGAGCGGACAGACGGCAGATAATACAGGTGCGATCCACAATGTTCTTCCATTGCAAGAGGGCTCTATCGAATCGATCGTGTCCAAAGCCAGCCAATCACCTTATACATTTATTGACCTTAAGTATCGCAATAATGAGCGTGGAAATTCATGGATGTTCGAGCCAAGGTACACCTACAGCTGGGGCATGATTCCAGAGAGTCTTGTCGCCAGGGATCAATACGATGGCCTACTGTTGATCGATGATGTTCATCCACCGCAATATATGCGCGATAAGAAATAAGCCTTGTCCGCAGCAAGCAGGCAAATTAACGAAGTAGATCGCACTCCCTATATTGGGGCGGTCTACTTTTTTAGATTCATTCACTCTGATTCATCTTCCGATACTTTAACGGCGGAATGCCAACAATGGCCTTGAATATGCGACCGAAATGAGTCTGGCTTTCGAAGCCCACGAGCTCGGCGATTTCTGAGACGGTGAGTTTGCTGCTTTTCAGCAGGGAGCAGGCTTCCCTCGCTCGGACATTGTTGACGTATTCAATAAAGGTGAAACCGGTTGATTCCTTGAAGGTACGACTTAAATGGGACAGGCTCAGGTAGAACTTTTTTGATATATCCTCTAATGCCAGGCGCTGATTATAGTTTTCATGAATATGATGAATAATTTGCGAGATTTGCCGATAGGTGCGGTTGGATTCGATAAAATAGTCGTTATGCCCGTTATCGAATTTCCGTTTAATGAAGATCAGTAGTTCCATCAGCATCAGCCTTACATAGAGCTCTGATGAAGCGGAATTCGTAGAGTTACTCGTATCTTCACGGATTATTTTATCGAATAGATCTTCTACAAAATTTTGCTCATGACCCCGTAGCTTTACTGCATTCGAGTCAGAACGGAAGTAGTCAAACAGATCAAGGTCTTCCGCTTCCGGCAACAGCGACTGAAGAGCTTCTTTTTTGAACAATAAAGTGACCCTCTCATACTCGGCCCCGTTCGAATTGATTAATCGATGCACCTCATTCATATTGATCAATAGTAGGACCCCACTGACAACCTGATAGGTCCGGTCCCCGATGAAATAATACAACTCACCAGAAATGATATACAAAATTTCATAAGCATCATGATAATGATGGGAAGGGATGCTGGAATGAATCTTTTTTTCACGGCTAATATAAAATAGTTCTGATTCGTAAAAGTTTATTTCCATTTTCCAATCCCTCCATATGTCTATAGACAGAATGCGCTTACATTGATCATAGCATGCCAGAGTCTGGTTTGAATAACCTTTACACAATTTTACTTGCCAATGATCTTGAGCTTACATTCATGGTGGATAATAAGAGATCGCAAGCGGTTCATGATTTTAGCAGAAAACGTTGAAAACCGAGGTTTTTGAGAAAATACGTAGAGAATTTTTGTGAGCGCTTACGCTATAGTAAACTCAAGATCCGGCGAATATGCGATGGCCGGCTTGCGAATGTCTGATGAAGGGGGGAGGCAGGGCATTAGAAAGGGCAAGTTTTCTTGTAGTCGCATTATTTAGAAGATTTTTCTCATCCCAAAAGTTAAAGCGCTTTAACTTTCAAGAAAGTGAGGTAATGAGCTGCTAATGAAGAACCTAGTCAAGCCAAAATGGCAACGGCCCCTATCTCTATTATTAATCTTTATGCTGTTGTTCCAGATGGCAGGGATCGTATCTGCTGACGGGCCGCTAGTAGACCATGCACAGGGAGTCGCACCGGGATATATCGTGGACAACACCGCGTTGTCAACAGGGGAAGTAACCGGAACCCAAATACTGGAATCTGTACCGAATGCGACTGATGCTGTGTATGTTGCCCAGTCTCTCGGCCGGGAGGTTATTGCGCAGTGGGTCTTTCAGAATGAAGGGGACAACGGCACATTTGTTGCTACAGACGGAAAGTATCAGTCGGCATCCATTCTGACCAATGTTGGCGGTGTATTCGAGAACTATAGTGGCAGTAAGCAGGAGATCAGCTACCAGGGTTGGGATCAGGGCAATGGCAAGAAGTACTGGCTAGTGACGATGTCTACTGCTGGGTTTGAAAATATCGCTATATCGTCTGAGCAGAACTCATCTGGTTCCGGACCTAATGATTTCAAGCTGCAGATGAGTACGGATCAAGCAACATGGACAGATGTGGAGAACGGCATCATCCAGATGAATACAAGCTCCAGCTACAACTGTCCGAACGATACCTGCAAGCTGAAGGATCTCCCGCTTGATGGCGCGGACGATAAAGAATTGCTGTACATCCGCTGGATTGTCAATTCTAACACGCCAACGAATACGGTGGATAATCCATCGGGCATCGGTGGTGGAGGCTCCAGCAGAATCCGAAATATTTACGTAACCGGCGATCCGATCACGGGGAAGACTCCGGTCATTCCTACGATTGATCTCTCATACCTCCCTAAGCATGGTGAAGAGAGCGTTGCAGCGGATGCGCCATTAACCGTCAAGTTTAATAAGAATATTTCAATCAGCAGCGAGTCGTCCGTAAGTATTATCGACGGGAATGGCATTAGGATTGAAGCGACAGTTGCAGTCGGCGGTAATACGCTGCACATTAACCATCCGGAATTCACCTATGGGGCTACATATACCGTGTCCATTCCGAGACAAGCGATCATTGCCGAAGATGGAGTCCCACTCGTTAGAGATATATCCTGGAGCTTCACGACACAGGATTCCCCACTTATTCCGAAGCTGATCAATATGACCTTTAATGCTGATCCGAAGACGGGGATCGCTTTTGCATGGTACACAGATATCATGACGGATACGAAAGTACAGGTCGTTGAAGCTTCCAGGATGACGGGGGAAGTATTTCCAGAAAAAGAGGCGATGGGGTTTACTGGTACCGGAGAAGAGATCGAGACATTTATGTCCAAGGCCGACCGCTCGACCGGACATAAAGTGAAATTCATCAGCCACAAAGCAGCTGCTAATCACTTGAAGCCGGGCACCAAGTATCGCTTCCGTGTCGGCAACGGCCAGGAATGGAGTGGAATTGGGTCCTTCACGACCGATACGGAACAGCATCAGCCTTACCGCTTCATTGTCGGGTCGGATTCGCAGGCTTCTAGTAAGGAAGATTTCGAGCCATGGGCGGATACGTTCAAGAAGGCCCGTGATTATATCGGGGATCCGAAGTTTCTGATTAATGCGGGGGATTTGGTCGATAACGGCGACCTGGAGGAACAGTGGCAGTGGATGCTCGGCGTAGCTCAGGATGAGCTGCTGAATGTGCCGTTCGTACCTGTTCTTGGTGGTCATGAGATTCAGGACTATGACGGAGACGAGACGACACCTAACAATAACTTCTACAATCATTTCAATCTGCCGCGGAAGGTGGTCGCAGCGACGCATGACGGTTCCGTCTATGCCTTCGAATATGGAGACGCGCTCTATATGGTCTACAATTCGCAATTTGACGGCAAGCTGAATGAGGATGGAACAGTGAATTGGGACGACGATCAGCATGAGCAGTTCTGGAACCAAGTGGACTGGATGAGAAATACGGTTGCCAAGTCGGATAAGAAATGGAAGTTCGTTACTTTTCATAAATCCCCTTATGCCGCTGGTGATAATTCAGCCCAGTGGGAAGGCGAGCGCATTGAATTTTATAAGAAAAATTTGATCCCGGTCTTCGATGAACTGGGCATCGATATGGTGTTCGAAGCACATGATCACATGTACATGCGGTCCTTCCAAATGTATGGCGATCAGATTATTGATCCGACCAGCCTGGATAAGGACGGGGAGGGTAATGTCATCAACCCGCAGGGCACGGTCTATCTCATGTCGAATGCCTTCGGGAATAAATTCTATTATAAAAATTATCAGTACGAGTTAGATGAGAATTGGGAACCGCAGCTCATCTATGATGAGAACGGGGATCCGATCTGGTATGATGATTATTTTGCCGCGGTTGACGAACAGCCGGAGAAGAAAATGTTTACCGATGTCTCGATTTCCGATCAGGTGATGAAATTTACGGCATATACGGCAGCGGTGGAGGATGAAGGGAAATCTGGAACCGTCGGAAATGGATTAATCGATTACGACCATTACGGGATCAAGAGGACAGATAGCAAACCGAACCAGGTGGAAGCAGCCAAGGTTACATTGAAGGGGAACAACGCGGTGCTTACCTGGACAGCTCCTGCGAACAGCAAGGAGCCCGTTAGAGGGTTCAGGATCTACGAGAAGAATGATAAAATCAAGACGTATTGGAGCAAGTATATAACGATTAAAGAGGGACAGACGGAGTACAGTTACACCGTGGAAGGCATTAATCCGGGGAAAAATTATGATTTCATCATCAAATCTGTCGGCAGAAGGGATAATTCTGCTCCGGTCGAGGTCAGCACTCTTGGAGGGCCAGTCGAGCAGGAGCCGCCTTCTGCGCCAAGCAATTTGAAAGGCACGGGAGTATCGGCGTTCCAGATTAATCTGACGTGGAATGCTTCTTCAGGCACAGTCAGCCCGTCGGGCTACCATATCTATCGCGATGGATCTCTCGCGGGAACGACGGTAGCGACATCTTATAACGATATCGGCCTTAAGCCGGACACGTCTTATCGTTATATTGTTAAGGCCTTTAACGCCGAAGGCATTGAATCGTTGGCCAGCAATGAGATCGTTGTAAAGACGAAGCAGGCTTCGGAAGGGGAGGGACCTCACAAAGCCTTCCCACAGCATACGAGTTATGTGCAAGGCTCGATCAAGCCGAATCATGTGACACAAGAGCAACTGGATCAGACAGTAGGCCGTTTGTACGACGAATGGAAGGCCAAATATTTAAAAAAGCATCCTTATCTCCAAAAATCTGATCCTGATCAATATTATGTATGGTACGCCGACGGGGATTGGTTTGAAGAGGAATACGATGAGGAGCTCGGTGTGGACTATATGGCCACCACAGTATCGGAAGCGCATGGTTACGGGATGCTGATTACTGCTCTGATGGGTGGGCATGATCCAGATGCGAAGAAGTACTTCGATGGCTTGTTCCGCTACTTCAAAGCGCATCCGAGCGAAATAAACCCGAATCTGATGGCTTGGAAGCAAGGTGATACGGGGACAGCGATCGTTGATGTCGATGGCGTCGATTCGGCAACGGATGGCGATATGGATATTGCCTATGCGTTATTGCTGGCTGACAGCCAATGGGGCAGTTCGGGAGAGATCAATTACTTGGCTGAGGCCAAAAAAGTGATCAGCGCCATTATGGACAGTGAAGTGAACCAGACCGTCTGGATGCTCAGAATTGCAGATTGGGCTACGAGTGGGAAGTGGGCTGCCGCCACACGTCCTTCCGATTTCATGCTGCAGCATATGAAGGATTACCGCAATGTAACGGGCGATAGCAAATGGGATCGGGTCGTAGATACGACATATGGAATTATTAATGATTTGTATTCTGGCTATAGTCCAGATGCTGGCTTGCTTCCTGATTTTGTATTGAAATCCGGCGGTAAGTTCGTTCCAGCAGAGCCGAACTTCCTCGAATCGGAGTACGATGGAGATTATAGCTATAATTCTTCACGTACGCCGTGGCGGATTGGCACCGATTATCTTGTAACGGGAGATCCACGGGCAAAGGACCAGCTTAGTACACTTAACCGTTGGATTCGTGGAGTGACGAACGGCGATCCTGATCAGATCCTGGCCGGTTACAAACTGGATGGTTCCAAGGCGCTTGAGGAATATGGAGATATCACATTCTCTGCTCCGCTTATGGTTAGTGCGATGATCGATTCCTCCAACCAGGAATGGCTGAATAAGCTGTGGGATCATAATGCGGCGGTGCGGACCGAAGATGACGTCTATTTTGGCAACAATCTGCGCTTGCTTAGCATGATTGTGGTATCCGGCAATTGGTGGACACCGACCATTGTCGATACCGAAGCGCCTACGGAGCCGACAATCGAAAGAGCGGAGGCGGTGTCCAGTACGGTAGTGGATTTGAAATGGACACCATCCAGCGATAACTTAGGTGTAACTGGCTACAAAGTATACCGCAATGATCAAGTCATAAGCACGACGACAAAGACAGAATATAGAGACACCGGCCTATCTGCGGGCACAACCTATAAATACTTTGTCGTTGCGTTTGATGCAGCAGGGAATCTGTCGAAGATGAGCAATATCAGATATGTTACGACGCTGCAAACGTCGGGCGGAGGCGGAAGCACTGGTGGCAGCACGGGAGGAAGCAACGACGGCGGCACGATCTCTCCGCCGAAGACAACAGTCCCGGGGTCGGGCACGGATGTAGTGCCAGAACCGGATAAGAAACCTGAGACCCCGGCACCGGCCAAGAAGCGCTTCAATGATGTAGGGGAGAAATATTTGTGGGCGAAGAACGCGATTGAAGAACTTGCTGATGCAGGTATCATTAAGGGAACGACGGAGTTCACCTTTGAGCCGAGTAAGCACATTTCGCGGGCAGACTTTATAGTATTGTTAGTTCGAGCTCTTGGACTGGAGGCCGACTTCAACGCTAACTTCACGGATGTTGCTTCAGGCGCATATTATTACGAGGCGCTCGGAATTGCGAAGCAGCTCGGAATTGCTAAGGGAATTGGCGGTAATAAGTTCGAACCGAAGGCAGTAATATCCAGGCAGGATATGATGGTGCTGACCGCAAGAGCGCTCAAGCTAGCCGGAAAAATGAATGAAGTAGGCAGCGCTGCTGATCTGAGTAAATTCACGGATAGCTCCAAGCTCGCTGAGTATGCGGTAGAGAGTGTGGCCTCACTGGCCAAGGCAGGTATTATTCTGGGTGACGGCCGTGCGATTCATCCGGTAGAGTCAGCAACTAGAGCAGAGGTTGCAGTGATGATTCATCGGATCTACACTAGGTAGTAATAGCTTATATGAACAGAACCCGAGATTTCGATCTTCGGGTTCTTTCTGTTTCTGTACGTATTCCGTACACTTGGCAGGCGATCGACCTACCTTACCGGATCTTCAGAATTAATTCAGATTTTTCCTAGCTTGATCTGAAGAAGTTTTCGCTATGATGATGAAAAATGGTGAGGGGGAGACGTTAATGACTTCAAGTGTTAGTGAATTAATTCAAGAAAAAGCGCTGTTTTTCTATAAATTTCTACGATCACCTAGACAGGTTGGTAGTGTAACACCTAGCTCTAAAATTCTGGCTAAAGCGATGGTTGGCTCGGTATCCTGGGATGAAGTCAACAGTGTGGCTGAACTCGGCGCTGGAACAGGGGCCATTACGAAGTATATTCAAACGGCGGCTAACGCAGACACTCGGGTGCTGCTATTTGAGAAGGACCCTGCTCTATACAGGGAATTAAGATTTCAATATGCCCAATACGGATGTTACAGAGATGCCTGCCGACTACAATACGTCATGGGTCAGGAGAAGCTGGAACAGCTTGATTGCGTTATCAGCGGGCTGCCCTTTTTTAACTTTTCGCAGACGGTACGGAATCATCTGCTTGATGAGATTATTGCTTCCCTCAAGGACGGGGGACTATTCATCGCTTTCCAATATTCTCGTCAAATGAAGAAGCAGCTGGCAGAGCGATTCGATATTGATGAGATCAAGTTCGTGCCTCTTAATGTTCCGCCGGCCTTCGTCTATGTATGCAGAAAAAGGGGGACACACTGATGTCATCAAATTGCTCCTCTAAATTTATGAAATATCGTCCTTTATTATGGATTCTGTTAATTCCCATATTAAACATCTTTTATATGGTCTTGAATCATGATGGGGCGCGTGTAAATAATCTGATGACGGATCTCGATGCACAGATTCCGTTTATTCCTGCGTTTATTATTCCTTATCTGTCCTGGTACCCATTTATCATGATTATGCTCATTGTTATTTTAGCGAACAGCAGCAAGACCTATTATCGGACTTTCATCGCACTATGTCTTGGACTTATAATTTCCTATATCATCTATTACTTTTACCAGACGACAGTACCTCGTCCGCCGATTACAGGGCAGGGTATTTTATATTCACTGGTGCGATTTACTTATCAAACAGATAACCCTTTTAATTGCTTCCCCAGTATCCATGTGTTGACGACTTACTTAATTTGGAGGGGAGCATTGGATTGCAATGGTTTAGCTAAACTCATGCGTTTCTTTACCAGTTTCATGCTTGTGGCTATCGTACTTTCAACCCTGTTTGTTAAACAACACTATTTATTAGATATCGCTGCGGCAATTTTTATTGCGGAAATACTCTATTTCATTGCAGGAAAATGCTTGGCGGTTAGCTTGAAATCGAGAAAACACATCAGCAGGCAGCCCAATCCATAAAATCAGAGCTTGCTGAATTCTGGATAGAATAATAAACTGACGTTGTCATCTATGATGCAGGCGGCTTGAAGTAACCCTTGGGGGGCCTATGATGAGCGTAAATATATTAGTTGTTGACGATGACCCGGAGATTCGCGATATTTTGCATATTTATCTCCGCAATGAAGGTTATCATGTAGTTCAGGCTGAAGATGGGAAGAAGGCATTGGAGCTCTTGCAGCAAGAGCAGATTCATTTGATTATTCTGGATATTATGATGCCAAATTTGGATGGCATCTCGGCTTGCCTGAAAATTAGGGAGAACTCGGGAGTACCTATTATTATGCTATCCGCAAAAGGAGAGGACCTCGACAAAATCACCGGCCTCTCCATGGGCGGGGATGATTACATGACCAAGCCATTCAATCCTCTGGAGTTAATAGCTAGAATCAAAGCACAGCTAAGGCGGCAAAATTATACCGCGGTGACTACCCAGGCAGCTGATGAGGGCGAGATTTGTATTGATGACCTTGTGATCAACAAGGATTATTATCGCGTCACAGTCAAAGGCAGAGAGGTATCCTTAACGCCGATTGAGTTCGCGATTTTGGAACTGCTCGCCAGCCATCGCGGGCAAGTGTTTAACATCGATAAGATCTATCAGAAGGTGTGGAAGGAACAGCATGCGTATTACTCCCAAAATACAGTAATGGTCCATATCCGCAACCTTCGCGAGAAGATCGAAGCCAACCCGAGAAATCCTCAATATATTAAAACGGTATGGGGAGTGGGGTATCGCATTGATAAATAAAATTTGGGTAGTCATTAGCGGGAAGAAGAGTATTCGTACCCAATTGATCTGGGCTATTTTTCTGAGCTTCATCGTCACAACATTTGTGATTTCCCTATTCCCGAATACCGTAACAAGTCTTATATTATTTATAGCTATATTTATCTTTTGCTTTATTATCCTTACTCGTCCTATCGTTAGATCCATCTGGCAAGTCGCGAACGGATTGATGGTCATTGCAAGCGGGGATTTGAATTACAGGCTTTCCGTATCGAGGCAGGATGAATTAGGGATCGTCTCCCAGAACGTAAATCATATGGCTCAGCAATTACAAGAGCAAGTAGAACGTGAACGACATTTGGAGATCTCTCGGATGGACTTAATTACAAGTGTATCTCATGATTTGAGAACTCCGTTGACTAGCATTATTGGATATCTGGATTTGCTTAAGAAGCAAGCGTTTCAGGATGACGAGGAAGAGGCACGCTATATTAACAATGCTTTCAACAAAACCCAGCAGCTCAAGCAGTTGATTGATGATCTGTTTGAGTATACACGTCTATCTCATGGCGATGTTCAGTTAAATTTTCAGGAGGTAGACTTTCATAGTCTAATTGAGCAAATGGTCTCGGAATTTGAACCGGTTGCCAGAGAACAAGGAATTACTTTAATTCAGGAGCTAAGCCCCGATCCGATCATTATGCGCATGGATGTTGAGCAAATGGTCCGGGCCATTGATAATCTGCTTATGAATGCTACGAAGTTCTCACTGCTGCCTGGTGAAGTGAAGATCAGCCTAGTTACAGGTGAGAAATATGTACAGCTATCGATCGAGAATCAAGGTCAACCGATTACTAAAGAGCAGGAAGAACTGCTATTTCAACGATTCTATAGGATGGAGCCTAAGCAGAGTGATATGTATATGCCCTCTGGCTACGGACTAGGCTTATCAATCGCCAGAAATATTGTCGAACTGCATGGTGCCCGGATTTGGCTGGATCATCAGCAAGGAAAATATCGATTCTGTATTGAAATGAAGAGGACGATGCATACAAGCGCTGAACAACAAGAGGAGTAGGTAAGAAAAATCCTAGGCACCTTCTTGGTACCTAGGATTTGCAGTATTTCTGGATTTATGTGTAGCTTAACTGTCTTTATTTGGATTCTACTAGTGCGTCTTCAAAAAGTCCGGTTTTCAGCACCGAGAAGGTTGGATAAAGCTAGGGTCTGAGGAGCGGAGCGTACGTTTTGGGTACGTGAGCACCGGAAGACCCGGCTGAATTCAAGATTCGATGTCGACTCTACTTCTTGATTCACTTCGTGTTAGATATAGAATTTATACGTTATCAGCGAGTGCTGATGAAATTCTATATCGCAAGAAAACCTACCTTTAGATCGCGGTCGCTCATCCATGAATGACTTCGATCGGTTTTCTTATCAAAAGCGGACTTAGCCGATAAATTCTTGAACCCAGTAGCCGTTATCATAAGCCACACCAATTTTCGTGAAGTTCGGGTTCATAATATTTTGACGATGGCCTTCACTATTCATCCAAGCGTTCATTACTTCAGCAGGGGTACGTTGACCTTTTGCAATATTCTCACCTGCGTAACTGTAGCTGACTCCAAATTGCTTCATCATATCGAATGGGGAGCCATAGGTTGGCGATTGATGGTCAAAATAATTGTTCTCGCGCATATCCGCTGCTTTGGCTGCAGCCACTTTAGTCAGATTATCTTGAACAGTTAGCGGCTTAAGACCAGCTTTGCTGCGTTCCTGATTGACCAGATTCACCACTTGCTGTGCGAAGGAAGCATTGTCCGTTTGACCGGATGTGCCATTGTTATTATCGCTTGGTGCAGTTGGTGTTGTAGGTGTTGTAGGTGTAGTCGGTTTTGTTGGCGTTTCGTTGTTATTGTTATTAGATGAGTCCGATCCTGTCGATGGCTTTTGGTCTGGGTTGCTTGGTTTCTCGCTCGGAGCTGTTGGTTTTTGAATCTCCGGCAGGTTAGACAGATCAAGATTAGGAATCTGGGATAGCAGAGATTTCAAATCGTCCAAGTTACCATTCCAGTTCAATTGCGCCCATTTTTGCTGAACCTTTTGGACCTGCTGTGTTGGTTGATTGCAATCTATATTAGAAGCAGAGGCTGCTTCCGCTTTTCCTCCTTGTGGCAAGACTACTCCAGCAGCGATAACAGCTACCGCCATACTTCCTGTTAATAGAGTTTTCAGATTCTTATTGGTCATATTCTTAATTCCCTCCAAGTTATCGTATTGTGTTCGCGATGGAATTCAAAAATGACATCCCGGTTACAATATTGTAACTTTTCGCAATTTCATTCTAACATGTCTGGAAGGAGAATAGGGCAGGTAAGTTATGGATGGGCGATTCTCCCTTAATTTTGATATATTACTACCAAGAGGTGTATAGATCATGAACAATTACAAACATATTATTTTTGACTTGGATGATACGATTCTTGATTTTCAAGATTCAGAGGAAAAGGCATTAAAACAAATTATTACGCAATTTAAATTACCTTATAACGAACAAACTATTGCATGTTATAAGCGCATTAATAATGGATTGTGGCATCAAATAGAGGAAGGCCTGATCTCTCGGGATGAGGTGCTGACAACGCGTTTTTCACTTTTTTTGGAGGAGTTCTCTATTAATGAAAATGGCGTAAAGGTTGAAGCAATGTACCGTGAATATTTAAACGAAGGACATAAGACCATTGCTCAAGCAGAGGAATTGCTCAGTGCTCTAAGCAAGCTAGATTGTAAGTTATATGTTGGAACAAACGGTGTAGGAAAGACCCAAAGAAAAAGATTAGAAGATGCCAAGCTGCAAGGATATTTTGAACAACTATTTATTTCCGAAGAGATTGGTTATGAAAAACCGAGCCCTCACTTCTTTAACTATATTTTCAATGCTTTGCAGACAAGCCGGAAAGAAGAATTTCTAATGATAGGTGATCGGTTAACATCGGATATTCAGGGAGCCAATAACGTTGGAATAGATAGTGTATGGTTTAATCCTAAGGGGAGCATGCCTGAACCAGATTTACCTAAAAGCACATATACGGTATCTAGTTTAATGCAAATCATAGATATATTTGGCTGAACCATGAAGGGGCTAACCTAGCTATTTGAGAATAGCAGGCTAGCCCCTTTTTATGTTCAAAAAGAAACCGTTCCACTCGTTGATGGAGGATTACTTGACCATCTACAATTGGAACGGTTATTTATAGAGTATCAGTTGTTGTTCATGGTGCAGCTTCTAACGTCTGCCTCTGCCGCCACGATTGCCGCCTGACGGATTCGGGCGGCCGTTACCTTGCCTGTTGCCTTGTCCGCTATTGCGTCCGTCATTCCCGCGACGTCCTTGTCGTCCCGAGTCCTGACGTTCGCCACGGCTAGCGCGTCCCGACTCCCGGCCTCCAGGACTCGAACTACGGCTGCTGCGCGAATAGTCGCGCTCGCTTGATCGTCCTGCGCGTCCGGCGTTGGAGCCGCGCTCATCTCTCGATTGTCCTCGTTTTGCACTGCGTCCAGTACCATATTCACCCGTACTGGCATTTCTGCCGGAACGTGCGCTATCGGCACCGTTGTTTCTTTTGCGAGAATCTCTAGCAGTCGTAGTCGCGGAGCCTTCAATACGTCTCAGTCCTGATTCGCTTAGCTGCTGCTTTGGTATAGTCATCTTAATGCCACGTTCGATCGCTTCCAAGGCTCCACGGTCATGGGCCGTTACAAATGTGATCGCCACCCCGGTATTTCCGGCACGACCTGTCCGTCCGATGCGGTGGATGTAATATTCGGCATCGGCAGGTATGTCATAGTTGAATACATGTGTCACGCCTTCAATATCAAGTCCACGAGCAGCCATGTCGGTAGCGACCAGTATTTGCAGCTTCGCTTCCCGGAATTTCTTCATGACCTGTTCACGCTTCGCCTGCGACAAATCGCCATGCAGCTCGTCTGTAGCGTAGCCTTGCTCCTGCAGCTCCTGATTCAATTTGCTGGCACGCCGTTTGGTACGGCAGAAGACGACTGCAAGATAAGGATGCTGTTGTTCGATAAGGGTACAGAGATCCTTGAATTTAGAGCGATCTGTGACTTGGACAGCCATTTGCGAAATTTCCGTGAGCGTTATCTGTTGGGTCGGAATTTTCACTTCCTCTGGCTTCTGCATGTAAGCCTGTGCCAGCTGTCGAACCTGGTGTGGCATCGTCGCAGAGAAGAGCAGAGTCTGACGGCGTACAGGGGTTTGCTCCACAATATTCTGGACCTCGGGAAGAAAGCCCATATGCAGCATTTGATCCGCTTCGTCAAGGACGAGCATTTTCAATTTGCCGAAATGGATCGAGCCACGCCGCAGATGATCCAGCAAGCGGCCAGGAGTAGCGACAACGATATGGATTGCGCCCTCAAGCTTGCGCAGCTGGCGTTCTACATCTTGGCCGCCGTAAGCGGCAAGTACACGTGCCCCAATTACAGATGCGAGCTTCTTCAGCTCGCTAGTAATTTGAATGGCAAGCTCTCGGGTAGGGGTTAGAATCAGCCCCTGAACCTCTGGATTGTTCACATTGATACACTCAAGCATTGGCAGGATGAATGCCAGGGTCTTGCCTGTGCCGGTCTGCGCCTCGCCAATAATATCATGTCCGGCTTGTATATAAGGGATCGCTTCCGCTTGGATCGGAGTTGGTGTTGTAATCCCCAGTTCTTGCAATTGCTGTACCAGCTCGGCACGAATGCCCAGCTTCTGGAATGATTTCGTCATGTAATTTGTTAAGCTCCTTATTATAAATTGCGTCTAATACCTTTAGCTATTGTAACATGAGCGGCGTGTGATACAAGAGCAGCAGGGTAGCTGCTTTGAATATTGTGCGGCAAATCCGCCGATCTAATTATAACGGAAATGTATGGAGCCTCCGTAATAAAAATAATAGAACTAAAGGGCGGAAAGAATAAATCAAGCATCCATACCTTTAGTTCTATTTTGTGTACATTGTCTGATTATATTATACGTCTACTTCACATTAGGAACAGTAACGGATGGATCAACATCTGCCTCATAGTCGATACCATCTACCTCGAAGCCGAATAGCTGGAAGAATTCCTTGCGGTAGCCGGAGAGATCGGATAGATCGAAAATGTTGTCAGTACTCATTAGATCCCATAGCTTCGCAACCTCTTCTTGTACATCCTCACGCATTTCCCAATCATCAATGCGTATACGTCCTTTTTCATCAATAGGAACGATATCCGGGCCATATAACCGCTCGGAGAACAACCGATACATCTGTTCAATCGTTCCTTCGTGAATTCCTTTCTCCTTCATCACTTTATATAAGGCGGACATGTAGAGGGGCACAACCGGAATTGCAGAACTGGATTGAGTCACGAGCGCCTTGCTGACGATGACATAAGCATGCCCTCCGATATTGTTCAGGCGCTGATCCAATTCATGGGCCGTACGTTCAAGATCATCCTTCGCTTGTCCAATCGTACCGTCACGGTAGATGGGCTGAGTGATCTCCGAGCCAATATAAGAGAAGGCGATCGTAACGACATCGTCAGCGAGGACTCCGGCTTCCGCCAGTGTGTCAATCCACAGTTTCCAATCGTCACCGCCCATGACAGCGACTGTATCATTGATTTCTTGCTCTGTTGCAGGTTCCAATGTCACTGAGCTGATTTCGCCTGTGTGGAAGTTGACCGTCTTGTTCGTATACGATTGACCGATGGGCTTCAACGTAGAGTTGAAGGTTTCGCCAGTTCGTGGATCTGTGCGACGTGCCGTTGCAACACTGTAAATGACCATGTCAACTTTGCCCAGCTTCTCGGCAATGACGTTGGCCGTCTTAGCTTTGATCTCATCTGTGAAGGCATCGCCTGTCACACTGTAAGATTTCAGGCCAGCTGCTTCAGCGGCCTGTTCGAAGGCAGCGGAATTGTACCAGCCTGCGGAAGCGGTCCGCGTAGCTGTTGCCCCACTTGGGCGGTACACACCGATAGTGTTCGCCCCGGCTCCAAAAGCTGCGACCACGCGCGAAGCCAGGCCATAACCTGTAGAAGCTCCAATGACGAGTACATTTTTCGGTCCATGTATGGTAGGTTGCTTGGAGACATAATCAATTTGCTGTTGTACCTGCTTGGCACATCCAACTGGATGTGCGGTCGTACAGATGAATCCGCGAGTCCTAGGTTTAATAATCATGAAATAGTGTCTTTCCTTTCATTTTAAATCTTATAATTTAAAATTACTTTAATCTATACTATTGTACCCGTATATTTCAAAATGAAAAAGGCCTGCCGTAAAACTTGCTGGTTTCTGCGAAGGAGACTCATGCTTTGATTTCTATAAAAACCTAGAATATAGTGGAGACATAGAATAGGAGAACCTATGAGGGAGGAAATAAAAATGCGGGTTGGCATTATTGGACTTGGCGATATCGCCAGAAAGGCGTATTTGCCGGTATTGACGGATCGAGAAGATATCGAACTGGTACTGTGCACGAGAAATGCCCAGACTTTGGAGCTTCTGCAGGCTAAATATCGGATCGCCGAGACGGCGGGAAGTGTGGAGCAGTTAATCACGGCCGGAATCCAGGCGGCTTTCATACATACAGCGACAGAATCGCATACCCAGATCGCTGAACAATTGATCACTCACGGAATTCATGTATTTGTGGATAAGCCTATTTCTTATCACTATGCGGAATGCGGGAGAATTGCCAAGCTGGCGGAGAAGAATCAAGTGCTACTCATGGTAGGCTTCAACCGCCGATACGCGCCAATGGTCGCTTCTTTAAAAAGCGAAGCAGATCCACGAATGGTCATACTGCAGAAGAATCGTATTGCTTTGCCTGACGTGGCACGGCGGTTTATTTTTGACGACTTCATCCATGTGGTTGATACGCTGCGTTATTTGGCTCCAGGTGAAGTGAAGCAGGTGAAGGTCTCACCTTATATTTTTGAAGGACAACTCTATCATATTACGCTACAGCTAGAAGGTGATGGGTTTACATGTATCGGAGTGATGAACCGCGACTCTGGTGTAAATGAAGAAGTACTTGAGGTGATGAATCCCGGTAATAAATGGGTCGTTGATGGCTTGAATACTACCGTTCATTTGGCTAATGGTGAGGAGAAGTTTCTAAAATTCAAGGATTGGGATCCCGTTTTGTACCGGAGAGGATTTGTCGACATGACAGACCACTTCCTAAGTTGTGTTCGCGAGGGGAAGCAGCCTCAAATTTCGATCAGCGATGCGCTGGAGAGTCATCGGATTTGTGAGTTGGCAGTACAGGAGGTAGAAAGGCTAGGGGCTTTAACCTGGGAATCCAGATAAGATACTTGATGTATGAAACCAATTTGGATTCTATACGTTATAACAATCAAGAATCAAAATATACCATCTACTGGTTATGAGAGGACACCATGATTTGGCCAGTTCACTGACGGCTCGTTGGGTATTCTATTTCATCTGTTCGGTGTACTTACTGATTGTGTATCCATTTGCATTGAATATAGATGTTTTTAGTGCTTTATTGGTGGGATTGGTTGCTACTCTAATCAGCATAATTATGCTTATTCTTTCGTTCCGTTCGGTCGGACGAGAGCTATCCAACCCTCTGGAGCTGGAAGTTTGATCGTTTATATGACCAGGAACCAATATTCAGAAAGCAGGGATGCGGATGTTTGAGGATTTGAATGAACGGCTTGCTGCGGTGAAGGAAAAGGCACGCGGGATGGAGAAGTGGGAGGCAAGACTTCATCAGCTGCAGGAAGAGCTTGTCGAGCTGGAGCGTACCAGGGATCAATCGCGCAGAAGGCTGGCTGCTGAGGAGAAGGATGTTGAACGCTTAAGCGGTGCGTCGTTATCCGCCTTCATCTACTCTATCCTCGGCAAGAAGCTGGAGAAGCTTGACGAGGAGCAGCGTGAAGCGCTGGAGGCAAAGATTAAGTATGAGCATGCCGAACGAGCGGTTCAGGATGTGCAGCAGCAGATCGATCAAGTACAGCAGCGGATTCAGGAGGTTCGCAATTCGAAAGCGGACTATGAGCATTTATTTCAAGAGAAGGAACGACGGATTCTTGATAGTAACCCAGAGCTGAGGGAGCTTGCGGATCGTCTCGCTGAACTGATGGTACAGAATAAAGAACTGCAAGAAGCTTTGGATGCGGGAATAAGTGTACAGCAAGATTTGGGACTGGCGGAAGAAAGTCTGAATTCGGCCAGGAACTGGGGCACTTATGATATGCTGGGTGGAGGTATGTTCTCGACGCATATCAAGCACAGCCGCATTGATGAGGCGATGGAGCATGTGTATAGGGCGGAGAATAATTTGCAGCGATTTAGTAAGGAATTGCGCGATGTAGGCGATACCTTATCTGTAGATATGAAGATCGACGGATTTCTCACCTTCACCGACTATTTCTTTGACAATTTGATCACGGACTGGTTTGTTCAAGGGCGGATCAAGGAGATAATGAATCAGGTTATCACCAAGGCATCCCAAATGGATGAACTCATGGATCACTTGTCTAGATCAAAGCGTCAAGCCGAACAACAATTAGAAGTATTGCACCGGCAATATGTACAGATGGTTGAGACATATCACTAGTGGCCCATGGTGGAATAGAGACTGCGAACGTATGAAGTAGATACGTCTGCGGTCTCTTTTTTATAAAATGGCTAACCATTTACAGAAGTAAGCTCCACAAAAAATCAGTTTGCCCGATTTGAAGAACCAATGTTACACTGTAACGCGGACAGTATATCAATGAACAGGAGTGTTCCTTCGTGTCAAAGATTCGCAGATTTTATCTCAATCATCTGAAGCGGAAAATGTTCAATAAGATTATTCTGTTGTATTCGGCGGTCATGATGGTGCTGTTCGTTACGGCAGCGGTACTGGTGTATCAGTATCAGCTGCAGCGGATTATCCGCGAGGAGACGGATGCCAATATGAAGACGGCTCAGGTTCTCAGCATATATCTTAACAGGCAGTATGAGAATATTCAGAATACGATTCAGCAGATATACGGGGATGCAACCCTTAGCGATGATCTAGTCTATTTCCTCAATAATCCCTATGAGAACTACCTGGGCTACCGTCTGAATCAATTTACGAAGACGAATGAGCAGCGGCTGCGATCCTACAGTACCTTAGTCAAAAATTATATGGAGCAGGAGCCTGGGGCAAAGAGGGTGTCTATCTACAGCTACCCGCGAAAATTCGGCATGAACTTCGAAAGAGAGAAGCAACAGCTACAATATGAAAGCGGTTCCGATGAGTCATGGAACAACTGGCTGGTGACGCGCCGAGCCTACACTTGGGATACGGTGAGCAATAGTCCGGAAGCCGATAGTACTGCAAAATCATCTTCTGCCCAGATGTACTCGTATGCGCGTGAGCTTCAAGATCCATGGACGCTAGACAGAATTGGCATGCTGGTCGTTGATTTTGACAGCAAGCAGCTTGCGAATTGGTTAAGCAGTCGGGTACCTGCTACCCATGGACAGATGCTGGTCATGACTTCACAAGGCAAGGTTCTATACGATTCAACGGGGGAATATGTTGGACAGGACTATCCTTATCGCTATGAATTGAACACGGCAGGCAAATGGATCGACTTGGATGAACCCTCCAAGATAAATGTGCTCGATACCGGGAATGCCGGGCTGACCGTCATTGGTATCGTGTCCAAATCGACGATTGAAGCAAGCACAGGCAGCCTACGCAATACACTGATACTCATTACATTATTGTTCTTTGTTGCCAGCTTCGTGCTGACTTCTACCGTGATGAGGAAATATTCCAAGAAGATCCGCAGAATCATCGTGTCCATGAGTCGCATCGGTGAAGGAGACTTATCAACGCGAATCCAAATGCCGGGCGAAGATGAGCTGCAACAAATTTCACAAAGATTCAATGATATGTGTGAGAGGCTGGAGCAATATATTGATAAAATGTACACCTCCGAGATTAAACAGAAGCATGCTGAGCTAGTGGCTCTGCAATCTCAGATTAACCCCCATTTTCTCTACAATACGCTTGAGTCGATTCGAATGAAGGCCTACTCAGAGGGAGCCCGCGATGTCGGCAAGATGGTGTACAGTCTCTCCGTCATGTTCAAAGGCATGGTGAAGAAGGACACGGTTATTACAATCAAGGAAGAGATTGAGATGTGTTCAATCTACCTTGATCTGCTGCAAATCCGCTATGAGGGTCGGATAGAAGTGGCTATCGAGGTAGAACCCGCTATAAGTGGTTGCAGTATCATTAAATTGCTTGTGCAGCCGATTGTTGAGAATTATATCGTGCATGGATTCCGATCTCTTGATGATGACAATCAGGTGAGGATCTTTGCAATGCAGGAAGGGGAGAGGGTTGTAATTACTGTACGGGACAACGGAATGGGTATTCCGGCTGGGCGCATGCAGGAGATCGACAAGATGCTGTCCGGGTCTTCTCAACTGTCCTCCAATCTCATGGAGAAGAGCAATCCTTCGATCGGACTGATCAATGTGCATGATAGAATCCGGATGAACTATGGAGAGGAATACGGTCTGAGCGTGTCCAGTGAGCCTGGAAAAGGTACGGAGGTTCGAATGGAAATACCGATGCTGAAAGAAGGGATACTATAATGAAAAAGGTATTTTTTGTAGATGATGAACCATTGATTGCTCAAGGTCTCAGCTCGATTACGGACTGGCAGCAGTACGGCATTGAAATAGCCGGATCTGCGAATGATGGAGAGACCGCCTTGCAACGAATTAAGGAAGAGCCGGTCGATCTATTAATTACGGACATTATGATGCCCCGTATGAACGGACTGGAGCTGATCCGCAGGGTGAAGCAGATTCATCCGCGCACGCGCTTTATAGTCTTGAGTGGCTATGAGGAATTCGAGTACGTAAAAGTGGGAATTACGCTCGGAATTGAGAATTACATATTGAAGCCAATTAATATTGATGAATTGGAATCGACAATCAGACATATTCGCGGAGATTGGGAGCGGGAAGAGCTTAATCTGTTCCGTTATGAAGAAGATTGGAGAGTGCTGCGCAGCAATATTCTGCAGCGCTGGGTTCTGGGCGAGATCGAAGGTCAGGAGTTCAAGCATCGTGCCGAACTGCTGGGAATTCCGCTGGATTATAAATATATTCAGGCTTTAGTGTTCCGCGTCATCTCGGAAGAGAAGCCGATCTCCCGGTTGTATCGTCTGCACGGATTGAGCGAGGAATGCGGCGTTATCGCGCGGGAAGCTATCGATAAAGAGGATGAGGTGATCTGCTTCCCGGATGCGGACGAAGACCTGGTGATGCTCTATGTCTCTGATCATCCCGAGCATCATCAGACCATATTGGAGAACGCTCCAGCCACGGCGAGGAGAATCTCTGAGATGACCGGACTGCCGGTATGGGCGGTAAGCAGCGCTGTCAGCAGCGATTTCTATGGTGTTCAAGATAGTTACAAGCAGGCCAAGCGGGTGTTCCAGCAATGTCTCATCTCGAGTCAGGACAGAACAGTATATATGAACGGACTGCTAACGAAGGTGGAAGAGTCTCGTCCAGTAATATGGGATCAGGAAAAGTATGTAAGACTACTGATCGATGGGAAGCAAGAGCCCGTTATCGAATTCATCGAGTCGATGCTCCTCGGACAATTCGAGAATGATATCATCCCAAGAAGCGAGTGTATGAACATGGCGATTCAGCTCATGCTGAGTGCGAAGGATATGGAGGATCGCCCCGATTACAGCGAGGTGTTCGCAGCCCTTGCCAGAATGAACACGATTCAGGGACTGATTCGGCATATTATTTCGGTTGTACAGCGAAGCTTGGGCAACCGGGATACGGTTCAGCAAGAGTATAGTGGACATGTAGCTATGCTGCTCGAGCAGGTGAAGGAGCACTATGCCGAGGAATTATCGCTCAAAACGTTGAGTCAGAAGCTGGATATGCATCCGAACTATTTAGGCCAGTTGTTCCAGCAGGAGGTGGGCCTCAGCTTCTCCGATTATGTGAACCAATATCGGATTGAGAAAGCGACGCAATTGTTAATTCATACGGATCAGAAGACAGCGGAGATTGCAGTTAGTGTGGGCTATACCGATACGTCTTATTTCTATCGGCAATTCAAGAAATATGCGGGTGTTTCTCCGACAGAACTAAGGCATATGTACACGAAGTAAATATCATTGCAATGCGCTGAGGACCGTCCGTGTATGCGGGCGGTTCTTTAATTTTGTACATATTTCTTTAATTTGTACATATGATTCGAGCATTTTTCAACTTGTTGCAGGTAGCGCTTTCTTGGGAAAATAGAAGCAGTTAGAAGATGCTAGATTCCATATTCCATCCAAGCGGGCTTTTCAGGCACCAGAGGATGACAGCAGTAAAGGGGGGAGAGAATCATGGCAGCATTTTTAAAGAAAGTGATTAGAAACAGGGCTTTGCTGATCATGATTTTGCCAGGGACAATTTGGTTTTTAATTTTTGCTTACTTGCCTATGTTCGGTACGGTTCTTGCATTCAAGGATTTCCGAATTAGCCGCGATGGCTTCTTTGCCAGCGTGATTAACAGTGAGTGGGTCGGGTTCAAAAATTTCGAGTATCTGTTTTCAACCAATGACGCTTACATCATTACCAGGAACACGATTTTGTACAATCTGTTCTTCATATTCTTGGGGCTTATCATCGCAGTGGCCTTTGCGATTATGCTGAATGAATTGGTGAACAAGAAGATGGCGAAGGTGTATCAGACAGGGATGTTCCTGCCGCACTTTCTATCCTGGGTCATTATCAGTTATTTCGCCTTTACCTTCCTGAGCATGGATAAGGGGACGCTGAACCACATTATTACACTCTTCGGTGGAGACAAAATAAGCTGGTATTCCGAACCGAAATATTGGCCGTTCATCCTTGTACTTGTCGGGATCTGGAAAGGGGTCGGCTATAACAGCGTTGTCTATCTCGCTTCTCTTACAGGGATTGATAAATCCTATTATGAAGCTGCGGTAATTGATGGGGCGACGAAGTGGAAGCAAATTCGTTACATAACGATACCTCTGCTTAAACCGTTAATGATTATTTTGACGATTCTGGCAATCGGCGGAATTTTCCGTTCAGACTTTGGTCTATTCTATCAATTGCCTAAGGATTCGGGCGCGCTGTATCCAGTGACCAACGTTATCGATACCTTCGTATATCGCGGCTTGATTAATATGGGTGATATCGGGATGAGTACGGCAGCCGGTCTGTATCAATCACTCGTTGGATTGGTGCTGATCTTGCTCGCTAACTACATCGTCAGAAAAATCGAAAGAGATCATGCGATCTTCTAATTTAACGGAGGTGCTATTATGCCACAAGCTACGACACAGCCCGCCGGACAGTTAGAAGCGGGGAGAAGAAAGAAGAAGCGCGATTATAACTCCATATCGCCTTTCTGGAATGCAATATTTAATGTCATCATTGGATTGTTTACATTCTCTTGCATCTTTCCGTTCATCTACGTCATTATCATATCGTTTACGGACGAACAGACACTGGCGCTTAATGGATTTAGCTTGTTTCCAAGCAAATTAAGCACACAGGCTTACGAATATATTTTCAAATCGGGCAGCGAGCTGCTTGGATCATTCGGGGTAACGCTGCTCGTCACTGTGTTAGGTACCTTGCTTAGCTTAACGCTAGTTACGACCTACGCTTATGCGCTATCAAGAAGAAGCTTTGAATTCCGTGGATTTTTCAGCTTCCTGGCGTTTTTCACGATGTTATTCTCAGGCGGTATGGTTCCAGGCTACATCGTAATGACACAGTTCCTGCACTTGCAGAACACGATCTGGGCTCTGATCTTCCCATTATCGATGAACGCATTCTTCATCATTGTCATGCGGACGTTCTTCCAGACTACGATTCCAGAGGAAATTATTGAATCTGCGAAAATCGATGGGGCTGGAGAGTTTCTGACCTTTGCCAGAATCGTATTACCGGTATCGCTACCAGGGATTGCAACAATCGGTCTGTTCAGCTCACTCGGATATTGGAATGACTGGTTCAACGCGCTGTTGTACTTCAATAGCCCGAAGGTTACGCCGCCGATGCAGTTCTTGTTGATGAAAATTGAGAAGAATATGGACTTTCTGATTCAGAATGCGCAAAATATCGGTTCTTCGGTAGATTTCGCTGCGACGATGCCGCAAGAGACTGTAAGGATGGCGATGGTTGTTCTCGCTACCACTCCAATCGTTCTAGCTTATCCGTTCTTCCAGCGTTATTTCGTACAAGGCTTGACGGTAGGCTCCGTAAAGGGTTAAACATCTAATCATGGTTGTCACCGCACTAACCATTTAGCTTCAGGAATGGGCCGGACATTCGTCCGGCCGGTTATCCGGGCGAATTGTTAAGCGGTTTCAATAAATGCAATTACAAAATTTAGTTCAGGGGGAAAGAAAATGACCAAGAAAAAGTTATCATTGTTGTCACTAGCGCTGGTTATGCTGCTGTCTGTAGTACTTGCCGGATGCGGAGACAAGAAGGAGAACAAAGCATCATCCGGCAAGGAACAGAATGCCGTACAGAATGACGGCACTATCGATGTTTCTAAGCTGGACCCGGTAACCTTGAAGCTGTATTTGATCGGACCTAACCAGAAGGATCTGCCTAAGGTACAGGAAGAGATCAATAAATATGTAACTGAGAAGATCAATGCGAAAGTGGATATTACGATGATTGATTGGGGCGACTATAGCCAGCGCATGCAGGTTATTACCAGCTCCGGTGAAGATTACGATATCGCATTTACAAGCTCCTGGGCATTTGATTATCTGCCAAACGCTGCTAAAGGTGCATTTATGCCATTGAATGATCTGCTTGATCAATATGGCAAAGGAATCAAGGAAGTACTTGATCCTCGCTTCCTAGAAGGTACGAAAGTAAATGGCGTTAACTATGGTGTTCCTGCCAACAAGGAATTGGCTCAACAATGGGTATGGCGCTTCAACAAGAAATATGTTGATAAGTACAATCTCGATATTTCCAACGTGACGACTCTTGAGGATCTTGAGCCATTGCTGAAGACCATCAAAGAGAACGAGTCTGCGGACATTACTCCGCTAGCAGTACCTAAGGGCTTTAAGCCATACTTGCCGGTAGATTTCCTGCTTGGCGACGAAATTCCGATCGGTATGTATCTGGATTCGAAGGATTTCAAATTCACAAACCTGCTGGAAACACCTGAATTGAAAGCTAATTTGAATACGATGCGCAACTACTACAAAGCCGGCTATGTACGCGAGGATGTAGCTACTCTGGACGGCATCGATAATATGAAGACAGGCAAATGGCTGGTAGACCGTGAGATTATCCAACCATACGCAGAACTTGGCTGGTCGAGAAGCGCTGGTTATGACATCATCTCCAGACCAATGCATACTCCAGTAATCTACACTAGCTCTGCTGCTGGTTCCATGCTCGCGATTTCCTCTTACTCGAAAAATCCTGAGCGTTCGATGATGTTCCTGAACTTGCTTAACACAGATGCTTATCTGCGTAACTTGATTCAATACGGTATTGAAGATGTGCACTATAAGAAGTTGGAAGATCCGTACATTGAAGACCTTCCTGCAATGCAAGAGAGCTATGCTATGCCAGGCTTTGCACTGGGCAATATGTTCCTGACTTATCTGCATGATGGTGAACCGAAGGATAAATGGGATGCATTTGAGAAATTCAACTCCTCGGCGATCGTAGCACCAACCTTTGGCTTCAACTTCGATACGGCACCTGTTAAGACAGAAGTGGCTTCGGTAACGAACGTAGCTAAGGAATTCATTCCTTCGCTGTACACGGGCTCCGTAGATCCGGACGAATACTTGCCGAAGGCCATCCAGAAGTTCAAGGATGCCGGTATTGATAAAGTTATCGCTGAAGCTCAAAAGCAATTCGATGCTTGGAAAGCTGAGCAAAAATAATGGACTCATAGGGTTATAAATTAGAGAAACGGTTGAGAGATTAACCGTTTCTCTCTTTCTAAATAGTTCTGCTTCAATAGATTTTAATCAGACAAAGGAGGCAATTTAATGAAACGAGCAAAAGATAATTACTTGATGAGATCGAAGAGGAAGCATCAGATTGCCATGATGGCAGGGAGTGCAGTGCTTGCCATGACCTTGTTCGGCTTCAGTGGCCAGGCCCAAGCTGCGCAGCCTCATTCCTCCTATTGGTATCCGAATACACTCTTGGAATGGTCCGCGGCGAAGGATAAAGATGCGCCATTTAATCGGGGTACAGTGGAGTTGAAGGAAGGACGCTTCCAGGGCTTGAAGACCAATGCTGCCTCTAAAGTTCAGCCAAAAGTGATAGCGCTTTCCTCGATGTATCCAAGCACGAGCGGCGCTCCATCACAAGGGTCTGAGAACTTCCATTCATATACGTTCAGCTTCTGGCAATATATCGACAAGCTGGTCATGTGGGGCGGATCAGCAGGTGAGGGCCTGATCGTGCCGCCGAGCGCCGATGTCATTGATGCGGCTCATAAGAACGGTGTGCCAGTACTGGGTACAGTATTCCTTCCGCAGACAGAACATGGCGGTAAGATTGACTGGATGAAGGATCTACTGCACCAGCGCCAGGATGGAACCTTCCCGGTAGCTGATAAGCTGATTGAAGTAGCCAACTATTATGGCTTTGACGGTTGGTTCATTAACCAAGAGACCCAAGGAGCCAACAAAGAAGATGCAGCGAAGATGCAGCAGTTCCTTAAGTACATGCAGCAGATCAAGGGGCCTAAGATGGAGGTCGTCTGGTATGATTCCATGATCGACGAAGGGCAGATTAAATGGCAGGGCGCTCTAACTGATAAGAATAAGATGTTCTTCCAGGATGACAAGACTCGTGTCTCCGACCAGATGTTCCTGGATTTCCGCTGGCAGTACAAGGACGAAGTGAACGGCAAGTACGACTATGTGACGCCTTATCTGAATTCGCCGCAAAAAGCGGCCGATCTTGGCCGCAGCCCGTATGATCTGTTCGCCGGCATTGATGTGGAAGCGAACGGATACAATGGGGAGTATAATTGGCCGGTTCTCTTCCCGGATGGCAAAGAGGCGACCACTTCTCTTGGCATCTATCGTCCGGACTGGACATTTAACAGCTCGAAGACGCAAGAGGAATACATGGAGAAGGAAGAGATCTTCTGGGTTGGCCACAATAAAAATCCGCAAGATACCGGATCAGCCGAGGGGGACAATCCGTACTCCTGGAGAGGCATTGCGCATGATATTGTCGATAAGAGCGTGATTGATGGCTCGGAATTTATCACCCATTTCAATACCGGCAACGGACATTTGTATGCGCTTAACGGCAAGGTGATGCGCGAGAAGGATTGGAGCAACCGCAGTCTACAGGATATTCTACCGACTTGGCGCTGGATCGCCGAGACGAAGGATGGCGCTACTCCGCTCGCTCCGAGCTTTGACTTCAGCACAGCTTATAATGGAGGCAGTTCTTTGAAGCTGGAAGGTGATCTGTCACCTGCAAATCCGACACATCTGAAGCTGTATAAGGCGAATATGCCAGTTGAAGCAACAACGGAATTGTCGGTGATCTATCAATCGAATTCAGAGGCTGGCAAGGTGAAGATCGGCGTTGCTTTCTCAGATGCTCCGGATAAGTATACTTTCTTCGAACCAAAGAAATGGACGCAGGCCGGGGATAGTCAGAACTGGCTGCAAGGTCAGGTGCGTCTGAATCAATATAAGGGACGGACGATCGTAGGCTTGTCACTAGAATTTGAGAGCGAGACCGTGATTAAGGATTATCAAGCGAATATCGGCCAGTTGGCTGTTACAAATGTGAATGATAAGGCCAAGACGCCAAAGGAGGTTTCAGATCTCAAAGTAACGGAAAATGATTTCCGTGATGGTATCTATGGCGACGCTAGATTGTCATGGAGTGCTCCCAAGAACCAGGAGGATGTGCTGTACTACCAAGTTTATCGCGTGAAGCCGGATGGCAAATATGAACTGATGGGGCTGACTGGAAATACGGTATACTATGTACCGGAAATGAGACGGCTAGAGAAGGAAGCGGAGACGAAGCTGGTTGTCGTTCCGATGAATCGTCACTATGAAGCTGGCAAGCCAGCTGGGGTAGCTTTTGAGTGGCCGGCCTATCCGAAGCCTGTGGCCGCATTTGAAGCGGATCAGACTCTAATCGCTCCTGGAGATAGCGTGAAATTTACGGACAAATCATCTGAAGTTACGGAGAGCTGGAATTGGAGCTTCCCGGGTGGCGAACCTTCCTCCAGTACGGAACAAAATCCGGTAGTTACTTATTTAGAGGAAGGAACTTATGAGGTTACGCTCACAGCCAAGAATAGTGAAGGCGAAGATGTGGTCAGTCGTCAAATGATTACGGTAATGAAGGAAGCGGCTGGCGGTGTTGCGGATCTTGCCCTGAACCAGAAGGCGACTGCATCCAGCTTCGTTAATGAGAAGGAAGCACCACAGTTTGCTGTGGATGGCGATGACCGTACGAAATGGTGTGCAGTCGGCGATGCGCCGCATACGCTGACCATTGATCTCGGCAGTGAGCATAAGGTCAGCGAATTCGTCATTAAGCATGCCGAAGCAGGTGGCGAGCCAGCAGCCTTCAATACGAGAGTCTTCAAAATTCAGCTTAGCCTGGATGGGGAGAACTGGACAGATGCCGTAGATGTCAATGACAATACGAAAGGAGTCAGTAAGCATGCGATCGCGCTGACTTCGGCCCGCTATGCCAAGCTGATCGTTGAGAAGCCGACACAGGGCGGAGATACGGCAGCACGAATCTACGGATTCGAGGTTAAGGGATTAAAATAATATAAAAAAAGACAGCATCTCCACTGCAGAAGATCGATCTGGATCGTCTGTGGGAGATGCTGTCTTTTGCTGTACATGAAGCAGGGTTTATAAGATGGTATGATTTTTGTTACTTCAGATTATAATTATTTCTCTGTACGATGAGAAGATAACAGATGACTGCACCGATATCAGCCGCAGCGATGACGATTCCCATCGGCAGAGCGTTCATGTCTCCGCCAAGACCGACCAGCGGTGCTACAGCGGCACCAAGAATATAAGGTAGCAGACCGAGTAAGGCGGATGCACTACCTGCTGATTCGCCTTGATCCTGCATTGCCAGGGTGAAGCTGGCGGTTCCGACAATCCCGACACAGGAGACGACGAAGAACAGTGGAATCAGGATCGAAGCCAAGCCCCCATGAAGTATAATTGCGATTAGCAGGGCAACGGATGATATCGCAGCCAGGACTAGCCCGAAGCGCAGCAGTCTAGTCTCTTTAAAGCGATTTACCAGGCGTCCGGTGAGTTGACTCGCGATAATGATACCGGCCCCGTTCATCGCAAAGATCAAACTGTAGGTCTGTTCCGATACGCTATAAATATTTTGCAGAACGAAGGAAGAGCCAGATATATAAGCGAACATTGCAGCTGTAATTAATCCTTGTGACAAGCAATATCCGATAAATAAGCGATCCATGAGCAGCTTGCGGAAGGTGCGAAGTGTAACCCCTAATCCGCCAGATTGACGTTTCTCCTTCGGCAATGTTTCTGGCAGGCCAAGTAGAACCGACAGCATCATAATAACGCCGATGAGGGACAATACGACGAATACGCCGCGCCAGGAGACGTAGGCCAACAGCTGACCGCCGAAGATTGGCGCCAGGATTGGTGCTGCCCCGTTCACTAGCATAAGCATCGAGAAGAACTTGGTCAGTTCAGTACCGGAGTACATATCACGCACGACGGCACGGGATAGCACGATGCCAGCTGAACCGGACAGACCTTGAATGAAGCGAAGTACATTCAGCAATCCTGCGGTTGGAGCGAATACGCAGAGTAAAGAGCTGATTGCGTACATCGTCAGCGAGATGATTAGCGGCATCCGTCTGCCGCGCATATCGCTCAATGGACCCACGATGAGCTGCCCAATCGCCAGACCAAGCAGGCAAGAGGTAAGGCTGAGCTGTGCCATCGAAGCGGTCGTATTTAGATCTTTCGCCAGGGATGGTAATGCTGGCAAATACATATCTAAGGAGAATGGGCCGAAGGCTGATAAACAGCCCAGAATCAACACCGCTTGCAGACGGCGCGATCGAGTTTGAGGTTGTTGTGTTGAGACAGATGGTCCATCTGCTGTAAGACTCATAATAATTTCTTCCTTTCCATTATTGGACCCACGAACGGGCCGTAATCTTGATTTTTTTCAGCATTTTAACATTATACTACAGGGTTGAAGGCAGGGGAGAAGTTTTTCTGGTCCGTTAGGAATTCATTTACTTAAGGTGTTATACTTCATGATAGGATGGTTTATAGTGTTATCAAGCGTATTAGAGCGAACTGAAGTAATAGGCTTGATGTTGGTAATTACTCAAAATGAGGTGAGCCAATGAAGAGGATATTAGATTGCCGGGCGTCAGACTTTCGCAGTATGGAACGAGAACAGTTGAAGGGAGCGATCCTTGCCGCCGAAGGGAGAACAGTCATCGCAGAGACGGTGTCCATCTCTCAACCGATGCTGCCAGAGATCAGTAATGCTGAGCTGGCCAAAGCCTTCGGCGCAGATATGATTCTGCTCAATGTGTTCGATGTATTCAACCCTGTAGTTCGCGGACTGGCCCCGCTTGATGTGTTCCACCCTACCGGTGGGGAGCAGCAGATCCAGAATCCGATCGCCGAAGTGAAGCGGTTAACAGGGCTGCCGGTCGGGATTAATCTGGAGCCCGTGGATGATTCTGCGGAAGCGCTCGAACAGTTGAATCAATTGCCCGAGGGACGCAGGGCGACAGCTGCAAGTCTAGTGAAGGCCAAGGAATTAGGGGCTGACTTCGTATGCCTGACAGGCAATCCGAAGACAGGGGTTACCAATGAGCAGATTACACAGGCGATCCGCCTTGCGAATGAGCATTTTGGCGGACTAATTATCGCCGGGAAAATGCATGGTGCAGGAACACGCGGCAAAGTGATCGACCGGGAAGCGGCACTTGCCTTTACGGAGGCAGGAGCAGATGTTATTCTTCTGCCAGCCCCGGGCACAGTCCCGGGACTGCGCGAGGAGGAACTTGCTGCGATCATCACTGAGGTGAAGGAGAAAGGAGCACTTGCTCTGGCCGCGATCGGTACGAGTCAGGAGGGTGCCGATACGGAGACGGTCAAGGCGATTGCATTAAGTGCAAAAAGGGCGGGAGCTGATGTGCTTCATATCGGTGATGCTGGATACACCGGAATTGCAATTCCGGACAATATTATGGCTCTGTCCATCGCGATACGAGGTCGCAGACATACGTATATTCGTATGGCGGCTTCGCCGCTGCGCTAATGATGAAGATCGGAGTTGTATCGGATACCCATATGCCGAAGAGAGCATCAGTACTGCCGCCTGCGCTGGTCTCTCAATTCCGCAATGTGGATCTGATTATCCATTTAGGAGACTGGACCAGTATGGAGGTCTACAGGCAGTTGTCTGCACTTGCTCCGGTTGAAGGGGTGGCCGGCAATAATGATCCTGAAGAGATTATCCAGCGGTTTGGCTATCACAAGATAATTCAGCTTGGTTCCCATAAGGTTGGACTTACTCACGGATTTCTGCCCGAAGGCCGCGGAAATGCACGGGAAAAGGCGATGAAGATCTTTCAGGGGCAGGAGGCTGATGCCATTTTGTTCGGCCATTCTCATAAGCCCTTATTAAAGAGGGAGAACGGGCTGCTTCTGTTTAATCCCGGTTCTCCTACAGACAAACGGCGTGAACCGAAGTATTCTTTCGGCTTGCTGCAGATTTCAGGTGAGATGATCAAGGCGAAGCATATTTATATGGAGCGGAAGCAATAAATGTGAGAAAATGGCAGAAAATAGAGCGGAGCTAATAAGAAGAAGTTAACATGAGGCAGGTCAGAATTCTGGCCTGTCTCTTGTTTTCTGTGCCCCAATGATGCAAATTCAACCAAATAGTAGATTTTGGATTGACTAGAAATTGACCGCCATTTAATATGAGAATAATATAATCTTCCGGAAACGTGGGAAAGATCACATTTTTGCGCTTTGACACTTTTATGAATAGAAGCGTTAACCGGAGTTCGCATCGATCAAGTGAACCATTAATGTAGTAAATTAATTGAGGGGGTATTTTGAAAATGAGGAAGAAATTAGGTCTATTATTAGTCATCTCGATCATGCTGGTAGCTGTAGTTGGCTGTGGAAGTTCGGGCTCTGGGAAGCAGTACAAGATTGCGATCTCACAAATCGTGGAGCATCCGTCGCTGGATGCGACTCGTGAAGGCTTTCTAGCAGCCCTGAAGGACGCGGGGATTGTAGAAGGAGAAAATCTGAAGCTGGACTACAACAATGCGCAAGGTGACCCAAATAACAATATGACGATTGCTCAGAAAATAGCTGGTGAGAAATACGACCTGGTTCTAGGCATCGCTACACTTCCAGCACAGGCGCTGGCTAGTCAGGTGAAGAATTCGCCAGTCATGTTCGCAGCAGTTACGGATCCGCTCGATGCTAAATTGATAGACAATCTGGAGAAGCCGGGCGGCAATGTATCGGGCGCTTCTGATACGAACCCCGAGGCTATTGCTCAGTTGATGGACTTTATCGCCGGTAATTTCCCTGATGTGAAGACCGTGGGCGTTGTGCTCAACCAAGGCGAGCCCAATGCTGTGGTCATGACTAATTTGGCAGAAAAGGCACTGGAGAAGCACGGAATTAAAATCGTAAAAGCTTCAGTTACGAATACCTCGGAAGTGAAGCAGGCTGCGGAATCCTTGGTAGGTAGAGCCGATGCAATCTATATTACGCTCGATAACACGGTGGTAGAGGCAGTTAGCACGGTTATTCAAGTAGCTAATGACAATGATATCCCATTCTTTTCTAGCGACCGTGATTCCGTTGAGAAGGGTGCATTTGCAACCGTAGGCTTCAAATATTATGATCATGGCTATCAAGCAGGTCAAATGGCGCTGCAAGTTCTCAAGGAGGGCAAGAAAATCGGTGATTTGAAGGTTACAGTGCCGGAGAAGCTCGATCTTATTCTTAATCTGAAAGCTGCGGAAGAACAAGGGATCACCGTTACGGATGCAATGAAGGAGCAGGTTAAGGATAAGGAGACCAATATTCTCGAATAGGTGTTCCATAATTAGGAGGTAGTATCATCATGATGAACTCATTACTCGGAGCCCTAGAATCCGGATTGCTGTATGCATTGATGGCGCTTGGCGTATACATCACCTTTCGTATCTTGGACTTTCCAGACTTAACGGTGGACGGAAGCTTTACAACCGGCGGAGCCATAGCAGCCATAATGATTACGAATGGTGTATCCCCCTGGGTGTCCACAATTTGCGCCTTTGGCGGCGGACTCTTAGCCGGTATGATTACAGGGCTTATTCATACCAAGGGTCGTATAAATGGCCTCTTATCCGGAATTCTGATGATGATCGCATTATATTCCATTAACATGCGGATTATGGGGAAGCCGAATGTCGGACTACTCGGTGAGAAGACGATATTCAGCTCCATATCACCGCTATTGCTGATGCCTTTTGTAGTCATCGCTATTAAGCTTCTGCTCGATCTGTTCTTCCGTACTGAGCTTGGGCTCGCGCTACGAGCGACCGGAGATAATCAGCGGATGATCAGAAGCTTCGGCACGAATACCGACAATACGATTATTTTGGGACTTAGCTTATCCAATGGACTTGTTGCATTGTCTGGTGCATTAATTGCCCAGCAATCGCAATTTGCCGATATCTCCGCTGGAATCGGAATGATTGTGATCGGGCTGGCCTCCGTCATCATCGGAGAAGCGATATTCGGAGCCCGTAATGTGTTCTTTGCCACACTGGCCGTCGTACTTGGTTCCATTGTCTATCGTCTGGTTGTCGCTCTAGCGCTACGGATTGAGTGGCTGGAGCAGACCGATCTGAAGGTGATCACGGCATTGATCGTCATCATCGCCTTGGTTCTACCGACGGTACGCAGATCATGGAAGCAGAAGGCACTCGCTCGCAAGCGCTCGTTGGAACTTGTCTCCGACGCTGAACAGAGAAGTATGGGAGGTGGACTATAATGCTGCGGATTACACATTTATCCAAGCTATTCCATCCAGGTTCCGTCGATGAGAAGATCGCGCTAATTAACGTGAATCTGCAGCTGAAGCCAGGGGATTTCGTGACCGTGATCGGCAGTAACGGTGCTGGCAAATCAACGTTGATGAACATGATCTCGGGTACGCTAAAGCCGGATTCCGGTACGGTTCATATTGACGGCACTGATATTTCGGAGTTGTCCGAACATAAGCGCAGCCGTTGGGTCGGCCGCGTCTTCCAGGACCCGATGGCTGGGACCGCTCCACATATGACAATCGAGGAGAATCTGGCGATGGCATACTCGCGCGGCAAGCGTCGTGGGCTGTCGATCGGTATTAACTCCGAGCGAAGAGAGCTATTCAAAGAACAGCTTCGCAAGCTTGGCATCGGTCTAGAGAATCGACTGCGCGCCAAGGTAGGAACGCTGTCCGGTGGTGAACGTCAAGCGCTCAGTCTGCTTATGGCTACATTTACTGAGCCGCAGATCCTGCTGCTTGACGAGCATACCGCGGCATTGGATCCAGCGCGGGCAGAACTGGTGACCCAGCTCACACAGAAGATCGTTAGGGAGCTTAAGCTCACCACCTTGATGGTCACGCACAACATGGAACAGGCGATTCGCCTTGGCAATCGGCTAATTATGATGGATGGGGGTCGCATCATCCTCGATATTCACGAGCAGGAGAAGCAGCAACTGACGATCGAGGGCCTGCTCGGAGAGTTCGAACAGATTAGCGGTCATAAGCTGAGCGATGATCGGGTCGTACTCGGCTCCTAGAAGTTAGGGCAATCCATACTCCTGTGCAAGGGAAAGAGTAGATATATTATAAGGACCTTCAGTTCCGCTATTGAAGCGGGTCTACGGGTCCTTTTCCCTTTCTAGATATAGAATTAATATGCGAACCAACTGCTCTTGAATGAACTGGTTAGTGATTTTCTATAATAGGGCAATTGGAAAAATCCGATTCATTATGCCAGGACGCCATGCTATAATCAGGAAAACGGAGGGGATGGTGACGATGATACTTGAAGTAGCCCATCTGCAGGTGAAACCGGGCACGATTAACGATTTTGAGAGCAGCTTCCGGCAGGCATCGAAGATCATTTCTCAAATGCGTGGATATTTGGGACATGAGCTACATAAATGCGTAGAGACCGAAAATAAGTACATTTTACTCGTTAAGTGGCGTTCGATTACCGATCATGAGGTTGGGTTCAGACAATCTCCTCAATACGAAGAATGGAAGGAATTACTGCACCATTACTATGACCCCTTTCCATTGGTTGAGCACTATGTTCAGATTAAATTAGAGATGTGAAGACATCGATGGAGGTAATGAGCATGAGTTCGAATGAAGTCATTTTTGATCAGATTGAATTTATAAGAAGGCAAACTCTAAAAATGGTACAGGGATTAACAGAGGAAGAAGTGCGGACAATCCCTGAAGGATTCCGCAATCATATCCTGTGGAATCTGGGGCATATTGCCTTCGTACAGGACCGCTTTGCCTTTCTTCTGGCAGGACTTCCATCGGGACTTCCGGAACAATATCCGAAATGGTTCGCTAACGGTACATCGCCGCTGGAATGGACGGGTCAAGGGCCTGATTTCACGGAGGTGTGTCGAATCGCAGGCGAGCAGCCGTTAGAGATCAGAAAACTATTGACTGGGCGCTTGAATGAACCTACGATACAGCCTTTCACGACTAGCTCAGGCTTCACGATGGATCGCATCGGATCTTTGCTGAGCTTCAGTCTGTACCACGAAGGGATGCACTTCGGTATCATTAAACAGTTCAAGAAGACGATACAAGGTTGATTACAGCAAGACTTGCAGAACTAGGAGACGAACTCAGATGCATGAACAATATGCAATTGAAGATGCGGTCCTTGAAGACCTGGACCGTATTGTAGAAATTTATAATGAGACGATTGCTGGACGGATGGTCACAGCTGATTTGGAGCCGATCACTGTAGCTAGCCGTCTATCATGGTTTGAAGAACATGCCCCAGACTTTAGACCGCTATGGGTGCTCAAGGATGGGGGAAGAATCGTCGCATGGCTTAGCTTCCAATCTTTCTATGGTCGTCCAGCTTATCTGGCGACAGCGGAGATCAGCGTCTATATTTCAGCAGAATGTCGCGGTAAGGGCCTAGGCAGTTTGCTGCTTAAGCGGGCGATCGATTTCTGTCCGCAAATTTCGGTTAATACGCTGCTTGGTTTTGTATTTGCTCATAACCAGCCGAGCCTCTCCCTGTTAGGGAAGTTTAGGTTCGAGCAGTGGGCTTACCTGCCGCGTGTTGCCAACATGGATGGGATCGAGCGTGATCTTGTTATTTTAGGAAGAAGAATTGAACACTAATCGAGCTTTGGGCCATAAGAGAATTCTCACCGTAGAGTAATATTATTACGCTTCTTGGCCCGAAGAGTCGAGAATGGAGAAGAAATCGCTTGAATGAATGGATAGAACAATGGACGAGTTGGCTGATTGATGCCACACAGCTAGGCGGTTTTTCTATACTAATCATTACGATTCCGCTGGCGCTTCTACAAGGAACGATCGGCATATTCCCGTTTGCGACTATCGTCATGCTGCATATCTCCGTGTTGGGGATCGCGGATGGACTTATCGCCAGCTGGATTGCCGGAACGGCAGCCGGGATGATCATATATTTACTATGCGGCTATTTATTCGCTGACTGGTTCAACCGCAAATGGCTGCATAAGCTGCAAAAATATGAGAAATGGCAAAGAGGCCTGGAACGGTATGGTGTATGGGCAGTAATATTTCTGCGTACCCTGCCGATTATGCCTAACAATTTGATCTCGTTCATGTCGGCTATATCTAATATGAAGCTATCATCGTATACATGGTCAAATATGGTCGGCAATCTGTCCGGGATATGGTTGTATGGAATATTAAGCGCATCGGTCGTATTTCCAGATTCAGATCTTCGCAAGCTAATATTCAGTTATATTATTTTTCTGGTCGCCCTTACCGTCATCTTCTGGTTCAGAAACCGGAATATGATTAAGCGTGACCGCAGCATGACGGCATAACCGCATGTAAAATATAAATATAAATTAGAGATATGAGTGGAGAATGGGGTGGCACAATGAGTGCAACGAATATAGCGGCGAAGCCGAAGACGAGGAAGCTGCTATTTAGCGCCGGCTTCAGTTGGATGTTCGACGCGATGGATGTTGGGATTATATCGTTTATCGCCGCTGCTTTGGCGGCGGACTGGGGACTGACCCCGCAGCAAACAGGCTTGTTTACAAGTATTAACTCGATCGGAATGGTGTTCGGAGCCGCTTTGGCTGGTCTAATGGCCGACAAATTCGGCCGTAAAGCCGTTCTGCTCTGGACACTGGTCATCTTCGCTGTGGCGAGCGGTTTGTCCGCCGCTGCTACTGGATTTGCCATACTGTGCGTGCTTCGCTTTATTGCGGGCTTTGGGCTTGGCGGCGAGTTGCCCGTAGCATCCACATTGGTCTCGGAATCTGTTCCAGCCAAGGATCGGGGGCGGGCTGTAGTTCTGCTTGAGAGCTTCTGGGCCATCGGCTGGATTCTGTCAGCGCTGATCGCATATTTTGTAATCCCGGATTACGGATGGCGGACGGCTTTTGTCATTAGTGGTTTACCGGTCGTGTACGCCCTATATTTACGTCGATCCATTGAGGACCCACCGCGGTTTGTCGCGCAATCTGATACAATGAGACAGAGATTTTCAGTAAGAGAGAAGCTGCAATCTGTATGGTCAGCTCCTCATCGACGCTCGACGATCATGCTCTGGATCCTATGGTTTACTGTAGTCTTCTCGTATTATGGAATGTTCCTGTGGCTGCCTTCGGTCATGGTCCTGAAGGGCTTCAGTCTCGTCAAGAGCTTTGAATACGTGTTGATTATGACACTGGCTCAATTGCCGGGTTATTTCACAGCTGCCTACTTCATAGAGAAGTTCGGTCGGAAATTCGTATTAGTCTTGTACCTGGTACTTACTGCTGCAAGCGCGGCCTGGTTCGGGAGCGCTACGACGGAAGGGATGCTGATTGCCTCGGGAATCTGCTTGTCCTTCTTTAACTTGGGGGCGTGGGGAGGCATGTATGCCTATACGCCTGAGCTGTATCCGACGAAGGTCCGATCGACAGGTGTTGGCTTCGCTGCTTCCTTCGGCCGGGTTGGCGGGGTGATCGCTCCGTTCCTGGTTGGCTGGCTCGTAGCCCGAGAAGTACCGATCAGCTCGATCTTCTGGCTGTTCTTCGTCACCGTACTGATCGGCGCGATTGCCGTCCTCTGGCTGGGCACCGAGACAAAAGGGAAGGAACTTTTGGACTAGCTTTGGATTAGCAAGTACCTCTGTGCCTGTCTGTTCAAGGGAGCGCTAATGAAAAATTGAGCTGGCATAAAGGGGAGAACAAGGTGATGCAGAAGCGAAACGCCGATTGCGGAAGCGAATCCACGTCTTGTTGTAAGTATCGCACGACGTTATGTCGGCCGGTGTATGGTATTTCTCGATTTGATCCAGGAAGGCAACATGGGCCTGATTGCGTGATTCTGCTATTTTGGAGATTCTAACGAAACGTGGTATCGTTATTGGCTCCAATTTTGGCCGCTGAGATTTTTAACAAAACTGGGTATCGCTATTGAATACGAATCATACCTTTTTGCCAGGATTTCGCCCAAATAACGATATGGTGTTTCGTTAAAAATAATTTCCCGCTTTTTTGGAGCAAATAACGATCTGTAGTTTCGTTAGAAATAAAAATAGCAAATAGCTGCTGATAAGCAGCTATTTTTGTTTGGGCCAGCTTTGGGTGGTCGGTGCGGGCGGTTATGAGCCGGATGCTCTAGCAACTGAGCTAATGGAATAAATAGAGCGGTCGATGAAGTTAGACGAGATAGGCCAATTAACGCTCCAACTGCGCTTTATCGAGGCTTTCGCCTGGCAGAAGGGCATGGCCGGATATGCCAAGCTTTTGCAATTGGTGGGCGAATTGTGTTCCGTCCTGTTTGATGATGCCAAATGTATCGTAGTGAACCGGGACCACGTGCTTGGCGCCGATCCATTCGGCGGCGAGCAGAGCGTCTTCCGGTCCCATGGTGAAGAAATCTCCGATCGGGATAAAAGCGAGATCGATCTTATGCTTGCTTCCGATGAGCTTTATATCGCTGAATAGTGCGGTATCGCCACAATGATATACCGTGAAACCGTTGATATTGAGTACAATGCCTGCGGCAACCCCCAGGTAGACATTCGTTCCGTTCACTTCAACGGAAGAACTGTGGAGAGCCGGAGTGAAGGTCAGCTTGCCGAACGGGAAGTTGTACGAACCTCCCAGGTTCATTCCTGTCGCCTTAAGCCCTTTCTGCTCAAAGAAGCCCGCCAGTTCAACGATAGCTACGATGGAGGCTCCAGTTCTTCTGGCGATCACCTCAGCATCCCCGATATGATCCGAGTGCCCATGGGTAAGTAGGATATAATCGACATCGATATCTTCAGCCACAGCAGCTGCTTTAGGATTACCGGTCAAGAACGGGTCAATGATCAAACGGCAATCGCCAGTATCTAAATATACGCATGAATGTCCGAGATACGTTATTTTCATAAATATCGCTCCTTTTGGCAAAATGATGAACTAACTCTATTATAGCGAAGGAGAGACATGAGTAAAATTTTATCGCGTTGGCAGCTGCGATTTCAACAGTTTCCCCGGCAGGATCCTTATAAAAGAATTTAAAATCAAGAGTAGAAATGAGCTATAGCGAAAATTAGAGAGAGCCATATCAATGTAAGCGGTATATTTTCATATTCCTTTAAATTAATCGCTTTTTTTGCCGGGAAGTTGGCTTTACAGTCAAACCTTGCAGCGGTATGATTCAATCCATAATCAATATTATCCAATTCCGATCGCTTAATCTCTGGGATGTTCCAGAGAACGGAGGAACCAACAAGAGCTTGCTGTGTGATGATCAACGCAGCTTGCTCATCGTCTGAATGGCCAGGGCTGGTGTGAGAGCCAACACAGGCCCATTCGGACAGGGGTGAATCCTGAGAAAGAGACCATGGACTCTTCTCAGGTAGGGCGACTCTCACCGCCCGAATCCGTCAGCTAACTTCGTCAGCGTGGGTATGAGAGAGGAAAGGTGACTGCGCGCCGCAACGAATTCGGCCACAGAGGACCGTTTGCCTCTGTGGTTTTTTATGCTCTTTTTTGAAAAATGAACTGAAATACAATACAACATCAATCAAAATTCGCTGAATGCTGTCGTGGATATGACAGCAGCGGGGGAACCAACGGTACTGAGTGATGCCCGATCTGCGGGCTTCTAAACCTTAGTTCCATGGGGTGAATCGCTTGGAGGATAAACGTATTTTCCAAGGTAGGGCGACTTCCGCGCCCGAATCCGTCAGCTAACCTCGTAAGCGTCTAGGAAGAGGCAACCACCAAGGTCGGGTAGTGGGTCTAAGACCACTCATTAAGCCGCGGGAAAGGTTACTATCTTTCCTGCGGCTTCTTTTGTGTTGTCCTCTGCAAATTCAAGGAGGGTGTTCTCAAGTGGAGGAAGAGTTTGTTCTAGTAGCAGCACCGAATCCGGTTGGACTGAAGTTTATTTTGCTGCTGATGGCGGCGAAGCGTAATTTCGCGGTCATGGTGAACAACAAGAAGGAGGAAGAAGTCCTTCATAAACTGGGCGTAAGACATGTACTGCGTATCAAGACGGATGACGAGCAGAGCTGGATCGTCCCGCCGTTTCCGATCGGACGCTGTTATATTTTTGAACTGAGTATGACATTAACCTGTCGCTATTTGCAAATCTGTCGGAGATGGACGCGTGATCAGATTTTCATTATTACTCCGAATAGAAATCCGCGCATGATTTACAAAGGGCTAGGAGCTTCTTATGTCATCCATTCCGTAAGCGGAGAGGTTGGATTTCTGCTTGCAGCAAAGCTTGAGCGATAAGCCAGAGCTTAAAAACAATAAGTAGGATTCCAGATGGGGTGAGTGTATTATGGATTATTTACAAATGTTCATTGTGATCGGCGTAATATTGCTGCTGGTGAAGCCGGTCGGTACTTATATATATCATGTTTTCTCTAATGTACCTAATCGTAGTGATCGCATTTTCGGAGCAATGGAGCGGTTTATTTTCAACATAGCCGGCTATAGGCGGCGCGAAGCGATGGATTGGAAGAAATATGTGATCAGCTTGCTGGCAACGAATGTGGTGTTGATGACAATCAGTTTTCTGCTTCTCAGCCTGCAGCAGTGGTTCCCATGGAATCCCGAAGGAAGCGGCAGCATGGAGCCGACGCTGGCATTCAATACGGTAATTAGCTTCATGACCAACACGAATCTGCAGCATTATAGCGGGGAGACAGGGCTTAGCTATTTCTCGCAAATGGCTGTAATCACAATGATGATGTTCACATCAGCTGCTACAGGTCTATGCGCCGCCATCGCTTTTATCCGCGGAATTACAGGAAGAGGCCAACGGCTGGGGAATTTCTTTGAGGATTTTGTGAAGGCGATTGTCCGTATTCTTCTGCCTGCTTCTCTGATCGTGACGCTGCTACTGGTCGCGCTTCAGGTTCCGCAGACCTTGCGGCCTACCACGGCAGTGAACACGCTGGAAGGGATTGTACAGCGAATCTCGCTTGGACCGGTGGCCTCGCTGGAATCCATTAAGCATTTGGGCACGAACGGTGGTGGATTCTTTGGAGCAAATTCATCCCATCCGTTCGAGAACCCAAGCGGGTTGACGAATGCAATTGAGATGTGGTCCATGTGGGTGATCAGCGCGTCATTACCTTATACATTCGGTTTATTCGCGCGCAATAAGAAGCAGGGTTGGGTTATTTTCTCGGCGATGATGGTCTTGTTCCTTGCATTTCTGTCTTTGGTCTATTTCAGCGAGAAGGCCGGGAACCCGCTCTTCCATACGCTTGGGATAGACGTCGCGCAAGGAAATATGGAGGGCAAAGAGGTTCGTTTCGGGGTTACGGGCTCGGCACTTTTTACGGCGATTACCACCGCTGCGACTACGGGGAGCGTCAATAATATGCATGATTCGCTTACTCCGCTCGGCGGCTTGGCAGCTTTATCCCAGATGATGTTGAACGTCGTCTTCGGTGGGAAGGGCGTCGGACTTATGAACATGGTGATGTACGCCATACTCGGTGTGTTTATTTGTGGATTAATGGTCGGCAGAACGCCGGAATTCCTCAGCAAGAAGATTGAAGCCAGGGAGATGAGGCTGATCGCAATTGCGATTCTTATCCATCCCTTAATTGTGCTTGCACCAACGGCGATCAGTACTATGACTGGGTTAGGGTATGGCGCAGTTACGAATCCGGGGTATCATGGACTGTCGCAAATGCTGTATGAATATGCATCCTCTGCGGCAAATAACGGCTCCGGTTTCGAGGGTCTCGCGGATAATACGGCGTTCTGGAACATCATGACCGGATTGGTCATGCTCCTGGGCCGCTACGTCTCTATGATTGCCTTGTTAGCTGCTGCAGGGTCCTTAATGCAGAAAGAACCCGTCATGGAGACCATCGGCACGCTGCGGACAGACAATAAATTATTTGCTGGAATTCTCGTCGGAACGGTATTGCTTATCGGAGCTCTTACTTTTCTGCCGGTTCTTGCCGCAGGTCCTGTTGCTGAGTATTTGACGCTAAAATAATTCAAAGAGGTGTGCTAAACATGAGCACTAGGCATAAATCGATGTTATCCAGAAACATGATGCGAGGAGCCGTACTGGACAGCTTTAAGAAGCTGAATCCGATATGGATGATCAAGAATCCGGTTATGTTCGTCGTAGAAATCGGAGCTTTCCTCGTACTCCTACAAATCTTGTTCCCTGGATTGCTTGGGGAAGATCACATTACGGGAGTCAACGTGGCCATCTTCTTGATCCTGTTAATTACGATATGGTTCGCGAATTTTGCTGAAGCTCTTGCGGAAGGAAGAGGGAAGGCCCAGGCGGACAGCTTGAAGAAGACGAAGCAGCAAGTTATGGCTAACCAATTAATAGGCGGCAGTACGAGAAGCGTACCTTCCTCCGAGCTGTGCAAAGGCGATGTTGTTGTTGTATCGCAAGGGGAGATGATCCCGGCAGACGGTGAAATTATCGAGGGGCTGGCCTCGGTGGATGAATCTGCGATCACGGGGGAATCGGCTCCGGTTATTAAAGAAGCTGGCGGCGACTTCAGTTCAGTTACAGGCGGAACTCTGGTCGTTAGCGACAGGATTGTTATTCGTGTTACGAGCGATCCTGGACAGTCATTTATCGACCGGATGATTTCATTAGTTGAAGGTGCCGAACGTCAGAAGACACCGAATGAGATTGCTTTAGGAACTTTGCTTACCGTATTAACAGTTATTTTCCTGATTGTGGTCATTACCTTAAAGCCGATAGCCGATTATTTGGATATTCATCTGGAGATCACCGTGCTAGTATCGCTGCTTGTCTGCCTAATTCCGACGACAATCGGGGGGCTGTTGTCCGCGATCGGGATTGCTGGAATGGACCGGGTGACTCAATACAATGTACTGGCGATGTCCGGTAAGGCCGTTGAAGCTGCCGGAGATGTCAATACAATGATCCTCGATAAGACAGGTACGATTACATTTGGCAACCGAATGGCAGCTGAATTTCTCCCCGTTGGTAGTCGGGCTGAAGACGAGCTTGCCCATTGGGCTGCGGTCTCTTCGGGGTTCGATGAGACGCCTGAAGGACGCTCTGTAATTGAATTGCTTCGGAGACAAGGGCTTGAATATGATGAAACTTTGGCGGCTAACGGAGAGATCATCGAGTTCAGAGCCGAGACGCGTATGAGCGGTGTCGATCTGCAGGATGGTAGGAGAGTACGCAAGGGTGCTGTTGATGCGATCAAGAAATGGGTCAGCAGCCGAGGCGGACAAATTCCCGGCGACCTGGAGGCAGTTACCAATCAAGTGGCTTCTGCGGGAGGAACTCCGCTGGCGGTTGCTGTTGATGAAGTGATCTATGGCATTATTCATCTCAAGGACACTGTTAAACCAGGCATGAAAGAACGATTCGAGCAGCTGCGTAAAATGGGGATTCGAACGATTATGTGCACGGGTGATAATCCACTGACTGCAGCTACGATTGCAAGAGAAGCTGGGGTGGATGATTATATCGCCGAATGCAAGCCAGAGGATAAGATTGATGTCATCCGTCGTGAGCAGGCACAAGGGAAGTTAGTTGCGATGACTGGTGACGGGACGAATGATGCTCCCGCATTAGCTCAAGCGGATGTAGGCCTGGCGATGAACAGTGGGACGGTATCCGCCAAGGAAGCGGCGAATATGGTGGATCTCGATTCAGATCCCTCCAAGCTGATTGAGGTTGTAGGGATCGGCAAGCAGCTCTTGATGACTCGCGGAGCGTTAACTACGTTTAGTATTGCAAATGATATCGCCAAATATTTTGCAATTATACCCGCGATGTTCATGCTGGCAATCCCGGAGATGGGCGCACTTAACATTATGAAGCTTGGTTCGCCGCTCTCGGCCATCCTGTCCGCCTTAATCTTCAATGCGGTAATTATTCCGCTCTTAATCCCAATTGCTATGCGTGGAGTCAAGTATCGGCCAATGAGCTCGCAGCGTCTGCTAAGCAGAAATTTGCTGATCTTTGGTTTGGGTGGTGTTGTAGCCCCGTTCAGCGGAATTAAACTGATTGACTTGTTCGTACATTTATGGATCTAATTCATGTGCTTAGAAAGGAAGTAATCAAGTATGGCTGTTACTAAATCTGGTAAGCAATCGTGGTTGTCTGCTTCGGGCTCGGCCTTATGGGCCGCTCTCCGCTTCAGTATCATTTTTATCGTTCTCTGCGGAATTATTTATCCTTTGGCAAGTACAGGTCTGGCCCAAATACTATTCCCATGGCAGGCGAACGGAAGTTTAGTTAAGGATAGCCAGGGGGATGTCGTTGGTTCTGAGTTGATTGGTCAGTCCTTCATGGATCCGAAGCTGTTCCATGGGCGAATATCCAGTATCGATTACAATGGAGCAGGCTCTGGATCTAGCAATTATGCGCCTTCCAACCCGAAGCTAACGCAACGGATGGAGTCTTCGCTGGAAGTATGGAAGAAGGACAATCCAGATGTGCCGTTAAGCAAGCTTCCCATCGATTTAATGACGAATTCGGGTTCTGGACTTGACCCTCATATTACGCCGCAAGCGGCGGAATCACAGATTCCGCGAATCAGCAAGTTGACAGGTATTTCGGTGGATAAACTGGAATTGTTGGTTCAGGATGCAACTAGCGGACGGGATCTAGGTCTCTTCGGTCAACCGAGAGTAAATGTGCTGCGGCTTAATATGGAGCTGCAGGAGCAAATCGCAAGAGGTAATTCTTAGTTTAATTCAATCTGGTTAACTTGTTCTGGCGGAATAATGGGCGGGGGGTGAAAATGCCAATGACCTATCGAAGGAAGACGCCTGAAGAAATATTGCAATATATGGAACGAATGCGGCGTGGCAAACTTAAGGTTCTGATTGGCGCGACTAGTGGCGCGGGCAAAACTTATCATATGCTACGTGAGGGGCAGCTTCTAAAATCGAAGGGAATCGATGTGATTGCTTGTGCGGTCACAACTTCTCAGCGACAAGAGACGATGGAGCAGCTGAATGGAATCGAACGATTGCTGAGTATTCACTGGATGAAGGAGGGAGTAGAGAAGAAAGATCTTCCTCTGGAACAAATCTTGCAGCGCAATCCGGAAGTGGTGCTCGTTGACAATCTGGCTCACCGCAATCGGGAAGGGGCGCGCTTCGCAACTCGTCTCGAAGATATCTCATTTCTGCTGGAACAAGGGATCAGTGTTATAACGACAATCAATGTATACGAATTGTCCGGAGCAGACATCATCGCCAGGCATTATACAGGAATTCGCGCAGAGAATACCGTACCGCCGGAAACCCTGGATATGGCCGATGAGGTCAGATTAATCGATGTATCACCTGAGACTTTGCTGAAGCGGATTGAAGACGGATTGCTTGGTCATAGGGTTCATCCAGCTATTTGCCGTAGGGACAATGTAGCTGTACTTCGAGAGCTATCTCTTAGGTTGATGGCCAATGGGGTAAGCGATATGCTGGATAAGCATCGCATGTCAGAAGGTCTTGTCGGTCCTTCAGGAACCGCGGAGCGAATTCTAGTGTCCGTCCAATATCATTGGAACGGCTCAATCTATATCAGACGTGGGCAGCAGATCGCCAAGCGGTTGAATGGAGAGCTTATTGTCGTCGTATATATGAAGCCGGGCGTGAAGCTGACGCCGGAGCAGAGGGCCTTCAAGAGCTCGATTCAGCAATTATGCGATAAGATCGATGCTGAGTTCATCGAACTACCTTTACAAGGACGAAGGAGACTAGCAGGCCAGCTTGCCGAACTGGCGCTGGAACGTAAAGTTACACGGATCGTAATGGGACACTCCAAAATGAGCACATGGCAGGAATTAAGAAAAGGCTCGGTTATTAAAGGCTTGCTGCGCAAGCTGCGAAGTACGGATTTATTCCTGATGGCTGATCGCGCCGAGAGCGAGGGCGAGCGAATCATGGCCATGCGTCCTACCAAGCTCAATCATGATATGGGCCCTTCGTTTCGCCGGGCAAGCTTGGAGGAAGCCAACCAGCAGACAAAGAATCTTCATAAGGGATCGCTGAAGGTATATATCGGGGCCGCTCCAGGCGTAGGTAAAACCTATACCATGCTGCGGGAAGGTAATCATCTTAAGACAAAAGGGATTGACATTATCCTTGGATTGCTCGAGACTCACGGCAGACAGGAAACACAGGAGCAGGTTGGAGCGCTGGAGTTGATTCCGCGGAGAAAATGGCAGTATCGACAGACTGAATTGGAAGAGATGGATACAGATGCGATCTTGCATCGTAATCCAGAGGTTGTTCTGATCGATGAATTGGCACACTCCAATGTTCCAGGAAGCAGGTTCAAGAAGCGGTATGAGGATATACAGCTAATTCTCGAAGCGGGCATTTCCGTTATTACGACGGTCAATGTGCAGCATCTTGAGAGTCTAAATGATGCAGTAGAACGTTTGACCGGAATACGGGTTCAGGAACGGGTTCCCGATGCGCTTCTACAAATGGCAGATGAGGTTGAACTGATTGATGTAACTCCGCAGATGCTACAGCAGCGGCTGCGTGAAGGGAAGATTTACGCCCCGGCGAAGGTGGAGCAATCGCTGAACTCCTTCTTCAAGATGGGGAATTTGATTGCACTAAGAGAATTGGCACTTCGTGAACTGGCCGACGACGTGGATGAACGCTTGGAGTCATGGGAGAGAAGAACATCTTTGCGGGGACCGTGGCGTAAGACAGAGTTCATCTTTGTATGTATTACTCATAGCGCAGGAGCTGAACGAATCATCCGTCGCGGCTTCAGGCTTGCCTATCGACTTAAAGCGGGATGGCATGTCGCCTATGTGGGAAATAATAATATAAGAAATGATTCTCCAGAGCTAGTGAAGATCAGAAACTTAACTCAGCAATTAGGCGGCCAGTTTGAGTTGTTACAGATGAGGCAGCATAAGGAGACAACAGCGGCGTTGCTGGCTAGGGCGGAGGAATTGGGCGCATCACAGATTATTATCGGGCAAGCGAAGCCGAAGAAGCTCCGTTTGCTAGCTAGTGAAGCACTATTTATGCGTCTGCTTCGCAGTTCTGCAATGCGGGATGTGCTCATAGTCTCAAGAGAAGAATATTAGCCCGAAAAACATAAAAACGCAGATCCATAAGGATCTGCGTATCTGTTTATAAATCAGACTTGTAATTATTAAAAAACTATGTTAAAATGACGGATAGCCAAAACACAGGCGTTTTCAATGCAATATTTAAACTTATATTAGCATAAACGCACTAAATTGTCAAATAGGCACACTGCTGGTAGAAATATTGAAAGCGGGAGTTATTTGTTTTTTATTTTTAGGGTGGGGGTCTGACTGATGGCAGAGGATTTAAAACATACTGAATCATACTTGACAGATGACCTATCGTTACCTCCTGGGGTTAAAATCGATGATCCGGTCAGAATGTATCTTAAAGAAATTGGACGCGTTCCTCTGTTGTCGGCTGAAGAAGAAATTGAGCTGGCACAAAGGGTAGAACAAGGTGATGAAGAAGCGAAACGCCGTTTGGCGGAAGCGAATCTGCGTCTTGTTGTAAGTATCGCACGACGCTATGTCGGCCGGGGTATGGTATTTCTCGATTTGATCCAGGAAGGCAACATGGGCCTGATCAAGGCGGTAGAGAAATTTGATTATTCCAAAGGGTTTAAATTCAGTACGTATGCAACATGGTGGATACGTCAGGCTATCACGAGAGCGATTGCCGACCAAGCCCGGACGATCCGTATCCCGGTGCATATGGTTGAGACGATTAATAAGCTGATCCGTGTATCGAGACAATTGCTTCAGGAAATTGGACGCGAACCAACGCCGGAGGAGATTGCAGCTGAGATGGAGATTTCACCGGAGAAGGTCCGCGAGATTATGAAGATTGCCCAAGAGCCGGTCTCTCTCGAGACGCCAATCGGTGAGGAGAATGACTCCAATCTGGGCGATTTCATTGAGGATCATGAAGCGCTGGCACCAGCGGATGCAGCCGCCTTCGAACTGCTGCGTGAGCAGCTCGAAGAAGTGCTGGATACACTTACAGAGCGTGAAGAGAATGTGCTTCGACTGCGCTTCGGGATGGACGATGGTCGCTCCCGTACGCTGGAGGAAGTGGGCAAGGAATTCGGCGTTACGCGGGAACGAATTCGTCAGATTGAAGCCAAAGCACTGCGCAAGCTAAGACATCCAAGCCGCAGCAAACGCTTGAAGGATTTCATGGAATAACCACATCATCTAATTATTATATCTATGAGCAGGACCTGACTATTCGTCAGGTCCTGTTTACTATTTATCTGAAGTTCTCATTCACGGGCCAACGCTTGTTATCCCATGAGGTTATTTCGACTTGTTATGTGAATTGCATGTACGGCAGGAGATTGACTTTAGAGTCTTGACGGATAATGGATGTGTATATACATAGCGTTTTTGTTTACCGCGGTTCGGTAAGGATAGAGCATGTTTACCGCTTTTTGCTACTCTTGCACCGAACACCTTCATAAACCAGTCAATCGGGTATGAGATGGAGAGAAGGCCATTATCAGAACCAGCGAAATTGACCGCTGCGGCTTTATTGCCTTTCTTCGTCAGCCAAACGGAGCCAGAGTCTCCAGGTAAAGAGACCGGACCCTTCCCACGTATGATACTCTGATTCTTGAAGTTGATCGTACCCAGATTCCCATAATCGCCGTAATTCACCTGGATATCCGTATGGATAGATTCCACTGTACCTGTAACAACCCCGCTTGTTCTGCCCACCTTCTTAAACTTATCGCCTACTTTGTAGCTTGTGATATATCCGGGAACGTTCCCATATACGGCGTATTTCGGCTTCACCAGACTTCTCCTGAGCGGGCGAGAGATGGCAGCATCTATATAATTATTTTTTTTCTTGTGCAGCTTGACATATTTGCTCATGTAACCGACAAGATCCTTCTTGGTCGATCCGCCATCGGCGCCGCCGGGCTGAATCGTCGCTGAAGTACGACTCGAATTGTTGTCAACGAGGACATGGTTATTACTAAGGATATATCGATTTGAGCCCTGAGGATCAGTACTTACAATCAGTCCGGCGGTGCCTGATTCATCGGCCCTGCCGATACTGTATCCAGCGATCACCGGACGTATGCGCCTCATAAACTTACCGCTGTCAGCATTCTTTTTGAAGCCTTTGGAACGAACGACCCGTACAGGAACGCCGGATATCTTCTTGGCAATATTCGTCGAAGGATGCCGGGTGTGCGAGGTTTTTCGCTTACGGGGACTAGCGGTTGTTGCCGATGCCGGAGTAGCATAGACGATGACGGCTGCACCCTTGCCCGGCTTGCCCGGTTCCTTCAAGCCGACGCCAATCCCGTGGATTCCCCGCTTCTTAAGCATGGTTCTAGCGATGCGCTGTTTCAATAAGTACGCTTTACGAAAACTGGTCAATTGGCATTCACCTTTCTCTGCGCTTTTTGTTCCATTCTATGCAGAGGGCATGGCATCTGCCTGCCCAAGCTTAAGTGACTTGTCATTGGCATCCTGGATCAGAAATTGGATTGACGCAGCTCTGCTAATGTAATATAATTTCACATAGTGAATTGATTAATATAGGCGATGGAGTTCGCCATAACCGCCGTGAAGGCTAATGACTCCTACCAGGTGTGGATATCCTGGTAGGAGTCTGTTTTTTTTCAGTGATTGGAGGAACAGATCATATAGCCTTTCACGCGGCAGCAACAATAGGTCAGAGAAGAGGAATTATGTGATGAACGAACAAAATGGGGAGAAGAGGGAACGCCTACTGTACGGTTTCCCGCATATTGCTTATTTGGGCTCTTTTTTGAAATGGCTTGTTCTCGGTGGGATTGTTGGAATTCTCGCCGGGAGTGCTTCGGCCTTATTCTTGCATAGTCTGGATTACGTGACGCAGCAGCGTCTATCCCATCCTTGGCTGTTATTCCTGTTACCTGTTGGCGGAGCGCTGGTCAGCTATATGTATATGAAGTTCGGCGGGAGTAGTTCAAGAGGGAATAACTTAATTCTGGAAGGTATCCAGAATGGAGGAGAGACCATTCCACTAAGAATGGCCCCACTAGTCCTGTTCGGAACGTTGATTACGCATTTATTCGGCGGCTCGGCCGGACGTGAGGGAACGGCAGTGCAGATGGGAGGAAGCTTGGCTGAGTGGTTCGGTAAAATGATTAAAATCGATGCGCTGGATCGTCGGATCTTACTCATGTGCGGAATTAGCGGCGGCTTTGGTTCGGTGTTCGGAACACCGCTTGCCGGAACGGTCTTTGGTCTTGAAGTTATTGCGATTGGATTGATGAGTTATAGCGCGCTTATTCCGTGCTTTGCAGCCAGCTTCATTGGAGATATAGTAGCGACTCATGTATGGGGCGTACACCATACGAGCTATTCCGTTGATTTGATTCCAGCATTGTCTGTTGCGGTATTGTTGAAAGTCCTGCTGGCTTCAGTCATCTTCGGCTTGGCGGGTCTCTGCTTCAGCGAACTCACTCATTTTCTTAAGAGGACTTTCTCCAGGCTGTTTAAGAATCCAATATTGAAATCTGCCGTTGGTGGTGTAATAGTCATTGCGCTTGTATATATCGTCGGCAGCCGTGATTATTTGGGGTTGGGTATACCTTTGATCACCTCTTCGATGACGGAAGGAGTTTCTCCATTCGCTTTCTTATGGAAGCTTCTATTCACTTCAATTACTCTTGGCACCGGATTTCAGGGAGGAGAGGTAACGCCTTTATTCGTTATTGGTTCGACCCTTGGGCATTCCCTGGCAGGTCTCCTGCATATATACGGCCCATTCCTGGCTGCGCTTGGTTTTATCGCAGTCTTCTCTGGTGCAACGAGTACACCCATAGCCTGCTTCATTATGGGGATTGAAATTTTTGGCTCCGAAGGGGCGTTATATATGTTCATTGCTTGTATCGTAAGCTACGTCTTCTCGGGACATACGGGAATATATTCTTCTCAACAAATCGGCATGTCCAAGAGCGGACTACTGCGGGTTGATACTGGCTCCTCGCTTGAGGATTGGAAGAAGACGAAGAAAAAAGCAAGACAATCGAGCAATAATTAACATTAAAACGCAAGGAAGTATAGAAGGCTACTCAATATATGACTAGCCTCCTGTTTGGTGCATGTGATTGGTTCAGGAAGTAATTGTGATGACTGGTGCGGAAATATCGGGTGGGGTTGATAGGGCCGATGATACGTTGGCGAAGCTGACGATCTCCAGTTGGATTGGCGTGCCAGCGGAAAGATCCGGAGTTGTTGCATTCAATACAAGATCAGTTGTTGACAGTATAGACAATGATTGCTGTTGCAGAACCCCGTTAATGTACACGTTGAAATAGTCATTAGCTGTTAGTGCTGGCAGTGCTGTGATAGTAGCATCCGCGTCGTCTACGAAGCTTCCGGCTGGAATTGTAGTATTCGTAGGTCCTAACATGCCTGCGGTCAGTGTGGCAAAGTATCGGGTTGTATCAGGGTTTAACGTCGTTGTTACTGTACCGCCGCTGGCAACGGGTGCACTTGCAGTAGCTGTAAATACCGGTTTAATAACGGGCATGGATTCTCACTCCTTATTAATATATCACTAGATCGAGAGATTCTCGATTCATAATATATAATGATTTTTTTATAGAATGGCGACGGCGTTTCTACATATGGATTATTTTCAAACATCTGCCCGAATTAGGTAATCTGTCCATTTCTTCGCCACGGATTCAACATAAGATAACATAGTCAAGAATCAGGGATCGAGGAGGTGGATTGATGCTTTTACGCAGTCTTAACAGACGAAGAGCAAAGCAGAGCAGACATTCATATGCATTCAGACTGGGAAATATGAGGCATCATGTGAAATTAGCTAAATGGCGCAAAAGAAAGAGACATCTCAATAAAACGCATCACTTCGAGAGGAATAGACGACGTTGGAAGATATCTCATGGGGAAGTAGTCCAACTTCCACATTGTGCTCCACCACCTAATAAACCGCCGCATCTTCCCCCGGATAGTCACGCAGGATTGAACGATCCGCCTGGCGTAAGAATGCCAGGTTCACGAGGTCCGGAAGATAAGCAGGGACTACAGGGATTACAAGGATTAGAAGGACTTCAAGGCCCTCAAGGACCGCAAGGTCCGCCAGGGCCACAAGGTCCGCCAGGGCCACAAGGGACACCCGGACCCATGGGGCCAGGAGGGAATCAAGGTCCGCGGGGGGAACAAGGCATGCCCGGACCAGCGGGAATCCAAGGATTGCGGGGATTCTCCGGTCCCCCAGGGGAACAAGGTCCGCCGGGACCTCCTGGACCTGTGGGACCACAAGGACCTCCCGGACCAGCGGGTGGCAGTAATTTAAGCGTCATCGTACTGGCCTTCCGCTATTTCTATTTTCCTGACTCAGATTTGCAATCTTCTGTTGTCATACCTGTAGAACAATTCCATAATGATGATGGAAATAATGCAACTCAGTTTCTTGGTCCGGATCCTAGTAATTACTCGAATTTGTATATTAACGGAATTTTACAGGAAGGACAAATATATGAGGTCATCACCGATTCATTAATACTTGAGCTGGGGGATGATACCGTATTTGCCGGTACGCCGATTATCCTTGAACAAGTAAAAATCAGCATGCAAAGCAGCGGATAATGAGGACGGACCGCAACGTCAGGACGGAAGAAGCTTATGTATGGGGAATCCGGCATGGCGCGGCGGTCCGTGGATGAATGAACAGTCAGTTATTACTGTGGAATTACCGTGACTTTTAGGACAGATCAGTTAGAATAGGAAGTAGATTGGACAAAATTATGAGGATGGATCTGATAGATCATCGCTAGCAAGTGCTTGAGGATTGGAGAAGAGAGAACGCATATGAAGAAATTCAAGAAATTTTATATTGAGACGACGAGCATTTGCAATTTGGCCTGTAGTTTCTGCCCGCCAACGGAGAGACAAGCCCGTTTTATTAAAGTGGAGGATTTCAGCAAAATTCTGGATGATATTAAGCCACATACAGATTACATATATTTTCATGTTAAAGGCGAACCGCTGCTTCATCCCAAAATCGATCAATTGCTTGATCTAAGCTATGACAAAGGCTTTAAAGTGAATATAACAACAAATGGGACGTTAATTCATAAGGCAGCTCCGAAGCTGCTCGGCAAGCCTGCGCTAAGGCAAATGAATTTCTCCCTGCACAGCTTCGATGGACATGCCGGTTCGGAGAATCGCGAAGGCTATTTGCGAGAAATCTTCACCTTCGTGCGCGAAGCAACGGCACTATCGGATTTGATCGTATCCTTCCGACTCTGGAATCTAACGAGAGATAATGTCGAGAACCATATACGCAGCCGCAATAGAGCTACCCTTGGCTTGATCGAAGAGGAGTTCGGACTTGATTATCGGATTGAGGAGAAGGTTGTTCCTGGAAGCGGTGTTAAAATTGCCGAACGGATTTATTTAAATCAGGATGTGGAGTTCGACTGGCCTGATCTGAAGGCGGAAGAGGACGATGGACGTGGATTCTGTCATGCGCTGCGCAATCAGGCGGGAATTTTAGTCGATGGTACAGTGATCCCTTGTTGCCTGGATGGAGAGGGAGTTATTAACTTGGGCAATGTGTACGATAGGCCGTTCTCTGAGATTATTGAGGGCGAGAGAGCAAATCGCTTGTACGAAGGATTCTCACGCAGGGAAGCCGTCGAGGAGCTATGCCGTAAATGCGGATATCGCCGTAGATTCGGGAAGTAAGGGGAATTAAGAGAATGTATCGCTAGAAGCGATGCAGGAGGAATCATGTCAAAAATTACGCGTTTGTTTGAAATTGTTTATATTTTACTGGATAAGCAGACGGTCACTGCAAAGGAGCTTGCCGATCATTTCGAGGTGTCGCCACGAACGATCTATCGGGATCTCGACATTCTTAGCGAGGCTAACATCCCGATCTACACGAACAAAGGAAAGGGCGGCGGAATCAGTCTGCTCGAGAGCTATGTTCTGAACAAATCATTGCTATCCGAGCAGGAGCAGAGGGACATCCTCTCCGTCCTTCAGGGAATGAAAGCAACTCATTATCCTGAAGTAAATCGGATTCTCACGAAAATGAGCGGTATGTTCGGGTTCCAGCAAGCGAACTGGATTGAGGTTGATTTTACTCACTGGGGCGATGAGAAGCAGGAGCGTTTCCAGCTCATTAAGACGGCTATATTGGAGCGACATCGGCTTTCCTTCGACTATTATGGTACAAGCTCATATGAGAAAACAGCACGGGCGGTGGAGCCGATACAGCTCTGGTTCAAAGGGAGGACCTGGTATTTGAGGGCGTATTGCCTGGACAGACAAGCGATGCGTGTGTTCAAGCTGTCAAGGATGAAGGACCTGATTGTCCTTGAAGAGAACTGTACCCGAAGTCATCCGGATGCCGTCCAAGAGGAGCAAGAACAGACAGGCTGGGCAGCCCAGACGATGGTTACATTTAAACTGAAAATAAACGGCGCGTTATTGTACCGAATTTATGATGAGTTCGAAGAGGAGCAAGTTGCTCGCTGTGAGGATGGAAGTTTCATTGTGACAGCGTCTTATCCGGAGGATGACTGGGTGTATGGCTATATCCTATCTTTTGGCGATATGGCTGAGGTGCTAGAGCCCGCACATATCCGTGAAATTATTAAAAGTAAATTGAAAAATATGATCGGAAGGTACACTTAATATGACATAAAGGTGTCAGTTAATCGCTTATATAATGAAGATGGGTCCAACGATATGACAGTTAATGATTAGTAGGGAGGAGGGGAAGAGTGGCGAAGACAAGTACGGAAATGGTCGAGGAGTACAACGGGTTTATCCCTTTCGTGGCTTCGCTCTGCGACCTGGAGGATAAATATTGGGACAATCCGATCGCTGAGGGAAAATGGACGGTGAAGGACATGGTATGTCATATCATGCTCTGGGATAAGTATTTCTATGAGGAAGCTATTGAGAAGATTAAGCTGGGAGAACCCTTGACTGTGAAGCATCAGGATTTCAACCAATTCAATGCTCAAGCGATCCAATATGCGAAATCCAGGACGAAGCGGGAAATCTATGATCAATTCGTAGAGTACCGCTCGAAGATTATCCGTGCTATTTCCGGTTTGCAGGAAGAGGAGTATTTGCGAAATTATGTGGACGGAGATGGTAAGAGGTTTAGCATCCACAGCTATTTGCGCGGATTTATTCCTCATGATAAGAAGCATAAGAAGCAAATACAAAGCTTTATCAAAGTAATGGATTGAGTCAAGCTGAAAATTTGAATGGAGGAATTTGAGATGAATGAAATGAAGCTATGCCAGAGCTGTGCTATGCCGATGAACCAGCCTGAAGCTGAGTATGGGACGGAAGCGGATGGATCGATCAGCGAGGACTATTGTCATTATTGCTATAAAGAGGGAAGCTTCACCGCCAATGTGACAATGGATGAAATGATCGAGATTTGTGTTCCTCATATGGTGTCGGATGAGCCGGGAGGCATGAGTGAGGAGACAGCACGTTCTATGATGCAGGGTCTGCTTCCTACGCTGAAGCGCTGGAAGTAAGACTGTGATAAATAAGAAGCTGTAGCTAAAGCCGTTATTAACGTCTAGCTACAGCTTTTATTATTCATTTCTTTTCGTTTGACTCATTAGTAATCGAATCCATTAACTGAAAAAAATACTCAGCTTCATGCGTTTTATTAAGGTTATACCATGCATGGAGTGTCTCTGGTGCAAATACATCTAAAACTTTTAGAACCTCCATAGCAAACTCCAGAGGAGCTACTCCTGATGAAGTAACCAGATTATTGTCAGATACCGCTGGCCCCGGTTCATACCAATTCTCCCCTTTATAAGCAGGACAGACCATTTTTAAATACTCCAGGTTATTGCTTGTATGCTTTCTTGAGTTCAGGTATCCGCTATTGGCGAGCCCCTCAGTTGCCCCACAAATTGCAGCGACAACAGTACCGATATCCATAGCCTCGCCAATTTTTTTTAAGATAGGTTGATGGATTTTTTCTCCCCAAGTATTCCCACCAGGTAAAATGATAAGATCTTTACACTCTAGAAGACAATCAACAAGGGGGATATCCGGTTTTATTTTCAGTCCGCCCATTGTAGTAATGCTATCTTTAGTAGCACCAACTGTAACTACTTTTAAGGGGGCTAAATCTCTTCTGAAGAATCTTCCTGAGTTTAGTTCGGCAATTAAATATCCATATTCCCAATCTGACATTGTATCAAATACATAAAGATAAGCATTGTTTGCTGGCATCCATAACACTCCTGTCATCATTCATTGAGCTTATTATAAAACAACTTCCCTGACAGCTAGCGTCAGGGAAGTCATCAGACTTGATGAAATTCAATGAACTCTGAAAGAACTTCAACGAGCCTTTGTTTAAGACTGATTGGCTCAATAATTTGAATAGATTTGCCGTATGGTAAAAGCAAATAGGGGACGTGCGTATGTATTATGTCTCTTTCCAGCAGGAATACTGCTTGATTCGAGGTCTGCTCCTGTAAATAATTCCCTAAAAACCAGTGTTTGCAGACATTATGTAACGTGTTTTGATTTCCGGTGATAACCAGAGGGATAATGTCTTCTTTATCGTCTATGGACGGAAGGAGGTTCTTCAGAAAAAAGTCATGGGCCGAAAAATGCTCCGGGCTGTTAAACTTATTTTCAGTTAGCAGGAGATGTTCAATTCGCTCTACTCTAAAGCTGCGAATATCATTCCGGAGATGGCAAAATCCGATCACGTACCATTTATGATTCCAATAAATATTTTTGTATGGATCAATCAATCTATAACTTGATTCATTCTCGCTGCATTTATAATATTGAATTTCCACAGAGTATTCTTCAGTTATAGCCTTCTCCAGGAGCTTCAAGTAAGATTCCGTCGAGCGCAAATTTATTCGGCCTATTACATTTAGACTGGTTACTTGTTGGTTTAGTCTTGTTTCCTGCTCTCGGTTAGAATATTTGCTCAGCTTCGAAATAGCCCTATTTAATGCTTCTCCTCCGTAATATCCGGCTTCTTCTGCAAAAATAGCAGCATGAAAAAGGGATGTCTTCTCTTCTACATCGAAAAAAAGAGGGGCCTCCATGAAATCATTTAATAAAGTATATCCACCATGATGTCCTGTATCCGATATAATAGGCACGCCGCTTGTTGAAAGAGTGTCTATATAACGGTATACAGTTCTTATATTCATCTCTAACTTTTCGGAAATTTGTTTTGCAGTAATTTTTTCACCTGATTGGAGCATCCATAGAATAGCTAGTAGATTGTCGATTTTAGGCATATTATGGCCGCCTTTCGTTGCCGTTCTTAATAAAATGAAATAGTAAAGGCAGCCATGGTAGGAAGATTCATAAGTCAGGCTGCCTTTTTATTCAGATTCCTATACTCTCAATGCCGCAGGATCGAAGGCCGGAACCAGACCTTCATCGGCTGCACGGTTCAGCAGTGCTGATATCGCAGCATAGCCGTCATCGCCCAGATCCGCTGAGTATTTGTTCACATAGAGATTAATATGTGCTTGCGTAACCTCAGGGGACATCTCTTGGGCATGGCTGAGCACATAATCTGCTGATGCTTCTGGATGAGCCCAGGCATATTCCACAGATTGTTTGATCCAGTTGCTGATAGAAGCAAGATCGAGCGAACGATCGGCAATGATCGCACCTAATGGAATCGGCAAGCCCGTGTCTTCTTCCCACCAGTTGCCAAGATCGGCCATCAGCTGCAAACCATAGTTTTTATAAGTAAAACGCGCTTCGTGAATGACCAGTCCGGCATCGATGGAGCCATCCTGGACCGCAGGCATGATCTTATCAAAAGGCATGACGATAATCTCGCCAACGCCTCCCGGTACATGTTGTGCAGCCCAAAGCCGGAACAGCAGATATGCTGTCGAGCGTTCGCTAGGTACAGCAACGCGTCGGCCAGAGAGGGAAGCAGGATCGCCGAGTTGCTCGGAATCCCCCTTGGTCAATACAAGCGGTCCACAGCCGCGTCCAAGCGCCCCTCCACACGGAAGCAGGGCGTATTTGTCCAGTACCCATGGCAGGGCGGCAAACGATATCTTCATAATGTCTCCGCTATTCCCGTCAGCCGCCCATCCGTTCGTTCGATCGATATCGGCATAGGTCACTTCAAATTCAGGAGTTCCCGGGATCAAGCCATGGACTAGGGCATGGAATATAAAAGTATCATTAGGACAGGGTGAAAATGCAATTCTCATCGTTGTAATACCTCCGCTAAATTATAGCAGGCCTGTTCAAGCGCTTGCAGAGCGTCGCCAATTCGCCATAGCTCACGATTACGCGGGCCAATAGCATTGGATATCGTCCGGATCTCCATGACGGGGATGTTCAGGCGGTGGGCAGCAAATGCCGCACCATAGCCTTCCATCGCTTCTGCCACAGCTCCGGGAATTCTTCGCTTCAGCTCATCGGCAGTTTCTCGAGTTCCGGTCACAGTGGAAAGGGTTAGAATAGGCCCGCTGCAGACGGCCCACCCGGCACTTTGGATCGACTTCGTCAACTCTTCAGTGAGAGCAGAAGCCACCGGAATGCTTGACGAACCGAAGCCAAGCTTGTCCACACTGGAGAAGCCATCCCCAGTCTCGGCTCCCAAATCGGCAGCAATGATGCTATCAGCGATAGCGATCGAACCGATCTCGGCGCGATCTGTGAAGCCGCCGCCGATGCCGGCGCTAATGACGAGATCATATTTCGGATTGGCGGCCAGATAGGCGGCGGTCTCCGCAGCCGCTGATATGGGGCCGACCCCGCATAACTGCACATCAAACTTTGCTTGTTCTGTAGAACCTTGCCCGCTCGCAGCCTTGGCAATGCCACGCAGTACGGCCTCACGCTCGGCCTCTACTGCGGTCATAATTAGGATATTTCTGTAGTTAAGCGCTGTCTGAGTTCTATCCATATCGTTCATCATTAGAACGCGCGATCATACTGCTTCGGAGGCTGAAACTCAGCACCTAGCTCTTTGGCTGCATGCAAGGTCCAGTATGGGTCCTTCAGCAGTTCACGTCCAAGGAAGACCAGATCGGCTCTGCCGTTGCCGATAATCTCCTCTGCGTGCTGGGGGCTTGTAATAAGACCTACCGCGCCGGTTGAGATCTCGGCTTGATGACGAATCTGTTCGGACAGATGCACCTGATAGCCAGGGAAAATGTCTATATGAGCGGGGACAAGGGCACCTGAGCTGCAATCGATCAGATCAACGCCTTGTTCCTTCATTTTGTGTACGTAATAGATGTAGTCCTCAAGATGATTGCCGCCTTCAGCATATTCCTCGGCGGAGATGCGCACGAATAGAGGACCGTCCCATTCCTGCTTGATAGCCTCGATCACTTCCCCGAGCAGGCGATAGCGGTTGTCGGCACTTCCGCCGTATTCATCTTTGCGATGATTGGAGAGCGGCGACAGGAACTCGTTCAGCAAATAACCGTGAGCTGCATGAATTTCAATGACATCGAATCCAGCTTCTTTAGCGCGGCGAGCCGCATCCCGGAATTTTTGCACGATACCCTGAATCTCTTCAAGATCGGCGGCCTTTGGCATCTTCATTGCAGCGAACGGAATCGCCGACGGAGCCAGAATTGTCTCTTCAAGATCGGCCTTGCGGCCTGCATGGGCAAGCTGGATACCGGCTTTGGCCCCGTTCTGCTGCATCAGCGATACAAGTCTTTGCAGCCCTTCGATGTGCTCATTATCCCAAATGCCAAGGTCTCTATAGGAGATCCGGCCTTCAGGCGATACAGCGGTAGCTTCGACAATAATCAGGCCTACGCCGCCAACTGCACGGGTCGGATAGTGGACGAGATGCCAATCAGATACCTTGCCGTCCTTATTGGGTGAAGAGTACATGCACATAGGGGACATCACGACCCGGTTTCTGAATGTCGTATTCTTGATCGTAAAAGTGGAAAACAGCTTTCTGTCCATATTTGTCTACACTCCTTTTTTATATATCTATTTGATTGTAAATAATAACAATATTCCGCAATTATTATGTTAAATCATTGGGGAGCAGGTTACAAGCGGGGGCATTTCCGAATACATCGATCTCCTTGATTGGCTTAGCATAGTTGACCCGAGCTTTAGATTCCCTTATGATAGGGTTACATTTTGTTTTCTAGGGTTCCGCAGCCTGGTTTGGCGCTGGACTGGTCCGAGAGAGAACGCACAGACACAAGAGTCTGTGGACACGGAGGGATAAAAGCCCGGGAGGATATCAGAGAGGATATCTTCTCCGGCTTTTTTTGTCTTTACGAGGTTCGGAGAAGAGAGGGGCAGTGGGATTGAATCCTTCAAGACCGTATCCATCTGGACATCGTTAGGGAGAGGAGTGAGGAAATGAGTCGCAACTGGTCATTAGTATTTATTGCTGGATTGCTTGAGATTAGCTGGGTCATCGGACTGAAGCATGCAGGAACCACTCTGGAATGGATGGGGACTGCGTTCTCGATCGTGTTCAGTATGTATCTGTTGATTCTGTCGACGAAGAAGCTGCCGGTAGGAACGGCGTATGCGGTATTTACAGGCATCGGAACTGCGGGTACCGTACTGACGGAGATGCTGATCTTCAATGAACAGGTCAAGCTGGCGAAAATTTTATTGATTCTGCTGCTGTTAGCCGGCGTAGTGGGTCTGAAAATGATTACGAAAGAGCATGGAGTGAAGGAGGAGGGATAAGCATGGCTTGGATCTTGCTCGTGTTGGCCGGATTCGGGGAGGTGCTGGGAGTGGCCGGAATCAATAAGCTGAACCAGCGTAAGGACATCGTATCCTTTTCCCTTTTGTTCGGCGGTTTTATTCTTAGCTTTGTGTTGCTATCTATTGCAATGGAGTCGATCTCCATGGGGACTGCTTACGCGATCTGGACCGGAATTGGTACGGTGGGCAGCGCGGTTGTCGGAATGATCCTCTATGGGGAATCCAGAGAATGGAAAAGGATACTGTTCATCGCCATGGTTCTGTCCGCAGCCGTCGGGTTGAAGCTGATCGCTTAACCGGCTAAGTAATAATAAGTGACGCCCCCCTAACGGCAGTCATTTTGACATTGGGGGGCGTATTTAGGGAAATAACACGCATAAATCCGATTAGGTTAATCCTGTCTCCGCAGAAATTTACGAAGCATCACATACACGGCCAGCAGATGAACGCTTAATCCAATCAAAGTGAGCAGCAGCGCCCTCCATGGGCCTTCTTCATACCCGCGGTGCAGTACCTCGTAAATCCAAAATGGGGGAAAGATGCCCAGTCCATATTTTAAAGGAGAGTGTATAAACCATGCTGCTGCTGGAATGGCCACGATCAGACTCGCTCCTTTGGATAGAGCAAGACCCTCTACTTTATTAGCTGCAAAAGCAACCAAGAACAATGCAATGATAGGCGCTTCAAACGCTGCCATCGGTAGCAGGTACAATACCTGTGTTGTTGTCACTGACTCCGGTGCCGCTAACAAGAGCAGGATCGTATCATAAGTGATCGAAAGGACAACCGCTGTAGCGAGTCGGCAAATCAGATAGCCACTTCGGGATAGCGGCGTCACCGCATAATATTGGATCAAATGATCATCCCGCTCATCCAGCATCATAAATCCGCACATACAGCCAAGAATCAAGCTAACCAGCAGAAGAGACACTCCAGTAATGAGACCATAATAATCGGATAAGTCAAACTGGAAGTACATTGTGAGTACATCATTTGCAGCTGGCACTCCAAATTTCACAGCAAAGATGAGCAGCAGTGGGGCAAGAAGATAGAAGAACAGCATGGCGTCCCGGCCAACGAGCCGCATATCACTTCGGAGCAGACGTAGTGCAGGAATCATGATCCATCACCTCCCATCCGCAGCATAATAAACTTCCGGAAAGAATACCGCGTCCAGAGGAAAGCAAGACCGCCCCAACTGGCAAGCAGCAGAATCGCATATAAGATTTGCAACCATGGTAGGGGCTCGAATGCCGAACGGAGCAGCATGAACGAACCTTGAGTCGGCAATATATAATAAATGGGCGTAGACCAGATATTAAGGAAATCCAGAATTGGAAGCATAAATACGAACGTCACTAAAGTAGATAGAAAAAAGAAACCATTTATTGAGCGGCAGCGAAAGGCGACTCCCATGCCAGTCAGCGTGAAGAATACAGACGTCAGGAACACTCCTGTCATAAACAGCAGCGAATTCGTACCAAATCCGAACTGGCTGACATGAATCAAATAACTGCTGATCATGGATAACAGAGTAAGGGATAGCGTCTTTGACATCATGTACTCCTCAGGTTTATAAGGTGTCACAAATAACGTGTTATGAATATCCTGACCTTTCTCCAGTAGCACCAAGCCACCGATAAAGAAAAAGCCAAGCATGCTTGGATCGGTAAACGTCAGCAAAACATCGGCCATTTCACGGGAGGAGGCAGGCAAAAGTCGCAATAACACGATGTAGAATAGGCTGATCACCAGGTAAGCGTAATAAAATCCGTGTCTATGCTGCAGTTTAATATCATATGCGATGGCGCCTGCCATTCTCATTCCAGATTCCTCCCCGTCACCTTGATAAAAATGTCCTCAAGCGTTGCTTCTTCCGTATGAATCGTTTCTATCTCTTCCCGCAGCAATAGTCCCGTGAACTCTGGATTAGTCCCGATACCACTTAATGCGAAGTGTTCTTGTTTTACTTGCTTATCTTTTCTGTATTCCACCCGGACGCGCCTTTTACCGTGCTGCACTTTTAATTCACGTGGGGTGTCAATGAGAACGATGCGTCCGTCGACTATAAAAGCGATTCGATCGCAAATTTCTTCTGCCGTATGCATATTGTGCGTTGTAATCAGTATCGTTTTTCCATCGGCTTTCATTTGTAGAATGATCTCCTTGACTAACCGGGCATTAACCGGGTCCAGTCCAGAGGTAGGCTCATCCAGAAACAAAATATCAGGTTGATTCAGCAACGCACGACATAGGTTAAGCCTCATCTTCATTCCTTTGGAGAAATTCTCAACCTTTGTATGGCTGTATTTCGCGAGCCCAACCCTTTCTAGCAGTTCCTCAGGTTTGCTTGTTGGTCCTTTATATAGAGAACGAAACAGACGGAGATTCTCCAATGCGGTAAATCGACCATAAAAATTAGGAAACTCAAAGGCTACACCAATTCGCTCGTAATAATCAGGTTTAGCATCACAGACATTTCTCCCCAACACGGTGACTTGCCCTTCGTATTGCTTCAGGATGCCGATGAGGATTTTCTGAGCCGTGCTTTTGCCGGCACCTGAGGGACCCAGGAAGCCAAAAATTTCACCCTTTGGAATAGAAAAATAAAGTCCATGAAGAACCTGCTCCTTGCTCCCGGGATACCTATATTTCAAATCATGTACTTCGATCATAAATCCCTGCAGCTCCTTTTTATAAAATTGTGTAGTATCGTTCAGATCCGTTCGCGCGTTATTACTCGTTTTCAATAATGAATTATAATTCACTTTTAAAATACGCTGATCCATTTATAAAGTCAAGATAATTTCATCGCCCTCTAGCCGTCGTTGACAACTCAGTTCGGTCATCCTATATTTAAAAGCGAATGGAGGTTCACGCTTATGCAGGTTTTAAAAGATGAGCTGCGGCATGCTATGCTGAAGGCTGCTCAAAATATGTTCCTGGATTCCGGTTATGAGAAGACATCCATGAAGGATATCGCAGCTAAAGTGGGGGTGTCGGTAGGCAACTTGTATCGTTATTTTTCCAATAAAGAAGCTTTGCTGGAGGCCGTCACGATGCCGGCGTACGAACGGCTGCTTGAGCTAATGGAGAAAAGTGAGGACATCTCGGCGGACCGTATGCCGATCATCTTGGATCAGTTGGAGAGCTTGCTAGCGGAGTTCCTGCGCGAATATCGGCAGAATTTGCTGATTTTACTGTACGAGAGTAAGGGAACACGGCAAGAGAATATTAGAAATGAATTCTTTGATCGCTTTGTAGGTCATGTCGAGATGCATTTTGCGGATCATAATCAAAAGACGGCAACTATGAAGCAACTTAACTCAGATGCGGCGCGGCCGCTAGCGATTGCGTTCCTGGAAGGATATTTTGAGATCATTCGCCTCTATAGCGATGAAGAGCAGATCGTACAAGCTGCCCGAGAATACGTAACCATATGGTTCTCAGGACTACAGATCTTGCTATAGTTAAAAAAGGCCTGAGCCGGTATAAAAACCAGCCTCAGGCCTTACTCATCAACTTTAATCAGGGAAGCAGGGATGCAATTCAGTTCATGCCCGTTTGGTTGCTTGGGCGAACCGATCCTTGATTTGTTTACTATTACGTTTCACAGCAATTCGCTGTTCTTCTAATATTTGCGATGAATTTTTCTTAGGAGGGGCAAATAATAATGCTTCCTTGGGTTGAATTCCAATCGCTTTGCTTACCCGTCCATTCTTGGATACGAACACACCGCTACCCACGCTGCATCCCTCCTAGACTTAGTTTAATGAATTCGATAATAACAGGATTTTTACTTATTATAGCATGGTTTACACTTTCTTTATAGCGGATAAACTTCCTATAATCCCAATCTGGTTCAGCCGGATAATGTAAAGTGATGACATAAGGTCCGGAACGGATACAATAGTAGAACATATTCTTAGCTGCGGTGAAGAAGACCTGTTCACGCTGATCACCCATTTGGTAAGTCAGAACGGCGTAGGAGCTCTTATTGTCCAGCTTATAGTACGGGGGACCTTGTGCCTTTCCACACTTGGCGACTAGATGGAGTTGATCTTCCTGGCTCACATACAGGGTTATCGCGGAGCAATCTCCATAGCTTCCGACACTCTCCGTCATATATTTCCCATAGCCATGTTCAATCATACCACCACAGGCCCGATCCTTAATCAGACTCAGAAATTTCTCCGCATCGCGAAAACCGCTGATCTGCATTTGCGGTATTAGACCAGCAATCAGATCAAAAGCCTCGTCCAACTGCTCCAGCCGGTTGCCGCTAAGCTGAATGGATTCCTCAAGCGGAAGCAGGAGGGAGCCTCTGCGAAGCAGATCGCTAAAATAGCTCTTCCAGTCGATGGGTACTCCCAGGGATAAATCATCTACATACACATTGCGCAAAATCATGTCGTAGAGGAAATACCATACATAGGGATCGATATGCGCTGGAACTTGCTTGTGTTTTCGCAGTGCATCCATCATATGAAGCGGGGAAGGGAAGCGTTCCTCTTTACTAATATATTGATCGATATATTGGTCGAGCAGCGGTTTGACGGTACTGAAGAAGATCCGCTTGACCTCGACATCAGCAAACACCAGGATGGTAATTTCCTGTTCCTGCGCTTTGATGAATTCCAGGTGAGTGATCGTTCTTTCCGCCGCCTTATCATAGGTGCCGGCTTTGCTGCTGATGAACAACAGATAAATATCGCATTGCTCGACAGCTTGCAGACAGAGCGTAACGGGATCAGCGCTGGCTAGCCACGGTCCGATATTCTCCTCCCACATCATCGGCTCATGGCCAAGGGCGTGAAGCTCCTGATACACGCTTTTGCGGAGCGGCTTCAGCCCGTCCTCGTTCACAGAACTTATGAAGATTTTCGTTCTCGCCAAGGTATGTAACACTCCTATAAACGTTTTTTCCAGTATAACCCATGTAGGCTTGGATGGATATATATCGTTGGTCATGCTTATTTACCGTTTAGACACTAAATTCATGACTGTAGATTGCGAGAGGGCAATGTAACGACTAGATTCGCTTACTTTTTGAATGTAGATAACTTTTTTTATAAAAATACTTGCAATAGGCAGATCACTTGTGTAATATATAAATATAAGTTACTAAATTATAGTTAGTATCAAACTTTTGTTTTAGAGAGAGGCCTAAAATTGCTGAATGGTTCACAATTTTAAGGCCAAAATAAGATGAAAATGGATAGGAGACTGAATAATAATGAGTCAATTTATCGATTTGTTGAAGAACAGACGTAGTGTGTATGGAATTAGCAAGGAGACTGTCATCTCTGATGAGAAGATCGAAGAAATCGTAAAGGAAGCGGTTCTTCATACTCCTTCAGCTTTCAACTCGCAATCTTCCCGTGTATTGCTCGTGCTGAATGAGCAGCATGACAAGCTGTGGAATATTACGGAAGATACTTTGAAGAAGGTTGTTCCTGCTGAGAACTTCGGACCTACCGCTGAGAAGATGGCCGGATTCCGCGCTGGTTATGGTACAGTGCTGTTCTTCGAAGATCAAGCTGTAGTTGAAGGCTTGCAACAACAATTCGAACTTTACAAGGACAATTTCCCGGTATGGTCTAACCAATCCAATGGTATGCTGCAATTGGTTGTCTGGACTGCACTTGCGAATGAAGGATTTGGTGCAACGCTTCAACACTACAACCCATTGATTGACGATGCCGTGAAGGCTGAATGGAATATTCCGGCTTCATGGAAATTGATTGGTCAAATGCCATTCGGTAAACCAACTGTACAACCCGGTGAGAAGCAATTCGCTCCAGCTGAAGATCGTATGAAAGTAGCCAAATAAGTTTAAAGCTTAAGACCAAAAATGTTCGAAAAAGCATGAGTTTATAAAAGGTTTTGATTGTATTGTCCATTTGCGGGGTAATCTACCTCTATACGATGACATGCATGATAAGGACTTTTATTAGCTTATGCTTTTTTTGCTGTAATTTTAAACAATTTTGCATTTAGGAGGATGTAAATGTTCAAGCGTTTATTTGGTATCTTGCAGAGAGTCGGTAAAGCGTTGATGCTACCGGTCGCGCTGCTTCCTGCCGCAGGGTTGCTGCTCGGCATCGGTAACATGTTGATTAGTCCAGAGTTTCTAAGTCTCGTTCCAGCTCTAGATAACAGCGTTATCCATGCGGTGGCCACTGTTATGATGAATGCGGGGCAGATTGTGTTCACGAATCTGGCCTTGCTGTTCGCCGTCGGTGTTGCTGTCGGTTTGTCCGGCGGGGAGGGTGTAGCTGGACTGGCCGCAATCATTGGTTATCTCGTTATGAACGTAACTATGGGTACGGTCATCGGTGTAACAACGGCGATGGTCGGTACTGATCCGGCTTACGCCAATGTGCTGGGCATTCCAACATTGGCTACCGGCGTGTTTGGTGGGATTATTGTTGGTATATTAGCCTCTACGATGTACAGCCGTTTCTATAAGATCGAGCTTCCATCCTATCTCGGCTTTTTTGCTGGAAAACGATTCGTTCCGATCATGACGGCAGCAACCTCAGTGCTGCTCGGTTTGCTAATGGTAGTTATTTGGCCGCCAATTCAGAATGGATTAAACTCCGCTTCCTACTTCATGCTGGAACAAAATCGTACCTTGTCCGCATTGATTTTTGGTATCGTGGAACGTGCGCTGATTCCATTTGGTTTGCATCATATTTTCTATTCCCCATTCTGGTTCGAATTTGGCGAATACGTCAATAAAGCCGGACAGTTGATTCGTGGGGACCAGCAAATTTTCATGGCGCAGCTGAGAGATGGGGTGCCGTTTACGGCAGGTACCTTTATGACCGGTAAATTCCCGTTCATGATGTTTGGACTACCCGCTGCGGCGCTGGCGATCTACCACGAAGCCCGTCCTGAGAACAAAAAATACGTGGCCGGGATTATGGGTTCAGCCGCGCTAACATCGTTCCTGACAGGGATTACGGAACCGCTCGAATTCTCCTTCCTGTTCGTCGCTCCCATCCTGTTCGCTGTGCATACGATTTTCGCAGGGTTGTCCTTTATGACGATGCATCTGCTTGGTGTCAAAATCGGGATGACCTTTTCGGGAGGCTTGATCGACTACCTCATCTTTGGGGTAATCCCAAATCGGACCCCATGGTGGTATGTTATCATCGTCGGCTTGATTCTTGCGGTCATTTACTACTTCGGATTTCGCTTCGTTATCCGCAAATTCAATCTTAAAACACCAGGCCGGGAAGATCCAGACAATATAGAAGAAGGGGAGGAGGAAGGCAAAAGCGTTCGGCAGGATGATCTGCCGCACAATATATTGTCCGCGCTTGGTGGCGGGGAAAACATCGCTCACCTCGATGCCTGTATTACCCGTTTGCGGGTAGAAGTGAAGGACAAAGGCAATGTGAGCAAGGACCGGCTCAAGAAACTGGGCGCCTCCGGCGTGCTTGAAGTCGGGAACAATATTCAGGCGATCTTCGGGACGCGTTCCGATACGATAAAAACGCAAATCGCCGATATAATAAGCGGCAAAGCCCCGCAAGCGACTGAGAAGACTGAAGTCGTGAAGCCGGCCGTAGTAGAACAGCAGGCGGCTCTTGACGGAGATGCGATCATCAACGAAGATATTGTGATGCCGGCAAATGGTGAACTGATGGATATTTCCAACGTTCCTGACCCGGTATTCGCAGAAAGAATGACAGGTGACGGTTTTGCGGTTTTGCCGCATGAAGGTTTGATCTCTTCCCCTGTTTACGGAAAAGTATTCAACGTATTCCCGAGTAAGCATGCTATCGGCATCATGTCAGACGGCGGCAAGGAAGTGCTTGTACACATCGGAGTAAATACCGTGAAGCTGAAGGGCCAGGGCTTCAACGTTCTTGTTAAGGAAGGTGATTTGGTAGCTGCTGGACAACCCATCATGGAAGTGGATTTGTCTTATGTGAAGGAGCATGCGCCTTCGATCATTTCTCCGATCGTCTTCTCCAATCTACCGGAAGGAGCAGCAGTGAAACTAAATAAAACTGGCGTACTGCCAAGTGGTGAAGGAAGTATAGTGACGATTAAGTGAATATAAATATAACCCCAATACCTCGATGGTGCTGGGGTTCACATTTTTATTCCACATTATCAGGATTATTCGTTATCACAACATTAACTCGGGTCACATAATAATTTTCTAAATTCCTCTGTTAATAAAGGTACGACCTCGAATAGATCGCCGACGATTCCATAATCTGCGACTTTGAAAATCGGTGCCTCCGGGTCCTTGTTAATCGCTATAATGATGCGGGATTGACTCATTCCAGCCAAATGCTGAATCGCTCCGCTAATACCGCAGGCGATATATATTTCAGGTGTCACCACTTTACCTGTCTGGCCAATCTGCAGCGAGTAGTCGCAGTAGCCGGCATCACAAGCGCCACGTGAAGCGCCGACAGCACCCTGTAGTACCTCGGCCAGTTCCTCGAGAGGCTGAAAGCCAGCTTTGCTCTTAACTCCACGGCCACCAGATACGACGACTTTGGCTTCCGTAAGGTCGATTCTGCCAGCGGATTTGCTAACAACATCTTTAATTACACTGCGAAGCGAAGTTGATGGAGTATAGGATAATTCGGTGATCGAAGAAGACGTGCTAGCAGGTTGAGCAGGTGCAATATTGTTGGGGCGAATCGTGATGACTTGAGGTGAACTGCTGAATTGTCTGTTCTCGAATGCTTTCCCGGCATAGAGAGGGCGGGTATAGGTGATGGCATCGCCGTTTTCGGAGATAGCAGTAACATCGGAGATTTGTCCTGCGCTTAAGTGGGCGGCAATCTGTGGTGCAAGATCTCGTCCAATGGCGGTATGGCCAAAGATTACGGCGTGAGGCTGTATCGGGTCCAACGCTTGGGTTAGTGCAGCGAAATAAGTCTCCGCCTGATATGCCGCCAAATCGGGATGATCGATCAGAATGACTTCTGCGTAAAGTGCCAGCTCGTCAGCAGCTTCTTTGAGTTGATGACCAAGCAGCAGAGCGATCCGTTTATCCTCCTTATGACTGGCCAGGGCGGCGGCATGAATCGCCTCAAGACTGACCTGGCGCAGTCGGTCGCCCTTGGTCTCGGCTACGATGACATAGGTGTTCCCCATAGGAAATTCCTCCTTCATTCTATTAAATGACTTTGTCCTCGTTCCTAAGCAGGTGAACTAACTCTACGGTCTGTTCTTGAATGGTTCCTAGCAATATGCGGCCGCTCTTGCGTTCGGCGGGCAGGGAGAGGGCGGTACGTACTGTTTTCGGGGCAATTTCTGCTTCTATCCCATGAAGCTGCTTCGGCTCTAGGGTGAGGAAAGGCTTCTTCTTCGCCTTCATAATCCCAGGCAGGGAAGGGTAACGCGGTTCATTTAGGCCTTGCTGAGCGGTGAAAAGGGCAGGCAGACGAATTTCAATTGTCTCGGTATCGCCTTCCGCATCGCGGGTAACTGTCGCTTGATTAGATGTAATTTGTAGATGGGTAATCGCGGAGGCATGGGGGATATCAAGCAATCTGGCCAGTCGAACCGCCGTCTGGCTGGCGCCGTTGTCGACCGAGAAATAGCCGCCGAGAATGACATCAAAGGCTTGATCCCGGAAGTAGGCGGCCAGAAGAGAGGAGATCGTGAATTCATCACTCTCGGAATCGTCATTCTGGATTAGAATAGCTTCATCTGCACCCATGGCCAGCGCTGTCCTTAGTGCTTCGGCGACCCTGGCTGGACCAACAGATACTACGGTAACTGAACCGCCAAGCTGTTCCTTCTGACGCAGGGCCTCTTCAACCGCATACTCATCATAAGGATTAATAATAAACTTGACGCCATCTTCGGCAATTTTGCCGTCTTGTATACTGATTTTCTCCTCGGTGTCAAAGGTTTGTTTCAGGATTACGAAAATGTTCATTAATCATACTCCTTTCAAATCTTTTTTAGAGGTAGTTCAAAGGTGCTGAAAACTGGCCTTATTGAACATAAATAGGGAATATCCGTAGTTCAGATTTTCAGACCTACTTCAACCCACGGATGAAGAAATCCACGGTGTTTGCTACTTGTGCCGTCAGGGAGTATTTCTGACCCGAGATCAGCCATGAGGTAACGACCTCATCCATAGCTCCGAAGATTAACTGACGCGTTAATCTCGTGTCCAGATTCCTGCGGAAGCTCCCGTCAGCAACGCCCTTTATCAGAATATGCTCGATTAATTGAATATAGGGCTTCACAGCCTGACCAATCGCTTTGCGCAGCTCAAGCGAGCTTTGGCGCAGTTCGATTTGAGTCACATAGGCCAGATGAATATTCTCCTCAAGAAGGGAGAAGTGGATATCGCATATTTTGTACAAAGCTTCCTCGGCGCTGTCTTCCTCGGAGATGTTATTTTTGAACGATTCCACAAGGCTGCCCAAGCGATTCTGGAACAGGGAAATGAGGATATCTTCCTTGTTTTTGAAATATAGATATATTGTACCGTCTGCTACTCCAGCTTCTTTGGCAATTCTGGCTACCTGTGATCCATGGAATCCATTCTCGGCAATCACCTTCTCAGCGGCATCCAAAATCATTTCAAATTTTTCTTGTTTTCTACTTGTCATCCTGACACCTCAATGTTAAAATTTGAATCGAATGAATGAACACTCATTCATTTTTTTTCTTCATCTTAGGTGAAAGCGCTTTTGTTGTCAAGATGAATCTTTGAGAATGACTTCGATCGGTTTTCTTCTCAAAAGCGGACTTTTTGATCAACTTCAAACTTCTAAAAGGAGGGGCGGGTGAAGTAAACGTGTGGCAAATGCTGCAATGGATTATGTTCCTGCTGGTAACGGGCTATGCCATTTATTTATTTTATAAGGCGGTATACCATCGTTATCTGTACTTGAGCCTAGGGCGTCCTGTAGAGTTTCGAGCAAGAAGCAGGCTCTCCTGGAACAACTGGAGCGAATTTCTGAGCCAGGTATTCGGACAGCGGAAACTGCTAAAGGACTGGCGCAGCGGGATCATGCATATCGTGATTTTCTACGGATTCATTATTTTGCAGTTTGGTGCTATCGATTTGATTGTCAAAGGATTGACCAGAGGGGGCCATCTGCCGCTACCTGGTTACCAACTATTCGGGCTCAGCCAGGAAGTGACGGTTCTGCTTATTCTGATCGCCATCGGTTATGCGGCTTACCGCAGATATGGTGAGCGATTGCCGCGCTTGAAGAAAGGCTGGAAACCAAGCCTTGTTCTCATCTTGATATCATCCATTATGTTGACGGTTCTACTCTCATTAAGCCTGGAGCGTATTTGGTTCCAATTAGACCCATCTCTCTATGCACCAGTATCCTCACTTATATCTCTAGCACTCCAATCTTTATCCACCTCTGCTGCTGAAGTGTTCTTCTATCTCTTCTGGTGGCTGCATCTTCTCATCTTGTTAATTTTTCTAGTGTATATTCCGCAATCGAAGCACTTTCATCTCATTACAGCACCGATTAATATTTGGCTGCGCCGTACGGAACCGCCTGGTCGCCTGACCAGCATCGATCTGGAGGACGAGGAAGCGGAGAGCTTTGGGGCCGGAGCAATCACGGACTTTACGCGCAAGCAGATGCTCGACTTCTACGCCTGTGTAGAATGCGGGCGCTGCACGAATGTATGCCCAGCCTCTAATACGGGCAAACCGCTGTCACCCATGCACCTGATAACGAAGCTGCGTGATTATCTGACTGATGTCGGTACCGAGCAGACCGGTAAATCGCCATGGCAGCCGTCCTATGCCTTCGCATCCTCACGAACAGCTACACATCAGTTAAGTGAGCTGAAAAATTCAGCAGTAGCCTGGATGGATTCAAGTCTGCCGCCGGAGAGCGGCGAGTCCGGAGCCATGCTGCATGAGGTATCGGCGGGAAGTGAAGAAGCGGTAAATAAGTTAGCCGTTTTGCAACCTCCGCTACCGATTACGGATATTCGCCCAACATTGGATTGGCAGTCTGCAGTCTGGGGAGTCCAGGATCGGAGCGATTCGGGGGCTGCTGGTTTAGCAAGCGCCGCTGAGCTGGAGCTGATCGGGGATGTGATGACAGAGGAGGAAATCTGGTCCTGCACAACCTGCCGGAATTGTGAGGATCAATGTCCGGTCGGCAATGAGCATGTCGATAAGATTATCGATCTGCGCCGTCACCTTGTACTGATGCAGGGCAGTATTCCGCAGGAAGGCCAGCGTGCGCTGCAAAATATCGAGCGCCAGGGCAACCCGTGGGGAATTAGCCGGAATGAACGGTTCAATTGGACTTTTGAGCTGGAGGGGCTTTCTGTACCAACGGTACGTGACAATCCACAATTTGAATATTTGTTCTTTGTCGGCTCAATGGGATCTTACGATCTACGCAGCCGTAAAATTTCCCGTTCCTTCGCTCGACTCATGCTGGAGGCAGGCATCAACTTCGCTGTTCTCGGCAACGAAGAGAAGAATTCCGGCGATACGCCAAGGCGAATGGGCAATGAGTTCCTGTTCCAGCAGCTGTGCCAGGAGAACATCGCGTTGTTCCAGCAGTATAGGGTACGTAAGATTGTGACGGCGGATCCACATGCTTTTAACACTTTTAAAAATGAATATCCCGAATTCGGACTTGAGGACGTTGAGGTCATTCACCATACCCAATTGCTGGAACGACTCATTAAAGAAGGGAAGCTGTCTCTTCACCATGAGGTGCGGGAAAGAATAACTTACCACGATTCCTGTTACTTGGGACGTTATAACGGTATTTATGATGCGCCCAGGGAAATCCTTCGCCGAGTTCCTGGGATAGAGCTGACGGAGATGAAGCGCTCGCGTGAGAATGCGATGTGCTGCGGAGCCGGCGGCGGTCTGATGTGGATGGAGGAGACGGGCGGCAAGCAAATTAATTTAGCTCGGACGGAGCAGGCCCTTGAGGTATCTCCAACGATGATCGGCAGTGGATGCCCGTATTGTCTCACGATGCTGGAGGACGGAGTCAAAATGAAGGAGCTTGACGTGAGGACGAAGGATATCGCGGAGATTGTGGAGCTGTCGGTATTTGGCGAGGCCTTGGCCTAACGGATCAGACTTACCTTGCGCTAGCGGATATAAAAGATAGTTGAAACGCATTAAAAGTGAATTTCATGGGTTGGAGGTAGGTGTAGATGAATAGATCGATTTCCAAAGCCGTAGTTATCGGTTCGGGTATTATGGGTTCCGGGATTGCGGCGCAGCTTGCCAATGCAGGGATTGCCTGTTCGCTGCTCGATATCGTTCCTGCGGAAATGACGGAAGCGGAGAAGGCCAAGGGATATTCACTCACGGACCCGGTGGTGAGGAACCGCTTCGCTGCAGCAGCTATAGCCGGTCTGGTCAAAAGAAAGCCAGCACCGCTATATGATGAAGCATTCGCGGCCCGCATCCGTCCGGGCAATCTGGAAGACCACCTGCATTGGATTCAAGATGCGGATTGGGTCATCGAGGTAGTAGTGGAAAATCTGGCGGTAAAGCGAGAGCTTCTGGCCAAGATTGAGCAGCATTGGAAGCCAGGCGTTCTGGTTAGCACCAATACATCAGGGATTTCGATTGAGGCAATGAGCGAGAGCAGATCCTTGGAGTTCCGTCAGCATTTCATGGGAACGCATTTTTTTAACCCTCCGCGTTATATGAAGCTGCTAGAGATTATTCCCGGACAGCATACAGAGCCCGCACATGTTGACCGCCTGCGCGAAGTTGCGGAGCGTGCTCTGGGCAAGACGGTGGTGATTGCTAAAGATACGCCTAATTTTATTGCTAATCGCATTGGTACGTACGGATTGCTTGTTACACTGCGGGAGATGCTGCAGCGAGGATACACCGTTGAGGAGGTCGATGCTGTAACGGGTCCGGCCATGGGACGGCCGAAGAGTGCGACCTTCCGTACACTCGATCTGGTCGGCCTCGATACCTTCCTCCATGTGGCGGACAATGTGCGGGAGAATGTGCAGGATGAAGCAGAGATCGAAGTGTTCACCGTGCCAGAGCCGCTACAGGAGATGGTGGGGCAGGGCTGGCTCGGCGAGAAATCGGGCCAGGGCTTCTATCGCAAGCTCAAAGAACAGGGCAAGAGCCAGATACTTGCTCTGAACTTGAAGAGCCTCACATATGAGCCGCAAGCGAAACCCTCCTCCGGATCGCTGCAAGCAGCAAAGGCTGCCAAAGGTGCCAAAGCGAAGTTAAAAGCGCTGCTCAGCGGAGGAGATCGTTATTCCGATCTGGCCTGGAATGTGTTGAAGCCTGTACTGCTCTATTCCGCAGCCAAGCTCGGTGAGATCGCGGACAACATCCGCGAGATCGACGAAGCGATGAAATGGGGCTTCAATTGGGAGATGGGGCCGTTCGAGACATGGGACGCCATTGGCTTGGTTCCGTCCGTGAGAAGAATGGAAGCCGAGGGTCTTCAGATTCCAGCGTGGGTCAGCGAATGGATCGCAGCAGGCAACACATCGTTCTATAAAAGAGAGGAAGGCCAGTTGTTCCATGTGCTGAGCGGTAAGTTCAAAGCTGTTGAGCAACCGCCGGAGATCATCTCGCTGCGCGATTTGAAGGAGCAGAAGCGGGTGCTTCGAAGCAACACTGGCGCGAGCTTGCTTGATCTGGGCGACGGTGTGGCCTGTCTGGAGTTCCATTCCCCGAACAATGCGATCGGCGAGGATATTCTCAGCATGATCACGCAGAGCCAGGAAGAGATCCGAAAGCGTGGTTATGCCGGACTGGTCATTGCCAATCAAGGGCGCAACTTCTGCGTCGGCGCCAATCTGATGCTTCTGCTGATGGAAGCGGAGGATGAGGAATGGGATGAGGTCGATGACATTATAGCGTTGTTCCAGAACACGATGTATCAATTGAAATATTTTGAGAAGCCAGTCGTCGCCGCGCCGCACCGGATGACCCTTGGCGGAGGAGTTGAGGTATGCCTGCCTGCAGACCAGGTGATCGCCGCGGCGGAGACATACTATGGCCTGGTCGAGGCAGGCGTTGGCCTGATTCCAGCCGGTGGCGGCTGCAAGGAGCTGACGCTGCGGGCGAGTCTGCAGGCTCATTTGCCAGAGGCGGATCTGCAGCCGTATATCAATCGACTGTTCGAGATTATCGGCATGGCGAAGGTGTCAACCAGCGGACATGATGCGAAGCGTCTCGGCTATCTGAGAGCGAGCGACCGGGTGGTGATTAACCCGGACTATGCGATTTATGAAGCGAAGCAGGCGGTGCTGCGCCTGGCCGGCTCCGGTTATGAGCCGATTCAGGAGAGCAAGCTGCGTGTTGTTGGCGCCGAAGGCAAAGCCGTACTGCAGCTTGGAGCCATCGGCATGAGGGAGAGCGGGTATATCAGCGATCATGATCTTCTGATCGCGAAGAAGCTGGCGCATGTGCTCTCTGGTGGAGATGTGCCCGCGGGCACCCTGGTCAGTGAACGGTATATGCTTGATCTGGAGCGAGAAGCATTCTTGAGCCTGTGCGGTGAGGTAAAGACAAGGCAGCGCATGAAGCATATGCTGACGACGGGCAAGCCGCTGCGGAATTAGCTGGGAGGGAAGAGATAATGAGGGAAGCAGTCATTGTATCGTTGGCGCGGACAGCGGTTGGCAAGGCGAAAAAAGGCGGCCTCGTTCAAACCCGTGCCGACGAGTTAGGCAAGGCCGTGCTTGAAGCGGCTGTAGAGCGGGCCAAGGGCCTGCAGAAAGAAGATGTCGAAGATATTATCATCGGCTGTGCGATGCCGGAAGGGGAACAAGGACTGAATTTTGCCCGTATTATGGCGCTGTATGCGGGGTTCCCAGTGACAGTTCCGGCGCTTACAGTGAATCGTTTTTGTTCTTCGGGGCTGCAGTCGATCGCTTTTGCTGCGGAACGGATCATGCTGGGGCATGCGGACGTTATTATCGCTGGAGGGGTAGAAAGCATGAGCCATGTGCCAATGACCGGCTTTAAGGTGTCGCCGAACCCGCGGATCGTGGAGCAGTATCCAGAGGTATACATCGGAATGGGGCATACGGCGGAGCGAGTGGCGGAGAAGTTCGGGATCAGCCGCGAGGATCAGGATGCCTTTGCCCTGCGCTCGCATCAGCGGGCTGCGGCGGCGATTGCCGCTGGAAAGTATGCTGAGGAAATCGTTCCAATCCAGACGGAGTTCAGGGATGTCGAAGATTCAGGAAAGGTGAGATCGAGGGTCAAGATCTTTGATACGGATGAAGGCGTGCGCGAAGATACGACGCTTGGTGCGCTCTCCAAGCTGGCGCCTAGCTTCAAGGCCGGGGGTACGGTAACCGCTGGAAATGCATCGCAAATGAGTGACGGCGCTGCCGCGCTGGTCGTTATGAGCAGAGAAAAGGCTGAGCAACTGCAGCTCGAACCTCTGGCGACATTCCGTTCCTTCGCGGTATCCGGCGTTGAACCGGAGTTGATGGGCGTTGGACCGGTCAAAGCGATTCCCAAGGCGCTGGCAATGGCCGGAATTACGGCCGAGGATGTAGCCTTGTACGAAATCAATGAAGCCTTTGCTTCGCAATGCCTTCATATTATTCGCGAGCTCGAGCTGGATGAGGAGAAAGTGAATGTGAACGGGGGCGCGATTGCGCTCGGCCATCCGCTCGGCTGTACGGGAGCGAAGCTAAGTGCCTCGCTGATCTCCGAGCTGCGCAGGCGCGGCGGCGGCTATGGCGTCGTCTCGATGTGCATCGGCGGCGGCATGGGCGCGGCCGGAGTGTTTGAGGTGCATGGGTAGAGTTGCCGGGGCAGGACAGAGAGACATTGGAACGGTGCTGAGGGAAAGCTTGTTCGTTCCCTGGGGCTCTGAAACAACCCTTTGATGTAACTTAGGTAGCACACAAATCATGACGTAGGAGCCAACGGACCGGTGCAGCTATTCGAGCAAAGGTAGCTTCGGTACGCATTAGAAACCGCCTACTAACGGAATTAGTAGCTATCGGAACAAAGGTGGCCGCCAGAAATTCTAACGAAACGTGGTACCGCTATTTGGCCAAAAACAGGCCTCTAGAAATTCTAACGAAACAGGGTATCGTTATTTGGCCCTAATGGAAGCTTTAAGCCTGAATTTAGCTCAAATAACGATATGTAGTTTCGTTAGATCTGAAAATCAGCTGTTTTCGCGGTAATAGCGATCTGTAGTTTCGTTAGAGCAACGGGATTCAAATGGATCAATTCAAAGGAGAGGATCGGATGAATCAGCAAGCGATGAAGAAAGTGCGTGGTGGAAGCTTCGTGATCGAAGACGGGGATTTTCAGAATATGGTTACGCCCGAGGATTTCACGGAAGAGCAGCGGATGATCGCCAACATGACGAAGCAATTTGTGCAAGGGGAAATTGCCCCGCATGACGAGCAACTGGAGAATCTGGATTATGATCTGACGGTAAAATTGCTCCGAGAAGCCGGCGAATTAGGCTTGTTAGGAGCGGATGTACCGGAGGCATACGGCGGAATGGGACTGGATAAGGTTAGCACCACGCTGATCAATGAGAAGCTGACCAAGGCATCCTCCTTCGCTCTGTCGTTCGGAGCGCATGTTGGGATCGGGACGCTGCCGATCGTCTACTTCGGAACGGAGGAACAGAAGCAGAAGTACTTGCCGGGTCTGGCTAGCGGGGAGAAGATCGCCGCTTATTGCTTGACAGAGCCTTCGTCCGGCTCGGATGCGCTGGGCGCCAAGGCAACAGCCCAATTATCTGAGGATGGAAGCCATTATGTACTCAATGGCACCAAGCAGTTTATTACAAATGCTGGATTTGCAGACATATTCATCGTCTATGCCAAGGTAGATGGCACACAGTTCAGCACCTTTATCGTGGAACGTACAATGGAGGGCGTCAGCATCGGTCCAGAGGAGAAGAAGATGGGCATCAAGGCATCGTCCACCTGTCCGCTTATCCTTGAGGATGTCAAGGTTCCGGCAGAGAACCTGCTCTGGGAAGTTGGCAAAGGGCATCTGATCGCTTTTAATATTCTGAACATCGGCCGATTCAAATTGGCCGCAGGCTGTGTCGGAGCGGCCAAGGACGCGCTTGAGCTTGCGGCTCATTATGCGAACGAGCGGACCCAATTCGGCCAGAAAATCTCCTCCTTCCCGCTGATTGGCCAGAAGCTAGCCGACATGAACATCCGCACATATGTGCTGGAGAGTATGGTTTACCGGACGGCAGGACTATTTGATACCGGGTTAGCGGAAGTTGATCTTAGCGCAGCAGATGTCGGCTACCGTTCCGCCAAGGCGATCGCTGAGTATCAACTGGAATGCTCGATCAATAAGGTGTTTGGCTCAGAGACGCTGGATTTTGTGGCCGATGAAGGGGTACAGATTCATGGTGGTTACGGATATACAAAGGAGTACCGGATTGAACGGATTTACCGTGATTCGCGGATTAACCGTATTTTTGAGGGAACGAATGAGATTAACCGGCTGCTGATCCCCGGTACTCTGATGAAGCGGGCGCTTAAGGGAGAATTGCCGTTGCTGCAAAAAGCGATGGAGCTGCAGGCCGAGATGATGGAGCGGGTAAGTCCTCCGGAGGGAGATAGTGTTCTCGAGCAGGAAGCCCATTTGCTGAAGATGGCTAAGAAGATATTTCTGCTCGTAGGCGCAGGTGCGGTGCAGACCTATCAAGCCAAGCTTGAGCAGGAGCAGGAGGTACTCAGCTACCTTGCCGACATTATGATCTCGATATTTGCGATGGAGAGCGCATTGCTGCGGACGCAGAAACGGATCAACCAGACCTCTGCAGAGAAGGCGAAGCTGGCGATTTTACTGACAACGGCTTACATTCAGGACGAATTCGGGCGTATAGAGAACTGGGCCAAAGAAGTGCTGAGTGCGATCGCTTCTGGCGATATGCTGCGGACACAGCTCTCCGTCTTGAAGAAGTGGTCCAAACGAACTCCGCTCAATCTGGTGACATTAAAGCGGGAGATTGCGGCCCAGGTGATTCAGTCGGAAAGCTACGTCTCATAATGACCATTTGAAACGGAGGTGGAAGGGATGAATGCAAAACCTTGGCTGCAACATTATCCCGCAGAAGTACCACCGACCTATGATTATCCGCAGCAGCATTTGGCACAATTTCTACTGGATTCAGCGCAGCAATATCCCGAGCAGATTGCGCTTGATTTCATGGGGGCGACGACATCCTATCGGGCTTTGCTGGATAAAACCTATCGCTTCGCGAACGCACTTCGCAATCTTGGCGTGCAGCAGGGAGATCGTGTGGCGATTATGCTGCCGAACTGTCCACAGGCCGTTATCGCCTATTATGGCGTGCTATTAATCGGCGGAGTGGTCGTGATGACCAATCCGCTGTATATGCCGCGTGAGTTGGAGTATCAGCTTAACGACTCCGGAGCAAAGGTTATCGTTACGCTCGACATTCTTGTGGAGCGGGTGAGCAAGGCGATGGAGCAGCACCCGCTTGATTATATTCTCGTCGCCAGAGTGCAGGATGAGCTGTCTTTTCCCAAAAACATGCTGTATCCGTTAAAGGCCAGAAAAGATGGCACCGCGGTAAAGGTCAACTATAACGAGCAGATTGTATCATTTAAGGAGCTGCTTAAAAATTCGCAGCCTGTTCCGTATTTAGCTCCGATTGATACCGAGAATGAACTGGCGCTTATTCAGTACACCGGGGGAACGACAGGCTTCGCCAAAGGGGTTATGTTGACGCATCGCAATCTGGTCGCCAATACGATTCAGACGCAGCTGTGGTTCTATCGCTCTCGGGCCGGTAAAGAGACCTATTTGGCAGCGCTTCCTTTTTTCCACGTGTTTGGGATGACGGTGCTGCTGAACCAGGCTGTCTCCCTTGGATGTACATTAACTCTGATGCCGCGGTTTGAGATCGAGCAGGTGTTGAAGGCGATTGACCGCAAGCGGCCTACCGTATTCCCCGGTGCGCCAACCATGTATGTAGCGATCATCAATCATCCGGATGTCCGCAGGTACGATTTGTCCTCGATTCAGGTCTGTATTAGCGGCGCGGCCTCGCTGCCTCAGGAAGTGCAGACCCGATTTGAGCAGTTGTCCGGCGGGAAGCTGATTGAAGGATACGGCCTGACAGAGGCATCGCCGGTGACGCATGCGAACAACATTTGGGAGAAGCGGAAGACGGGCTCCATCGGTATCCCTTTTCCGGATACAGAGGCAATGATCGTGAAGCCAGATACGTTGGAGGAAGTCCCTCTTGGTGAGATTGGGGAACTAGCGGTCAAAGGGCCGCAAGTGATGAAAGGGTATTGGAACAAGCCGGAAGAGACTTACAAGTGTCTGCGTGATGGATGGTTGCTTACCGGTGATCTCGGCAAAATGGATGAGGATGGTTTCTTCTACATTTTGGACCGTCGCAAAGACATTATTATCGCAGGCGGGTACAACATATACCCCCGCGAGGTTGAGGAGATCTTGTTCGAATATCCTGGTGTAGAGGAAGCGATTGTGGCCGGAATTTATGATCCTTACCGCGGAGAAACTGTGAAGGCTTATATCGTGCCGAAGAGTGGTGCCCGGCTGGATGAAGCGGAGTTGAAGAAGTTCTGTAAAGAAAGGCTGGCTGCATATAAAGTCCCGAAGGTCTATGAATTCCGGGATAGTCTGCCAAAGACAATGGCGGGCAAGGTGTTGCGCCGCAGGCTGATCGAAGAGGAACAATCCAAATTGAACAACGATCAGAAATAATGTGCAGTTCTATATATGTTGAACTAATGACCTACGGATGAAGGCAGCCGGGTTCAACATCTATAAAGAAAGGAGGAGTAGAAGTGGAAGCGGAAGATCGTCATAAGGATGCCCATATGCAGGAATTGGCGCGCCTTGCGAAGGGAACTTTCTGGGATTATCTCGGCTCCCAGGTGGAGACGGTCAATGAGCGTCAGGTTGTCGTTACTCTGGAAATTCAGCCACATCATCATAATATGATCGGGATCGTACACGGCGGGGTTCATGCTACACTGCTAGATTCGGCGATGGGGCTCCTTGCGATGGTGAACAGGCCGAATTGTAATGTCGTGACCACGAATTTGAATATGAATTATGTGGCTAAATCAAGCACCGGCAAGATGATCGTTACCGCCGAGCTAATCCATTCCAGTCGTACAATGATCACAGCTCATGCCTTCGCCAGAATGGATAACGGCGATCTGTGCGCGTTCGGTACAGGAACGTTCCGGGTAAGCCAGTAGGGAAGGCGTCGGGTGATTTAATGTTGGATAGCAATTAGACTTACGAGCAAGTAAGGAGCAGTGCGAGAGATCGACTCCAGCGCTGCTCTTTCATTTTGCTTGTTAACAGCAAACATGTTGATTAAACTGGTAGTAATTGCTTTGATTGATAGACTTGTGGAATTGAATTATAAAGAAGAAGTATCATATCCAGAGCGGAGAGGGGAGAAGTAAAATGCAGGAACAGAGTCTACAGAATAAGAAGGCTTGGGAGCATCGGGCATATGAATTTTGGCACAAAAGGGACGGTACCCCGCAAGAGAAAGCAAGCCAAATTGTAGCAAACCCTATCGCATGTTTAAAAAAGCACAGTACCTACTTTGAAAATGTTGCGGGGAAAAGAGTTGCCAATCTTTGTGGATCTAATGGAAGAAAGGCTGTACCCATCGCTTTATTAGGGGCAGAAGTGACTGTGTTCGACATCTCCGAGGAGAATAGAAGGTACGCTTTGGAATTGGCCGAGAGTGCGAATACAACAATCGAATATATCGTTACGGATATCTATGAGATTGACCTGCAGAAATACGAAGGATATTTTGACATGCTTTATTTGGAAGGCGGGATACTGCACTATTTTAGTGATATCGATAGATTTATGTCTATTCTGTTTGGATTATTGAAGCATGAAGGAACTTTGATTCTTAGTGACTTCCATCCTTTAAGAAAATGCATTATTAGCCAAGGTGACGTTGACTATTTTGATAGGGAACTAAGAAGCGGGAGTGTAGCTTAAAAGGACTTTTTTGCTGAAGAGGAGCAGTCGGAGTTCCCTGATGTCTCCATCCGATTATATACGTTGAGTGAAATTATCAATTCCATGCTGTCCGCAGGTTTCCAATTGCAGAGATTCGAGGAGCACCGTCGCTGGCAGAAAGAAAACATCCATTGGGAGTTTACGATTGTGGCGGCATAATAAGGACTTGAGGTAGCAATCATCATTCTAACGAAACGTTGTATCGTTATTTGCGCTAAATTAGGCTGCTAAAAATTCTAACGAAACAGGGTATCGCTATTGACTCAAAATAGAGGCTTAGTGCTTTCTTTTTTCACAAATAACGTTTCCTGATGCAATCCATGCACGAAGGAAGAGGAGGGCTTAATTTGGATATTGCAAAAGCAGAAAGTTCAGATTTGCCTAGCATCCTGAAACTCCAGTATGAAGCCTATCAGAGTGAGGCTGAGATTTATGGGGAGATGATTCCTCCGCTTAAGCAGACTATAGGCGAGTTAGAAGAAGAGTTTAAAGAAGGGATTATTTTAAAGGCGGTTGTTCACGGGGAAATTATCGGTTCTGTACGGGCGAAAATCCAAGCTGAAGTTTGCTTGATAGGGAAGCTTATCGTTAAGCCTCAGTATCAGAATCAAGGAATCGGCCAAAGATTAATGAAAGCAATAGAGGAAGCGCATGGTCATGTAAAGAAAATAGAGCTATTCACCGGGCATAAAAGCACAAGAAACCTGGCCCTTTATCGCAAATTAGGGTATCGGATATATAAGGAAGAAGAGGTGAATGAGGACCTGACGATGGTATATATGTATAAGGAGGTCTAAGAGGAGAGCGATGAAGAAAATTGTTGTATTGGCCATGGTCTTCATGGTACTGGTCGGCTGTAATCAAGGCGCTTCTCAATTTGAGGGGGAAGGATATATTCTGGAAGTAGCTGATCAACGCATTTTAGTGGTCGAGAAGGATTTCCCCGGGAAGAGCTGGAAGGATATTATGAATGAATATAGCGGTGGCGCCGTTTGGCTCAGTACAAAGAAAAAAGGCTTGAGGCCAGGTCAGAAGGTTCAGTATCAAATTAGAGGTGGGATCGACGAGTCTTACCCTGCGCAGGCAGAAGCAAAAGATATCAGAATTATAAATGAGGGAAAAAAATGAACGACACAATTCGCATCACAAAACTATCGACTACAGAAGAAGCTCAAATATTAAATGCAGCATTTGCTGAACGCTATCCTTGGTACACTGAAGGAGAGTATTACTTCAATTGTCTTGAGGAGAACCGGGAGGGCCAACGGATCACATTAATAGCCTATTATAATGAGTATTTGGCTGGGTGCTGCCATTTGCTATATGAATCGAAGTATCCCTATTTTCGAGATCATCAAATTCCTGAGATCAACGATCTGAACGTCTTTCCAGAGTATAGGAGAATGGGTATCGCCAGTCGATTATTCGACGAATTCGAGCGAATCGCCAGCGATACCTCACGGTACATCGGGTTAGGCGTTGGATTATATAAGGACTACGGAAACGCGCAGAGAATGTATATGTCCCGTGGTTATATTGCGGACGGCAATGGTATAACATATGAGAATGTGCCTGTTGTACCAGGCAAGTCTATCGTCGTAGATGATGAACTATTAATCTACCTAGTTAAAGATCTGCAAAAGTGACATATAGGCATATAAGTGTGTTCTAAGTTATGGCACATTCCTTGCAAAATCAGGAGGTTATATATGAAGCCGAGGATTACTGTAATCACAATAGGTGTAGATGATCTGGAAAGAGCACTGCAATTTTATCGCGATGGACTTGGTTTGCCGACGGATGGCATTATAGGAACTGAATTCGAGCATGGTGCTGTTGCATTCTTTGATTTGCAAGCTGGATTAAGGCTCGCTATTTGGAAACGTACAGACATTGCATACGACACGAAGCTGAGTACAGCCAAGCCTAGTCCAACTGAATTCACACTCGGACATAATGTAGGTTCGCGAGAAGAAGTGGATTTGATCATGGAGCAAGCTCAGAAAGCGGGAGCTACGATAACGGTTTCGGCCCACGATACTTTCTGGGGTGGTTATTCAGGTTATTTTCAAGATCCAGACGGGCATCTATGGGAAGTTGTATGGAATCCGGAGTGGGAAGCGTAAGAAAAAGTCCTGGACAATCCATCCAGGACTTATGTCGCTTTATTGTCGGACAGCTTCAAACGTAAATGTCTGATTGCTATGCGTTGGGTCTTGGTTGTACATATAATCGGCCGAGCATACAATGTCTGTGAAGCCGATTTGTTCTAACACAAGTTTGAATTCTTCAATTCCGTACCAGTGCAGCGCCAAACGCTGCAGCTCGGATTGAATAAGCTTCCCTTCGCGCCACTTCTCATACTTTAGGTAGGAGACCGTGAAATTGTGGAGCAAATTAACTTCAACCAGCTTGTCCTCCAAGGTAATCGCATCACCGGACGGGAGGGCATAGGTGGAGGTACTAATCTTCCCTGCTTCAATCGTCTCAGGCAGGATCAAGTCGATGATAATTCGTCCCCCAGGAATAAGATGATCGTAGAAGCATTGCAGAGCATTTAGCGAGTCTTGGCGATCTTCAACCAGACAAAAGGACCCCGTGGGAATAATGATCGCTTCATACTTATGAGGCAGTGAGAAACTTTGCAGTTTTCCTTCATATAATAACGGATTCAAGCCTCTCCCTTCACAACGCTTACGGCAAGATGCCAGCATTTCAGGAGAATAATCGATTCCATCGACCAGCAGTCCAGCCTGTAAAAGCGGAATGAGCATACGACCGGAGCCTACGGCTGCTTCCAGAATTCGACCTTTACAGGATTTGAGTCTATCTAGATAGTACTCGATATCGCCACCGATGGATTGCCCGACAGGCTTGGTAAGATCATAAACTTCCGTACAAAGGTTACTGTAATAACTGAACATTTCTTTTTCTCCTCCGTTTTATGGATACGGAAGATAGGATTTGTAATATGGGGTTAACCGATATTAAGCCTTCCGTACCTCTAATTTAGTGGTGAGTTGGAAAGAGCTGACTGTCATTTAAATCGCCTACTTTCATTAAAGTTACCCCAAATGTTACCATAGAAGAGGTTGCCAGGCAATTTAAAATACAATTTTACCATTGATTTAAGAGGATCTATTTATACGGTAATATGTTTTATGATCTCTATGGTCTCATTAATTCTTGGGATCATATTGAAGGTCATAACTAGAGAAGTGTAATGAGGAAATGAAGCTGCTTGAGAAACGGTTAAATGGTACTAAACAGACTTTGAAATTGTCTTTGAAAGAAAATGTTCTGGAGGATGATGAAGATGAAATCAAAAAAGTACTTCTTACTCGTTGCCATGTTGCTTGCTCTAATGGTACTTCTATCAGGATGCGTACCTGGCGATGGAACGTATACCGCACAAAATCAGGCTGGCTTCTTCTGGGGAATTTGGCATGGCTGGGTCGCTCCGATCTCTCTAGTTATCGGCCTGTTTAACCATGACATCAGAATATATGAAATCAACAATTCGGGATGGTGGTATGACCTGGGGTACTACTTGGCTGTAATCAGCGGCTTTGGCGGGATCTCCTTATTCCGTAAGAAAAAGTAAGCATCAACAACGGATCTTGTTATTTGGCGCTATTTAAATCTTTATAATAAATGCATATTGTATTATCTAAAATCCCCTCAAATGCTGCAAATCGAGCAGCGTCTGAGGGGATTTGACGTTCAAGATCAGAAAGGCGATACATTGACCGGGTGCAGTACACCGCTTATTGCGAATGAAGCCTGTCCGGTCTCTTCGGATACGACGAGGACCAGGGCATCACAGCGTTCGGTCAGGCCGATCGCTGCGCGATGCCTTGTTCCCAGTTTCTTGTCTGTGACATGAATACTCGATAAGGGAAGAACGTTAGCCGCTGAAACAACGGTATCGGAGCGAATCAGTACAGCGCCGTCATGAAGAGGATTACCAGGATAGAAGATGGACTCAGCAAAGCATGGGTTAACGTTCCGCCAATGGGGATGTTAGACGAAATCAGCGGGTCCAGCGAGTCCTTCCGTTCCACGACAATGAGTGCGCCATGCTTCCGTTCGGATAAATTCCGCATACATATCGTTAATTCTCTATATTTCGCTGTATAGGGGGATAGGTAGCAGTTTAAGTAAAAGGACGCCGCAGTCGTCACAATATCCGTCATGACACTTCTCATATTTTCAAACTCCGTGATGAGACATACATTCTCATCCTCCAGTAGCTCTATATTTTGTTGGGCTAATGAAGATATCTCTTCAAGACGCTTCCCTAAATGCTCCTTAAGTGGGTAGGCATTGCAATTGTTGTCAGGCATATCAAAAACCTCGATTCTGGGAATCATACGCAATTCGTTGTTACTTTGCCCAAAAGCAGAACGTATATCCACCTCGCCCGGCAATTCCTTTCAAGCATTCGCATTATAGTTCATGTGACTCAAAGTATCCCCTATATGAAAAAGCTAACTAAATTTAATTTTTATTATATTATCCGTATGGATATCTTCATGTTAGCATATGGATACGGATGCGATTTGGGAAGAGGTGAATAGATGTCGACCAAGGCGGATCTTAAATAACAAGATTGCAGGTGATACTCATGAAGCTGCGAGGAGGAAAGTCCGCAATTCTGTATGGAATGAGCCTTGTCACCCTAATGCTTATGCTGACAGGTTGCGAGGCGAATATGAACTCCTTGTTATCTACTGGGGAGCAACAGGCAACTCAAGGGGAGAACCAAGAAATGAACAAGTTGAACCGTGATTTATTACAAGCTGTGACAGAAGGTGATCAGGAAGCGGTAAAAAAACAGCTTGCTGAGGGAGCCGATATTGATGCTGCAGATCGGGAAGGCCGGACGTCGGCTATGATTGCGGTGCACACCGATCAATTTGAAATGTTTGAACTTCTCGTTGAGCATGGAGCGAATATGAATATCCGGGATGATCGGCTGGACAATCCGTTGCTCTACTCGGGAGCGGAAGGGAAGATGGATTTCCTGAAAGCGGCCATCGCTGCAGGAGCTGATACGACGATTACGAATCGGTTTGGAGGGACGGCACTCATTCCGGCTGCTGATCGCGGGCATGTCGAGATCGTTCGTGAACTGCTTGCAAATTCGGATGTTGATGTGAATCACGTCAACAATCTTGGCTGGACCGCTCTTTTGGAGGCTATCATTCTTGGCGACGGCGGCAAAGATCATCAACAGATCGTGGATCTACTGATTGCGGGTGGAGCCGATGTGAATCTGGCCGATAACAAAGGAGTGACACCTCTGCAGCATGCCAAGAACCGTGGATACCGTGAGATGGTTACTGCTTTAACAAACGCTGGTGCTTCTTAATTTAAGAAGGCTTCAGAATGGACAAAATGCTCTCCGAGTTCCGTGGTGGATCGGAGAGCGTTTTTTTGTAATGGAAGAACATTTCTAATACTTGAAACTATACAGTAGTGTCGGTTATAATATATAAAACCGACATAATTGTATATTTTTTTTGGAGGTGTTTATTTATGGCTCCGAAAGTGAGTGAGGATTACAAGCAGGAACGGAAGCAAGAGCTGCTGAAGGCGGCTAAGAGGGTTTTTATCAGGAAAGGATTCGTCCATACTTCGATGCAGGATATTATGGATGAAGCAGGGGTTTCACGCGGTACCTTCTACGCCTATTTTGACAATATCGACCATGTATTTATGGAGGTTCTGAAATTTGATGATCAACAGATCATACAGTTCTTTGCCCCTCCGGTCGAAGGTTCAGTATGGATGCACATCAAGCACTGGGTAGAGGAGCAGCAAGCTTTTATTGAATCGCTTCATGATACACTTTTGCTGGCGAAGGCGGAATTTTTCCTCTCTTCTCAATATGTGAAGAATAAAGCTGCCTTTCCCTACATTACCGAGCGCTATAGCGAAACCGCTGCAGCTATTGAGCGAGTTATTCAAGCAGGGGTGTATTGTGGAGAATTTAGGCCGCAGCTACAGCCTGATGTGATAGCCAGATTTCTTGTTTCCTTCATGAACGGCTTAATGCTGGATACCTATCAATTAGGTCATGAGAGAACCAAGGTTAAGGAGCAACTTGCAGCTCTATTGTTCTCAATGGAACAAATGCTAAGTCCGAATCATGAATTAGGATCATAGTTTGATGAAAGAAGAGGATTGATAGACATGATACTATTCGAATCAGCACGTGTTAAGTTACGGAAAATGACCAAAGACGATACAGTTTTGTACCATACTTGGAGAAATGATCAGGAGATTATGCGATCGACGAATCCTAGTTTAGATGTATACTCCCCCCAGGATACCCAAGCTTTTGTTGAGCATGTCATTTTGGGTTCCGCGTCCTCTAAAAGCTATATTTTGCTTGAAAAGGAAAATGAGACTCCGATTGGAGTTCTGGGCCTAATTAATATCGATTACAAGAACCAGAATGCGGAGTGTATCATTGATATCGGGGAGAAGAAGTATTGGGGCCAGGGCTACGGTTCCGAGGGGATGAAGCTGCTGCTGGGGTATTGCTTCAATGAGATGAATATGCACCGCCTGTCACTTAGAGTGTTCTCGTTCAATGAGCGGGCAATCCGTCTGTATAAGAGCTTAGGCTTTCAACAGGAGGGCTTAAGCAAGGAGGCATTATTCAGAGAAGGGAAATGGCATGATATAGTCCATATGGGTCTACTTCAGCGTGATTATATCGAGATGCAGCAACGATTAGAATAGTGATCTACTAGGGCGATCTATCCGATTGATTCATCGGGGATCGTCTTTTTCGGCTGACTTGCAGGGGATAAATGAATATAATGGAAAGGTATTGATTGGAAGATTGTTTATGTGCCAGGCAGAAGGAGGATAAGTTAGGAGGTTCGCGGTTGAAGTATGTTAAAGCTCAAGGTATTGAGGAACAAGAATATTATTATTTTGAAGTCGATGCTGAAATGATAGCCTATCGGCAAGTTACCGTAATGAATGATTGTTATAGGATCTCTATCGCCCCGGATTTCTATTTAGCGGAAAAAGAGATTGAACTCTTTGAAGGTGATGAAGAGATTACTCAGGAGCAGTTCAATGAAATTTGGTACAAGGCGGTTGCCCCTTATAGGGTGGGCTGGGAGCAGGTCAAGCTGGACTATGCACGCGGTACCCTTGTTAACGGTTCTATCAGGATGTTCTATCCACAAGGAGTGATAATACAGCTAAGCGATACAGTCTATGCTATTGCTGATACTGAAGAGCTAAGAACCCATACGAAGCCGAAACTGATGTATCCAGGCTATCAGGTACAGGGAACCGTTACAGGATATGATGACAACAATTTCTGGCTCACGCTGGATCATTGCACTGTATCTGATGAGAGAGTGAAGGGGAGCTAGGCTGCGAACATGGACGTAGAATAGTTGCAATAAATGAATGATATAAGGAGATGAATGATATGAATGAAATGACTGATATGAATGAAATGCTGAATGAAGAGAACGATTTTGGCTTCGCACGTGTCTATGCTGTTGAACTGAAGTACAAGCAGGAGCCGAAGCTGGACCGGGATTTACTTTATAAGAAAATGGAGCTCTACACAGGCAGGACAAGCATGCCGGAAGAGGAAGAATCCGCGGCTGAGGAGCTTGCTGTGTGGGAGGCTAATGAAGAATATGAGGGAACAATGCTGCACTTCTTCCATCTTAACTATATGCTTCAATATACGGAAGGAGAGCTCCCGGCCCAGACCAGCTTGATGAATATTGAGCATCGCCCGACTGAGAATTACAACACAGCGCTGCAGCAGTCCTGGCATTGGCAGGAAGCCGCTGAAACCTTGGAACAATGCAATCATACTCTGCTATTGGTAGACATGATGGCTGCGGGACTTACGCCACAATCACGACTACAGCTGTTTAGCGGTGCGCTTCGTGCAGTTCTGGAGGCCTGTCCTTGTGACGCGATATACTTCCGTGAGAGCGATAAGTTGCTTGAGCCTAACGAATACCTGTCTGCTGTAGAGCAAGGGAACCTACTATACGGTGCGTTAAATATACGGTTCTATAATGTGGAAGGGACTGGCAGCGGAAGAGCAGAGGGACTCATGGATTCGGTGGGACTGGCCGCGCTGGGGATTCCCGACGTGCAATGTCATTATTTTGATCTGGAACCCAATGAGGTTGCTGAGCAACTGGGGAATATCGCTTACTATCTATATAATCAGGGCGATATCATTAAGGACGGAGAGACGATTGGGATTAGCGAAGATATGCGTTGGCGGTGCGAGCATCAATACTCCCTGGTAGAACCTCGCCGTGTCGTGATCGATCTTGATCCAGGAGAGCCTTATTATGCTGGAAGACAGGGCAGCCATGAGGGATAATTATTTGGCTTGAATGAAAGCGTTTTTTTATATAAACTGGATATGATTACTGTGTGGGAGCGCGTTCACGGACAAGCTCTCTGATATCGATAGATTAGGGGAGGAGTTACCGATGAAATACCGGCAATTGGGCAATACCGATTTGGAAGTCAGTGAAGTAAGCTTCGGAACCTGGGGAATTGGAGGAGACTGGGGAAGTTCCAATGATTCGGATGCTCTCCGCGGCTTGGAGACAGCGATGGAGCAAGGAGTCAATTTCTTCGATACCGCAGACGTATACGGCGGTGGACATGCTGAAGAACTGCTTGCCAAAGCGACGAAGGGCAAAGAAGATAAGATTCATATTGCGACGAAATTTTGCCGTGCTGGTGATATTCATGACCTGAACACTTATTCAGAGGCATCGATCCGTAGCTTCTGTGAGAATAGTCTGAAGCGGCTGCAGCGGGAGCGGATTGATCTGTATCAAATTCACTGCCCTCCATTTGCGATTCTTAAAGATGGACGAGTCTTCGAAGTGTTGGACAAGCTTAAAGCTGAAGGCAAAATCAGACACTACGGCGTCAGTGTAGAGACTGTTGGAGAGGGACTCTACTGTGTAGACGTTCCTGGCGTGTCCGCCTTGCAGGTCATCTTTAATCTTTTCCGTCAAAAACCTGCAGAAGAACTGTTCTCAGCAGCCCATAAAGCCGGAGTTGGACTGCTTGTTCGCCTTCCACTGGCAAGCGGATTGTTGACTGGAAAATTCAAGGCAGATACGACATTCAGCTCTAATGACCATCGCAATTTCAACGCGAATGGCGAGGCTTTTAACGTTGGCGAGACCTTCGCTGGCTTACCATTCGCAAAAGGGGTAGAGCTTGCGGATGGCCTATCCTGGATTGCTGAAGGACGGGGGGACATGGCCCGTGCTTCCATGCGCTGGATTCTTGATCACCAAGAAGTCAGCTGCGTGATTCCTGGCTTCAAGAATGTGAAGCAGGTTGAAGATAATTTGGGCACTTTGAATGTGCAATCATTCAGCCCGGAGGAACTGGAACGTCTGCGTAGGTATTACGAGAACGAAGTAGCAGAGCATATTCGCGGAGTGTATTAATAAATTGTTTGTTAAGGCCGTATCCTACTGATGAAGGATGCGGCCTTTTTTTGGAATTTGACACGAAACCTATTGGTTTCGTATAATGCCAATTAGAAACCAAACAGTTTCCTAATTTGAAAGGAGTTATAGATTTTATATGGACAACAATATGGATCAGAAATTGCCGGATATTCGCCATTCCGTTTTGGTAAATGCCCCGATCAACAAAGTATGGAGCGCCGTTTCTACAGCAGACGGGCTGTCTGCCTGGTTCATGCCTAATGATCTTGAAGCGGTCGTAGGGCATGAGTTCCAATTGAACGCAGGACCGTTCGGACTTTCACCTTGCAAAGTGACTTTAGTAGAGGAGCCGAATCGTCTATCCTTCAATTGGGGCAAGGATTGGACACTGACTTTTGAATTGGCGGACAGAGAAGAGCAGACGGAAGTAACGGTGATTCATAGTGGCTGGAGTGCGGACCAGGTAACAGAATTCGGACAGCCACATACCGTGATTCGCGGCAATATGGACGGTGGCTGGAGCGGTCTGGTTATCAAGCTGAAGACGCATCTTGAGGCGTAATGATGGAAGCGGCCAGGAATAAGCAGGATGTCTTTCAGGCCATCGCTGATCCGACTCGCCGCGAATTACTTAGCATCTTGGGGGATCAAGAGCTGCCCTTGAAAGAACTGACCGGGCACTTTGCGATGAGCCGTACAGCAGTCTCCAAACATCTTCATGTTTTGGCTGATGCGGGGCTGGTTCAGGAACGGAAGGTCGGCCGAGAGACTCGCTACCGCTTGAATACAGACCCGTTATTTGAGTTGAAGCGTTGGCTATCGTACTTCGACCGCTTCTGGGATAACAAGCTGTCCCAATTGAAATATTATGTAGAATCGGACTCGAGTGACGAACAATAATGAGACCGATATCGGGAGTTTAAGCCCCGTCGCTTTTTTGTAAAGCGACGGGGTTTTTGAATTATTTTCCTGAACATAACTTCCATTGACAAGGAATAGTTGTTTATCATATAGTTGTTATAACAATTAAATGATTGAATATGAGGTGACCGGGATGCCAACAAAGGCCGGGCAGGAGATTATTCCTACCTTAGGTTTCACGATGGGCGTGACTTATCGCAAATTGTCGATGTACTTGCAGCATCGCTTGAAGCCATTCGATATCACTCCAGAGCAGTGGTCGGTACTGCTCGAGGTTGATAGCGCTGAAGGGCTGATACAGAAGGAGATTGCCGAACGGACGAGCAAGGACCATCCTACGACGACACGTATTCTGGATCAACTGGAGAGCAAGGGGCTTGTTTACAAGCAAAAGGGCAAGCAAGATCGACGTTCCTATCTGGTGTTCAGCACAGACAAGGCTAAGCCAATCATTGAGGCTGGCAAAGGCTATGAACAAGAAATGAGAAGTGAACTTCTGGAATGTGTAACTGAACAGGAGTACGAGGTGATGATGGAGCTTCTTCATCGTATTGATCATCACTTCAGCGGAGTTAACAAGGATTTTTAAATAGAGAAAGTGGGAGAGATCATGCTACTGGAAGACCAGGAACGATTGTGGACGAAATCCTTTATTTCGTTAACGATTTGTTCTTTTTTAATGTTCTTGAATTTGCAGATGTTGTTGTCTACTTTTCCGGCATACGTGAAAAATGAATTTCATGCGGGTGATTTTCAAGTCAGTCTGGTGACAAGCGTATTCGCTGCATCAGCGATTATAGCGAGGTTTCTGACGGCTGGGCTCATCAAAAGTGTGCCACGCGATAAGCTGCTCTACGTTGGACTCATTATCGCAACGATAACGACCGGCATTTATTCGCTGGCTGAAAGCGTTGGCGGCTTGCTAACGATGCGCGTAGGCTTTGGTCTGGGCTTCGGGATATCTAGTACGATATTACCAACCCTAGCATCGCAGATCATCCCGGTCAGTCGTATGGGAGAGGGCATCGGGTATTTTGGTTTATCGAGCAGTTTAGCTATGTCATTCGGGCCGATGGTAGGATTGAACGTTATGAGTGCATACGGATTTAGTAAGTTAACGATCGTAGCTACACTTACCGTCGTCTTGATCCTGCCCATTTTACTGTTCTCCCGTGCAGTATCAAAACCGTCTGTGCACGGCCAGAATAAGGCCGCCAAGCAGCCCAGTGGCAAGCATGTCAAACCGAAGTTCAATCATAAAATGTGGTTTCCCGCTCTACTGAATGCAATTCTATGCATTACCTATAGCGGTCTGCTTGGATTCATCGCATTGTTCGGTCAGTTTATTCATCTGGAACAGGTCGGTTTGTTCTTCCTGTTCAACGTGATTACCATCGTCATTGTTCGCCCTATATCGGGTCGGCTCTTTGACCGTAGAGGGCATGCGGCAGTTCTCGTTCCAGCAGCGATCTTTGTCGTGGCTAGTATGATGGTACTGTCTTATACAAGGTCATTGCCGCTATTGATCGTATCCGCTCTGTTATACGGGCTCGGCTTCGGCGCGATTCAACCGACGCTTCAGGCTTGGATGATCCGCACCTCTACACCGGAGCAATATGGAACAGCCAATAGCATGTTCTATAATTCAACGGATTTTGGGGTCGCCATTGGCTCAATTATTCTGGGCCTTATCGCTTCATTTAGCAACTATTCCGTAATGTATCGCTATTCAGCCGGATTTATGATCTTGTTCTTATTGTTGTACTGCGTTATTCAGTTTGGGCTAAGATCGAAGAAGCGCGTGCGATCGGCGAACCTAGAAGGCTAAGGCTAACATTGAATGCTCCCTATAATCTTTGTTATATTTAAGTAGCCACGATGAAGCCCTATTCGTCGTATTACTTCAATTAGGGAGCGATTCAAAGACAGGATGACTATCGTAATTGTAGCCATTATTGTATTATTATTGATCCTATTTACCATTACCAGCTTCTATTTCTATCGTGTTGCAATTGCACGGACGACGAAGGAATTCATGAACGATAGTCCGGACTTGCAGCCGAGTGTTCTATCAGAAGCCGCCAACGAGTTCCTGAATGAGGATCGGGAATGGTGGAAGAATCAGAGGTTCGAGGTCTGGGAAATGGATTCGGTTGACGGGATTCACCTTCATGCTTATTATTTGGCGGCTCGCGAGCATTCAACCAAGACGGCGATCATCGCGCATGGCTATTCAGGGAGTGCTATGGAGATGAGCGGCTTCGCCAAGCTGTACTATGAGCGGCTGGGTTATAATATCCTGCTTCCAGATGGCAGAGCTCATGGGCAGAGCGGGGGCAATTATATTGGCTTTGGCTGGCCGGAGCGCAAGGATTATCTGAAGTGGATTCAGCGCGCTATCGACGTAAATGGAGCGGATACACAGATCGTCCTGCATGGTGTATCGATGGGTGGGGCTACAGTGATGATGACGAGCGGGGAGAAGCTGCCCGCTAATGTGAAGGCGGTTGTGGAGGATTGCGGTTATACGTCGGTGAAGGATGAGCTGTCTTTCCAATTGAAGCGGATGTATCATCTGCCCGCATTCCCGATACTGCACGCCACTAGCCTGTTAACAAAGCTGCGAGCCGGATACTTCTTCGGAGAGGCGTCTGCCTTGAAGCAAGTGAGGAAGTCGCAGACCCCAACACTGTTCATTCATGGCGATAATGACACGTTTGTTCCAACGGACATGGTACATACCGTTTATAAGAACAGTCCGGTGGAGAAAGAACTGTACATCGTTCCGGGAGCGGGACATGCTGAAGCATACCGCGTGAATCCGGAGCAATATGAGAAAGTAGTGGCCCGCTTTATCGGGCGTTTTGTGAACTGAAATAATAAATAAGCTCAGGTCTGCAAGTGGACTTGAGCTTTTTTTATAGAGATCAGGCTTCAATAAATGCATGAGTCAAGTTCGCGCCCAAATCAGATGAATCATACCACCCCAATGACGCTCTATTCGTTCGATTTGAAGCCCGGAATCCTTGACCATTTGTACGATGTCGCGATTCCAGTGGCAGCCGGAAATTTTGCGAGCAATTGGATTGACAACGTGCTGGGCCGATTGCAATAAGATATTGCTTCCAAGCCCATGTTCCATCAGGCGAATCTGTCCGTCAGGCCGGCACCATCGCTTAATATTGCGGAGGACTTTTAACGGATCATCATAGCCACATAAGGAGAGGGTAGATACAATGCCATCGAAGGATTGCTCAGGAAACTGCAATTTTTCTATATCGCTCTCAATGAAATTGACCTGCATTTGCAGTTCATCTGCGATTCCGGATGCACGCTTAAGCATCATTGGGCTGAAGTCCGCCGCGGTCAGACGAATGCTAGTCATATCATAATACGGAAAGTTAGCCCCTGTGCCGACGGCGATCTCCAGCACGTCTCCATAGACACCCTCAATAAGCTGCTGCCGCCACTCTTTAAGCATCCGTTTGCGCGTATTTTCCTCATATAATGCCGACTGTTTATCAAATTTTCGGATCAGCTTCTGCTTATTCATCGCGACTTACCTCCGATCAGTAACTTGCTTGGAATCTTTAACCACACCTGCAGCATATAGAGGACCAAGAGCGGACAGCTTGAATATAATTGACGCGATTTCCTGCGGCGACTCCTGGCGCCCTTGCATCAACCATTCCTGAATAATGCCGAAGTGAGCAGAGGCAATATAAGAGACCAGATAATTTATCGGAACCAACGCATTTTCTTTGCGAATGAATGGAACCACATTTTTCTCGAATAAATGCTCGGACATCATTTTTCTAAGTAGTGCATGGAAAGAAGGGTCTCCCTTGGGACCGAGAATCGTCTTCAGGAAGTCGGCATGCTCGCCTAAATATTCAAATACTCTCACAATTTGCGGCAGAACTTGCTCGATATCTATCACAGGCTGCATCGTACTTAGGATCCCGATCAGGCCCTGGATCAGTTCTTGCTCATTTTGCTCCAGAAGATCATATTTATCGCGGTAATGCAGATAGAAGGTCCCACGATTAATCTCCGCTCGGGTCGTAATATCCTTCACGGTCAGCGCATCAAAGCCTTTCTCTTCGATTAAATTGGTGAATGCGGTGCGAATAATGGCCTTTGTCCGGATAACCCGCCGGTCTCTTGATGATTCCATGATTCATTCCTCCAGTTCTAATTAACATTTATTCATAAATGCGGGATAATGATCACTTCCAGGAATTCTGTTTATTGTAGTTGAAATATGCATTGATTATAATTAAATCGCAGAAGATAATCAACGCAGTGTTCATTTGTTTAGGAGGCAGAAAAGATGGAGGCTACCGTCAAAGTGCAGCAGGTCAGCAAGAGCTTCGGCTCAAAGACCGTGCTGAACAAAGTGGATCTTCAGATGAAAAAGGGTCAAATATACGGGTTGATCGGCCCTTCCGGTGCTGGCAAGACGACGCTTGTTAAAATGATGGTCGGTATGGAACTACCGGATGAAGGAGAAGTTCGAGTACTGGAGACGAGCATGCCCAGTCTCTCAATGCTTCAGCAGATCGGTTATATGGCGCAATCGGATGCTTTATATGGTGAACTTACAGCGGAGGAGAATCTGAGGTTTTTCGCTTCCATGTTCAAAATGACTCGGGCTGAACAGAAGCAGCGAATCGCCTATGCAGCGGATCTGGTGGGTCTCACGGATGAATTAGGGAGAAAAGTGGCCGTCTATTCCGGAGGGATGAAACGTAGATTATCGCTGGCGATTGCATTACTGCATGATCCTTCCGTGCTGATCCTGGATGAACCAACGGTTGGTATTGATCCGGAGCTGAGGCAGTCGATCTGGAAGGAGCTTGTCCGCCTGAAGACTTCTGAACACAAGACAATCATTGTGACGACACATGTGATGGACGAAGCGGATAAGTGTGATCAGCTGGCGATGGTTCGCGAAGGAACCATACTGGCTAACGGTACGCCAGAGCAACTCAAGCAGCAGTATGATGTGGCAAACTTAGAGGAAGTATTCTTGCGGGCAGGGGGCGGTACAGCATGAGAATCAAGGCGCTGATCAGAAGAATCTGCGAACAGATGCTGCGGGATAAGAGGACGTTGGCCTTGCTGTTCTTGGCACCACTGCTAGTCCTGACGCTAATGCATTATTTATTCAATCACACGGGCAATGCGGCTGATGCAAACATTGGCGCCGTCGGTCTTCCTTCACAATGGACTGCGGTTCTCGAGCAGCAGGGACTTGAGATTACGACCTATGACACAGCAAATCGGGATACCGTAGTCCGAGATAAGCTGGATGCGATCCTTGAATTTCAAAATGGACAGATTCATCTTATTCTGGGAAATAGCGATCCATCCCAATCCAAAGCGCTGCAAATGAAGATCGGCCAAGCGATGGAAGCTTTTACCGCAGCGGTTCAGCAAGGCGGAGGAGCTCCAATGGCTAAGCCTGAACTCACGATAGAGTATGTATATGGCAGCGCGGATACGACCTTTTTTGATACACTAAGTCCCATTCTGATCGGCTTCTTTGTCTTCTTCTTCGTGTTCTTAATTTCCGGGATTGGCCTCCTGCGTGAACGAACGACAGGAACTTTGGAACGATTAATGTCTACTCCGGTGCGAAGGGGAGAAGTAATAACCGGGTATCTGGCAGGTTACGGGATCTTCGCTTTTGTCCAAACGGTAATTGTCGTTCTATACTCAACGATGGTTCTTGGCATGAATATGGCCGGATCGATCTGGTATGTACTGTTGACCAACCTGCTGCTGGCCTTTGTGGCATTGTCGCTGGGGATTCTGTTGTCCACCTTCGCTGCCTCGGAGTTCCAAATGGTACAGTTCATCCCGCTTGTCATCATTCCACAGATCTTCTTTGCTGGTATTTTTCCGTTGGAGCATATGGATGCCTGGGTACAGGCGCTCGCTAGAATTATGCCACTGTATTACGGGGCTGACGCCTTGAAGAGCGTGATGTACAAAGGTTTGGGGTTCGCAGACATTGCAGTGGATCTAGCGGTACTTGTGCTGTTCGCAGCTCTGTTTATTGTTTTAAATATTATAGCTTTGAAAAAATACCGCAAACTATAGCCAAGTGGAATCTATGGTGTCTATTTGTGGATATTTTACGGGACTTCGGCAACAATAATGGCGAAAATGCCGAATTAGACCAAGGAGGAAAATCTGATGCCATTAGTGCCATATGAACCGTTCCGTCATTTGGATAACATACGCCGCGAGATGGATCAATTCTTTACCCATGATTTCCCGTCTATGAAGGGGATGCCACAGCATTTTGGCCAGATGAATGTGGACGTTTACGAGAAAGGCGATGAAGTCATTGCTGCTTGCGACATTCCCGGATTGGAGAAGAAAGAAGATGTAACGATTGAAGTGGATCGGAACGTTCTGTCCATTAGCGGTTCTGTGAACAAGACGAATGAAGTCAAGGAGGAGCATATGCATCGGCGAGAACGTTATTCCGGGCGGTTCCACCGTCTGGTTACACTGCCGGCTAATGTAGCCCCTGAGAATGTCAAAGCCAGCTACAAGAACGGAGTATTGGAAGTGCGGATGCACAAGATTGATGGAGATCATCGGAAAAGGGTCGATGTAGAGTTCCATTAGGTGATGTTATCGAGAGGATTGTAAAGCATATAAAGACGGGTCCTTTCCGGATGAACCGGGAGTACCCGTCTTTTTAGTCTCTGTTTGTAGCTCTATTGTTTATGAAGATGCTTCTTCGGATTTATTTCGGCCGTACTTGCGGTAGAGTACGAGACCGAACAGCATTCCGATAAGCGACAGCGCGGAGATCGTCAGGTACATCGTATGACCGCCGAGAGCTTGGTATAGCGCCCCACCAGCGAAGGAGGCAATGATGCCGGATACACCGAAGAAGAGCAGTGCCAGTACGGTCTGGCCTGTCGCCCTCCACTCTACAGGCACGATGCTGTATAAATATTGAATCGCCGCGGTGTAGAATATAGGGAACGTGAATATCTGCAGAAGCTGGATATATGCGAGCCAATTGGGGTCCTTGATCCAGGCCGAGATGAAGAAGCGAATGAAATAGAACGCCCCGGCTAAAGCGATGAGGGCCAGTTCCTTATTCTTGCGCAGCCACCAGGAGCTTAACGAGAATACCAGAATTTCGCTTCCCGCCGCCAGGAACCATGCCAGCCCAAGCAAGTCGGGTTTTCCACCTAGATCTTTAATGTACAGCCCCAGATAGGTGTCATTCATCCGAGCTGGGATGGAACTTATAAACACGAGAATAAGGAAGAGAAGCGTCTCCTTGTTGCTCAGGAAATTTTTCAGGCTCTTGATCGTCAGCGGCTTGCCCGACACCGGAGCATCTGGCATCAAGAAGGCAACAACCAGGCTGATGAGTCCAAGCGCTGCGAATGTGATGCCCAGACTACGTGAACCGTATTCTGTCATCAGGAATCCTGCGGCGAGCGACATCACCGCATAGCCTAATGCACCATAAGTTCGTAATGAACCATAGCTGATTCCTTCGGATTCAGCCACGCGGAAATTCAAGCTTTCCGTCAGTGGATCAATCGGCATCAGAAAGAAATAAGTCAGCATGACAAATAACAGGATCAGAGGGTAGCTATCTGTACTGTATAGGGAATAGCCAGTTACCGTACAACAGATTACAAGAAGCAACAGGACTTTACGGATGGTGCGTAGTCGATCGCTGATCATGCCCCACAGCGGTTGGGCAATCAGGGTGATGAAGCCGCCGATGCCGATAATGGTGCCGATCTGCGTCTCGCTCAGCCCTCGGTCGCTGAAATAGAGAGGCAGGAACGGTATGAACATGGACAATAGAGCAAAAAAAAGAAAATTAAATGATTTCACGGTGTAAGCAGATTTCATAAGTTTTATCCTATCCTTTTGAGGTCTGTTTGATATCTATGCTCAGTTTTTGATAATCAAATCCTGGGCCGATGATATTAAGCTCAGTTTATTATACAGGCAGCATCTGTTCAATAGAAGTTTTCCTAAAACGGGAGCCAATGCACGATATGAATTGTAATAGGATAGATTAGGAAGAGAAGGTATAATGGTAATGATTGGATGTATTATATTAGGTTCATACATTTGATGGGTTAGGCTAATCGTACCCAAGAGGAGAGACGAACGGATGCAAATGACGAAGAGATCATTACCGAGGGCTACGCCGGAACAAGTGGGAATAGTGGCGAAGCAAGTCATTGCTTTTCTGGATGATGTGAGGAAGCATGAGAGCGAACTGCACAGCTTCATGCTGCTGCGACATGGTCAGGTAGCTGCAGAAGGCTGGTGGGCTCCCTATACGCCAGAGCTGCCTCATATGCTATTCTCATTGAGTAAAAGCTTCACCTCGACGGCAATTGGTATGGCCGTTCACGAAGGTATCATAACGTTGGATGACACGGTTGTTTCATTTTTCCCTGATGATCTGCCGGGGGACGTTTCTGAACATCTCGCCGCGATGCAAATCCGCCATCTGCTAATGATGGGAACAGGACATGATCAAGATACGATGGATGCTCTGATTGCAGCAGAGGATGGCAATTGGGTCAGAGCTTTTCTTGAACTGCCTGTACCGCATGAGCCGGGGACTCATTTTCTGTATAATACCGGGGCTACATATATGCTGTCTGCAATTCTGCAGAAGGTCTCGGGACGAACTCTGATTGATTACTTAACCCCTCGGTTGTTCGAACCGCTTTGTATTGAGAATCCGACATGGGATATTTGCCCACGAGGGATAAATACGGGTGGTTTTGGACTAAATGTTACGACGGAAGATATCGCTAAATTCGGCCAATTATATTTGCAGAAGGGGCTCTGGAACGGTGTGCGGATCATTGATGAGGAGTGGGTCAATGAGGCGACCAGCAAGCAAATCTCCAATGGCGACGGCGGTGACAGCGACTGGGCGCAAGGCTACGGATATCAATTCTGGCGCTGCCGCCATGAGATCTATCGCGGAGACGGCGCCTTTGGCCAGTTCTGTATCGTCATGCCGGAGCAGGATGCTGTTATTGCCATCACGGCAGGTACAGGTGACATGCAGGTCATATTGAACAGCGTCTGGGATCATCTATTGCCTGGCTTCCTGCCTGATCCAGTTGTGACAGATGAGAGCTCGGTCGCGCTGAGCGAATATCTTGCCAAGTTGCAACTTGAGGTTCCACAGCTCAGAAGCGAATCGATGCTGGAAGCCCAAGTCAGTGGGAAAAGATACGAAATCGAACAGGATCAGATGGAGCAAGCTCCGTTCCCGTTGAAGGACTTCTGTATCGAATTCGATACAGATTCTGCACGGCTGACGTTGAAGCTGGAATGTGAAGATAGCATCATATTGGGACGGGAGCATTGGCTATCCGAATCGACGATAACTATAGAAGGTAAAGATACTCGCATCGCTGGCAGCTTCACTTGGAAATCGGAAGCCGAGCTTGTATTGACGCTGCAGGCGATTGAGACTCCTTTCCGTGTCACACTAGAGGTTCACTTTATTGATGATGCCGTAACTATTCATTCGAGATATAATGTCGGCTGGGATAAGGTTAATACTGTGCATGGAAGAGCAGTAGATTAATTTTACACGCTGAGCCCGCTGGATGCTGATAAGGCTTCTTGTGGGCTTTCATTTATATGGGAGCGGAACTAAAAGACAGGATCATTCAGTTATTTGTCGCCCCAGAAAATTTAATACAAGTTTATAGAACGTGTGTTCTAGCGTCGATAAAAATGTTATGATCATATCAGAGAGTTTTGAGACGAGAACAAAATGGGATGAATGGTGATGGGAGTTCCATGGATTCATATAACAAATCATTAGACTTTGCGGAAATAGATATAAGTGAAGCTCAAGAGCAGAGCGGCTCATTGCAGCAAATGATCATACCTGAACGGAAGGATCAACCTGTTCAAGGGGCCTCTCTGTCTGTGCAAGAGCTTACGAGAGAACGTAGATTTGTGAAGCAAGCTAAGGAATGGGAACAGCGGGAAGGAGAGCCGTCTCTCTATATGCCGTTCATGAGCTATTGGCCTACCTTCGAGCAGATGGATGAAGCTCAGCAGAGCTGGTATTTTTACTGGCGCAGCGAGTTGAGGCAGGGACGGTATCCATTTACGGACCTATCCTATATTTTTGTCTATCTATATGAACTGATTCAGGGCGTTGGCTGGGAGGATCCGGAACAAGGCTATAATCAGCTCATGGAATTATGGAACGCTTACCAATCGATGTTCCCGAAGCTAAGCAACTATATAGCGGAATGGGTCTGTGATTTTGTGCTATTGCATAAGCTAGACCTGCCATTAATGGATATTGTTATGCGATCCTCTAGTGCGAAATCCGGGGAGCTGTACGATCTGGAATTAAAGAGAATTTTGGAGAATGAGCCTTCCAAGCTGCAGTTGGAGCACATATTAACGTTCTCGGATTATGACTTGCAGCGCAGTAAGTTTTACATAAGCGGGGGACGCGCACTTATGGAGGATTATGTGCCGAAGGTGGTGGCACTGGTCGATTCCTATTTGCGGAAGACAACCGGTAAAAATCTAATCGATACCTTCTATAAAGGAAATGGAAAGACGATCGAGCGTTATTTGTTCCGCAGTGCCGTTTATGATGCTGAGTTATATGGGAGAACACTGCCACTTCGTATTTTCCAATTGCGGAAATGTCCGCCGCTTCGTTATTACATCACCCAATTGATCCGATGTACCGAAAATAAACTGCGCGAGCTCCACCACTTCAAAGGGCGACTGCGTGGTATTTCACTGCTGAAGGAGACGCAGATGTTGATCGAGCGTTTCCTGGAGAAGGAATATATAGAAGCAATCAAGCCTACTCGTCCTGTGATCTCTATCGATCCCGAACGACTGGCTACACTGCAGAAGGATAGTGAAGAAGTGCGAAGCATGCTGACCGTCGAGGATGAACTGATGGTAGAGGATGTAGCACAGAATATGGAGTCCGAAGTGGAAGAAGCGCTAGAGCAGGAACAGGTGGATGTGCAAGATATTGCATCCTATACAGACTCCGATCGGGAGATCGTCTGGGACACTTCCGGCCTGGATGAAGATTGGCTGCTGTTCGTGGGGCAGCTTGGACAGGCCCATCTCGAAGCATTGTATGCGATACAAGAGAGAAGCGGACGGCTGAATGAAATTGCCGAAAAATATGGAACCATGCCAGCGCTGCTGCTCGATGAAATTAACGAGCTGGCGATGGAGACGATCGGAGATTTGGTGGTGGACGGTGAATCTATCGTTGAAGATTATATAGATTATTTTGCATTATTACGGCAAAATGGACGAGGTGGAGTGGAATGACAGATATCAAAATACCGAAGCGGCTGACAACCGCGCTGATTAATTCATTGACTGCGGGTGTAGTACCGAGAATCGGCTTAGAGCATATCGCGGTGGGGCGGAAGGCTGAGGTCGAAGCTATTTTGCGCGACATGGACAACATCGGCGCTGGCGGAGCGGCCATGAGATTGATCACCGGGCGCTATGGCAGCGGCAAGAGCTTCCTGCTGCAAACAATCCGCAATTATGCGCTCGACCGCGACTTCGTAACGGCCGACGCCGATTTATCGCCCGAACGCCGTCTGGTCGGTACGAAAGGGCAAGGCTTAGCCACCTACCGTGAGCTGATGACGCATCTTTCGACGCGTACGCGACCGGACGGGGGAGCGTTGGAATCCGTCCTGCAGAAGTGGATTACTACGATTCAGCAGGAGGCTATGAAAGACGAAGGCTTGCGCCCTGGCGATCCGGCATTAACCGAGGCCGTGGAGCAGCGGATTTTCACAGTTACGGCGCAAATGCAGAACCTGGTGCACGGCTTTGATTTCGCCCGCGTACTGGCGGCCTATTGGAACGGGCATAAGCTCGGGGAGGACGGGCAGAAGCAGGCAGCTCTGCGCTGGCTGCGCGGCGAGTTCCCGACGAAGACCGAAGCGCGAAAAGAGCTGGATGTGAGCGTCATTATCGATGATGACAACTGGTATGACTATATCAAGCTGTGGTCGGAATTTGTGGCGGCGATTGGATACCAGGGACTGCTGCTGTTTATCGACGAGGGCGTGAATTTATATAAGATTTCGAACAGCATTGCTCGTACGAGCAACTATGAAAAGCTGTTGACCATGTTTAACGACACGATGCAGGGCAAAGCGGAGCATCTCGGCATTTTTCTGGGCGGTACGCCCCAGTTTGTCGAGGACGAACGGCGCGGTCTATTCAGCTATGAGGCTTTGCGCTCCCGTCTGGTAGAAGGCCGATTTGCGGGGGGTGGCTACCGCAACTACACGGGCCCGATTCTCAAGCTGGAGATGCTCTCGCATGAAGAGATTTTGATTCTGCTGCAGAAGCTGCGGCAAATCCATGGTTTGCATTTTGGTTATACTCCGACCTTAACGGATGCGGATTTGATTCAATTTATGGAGATGGCTGTAGGCAGAATGGGAGCGGACGAGCTGTTAACACCGCGTGAAGTCGTGCGTGATTTCATGGATTTGCTGCATACCCTACATCAGAATCCAGAGGCTTCGTTCAGCCAGTTGCTTGGTGAGCGAAGTGCGGAACATACGCCGGGTGCAGGGGAACAGAAGGACGAACTGGATGATTTTCTGGCGGAGTTTGAATTATGAGCGGCGGGGAAAATCAGCTATTTTACCGCTTGGCGCCATTTATTCAGGAGTTTATTTACCGAAAAAGATGGCAGACGCTTCGTCCGGCTCAGGTAGAAGCGCTTAAAATTTGTATGGACACGTCGCACCATATGCTGATTGCAGCAGGAACGGCGTCGGGGAAGACGGAAGCGGCTTTTTTTCCGGCCTTAACCGAGCTGCATGAGCGTCCATCCGCATCTGTAGGTATTTTATATATTGGCCCTTTGAAGGCGCTAATCAATGACCAGTTTGAACGGATCAAAGAGTTGCTTCGGGATGGCAATATTCCCGCTTGGCATTGGCATGGCGATGTCTCGCAGACAGAGAAGAGCAAGCTGATGCGTAACCCATCGGGTGTATTGCAGATTACGCCGGAATCGCTGGAAGGGCTGCTGATGAATCGGCCGAATGCGATCCCCGCTTTGTTCCATGATCTCAGATATATCATCATCGACGAGGTTCATGCCTTTATGGGCGTGGATCGGGGCATCCAGGTGTTGAGCCAGATCACACGAATTGAGAGAATGGCGAGATGCTCACCAAGACGTGTCGGCTTGTCCGCAACGCTAAGTGACTATGAAGCAGCGAAGGCCTGGCTTGGTGCTGGAAGCAAGCAGCCGGTTGACGCTGTCTCCGTGCCTGGCGGACGCAAGCTGCGGCTGCGGGTCGAGCATTTCTCGTTCCCAGATGCGCGGGACGAGGAGCAGGCCGAGCATTTGCAGAATGCCCGCAAGGCCTATTACAACTTCATCTATGACAGTACACATTTGAAGAAGGCGTTAGTATTCACCAATAGCCGTTCCGATGCGGAATTGACGACGCTGGAGCTGCGCAGAGTTGCGGCGCATCGCCATCAGCCGGATGTGTTCTACGTGCATCATGGCAGCATCTCTGCAATGCTGCGCGAAGAAGCGGAGGCTGCGCTGAAGGATAAGCCTGGCCCAGCTGTTGCCGCTGCAACCGTGACGCTGGAGCTGGGCATTGACTTGGGGGAGCTGGAACGGGTCGTTCAACTAGGCGCACCTTATAGCGCCTCCAGCTTCGTACAGCGGCTAGGCCGATCTGGGAGGCGCGGAGATGCGGCCTCCGAGATGCTGTTCGTCTGTCCGGAGGAAGAGGACGAAGATGCGATGCTGCCGGCGCGCATGCCGTGGATGCTGCTGCGGGCGATTGCTGTCATCGAGCTGTACGTTCGCGATCGTTGGGTAGAGCCGCTGGATATTCGGCAAATGCCGATCGGTCTTCTATACCATCAGACGATGAGTATATTGAAGAGTAGAGGCGAAGCGACGCCTGCCGAACTGGCATCCGATGTGCTATCGCTGCCGTCTTTTCGCCTTATTTCCCCGGAAACGTACAAAGTCTTTCTGAATTACTTGCTGCAGACGGATCACATACAGTGGACCGAGCAGCAGACTCTCATTATCGGTCTTACGGGTGAGAAGATCGTAAACAACTTCCGTTTCTACGCCGTGTTCAAGGATGACGAGGAACATGCCGTATACAACGGAACGGAGGAAATTGGCTCGATTACGACCGTGCCGCCGCCCGGATACTGCTTCTCGTTGGCAGGCAAGCTGTGGAAGGTTACTGAGGTGGACACCAAGCATAAGGCGGTATACGTCAAAGAGGCTTTAGGCAAAGTCGATACGCTGTGGCTCGGGGCTGGCGGGGACATTCATACGTTAGTGCTGCGGAAAATGCGTGAGGTGTTGGCGGATAGCACGATCTATCCGTATCTATCCCCGCAGGCCGTCAATCGGTTTGAGCAGGCTCGTCGTCTGGCGAAGGAGAGCGGACTGCTGAGATCAGCGGTCATTCCAGCTGGCGGCGATTCGTTGTTCATTTTGCCGTGGGTTGGCAGCAAACAGTTCCGCACCCTAGAGCGGCTGCTCAAAAATAATCTCTCCCAGCGTCTGTCGCTCCGTTCCATCGTGCCGATGGAGCCGTATTATTTCGTGGTGGCTGGCCAAGCGGACAGTCAGGCGCTATTGGATCAGATCATGCTCGAATGTGGTTCTTGCACAGATCCGTCCATGTTGCTTGGACCTGATGAAGCACCATACTTGGGCAAATATGACGAGTTCGTCGCACCAGAGCTGGTGCGTCAAGCTTTTGCTGTCGATGGGCTGGATGTTGAAGGGCTAAGGGCTGGACTCGAGCTTCATCACAACAGGGAAGTCTAGAAGTGAGATTCGTAATAAGGAGATAGGATATGAAACTGGAAAGGCTCATTTCCATGGTTTATATGCTGCTTAATCATGAGATTGTATCTGCTTCGGCACTCGCAGAGAAGTATAATGTGTCCCAGCGGACCATTTATCGGGATATTGAGACGCTCTGTGCAGCGGGCATCCCGGTGATATCCTATCAAGGCGTTAACGGCGGTTACGGGGTTATGGAAGAATATAAGATGGACCGCAGTTTGCTTGGTACCCATGACGTAAATTCTATCGTGACGCTGCTGCGTAGCATGTCCGCTATTTTCGAGGATGATAAAGCTGAGGAGACGATTCACAAGCTGCAGTCGGTCTATCAGACTGTCAAGCCGAGCCTCTCGGTAGATATTGGCAGCTGGAGACCCTATAACGAGACTTTGCGTGAGATCAGGGAGGCCATTCACGAACAACGGGTCGTTCAATTTGAGTATGTGAGCGCCAAGGGTGAGCGGATCAAGCGGACGGTCGAGCCTTTGCATCTGGGGTATGTTTATGATTCGTGGTATCTATATGCATTTTGTAGAATAAGGAGCGGATATCGAGAATTCAAGCTGCCGCGGATTTTGTCACTGGTCGTTAGCGGAGAGCATTTCCAGGCTCGCAAGCATGCACCGAAACCGGCGAATCCTCGCGGGCTACGCAACCATCCGCCCTTTGCGTGTGTAGAACAAGATTCGCTTGATGTCAGGCTTCGATTCTCGCCAGCTTGTATGGCACGGGCGCTTGATTTCTTTATGGGAGCGGATAAACATTTCAATGAAGATGGTTCGCTGGAGATTTCGTTCGAGCAGAGGAACAGAGATCTGACGAAATGGCTATTGCCGATTTTGCTTAGCTTTGGCGATGGAGTCATTGTGTTGGAGCCGGTAGAAGTAAGAGACGCAGTCCAGACCACCTTACAAAAAATGATCGATAACTATCGAGAAGTATGACAATCCGTTGTCATACTTCTTTTTTTATGATAACAGCGTAGAACCACAGGGAACCAGGCCTGAGAATGAGAGAAATAAGAAATGGAGTGGTCAGTAAAATGAATCAGCATCAAGAAAGTCGGATGACGTTAGTGATCGCAGCATTGCTGCTAGGTATCCTGATGGCGTCGATGGACAATTCAATTGTAGCGACAGCGATGGGGAATATCGTTGGCGAGATCGGGGGGATGGACAAGTTTGTCTGGGTGACCTCTGCCTACATGGTCGCGGAAATGGCGGGTATGCCGATCTTTGGCAAGCTGTCGGATATGTACGGGAGAAAAAGATTTTTTATGTTCGGGATCATCCTGTTCATGATCGGTTCAGCGCTGTGCGGAACAGCTCAATCTATTACACAGTTGGCTATTTACCGGGCCATTCAAGGTATCGGCGGCGGAGCGTTGATTCCGATTGCGTTTACGATCATGTTCGATACAGTCCCGTTGGAGAAGCGCGGCAAGCTGGGCGGTCTCTTTGGAGCGGTATTCGGGATTTCCAGTATTTTTGGTCCGCTGCTCGGCGCCTACATTACCGACTATATTGCTTGGCAGTGGATTTTCTACATCAATTTGCCGTTAGGTCTGGCCGCGTTGCTCATGGTCATGATGTTCTACAAGGAGTCGCATGAGCATTCCAAGCAGCCGATTGACTGGACAGGAGCTATTACTCTGCTTGGGGCAGTTGTATGTCTAATGTTCGCACTTGAATTAGGTGGAAAACAGTTAGCCTGGGGTTCTATTGAGATATTAAGCCTGCTCGGTGTCTTTTTACTACTTACAACCGTATTTCTGTATTGCGAGACGAAGGCGAAAGAGCCGATTATTACGTTTGCTTTATTCAAAAATCGAATCTACTCATCTAGTGTAGTGTGCGGATTTTTTAGTGGGGCTGCCTTTATCACCGCATCGGTGTATATACCGATTTATGTCCAAGGCGTCATGGGAGGCACGGCGACGAATTCCGGCATGGTGCTCTTGCCGATGATGGTTGGTTCAGTATTGACGGCGACTGTGGGGGGGCAATTAATCATCCGCTTTTCATATCGGTCAATCATGTTAAGTACGCTTCTTCTATTGCTATGCGGCGTATTTTTACTCACAACGCTAAGTCCAGAGTCTACTCGCTTGGAGCTAACGCTGTACATGATCTTGGTGGGGCTTGGGATCGGCGCTTCGTTCTCGGTGCTCAGCAATGCTTGTATTCATGGACTAACTTATCGGCAGCGGGGAACAGCCAGTTCAACCTTCAATTTCTTGCGTTCGCTGGGTATGACCCTAGGCATTACGATGTTCGGGATGATTCAAAATCATAGCTTCTCGCAGCAGATGAATCCGATCTTCAGTGGAAATGACACACTTTCGAAATCCTTGGGGATGGATGATCTGCATATGCTCCTATCAGAACAGAACAGATCGCGGATACCAGCTGAGGCCGTTCACTCTATCTCTGAGGCTTTGTCCTCTTCTATTACTCATACCTTCGTGTGGGCAATGATCCCTGTTCTTCTAGCCTGTGCGGCATCCCTGCTTATGGGGAGGTCGAAGCTTGATGCTGAAGCCGTTGTCGAAGAATTCGCTCCTCATGCGGAACGGGGGTAGGCTGTAAACAGTTTAGATCTACTACTCAGACAGTTTCAAGCTGCACTTCAGAAATAACTGTAGGAAATACAACTATTCACGTAAAATGCTCTTTTAAGTAGGAAATAGCTGCGTATATACAATTATTTGTTTGCTTAAGTCGCTATCGAGGGGAAGTTCATCCGAATAGATGCATAGAAGCAGCTATTTCCTCTATACATGGCATGAAGAGCTAATATAGTTGCATATAAGCACTTATACTCTACAGATTGTAACGACAAAAAACCGGTGAGTTGGGTTATCGCACAATTTCACCTTTTATAACTCTTAAGCGAGGGAGCAATCCGAAATGAGTTTTTTATGAGTATAAATGCCCTATAAGAGGGGGGCTAATAATTCGGAGAAATAAGTGTATGGTTTACAATTGTTCCTATTATTCTGATTAGTTGCGAGTTGCTGCGGCATATGCCTAAAATAGAGAGAAGCTTTGAAGTTCGAAGTGACATAAGGAGAGCGTGATTTCATACTAGTAAGGTTAGAGTTGAATCGTGCTCACAAGCATGTTGGCCGTCGTATGGCGGCGGTCAACGAAATGCTACGAATTATGGGGAGGAGGAATTAGAACATGAACATATTGATCACGGCGTTTGAAGCCTTTGGCGATGACTCCATAAATCCGACGGAGAGGCTGCTTACGGACATTGGGAAGGAGCAGATTGCCGGGGCTGAGATCCACACCTTGCTGCTTCCGGTTGTCTTTGATGAATGTGCGGACAAGCTGCTTGAGGCAGTGCGGGTGCTGCGGCCAGATGCGGTCATCTGCTGTGGGCTGGCATCGGGGCGAACCTCGATTACGCCAGAACAGATCGCCATTAACTTGAAAGAAGTACCTAAGGAATCCAGCGTAACCGACAATAACGGGAGCCGCCCCTATGATGAGAGGATCAGCCTGGACGGCCCCGACGGTTTGTTCAGTCTGCTGCCCGTGCGCAAGATGGTGGATATCATGAGGGAGCAGGGCATTCCGGCTGCGATCTCCTATTCGGCAGGAACGTTTATTTGCAACAACACGATGTACGCTCTGCTTGATTACATTCGTGTTCATCAGTTGCCGATGGTTGGCGGATTTGTACATTTTCCGGCTTCGGAAGACATGGCCGTAGCCAGGCCAAGCTTGCCTTCCCTGTCACATGAGACGATGCTGAAGGGCTTGAAAGTGATGATACATACGCTGCTACTATGAGACTGTAACAGAGTTGAGCTACTTGCGAATTTGATAAAACCAGAAATCTAGCGTCTGCGGTTCGCCAAATGTGCTGATAGCGTGCGCTAACGGAACTGGGACACGTTATTTGAGCGTAATTGAGTCGTAAAAAAATCTAACGAAACTACAGATCGCTATTTGGTAGAAATATGGCCTGAACACTGCTTTTGGGACTGAATAACGATACGTAGTTTCGTTAGAATGCGAAGCAACACAAATATAGCTAAATAACGATACCCAGTTCCGTTAGAATGTGAAGCAGGGCAAGTATAGTCCAGTTTCGTTAGGGCCCGACGATGCGGCGGTTTTCCGACCGATTCTGCTTCGCTTTGCCATACGAGATCGATAGTTTGAAGCCTGATACCCCTTAGTATCAGGCTTTTCCTTTTTTACGGAATTGGTAGGGGGAGATATCCTTGTATTGTCTGAACTGCTGTATGAAGTAGCTCGAGCTTGAGAAGCCGACCTCCAGTGCGATCTCGGTCATGCTCTGATCCGTCGTCAGCAGGAGCTTCTCAGCCTCAGTAATGCGGATGTAGTTCAGATAGTTGGTGAAAGTCTTGCCCATGATGGCCTTGAACCTTCGGGAGAAATAGCTGTAGCTCATATTGCACAGACGGGCTGCAGTTTGCGCATTAATATCATTCTTATAGTTATAGTCGATATATTCGAACACCTTCTGTAGCATCTGGTAGTCGCTATCATTCAAGGAATGTGCCACTTCCCAATTCCAATGCTGCTGTTGACGAGGCTGCCGTAGAAACCACAGGAAGACGCGGCAAATCAGCGTCCGGACGGCAAGCTCAAAGCCAAAGCTCTTGGCGCTGAATTCATTGTAAATCTCCCAGATCATGTCCGGGATCGGCGTATCTCTAATCTCAGAAGCAGTGAAGACACGCTGACTGCTAGACTCAGCCAAGGTGAACGGAAGAATATATTTAGATTCTAAAAACGTTCGGGAAGTCGAGTATAGAATCTCTGGATCAAACTTGACGACGATATAGGAGAGATCTTGATCCAGAGAATATATCGAATGCGTCTCATGGGAATGAATCAGGATTAGATCGCCCTCACTTAGGACATATGCTTCACCCCCCGAATAGACCTTGGCTGTCCCGGACAGCAAATATAAGATTTCAATATACAGATGCCAATGAGACGGCACAATGCAGCGCGGCTCTCTGCCATAGTGGATCATACTCTCATAGGGATAGTGGATCGACCCGTCCTGGGTTCGGTTGGATTCAAAATAAGGCTCGTTCATCATCTCATCACCTCGACCTGAGTTGCTCTGTATTCAAAAACAGACCTTTGAATCATCAAGACAAATTTTTGATATTTTTAAGTAGCTTCATTGTATTACTTCTTCTATGATTTTGGTATCTTTACCTTACCTAATAATTTGGAAGGAGGCATTATATATGGAAAATATTGCGTTGCAACTCTATTCCATCAAAGAACTAACAAGCGAGGATTTTCTTGGCACCCTAAAAAAAGTAGCGGAGATTGGCTACGACGGCGTTGAGTTTGCCGGATATTTCGGCACTTCAGCGGAGCAGCTTAAGAAGTCGCTGAACGAATTCGGACTGCGGGCGGCTGGAAGTCATATCGGCATGCCTGATCTTACCGAGCGACTGGAAGAGATGATGGATTACTCGTTAACCATCGGTAGCCCTTATATCATCTGTCCTGGTCTTCCTGAGGAACTGCGTGAGAACGCGGATAGCTATAAGCGGGCCGCGGAGATGTTTGACCAGATTGGGGAGCGCTGCAAAGAGCAAGGGATTCGCTTCGGCTATCACAATCATGGTATTGAATTCCAGAGGCATGACGGGTTGACAGGCCTGGAGCTGCTGGCCCAACACACATCGCCTGAGCATATGTTCTTCGAACTGGATACATACTGGGCAGAATATGCCGGGTTCCGCGCTGCGAACTGGATAGAATCCTTCGCGGACCGCTGCCGAATTCTCCATATCAAGGACATGAAGAGCAAGCAGGATCAGCGCAATACGGAGATCGGCACGGGTATTCTCGACTTTAAGACAATAACGGCGGCCGGCAAGCATTTTGGAGTCGAATGGTACACCGTCGAACAGGAGGAATACGAGATTCCACAGCTGGAATCGATCGAAGCTAGTCTTCGCTATCTGCGACAAATATTATAAATAATCCTATATTGTATCATCGCTGATCAGACTGGACCCAACGGAATGACGTTGGGTTTGGTGGACGGCGAGAGGCTATACACTGCGGCTATTACTTAAAATTGTGAAATGTAATATTTTAAAAGTGGGAATGTAGGAGGAGGATGCTGCATGGGTAGAACGATCAAAATTGGAATCATCGGCAGTGGAGGAATTGCCGGAGTGCATGCACGTACCTACAAAGATATCGAGGATGTCGAAATTGTAGGTGTGGCTGATATTTTTCCGGGACGTGCTGATCATTTTATTGAAAATTGGGGCTTGCAGCAGGCTGTAGGATTCGACGACCATAATAAGCTGCTGGAGCTGGACTTAGATGGGGTAAGCATCTGCACGCCTAATGCCGCACATTACAAGACGACACTGGATGCGCTGCATGCTGGTAAGCATGTCATGGTCGAGAAGCCGATGTCGGTGACGCTGGAGGAAGCAGTGGGCATGGTTCAAGCTTCGAAAGAAGCTGACAAAATGCTCAATATCGGCTTTCAACCACGATACGATCCGAACATGGGTCTCATCAAGGAGCTTGTGCAGAGCGGACAGCTTGGCAAAGTATATTACGTAGAGACTGGTGGAGGACGTCGACGCGGCATGCCGGGAGGAACCTTCATTCGCCAGGAGATTTCGGGTGCGGGCGCGATGGCCGATATCGGCTGCTATTCGCTCGATTTCGCCTTGAACACATTAGGATATCCTAAGCCGTTGACCGTGTCGGCTTATACGTCGAATCACTTCGGCACCAGTCCGAAATATCATCCGGAGGCAGATCGATTTGATGTCGAGGATTTCGGGGTGGCGATGATCCGCTTTGAGAATGATCTCGTGCTTAACTTCAAGACCTCTTGGGCCATGCATATGGATTCGCTTGGAGCGACGATGTTCCTTGGCACGGACGCAGGTCTTAAGGTACTGCCTAAGAGCCAGGGGCCTTGGGGAGGCGTATGGGATGGCCATGTTGGCGCGGTATCACTGTTCCATGATATTCAGAGGCATCACACAGAGAGCGTTATTCCTTTGATTGAACATGATATTGACGTATTCGCTGAGAAAATCAGAGATTTTGTGCGTGCACTTCGCGAGGGTGGGCCGGCTCCGATTCCAGGAGAACAAATTGTTCGCAACCAGGCCATTCTGGACGGAATTATGCGCTCGTCACAGACAGGACGCGAAGTTGTGATCGACATACCGGATTTCTAATCGTTGTTGCAAATAAGGGACGAGGTGCTTCTCGAGGAGTTATCTTTTTCATCCAAATGGGACATCCTGTGGAAGGAAGCGAAAACATCTACAGGAGGAAGAATCCGCACAATGAAAAAACAAATCATCTGCCTGAGCATCCTTGGTTCTCTAATGCTCGGAGCTGCACCTATGAATCCAGCCTCGGCCAAATCAGAGGAACTGCAAATCAAGACGGTGATCATCGATTCCAAGGGAGCTGAGGTTGGCACAGCCGTGTTGATGCAAAAAGCAGACGCAGTCCATATCCATATCGAAGCTAAGAACCTCCCTCCGGGGGAACACGGCATTCATTTCCATGAGACGGGAAAATGCGATCCTCCAGACTTTAAGACGGCTGGGGCTCATTTCAACCCGCAAGGTAAGCAGCATGGATTCAAAAATCCGAAAGGATATCATGCGGGCGATCTGCTTAACATTACGGTCAAGGCTGACGGAACCGTTAACACTGATTTGGAGAGCAAGACGGTGACGCTCAAGAAGGGTTCCCCGAATTCTTTGCTGAGGCCTGGCGGTACATCGCTTATGATTCATGAAAAAGCCGATGACTACGTTACCGATCCGTCCGGTAATTCCGGAGCACGGATTGCCTGCTCCGTAATTCGTTAGTGTTTCGAGCATCTCTGGCATTCACTAGGCAGCTAAACCTTATGGTTTGGCTGCTTTTTTGATGCATGTAAGAAGATTCGATAGTCGTCACATATTCCAATAATAGGCAAAAATACTCATATATGTTCCATTCTGATTGTTTTATACTTAATGGACAACCCGTGTCTGATCGGCAGCAGTAGCCCATTATGAAGGGAGGATAGAGGTTCTTCAGCTGACAAGCGTGGACCCGCAAACATAAGAATCAACCGAAAATAAAAAGGAGTGATTCGTATGTCTAGCAGTATCCGCAATATGAAAATGTTGTTCTATAAGTTGGGATTATGCCTTCTGGTACTGCTTTTCGGCTTATCTTTTACAGAGACTATGGTAATGGCCTCGTCTGTGACACTAAGTCCAATAAGTGATTCTTATGTGCATCAAGGCAACTCCTCCTCCAATTATGGAACCTCCACATCTTTGTACGTCAAGAATGATACGGCGAGCTCTCGCCAAGCCTTCATAAAATTTAATCTCTCCGGAATTTCAAATGTTACGAGCGCGAAGCTCAGAATTTACGGAAGCTCATCATACAATACAGTTCTATCCGCCTATGAGACTACTGATAACTGGAATGAAGCGACGATTACCTGGAGCAATAAGCCGGTCCAGGGAAGCTTAGCTGGCAGTGTTCCGATGAATACGATAGCAGCCTATTATGAATTAGATGTGACTAACTATGTTGCGGCAGAAGCGTCAGGAGACGGCATTGTCTCCTTCATGCTTCAAGAAAGCGCTGGAAAATACACGACACTGAACAGCAGGGAAAAGGGCGTGAATGGACCGGAGCTTGTCATTAGCGGCGACAGTACTCATCCTGGTGGTAATGAGCAGCCTCCTGCAGCACCGACTAATGTCATTGGTGTTGCGACTTCAGGAACGCAGATCCAATTAAGCTGGAGTCCGGTCGAGGCTAACGGCGAAATCGCAGGGTATGAAGTATTTCGCAATGGGAGTCTTGCAGGGGATACAGCGGGTGTCTTTTTCCTGGATAACGGGTTGGGTCCAGATACGATGTACAGCTACTACATTATAGCTAGAGACAGTACAGGTAATCGTTCAGTGCCCAGCAGCACTGTGATGGTTAGAACGCTGGCTGATTCCGGCTCGACTCCGGTCTGTAGTAACGCATTGAACAGCAGCGTCGCTATTCAGGACGCAATGCGGACGGCAATGCCCGGCGATATTATTGCGATTGCTCCAGGTACTTATACGGGAGCAAGGGCGACAAGTGGAGACCCGGGAGGACAAGGATTGTTCTATTCCGGTCAAAATGGCACTGAAGACGCACCGATCCTGTTAACGAGCTGTGACCCGGACAAGCCGGCTGTGCTGAAAGGAGTAAGCGTGAATGACGGGTCGTACAGCATCCATTTAACCGGAGACTATTGGCAAATCCGCAACATTGAAATCGATACGGCACAAAAGGGGATCGTCATTGATCATGGCAACTATAATCTTCTTCATGGTCTTAAGATACATCAGATTGGTGACGAGGGTGTTCATTTCCGCGATGGCAGCTCGTATAACAGATTGGAGTATTCCACCATCTATGATACGGGCAAATATCAGCCGGGGTATGGGGAAGGCGCCTATGTCGGATCGGATTCCAGCTCGAATTATGAGCATCTGGTGTACGACAACGTGATCAGCCATACTTTGTTCGATGGCGGGATCACCGCGGAGCATATTGACATCAAAGAAGGGGCAATTGGAACGGTTATTGAGTATTGCACCTTCAATGGCACGGGCATCAGTGGAGAGAATAGTGCAGACAGCTTTATTGATATCAAAGGCGTTAATACAATCGTTCGTTACAATCAAGGGTACCGTAACGGTAATACTAATATCAAGGATGCGTTCCAGGTACGGACCCATGGAACGGCGTATCCGACCGGGACTAATAACTCTTTTGACCACAACACGGTCAATCTGGATGATTCCGTTGGTTATGTCGTGTATGCCACCGGTGCGGCTACAGGGACGACAGCCCATGATGATGTGCGGATTGGCGGCGGCAATCTGTATAACAACAACGTCAATAAATGATCAAGGAATTACGCCGGAAATAAGAAAATCCGCCGAGCCTATTTGCTGAGCGGATTTCATGTCAAGCTTGTGATTATTCCTTGTCCGTATCAGTAAATGCAGCCGGTTTCGCGACCCATTCGTCGGCTTGAGGCTCAATATCGACGCCTTGCTCCATTTTCTCTTTTTCCTGTAATGAGTCGCCGGAAGGGTCCAATTTATTCCGAAGCTTCGCTTCATCCTGGGAATGATCTTGATTGTGGCTTGTCATAGGCTGGTTCCTCCTGTACATGCATCATGCATTGATATTTGTGAATTCGAATCTAGTTTATTATTTTCAAAAAATGTAATATTATACAAGCATGAGACATCCTTGATTCAGACATGACACATCTTCCCATGTTGTAGTTCATACGGCACAAGCGGCACATGAATCACACACTTAAAAGGAGGAATTGCAATGGTTCCGACAAGGACGAGGGTTAACACCCGGGCAAAGCTCAATGCTTATGCACAATCTCCAGCAGCAACTGCTTCAACAACAGGGTCCAGTCCAAAACGGAGTAAAAGGTACAAGGTACTTGTCAGTCTGGTCATTGCCGTCTTATTGGCCGGTGCAGGATCGATCGCCCCATCGCAAAGCACCTATGCAGCAGGGGAGAAGAAGCCTTTTCCACAGCAGGTCAGCTACCCTGGAATTATCAAGCCGAGCCATGTCACCCAGAATGCGATGAATCAATCGGTCGCCCAGTACTATGATTATTGGAAAGGGAAGTACTTGAAGAATGACCTTAGCTCACTGCCTGGCGGTTATTATGTCAAAGGTGAAATTACCGGGAATCCGGGTGGCTTCCCAGCCTTAGGTTCTTCAGAGGGACAAGGATATGGAATGATCATTACCGTGCTTATGGCCGGACATGATCCGAATGCACAGACGATCTATAATGGATTGTTCAAGACAGCCCGGGCTTTTAAGAGCTCTATTAACCCTAACCTGATGGGCTGGGTCGTTGCCGACAACAAAAATGCCCAGGGACATTACAGCTCCGCGACGGATGGCGATCTCGATATCGCTTATTCCTTGATTCTCGCTCATGAGCAATGGGGATCGGACGGTTCAATCAATTACTTGCAAGAAGCGAAGCAAATGATTACGAATGGCATTAAGGCCAGTAATGTAACAACGAACAACCGACTAAACCTGGGCGACTGGGATGCGAAGAATGCGCTCAATACAAGGCCGTCCGACTGGATGCTCAGCCATTTAAGGGCCTTCTATGATGTGACTTTGGATCCGATATGGATCCAACTGATCGATAACCTCTATTCTGTATATAATGATTTCAGCAATGCTTACTCTCCTTCAACAGGTTTGATCTCAGATTTTGTCGTCAATAACCCGCCCAAACCTGCACCCGAATGGTATCTCGATGAATTCAAAGAGACAAATATTTATTATTATAACGCCAGCCGCGTTCCACTCAGAATCGTCATAGATTATGCGATGTATGGGGACCCACGCAGTAAATCGATCTCAGATAAGCTGACAGGCTGGATAAAAGGCAAGACAAACAATACCCCGTCGAAAATAAAAAATGGCTACAAGCTGAATGGAACAGAGGTTGGGGATTATGCAACTGCGGTATTTGTGTCTCCTTTCATCTCTGCAGCGACAGCCGATAGCAGTAACAAAGCCTGGGTCAACGCTGGCTGGGACTGGATGAAGAATAAGAAGGAGGATTACTTCAGCGACAGCTATAATCTCCTTAATATGCTGTACATCTCCGGCAACTGGTGGAAGCCCGGCTCAGCCGAGCAACCATCTCTGCCTAATCTGGCTCTGAACGCTGCAGCAGCAGCTAGCTCCATTGAGGGCATCAGCTTTGAAGCGGAGCGGGCCATTGACGGCAACTTGCAATCCAGATGGGCCAGCAGTGAAGGCAGCGACCCGCAGTGGATCTACGTTGATCTAGGTACGGTTAAGGCGCTCGGTAGTGTGAGGCTACATTGGGAAGAGGCGTACGCGGTCAAATTTAAAATTCAAGTCTCCAACGACGGTTCGAACTGGACGGACGTATATAGCGAGACGAATGGCAGCGGGGGAGTGCAGGACATACCTCTCAACAATGTGTCGGCTAGATATGTAAAAATGTATGGAACCGAGCGGGGAACCCCTTACGGTTACTCACTGTATGAGTTTGAAGTCTACCCGCCGAACTGAAGTAACGATTAACGAACTGTGAAATTTTGTATTAGACTGATAAGGGCTTTCGAAGTAATCAATACTGCTAAAATTGCGCATCAAGCATGTCCGCGACCACCTCAGCCAGATCGAGAGGGTAAGGCAGGCATATAGGGAGGATAGGGGATAACACTAATAAAAGCAAGCTTACAAAAAGTTAACGTAATGATAGTTATGTAAATCTATATATCCTCTGTATCAAAAAAAGAGCAAGCCTGGACATTTGCTTAACCAGGCTTGCTCTTCTCTAATCATCTTTAAATCATCAATATCTCGCGGATCTCTTGCTCAGACATACTGGATATGGATTGTTGTCCAGGCTGAATGATCTCGTCGATCAGATCCTTCTTCTTCTGTTGCAATTCATACATTTTCTCCTCAACGGTTCCTTCAGTCAAGAGACGAATAATTTGTACCACCTTGGTCTGCCCGATCCGATGTGCCCGGTCTGCAGCTTGCTGCTCAACAGCTGGATTCCACCATAGGTCGTACAGAATGACAGTATCCGCCCCCGTTAGGTTAAGTCCAGTACCACCAGCTTTCAGAGAGATCAAGAAGATGTCTTTCTCTCCTTCATTAAATCTGTCGCATAGATCAATCCGTTCGGAGGAAGGAGTTTGCCCATCCAGATAGAAATAAGGAATACCGCTATATCCAAGTTCACGTCCGATTAGACCGAGCATCTGCGTAAATTGAGAGAAGATCAGCATTCGCTTCCCGGAGCTAAGGCATTCGTCAATAATCTCGAAGAGCTGATCGAACTTGGCCGACCTGCCCTCATACTCCTCAATAAATAAGGAAGGATGACAGCATAATTGACGCAGCCGGGTGAGCCCGGCCAAAATGCGGATCTTATTCTGCTGGAAGCTGTCTTCGTTAAGATGCTTCAGCGTCTCTTGCTGAAGCTGAGCGAGATAAGCTGCATACAACTTCTTCTGATCAGGCAACAGCTCTGAAGCTTGCACCGATTCAATCTTCTCTGGAAGTTCGCTTAGAACGTCCGTCTTCAAGCGGCGCAGCAGGAATGGCTTGATCCGATTGGCGATGTTCTCCCGCGACAGATCATTAAAGGTCTGTCGATCCCGGAACAGGGCAGGGAAGACTGCGTCAAAGATCGACCAGAGCTCCTCCAGCGAATTTTCGATGGGCGTTCCGGTTAGTGCAAATTTATGCTTGGCTTGCAGCGCCTTGACGGCATGAGCCGTTTGTGTCGTATGATTCTTGAAGTTCTGCGCTTCATCCAGAATCAAGGTATGATAAGCCTGTTCGGTATACTGTTCAATATCTCTGCGCAACAGTGGATAAGAGGTAATAATAATATCGAATCCATCTTGCTCCTGCAGCTGACGAACCCGCTCGCTCTTACTGCCATCAATGATCATACTTCGTATCTCCGGAGCAAATTTTCGCAGTTCATTCCGCCAGTTGTAGACGAGAGAAGCAGGTGCCACAATAATCGCCGGCAGCTTATGCTCGCGGATTTCCGGCAGCACAGAGACGAGGAAGGCGATGCTCTGCAGCGTCTTGCCCAGCCCCATATCATCGGCGAGAATACCGCCGAAACGATACGTAGCGAGCGTCTTCAGCCACTGATACCCAAAGACCTGGTAATCACGCAGTATAGGAGCAAGGCTTGGCGGCAGCGCAAACTCCAGATTGTCGGGATTCTTCAGGTTCGACAGAAGACGGCGCAGCGACTTTTCCGGTTTTAATAGCTCCGTATATCGCTGCTCATCCAGGAGATGGAAGGAGCTGGCCAACGGCACTCGGAATCCATCATTATTTTCGTTGAACTGAAACTTGCCCGAATCCTGGACGAACTGAATCATATGCTTGAATTTCTCGTCAGACAACGGCATAAGGGAACCACTTGGCAGCTTGTAGTATTTACGCTTGACCTGGATCGCCTCGATTAGCTCGCGGATTTCATGATCGGAAATGCCATTCAATTCGAATTTGAATTCAAGCCAATCTGTACGCTCGTCCCAAATCGCGGAGATTCTCGGCGGAATAATTGGAGGCTCAATCCTTACCTTAACGGCCGTTGTGGCAAAGATATCAACGAACTGCTCCAACCTCGGCACAATATAGTAGAGAAAATCAAACTCCGCATTTTCATCATCCAGGAAGAAGCCACTCTCCGTTCGCACAAACGAACTCTCATCCATCAGCTCAAGGATTCGCCGCTCCTGGTCTTCGTCACGAATGAGGATGAGATCGGTTCCGCGCTGTAAATCCTGATCCTCAATCGGGTTAATGACTACATCTCCGTATTGGAATTCCAACCCCGCCAGCAGGCGGTTCTTCAAACGGTCCAGATACAATCTGGCTTGCAAAGGCTTCCGTACAATCCGATCTGTGATGGAATCATCGATCTTCACTTCACCTAGCTTCATCAGCCCCGGCAGGGCTTTCTCGATGAACAGAGACATCTGCTCCGCACTCACGCCGACCCTGGCTTTGCGATAGACACGCAACAACTTCTTAAGTTCATGGAGCTGTAGGCATTGCTGCGGATCAAGTGTAATCAGCTCGTTATAGATTAGCGCCATATTATAAGAGTCAAGAATCGTAATCTCATCCAGACCTTCGACCTCAAAAGAATAGGAATCATCTTCATCAGAATGCCTGATCCCATATTGGATAGGCAAAGCTCTGTCTGATTCGAAGAATCCTTTGTACAATATGCCACCCGCCTCCAGCTTGACGGAAGGGCAGGAGCGAAGCAGCGCCAGCAGTTCATTCCAGGCGTAGGGTGGTATGACCAGGCCGCGCTCCTCGGGATATCCGGAACGAAGATGATAATGATCAGCCACCTCATGTAATAAATGCTCGTTCCGTTGAATGTCTATCAGCTTCTGTATAATCGCGGACACCTCAGCGGGGAAGCTGTGGAGATGCGGATCATAGGTGAAATTGGGCGTAAATGTATACTTACCGCCAAGATCGATTTGCTCCAGGAGTTGCTTAATATTTTTTACAATATATAGACGCTTCGTCCCGAGCTTCATCTCAATCGAGAATATTTGCTTCTCATATCCGTACGAGTCCAACCTCAGTATAAATTCAGCCTCCAGACGCTCTCTGGCATCGAAATACGATCCAGTCCGTGTCAGGCGGGTCTTGCTCTTGCCGAACAGCCCCATAATATCGCGCATCAGCCGGGTATCCTGGGCCGTGCTGCGATGTGGTGCTTGTCGTATATCCCGTTTCAAAGGAGCAGCAAGATTAGCACCCATCTGTTTCGATCCCAGATCATGGCGACCAGACGATTGTTCGGTATGGTTCTGTATTTTATAGGCGCCGATCATCACAGCTGCGATATGCGGGCAGTAATTGCCGCTCGCGGCAAAAGCCGGGCAAGTACAATCAGCGGTTAATGCACCGTCCGGATAGATCGCCAAATTCACTTCATATTCATCCGTTCCCGATACAATGGCCTCATAAATTTGCTGGTCCGTGTTCTGGAGCGTGTAGGTAACCTTGCCAGCCTCATAATAAGTCTGTCCTGCCTCATAGGCTGCTTTACCACAGAACATATGAATCGCAGTCTGAGTTAATAAATGTCGCATCCTTTACATCATCCTCTTACACTATCTATCACATTAATGATAAACAAGTTCCCTTATAAAATAAAGCAAGGCCGGCACCACGGTTCGGGTGTCAGCCTTTTGGCGATCTAAATTCAACAATCGGTTTAATGACTTGCATGATTAATTTGATCTTCTCCGGTGGACAATCTTCCAGCATTTCTATAATTTCATTACGCAAATAGTCATTGGATAGCTTATTAGAACCGCTCAGAATATACTCTGGCGATTCCTCAAGCACTACGCATAATTGAGATAGCCTGTCCAGATTAATCGGGGTCTTACCACGCTCAATCTTGCTTATGTATGCGTTGGAGACGTCCAGCTTCTCAGCCAGCATTTCTTGTGTAATTCCTTGTTCTTCCCGGGCTTGCTTAATGCGTCTGCCGATCAGGGAATAATCGAAGCTCATGTTCATCACCTACATGAATTGTAGCAACCTTAGTTGATCTATAACATGCATATAAAGTTTAATTGAACTTATAAGTTAACAATAGTAATATATAGGTAATTAAACTGTATATATTTATATTCTCCCAAATTATTGTATTTATGTTGGCTAATCGAAGGAGATCATCCCATGGTGACTGAACACGGAGTCTCGCCAGGACAGGAACGGGCTGTGCCGCATAAAGAGCTATTCGAGAAGGCGGAGTCGTTGTTCGCCTGCGGCATATGGCAACCTGCAACCGAATTATATGAGAAAATAATAAGCATGAGTGACGATAGAGTAGTGACGGATGAGGTCATCATGAGCTATTTCCGGATATTTTACATGACTAGCGAGACTCAGCCCGGCAATACGGGGGAAATGCTGCGATTCATTCCTTTTCGTCATCGTCTGCGCGATGAGTATGTCTTGGAAGGGCTCTATTTGCTTGCACGAAACTATGCTGTCCTAGATCGCTGGGATGAAGTTCGGCAATATATCACTGAAATGCTAAAGCGAGCTGAGTCATTGTTCAAGAAGCAGAACGGGAACTGGTTCCGGCGCAAGCTGCCTTTTACAAGCTCCTTAGCGAGCTACTATGGACAAGGCCTGCTGATGATGTCCGAAGCGTACGAATCTGAAGAGGAATACGCCGAAGCAAGGGAATGTCTCGAACGCTGCCTCGCTTTGCCACATATTCATGATGCTCTGCCAGAAGACAAACTGGAGGCGGAGCGCTTCTCATTGTTGGCTAAGGGGAGACTATTGGGGCTAGAGCTTAAGATCGGTCAATTAGACCGGCTCCCCCAGCTTGTCGAGTTGATGAATGAATATCCGCTGCTGAGAGTAGACGGGTTAACGGCCTCGTTAATTGCGGCTAATAAATACGAATTCTCCTTCGATCCCAGCTTAAAGGACATGCTATATCGATTTGTGGATTCTTCCCCGGCATTTATGCTAAGCGGTGAGAATCAGATTAGAGATCGCGATCGGTATAGTAGAATGTATTATCAATGTGCTGTATATTGGCTGAACGGAGGCGAGTGTACACAGGGTGCGATGCAATTGCTTCGCAGTATTAGGCTAAGCTTATATCTCAAGAATCAGCACCAGCTACTGGCCTGCCTCACGCTGTATGAGAAGCATCTCCATCATATTCCGGATGCCATCAGCGCAGATATTATGAAGCAATGTGAGGAGCGGTCCAAGGAGGTTAAGGTTCGCTTTCCCTGGAAGCAAATGCTCTTATAGATCATTCACAACTTTTTTATTATAGGAATTACAAAATAGATGTTGACCTTCACGTTACGTAAAGGTATAGAGTGAACTTGTCAGGAGGGAAACAGATGGAATACACCATTCAGAAGCTGGGTCAGCTAGCTGGAATCAGTACGAGGACATTACGCTATTACGATGAGATTGACATTCTTAAGCCGGCAAGAATCAACTCATCGGGATATCGGATTTATGGGGCAGCCGAGGTTAACCAGTTGCAGCAAATATTATTTTTTCGCGAGCTCGGATTACCGTTGGATCATATCAAACAGGTAATTACGGACCCGTCCTTTGACCGGATTGCAGCGCTGAAGCAGCATCGCAGACAGCTCCTTGACCGCAAGCGGCAGCTAGACCTGCTGATTGCCAATGTTGATCATACGATATCCGAAGCGGAAGGGAGAATAACGATGACGGATCAAGAGAAATTTACCGGATTCAAAGAACAGTTAATCGCTGAGAATGAGCGGCAATACGGGGACGAGATACGAGAGAAGTACGGTGCTGATACGATCGATAGAGCCAACGGGAAGCTCCGAAATATGACAGCTGAACAATATGAACGAGTGACGGCACTTGCCGATGAAGTGATCGCGGCTTTGCTTGAGGCGTACAAGACAGGTGATCCGGCGGGGGAGAAGGCTCAGCACGCTGCCGAACTGCACAAAGAATGGCTAACCTTTTACTGGGACACCTACAATAAAGAGGCCCATGCCGGCATAGCGCAAATGTATGTCGATGACGAGCGATTCCGTGACTATTATGACAAGCATCAGAATGGGCTGGCCCAATTCCTGCGCGACTCCATTCATGTGTATATTAACGGAACTTTGTAGTAGGAATATTGTCCGCTTTAAGACAAGTAGGTTATGATGGGGAGAGTGAACATAACCCTTGATCGAGGTGGAATAGATTGAAGAAAGTTGCGGTAATTGGTGGAGGAATTACGGGATTATCCACGGCTTATTATTTGCACAAAATCATTCAGGAACGGAAGCTTGCTGCGGACATTGTACTGATTGAAGCGGATGAACGATTGGGCGGGAAGATCCATACGGTGAAGCGGGATGGCTTCATTATGGAAGTTGGGGCCGACTCGCTTGTCGCCCGCAAACGAAATGTAGATCCGCTGATCGATGAGCTGGGACTACGGGAAGAAGTCGTCTATAACGCTACGGGTAAATCCTATCTGCATACGGACGGTAAGCTGAAGTTAATACCCGAGGAAGCGGTATTCGGCATCCCGCTCAGTCTCCAGGCTCTGGCTGAGAGCGAGCTGGTCTCAGCGGAAGGCAAGGTGGAGGCGCTCAAAGACTTCTACACGACGAATGAGACGTTCACGAAGAACGATTCGATCGGCCTGTTTCTGGAAGCTTTTCTTGGCAAAGAGTTAGTCGAGAAGCAGATCGCTCCGGTATTATCAGGTGTGTACTCCGGTAAGCTGAATGAATTAACGATTGCTTCCACGCTGCCTTATCTATTGGATTACAAAAATCAATACGGCAGTATTATGAAGGGACTCGCTGAAAATCGCCAGACCTTCAAATCGCAAGGGGAGAAGAAGTTTCTTTCCTTTGCAGGTGGTACTTCAGTGATCATTGAGCGGATGGAGCAGGCGCTGTCAGATATCGAGTGGATGAAAGGCTGCAAAGTAAGCCATGTAATACGAGACGGTGAGCAGTACACGCTGAATTTGGAGGATGGCCGCAGCTTGGTGGCGGACAGTGTTGTTCTGAGTGTGCCGCATCAAGCGGCTCAGTCGATGCTTGCCAACGAGAGTCTGAACGAAGACTTCGCAGAATTGATCGGCAGTTCCCTCATCAGTGTATATATGGGCTTTGACGTAAGCGATGAATTGCTTCCGGAGAATGGAACGGGCTTCATCGTTGCCGACAGCAGCGGCTTGAAATGCCAGGCGTCTACATGGACCAGTCGCAAATGGACCCACACATCGACAAATCATCAATTGCTCGTTCGCTTATTCTATAAAAGCTCTGGCCCGCACTATGAGCGTCTACAAGGCTTATCTGAGGAGGAGATGCTGCAGGAAGCGATGTCCGATCTGCAGCAGAGCATCGGTCAGCTGCCACAGCCGACAACCTATGCAATTACGCGGTGGACGGATTCTATGCCCAACTATCATTTGCGCCATCATGAGGTCGTTCAATCGCTGGAGCGCAAAGTTGCGCAGCAGTACCCCGACCTGTTCCTGGCGGGATGCTCTTATTACGGCGTAGGTATCCCGGATTGCATCGCCAACGGTGAAGCAACCGCAGCTCGGGTGGCTGAACTGTTATAGTATTGACTATCCCACCAGGGCATGATAAAGTTTCAAAAAAGCAATGACCAAGACAAGTGTTCCAAAGTTCGCGGTGCAGAGAGAGAATCCCACAGGCTGAGAGGATTCTTCCGACGAAGGAGTACTTCCCGACTTGCGAGCTGTAACGGGATAACCGTTACCGGGGTTCGGCCGTTATCCGAGAAAGAGGACAATGATAAGTAAGCGGACTTTTTGAACTACTGCTTAGCGTCATTGTCGAAATAGGGTGGTAACACGACACATTCGTCCCTAACGAATGTGTCTTTTTGTTTTTTTTATAACAAGGAGGTTGTTACAATGCGACAGAGCACTTTACTATTGAACACGTTACGAGAATCGCCTGCGGAAGCGGAGGTGGCGAGTCATGAATTGCTGCTGAGAGGCGGATTTATCCGGCAACTGGCGGCTGGAATCTATACATATCTGCCGCTAGGTCGTCGAGTATTACGCAAGATTGAGCAGATTATTCGCGAGGAGATGGAACTGACCGGAGCCCAGGAAATACTCATGCCAGCACTCCAGCCTGCTGATCTCTGGAAGGAGTCAGGACGGCATAATGTGTATGGTCCTGAGTTGATGCGTCTATCTGATCGCAATGAACGGGAGTTCGTTCTGGGACCTACGCATGAGGAAGTTATTACGGCTTTGGTGCGGGATGAGATTAATTCATATCGGAAGCTGCCGGTGACACTTTACCAGATTCAAACGAAATTCAGAGATGAACGTCGTCCGAGATTTGGATTGCTGCGCGGACGGGAATTTGTGATGAAGGATGCTTATTCCTTTGATACAGATTGGGAAGGATTAGATCGGTCATATCGGAAAATGTATGGGGCTTATGAGCGTATTTTTGAGCGTATGGGACTGAATTACAGAGCCGTGGAGGCAGATGCTGGAGCGATTGGCGGCGAAGGGGAGACCCATGAATTTATGGCCTTGGCCGATATAGGCGAGGATACGATTGTATCCTGTACTTGCTGTGATTATGCAGCAAATATAGAGGCCGCCGTTGGTAGGGATGGAGCTGAATCCGTTGTGCCTTCGTCCGAAGTGCTGCCGCGCGAGAAAATCCAAACTCCAGGACTCCGCACCATCGACGAACTCGTTGCCGGCTTGCAAGTAGAAGCGCAGCAAATCATCAAGACGCTTATTTATAAGGCGGATCAACAAATGGTCGCTGTATTAGTCAGAGGCGATCACCAGGTCAATGAACTTAAAGTGATGAAATATTTGAACACCGAGAATCTCGAGATTGTCGATTCGGGTGCCTTACAAGAACTTGGGCTGGCGCCTGCCGGTTCTATCGGTCCTTGCGGTCTCCATATCCCTGTGCTTGTAGATCAAGAGGTTGCCAGTATGAGTGAAGGTATAACAGGGGGCAATGAAGCCGATGTTCACGAAATTCATGTGCGTCCTGGACGGGATTTCAAGCTAGATCAAGTTGGCGACTTCCGAAACGTTGTAGAGGGAGATCATTGCCTGAATTGCCAGCAGGGGCGGTTGAAGTTTTCACGCGGGATAGAGATGGGACATATTTTTAAGCTCGGCACTAAATACAGTGAGAAGCTACAGGCTCATTATTTGAACAGTTCCGGCAAAAAGGAACCCATGATCATGGGCTGCTACGGCATTGGAATATCGCGACTTCTCTCTGCTATCGCTGAACAATGTCATGATGATCGAGGAATGATCTGGCCCATGTCGGTGGCTCCATTTCAAGTCCATCTGATTCTGATATCCAGCAAGAATGAACAGCAGACTCAAGCTGCAGACAGACTATATGCGGAGCTGGCTCAACAAGGGATTGAGGTATTGTATGATGACAGGAATGAGAGTGCAGGCGTTAAATTCAAGGATTCAGAGCTAATTGGCATTCCGCTGCGGATTACATTAGGCAAGAACGCTGAGCAGGGGGAAGTCGAGTTAACCGTTCGTAAGAATGGGCACCGTGAGTTTGTCTCCATTGATGAGGTTGTTAATCTGGTTAAGGAAAAGGTTAAGGGTTAGATCGTGATTACCAAGGGAATTATCTAACCGCGTACTGCTCCTGCAAGGACATAAATTAAGCGGTGAATAACTTTGTGAGTTCTTATTGTGCTAACGGGCACGTTAGTTGAATGTTAACAGCGGCAGTCTAAGACTTTATTAATCAAGTCTTGGTCCGCCGCTGCTTCATTTTATGGATCAGTCTAAACTTATTCTTCAAAAGATGACGATTCTTTAATCCATAAACCGCGTTAAATCAACGCCCTCAGTCTAATGTAGTGTAATGTTTCTAAGCTACACATTAGACTCAGAGGTTAACTGGTACACACGTATATTAGCATGTGCTCATAAGTGGTCAAAGTGAATTAATTGAGCTATCGCTTTCCTTTATAATTCAGACACTCAGTTTAGCTTTCTAATTTGATCCATAATATCTTGTACAATTGCAGCGTCATTCAAGTTGGGCAAATTTCCTTTTACCTGGCCGTATAGAGCTGCAGATAAATCGTTGTATAGCATCCATTGGGAGTGGACGTAACCTCTTATATTTGATGGAAAAGATGATGAATCAATTGACCTTTCTAAGTCAACTAATGAGTAATCTTTGTTTCTGTGAGTTGCTATCCTTAATTCCCTACCTTCTAAAATAAGAGTTCCCTTAGAACCGAAGATCTCAATTCTAGGCTTTCTAGCTATCGATGCCGTAATAAACTGCAAATTAAAAGTCCCTCCATGCTTAAACTCCCCACTTATAAAAAATGAATCATCCCCATCCGTGGGTTTATACCCTAACTCGTGTTTCCTCATATTTACATGATTTTTAGTGAATCCATGGATATTTTCAGAAAAAGGACCGACCCAATGATATAGAGCATCAATCATATGCGAACCTACTGCTCCAAGCATGCCACCGCCCTTATCCAGCTCCCATTGCCAGCTAAACGGTTCATCCTTTATATTTGGCCATAGTGGCCATGCTTCTGACCAATCTACATGAAATAGTTCTCCAATTTCATTGTTTTCAAGCAATTTTTTGATCGCTTGACGCTCTGGTAAGTAGCGCCACTCAAAATTCATTGCTACAATTCTGTTTTGTTTCGACGCCACGTTTTGCATCTCAGATACTTGGTGGTAGTTCAACGCAGGAGGTTTCTCACACAATACGTTCACTCCGGAATTAATTGCGTACAATGTAATTTCCATATGAAGAGTCGGATTGGTAGCGATTATTACTAAATCCAAGTTTGCTTCATTTATCATTCGTTTCCAATCATCAAAAGCATACATAATATTTAACTTATCTGAAATTATTTGTGCTCTTCCTGTACGAATACTACTTAAGGCAACTAATTCATAACAAGGATGTGCCAAAAGTATTGGTGCATGAACATCTGCTCCAAAGCCTGTCCCTATAATCCCTGCACGGTGTACCATTGAATCTCCCCTTAATGCGTTTTTTAAACACATCTATATTTTTCAACTATATACTGGATTTTTCCTGCCAGTAAATTTAATAAGGAAACGTTTACTCAACCTAATGGACTACGTCCTCACAAAGGTTCCATTCAATAAATAAAGAACATACGCGATTGACCAGATATGCGCGAACGGGGCTCAAATCGACTTTGGCAAAAGCGATGTGGGAGTCAGGCAAACAGAACACACTGTCGCGAAAGATTCATTATCATAGGAAATACTAATCGTTATCATCCTGTAATTAGAATTGATCCTATGAAAGGAAGCGACTAAGATTTAATTATCAAAGATAATCAATTTATCTTCTACTATACTTTGATATTCATGCTGTTTGGAACAACGTTAGTTGTTGCAGCTGCTTCGATGTTAAATAACTTTTTGGATCGTGCACGAGACTTAAAAATGGAACGGACTCGTGTTCGTCCGTTACCGAGCGGGCGGTTGAAGCCTCGGAACGTATTGATCGTTGGGATTGTAGCAGGGTTCGTTGGACTGACCGCCTTGTATATCCTTGTCAATCCACTAAGCGCAGTTTTGGGTTTCATTGGCCTATTTGTTTACGTAGTGATCTACACGGCTTGGCTAAAACCAACATCAACCTGGAGTACTTCAATCGGAGGTATTTCTGGATCTATGCCGCCAATGATCGGCTACTGCAGTTTTTCAAATAAGTTGGAACTCGGCGCATGGCTTTTATTTTTGTTTCTTTTTTTATGGCAACCACCACACTTTTGGTCACTTGGGATTTTAAAAAAAGAAGATTATCAGGCGGCAGGTTATCCATTACTTCCCGTTATAAAAGGTATATATCGCACAAAAATACAGATGCTACCTTATGTTGTAAGCTTGTTTTTCGTTAATTATTTGTTATTTGATCATCATTACGTTGGTGTAGGATATCTGATCGTTTCTGGTGCACTGTTAATGATATGGTTGATCGCATGCTTACATGGGTTGATTACAAAAAATGAAGCGAGATGGGCTTCAAACAACTTTCGACTTTCTCTTTATTTCCTGACGTTTTCTTTGTTGATGATGATTGAGATTGCTCTACTTTAAAAAGATACTTGCTTCACATGAGAACGTCGTAATCGAAGGGAAGTTTACAGAGTGGTCTTCGCATTGATTGGATTTATCATCATAGAATTGGCATAAGTGTTGCTTTATACAGACATAGTATGTAGATAAACTTGATCTCTATCGTGTTAAACTCAATCTGTAGTTGCAGGAGAGCATTTATTTACGATCCTGGGACGTTACTCTATTTGCTAATAAAAGTGAACAACCTAGAATAATGAAAAACAGTTCTCACCATAATTTTGTGGCGAGAACTGTTTTATTTAAGAACGAATTCTATATGAAAGCGACAGATGTTTACGCCCAGTTCCCTTTGCGGAATACCGGCTCAATCGTGCCGTCAGGAAGCTCGCCATCAATGTCCAGCTCTGCGCAGCCAACCATGAAGTCAACATGAGTCAAGCTTACGTTAGCCCCCCGTTCCAGCAACTGTTCCTTGCTCAGCGTGGTTCCTCCCTCAATATTGACCGGGTAGGCGCTGCCAAGCGCGAAGTGGCAGGACGCATTCTCATCGACTCCGGTGTTATAGAAAACCCGGTTCATCCGCGAGATCGGGGAATCATGCGGAACGAGCGCGACCTCGCCAAGATGCGTGGCGCCTTCGTCGGTCTCCAGCAGTTTGGCCAGATGCTCACGTCCGGATTTGGCATCGAAGCGGGTCACCTTTCCGTTCTCAAATGTAAGCTCGATTCCTTCGATCAGCTGTCCGTTCAAGTTGAGCGGAAGCGTACTGCGAACCTTACCATTTACACCCGCACGATGTGGCATGGTATAGATCTCCTCCGTCGGCATATTAGCGACAAAATAAGTACCGGACGCATTTACGTCCCCACCGCCAAGCCACTTATAGCCTTCCGGCAGCTTTACGCGCAGATCGGTGCCGGGTGCTCGGTAATGCAGGCTGCGGTAGCGTTTGTTGTTCATGAACTCCTGACGCTCTTTGAGCTGCTTGATATGCTCTTGCCAAGCCAGCACGGGATCACCGTCACCGACTCGATTAATGGCAAAGACCGCTTCCCACATCGCATCGATCCGTTGATCTTCCGGAAGATCGGCGAATACTTTGTTGGCCCAGGCCCGTGTTGGCGCTTTGATCAGCGACCAACTGATGATATTGTTACGTGTATATTGGCTGAATTTCTCACGGGCAATGGCTGCTGCTTTAACCGCAGTAGATACCCGTAAACTATCAACTCCATGAAGCAGCTCAGGATCAGGCACTTTGATATGCAGCAGAGCACCACCCGCTTCCGCAAACTGCTCCATTTTGTCGGCTTCCCACTTCGGATAGAAGCTGAAGGAGCCATCTGGGGCTTTCTCATATCTAATCTGCGAGATCATCTCGTCGATCCATTCCACCTGGACAAGCTTAGCTCCGGCCTCATAGGCTTTGCCGACGATTAGACGCGTCAAATCTACCGTTTCTATCGGGGCTTGTACGATCAATAGCTGGCCCGGCTGAATATTAACGCCTACTCTTACTACCAGTTCAGCGTATTTTTCTAGTAATTGATTAAAGTTATCCACTGCTCATTCCTCCTTAAACTTGCTTGTCTTCAGTACAATTGTACACCTCGCCCTCTAAAAGGGCCCAATCTCCATTATAACGCAATCTTACGAGATGAGGTTATATAAGAGGGTTCGGCTCACTTTATCAGTATTATTGATAAATACCATAAGATCATTCTAATTGACCTCGTATTCATGCTATGTTAATTTCAGTTTATATAATTCAGATATAAATACTTGGAATTTAAAAAGTGCACGTTGGACGGGGTGAAGTTATTGGTCTTACAAGTTACGAATAGTCCTTTTAACGAAGAACAGGTTGACCTACTAAATCGCTTATTACCGGGTCTGAACGATTCACAGCGGGTGTGGCTGAGCGGTTATCTCACCGCGCTGCTGGGAACTGCCGCTGGTGCAGTGGCTCCAATAGCGTCTACGGCCACTGGTCAGACAGTGACTGTGAGTACGGCGGATTCTATGATTCCTACGGCAAGCGAGTTTTCTTCAGCAGTGAAACTGGGTGCTCCAGCATCCAAAGAAGTAACGGTGTTATACGGCACTCAGACTGGCAATGCGAAAGGACTTGCGCAGCAACTGTCGCGCAGACTGGAGGGAGAAGGCTTCCAGGTGACGACGGTCTCGATGGGAGATTTGAAGCCGAACCAGTTGAAGAAAATCGAGAGACTACTGCTTCTAGTCAGTACTCATGGGGAAGGCGAGCCGCCGGATGCAGCGATCTCATTCTACGAGTTCCTGCACAGCAAACGCGCTCCGAAGCTGGAGGGGTTGGAGTTTTCTGTGTTGGCGCTTGGCGATACGTCCTATGAATTCTTCTGTCAGACAGGCAAGGATTTTGATCAACGTCTAGAGGAGCTTGGCGGCAAGCGAATCATCGACCGTGCGGATTGCGATGTCGACTTTGATGAAGCAGCGACGGAGTGGATGAATCAAGTTCTGGCTGCGCTAAATGTAGGGCATGCGGTTGCATCGGGTACTGTTCAAGCCAACACGTCTCAGGTTGCGGGAGGTCAAGCCGACGAATATTCCTCCGCATACTCACGTACGAACCCTTTTAAGGCTGAAATCCTTGAAAATCTAAACCTCAACGGACGCGGATCAGAACGCGAGACACGGCATATTGAGTTATCGTTGGAAGGCTCAGGTTTGCAGTATCAACCAGGCGATTGCTTGGCTATTTACCCGGAGAATCATCCACAGCTTGTTCAGGATATTTTGGGAGCGATGGGCTGGTCAGGTGAGGAACTAGTGACAATTAACAAGAACGGCGAGCAGAAGTCGCTTCGCGATGCTCTGTTGACCCATTATGAAATTACGGTGTTAACGAAGCCGTTGTTAACCCAAGTCGCGGCCTTAACAGGGCACGCTCAACTGCAAGAGCTAGTACAGGCAGGGCATGAGGCGGAGCTGAAATCGTATCTGAGCGGGCGCGACTTGCTGGATTTGATACAAGATTTCTCACTTAAGGGACATACGGCACAGGAAATTGCATCTATTTTACGAAAAATACCTCCCCGCCAGTATTCGATCTCCAGCAGTCCAACAGCATATCCGGAAGAGGTTCATATTACCGTACGTACAGTAAACTATGAGTGCTATGGCAGGGAAAGATACGGCGTCTGCTCCACACAGCTGGCACAGCGCGCAGAGGTGGGCGAATACCTACCGGTATATATTCAACAGAATGATCAGTTCCGTCTTCCGGATAATCCGGATACGCCGATTATTATGATTGGTCCAGGCACGGGCGTAGCTCCGTTCAGAGCGTTCCTTGGAGAACGGGAGGAGACAGGGGCAACCGGCAAATCATGGCTTTTCTATGGGGACCAGCATTTCGTAACCGATTTCCTCTATCAAATTGAATGGCAGCGCTGGCTGAAGGACGGAGTCCTTACCAGGATGGATGTAGCCTTCTCTCGGGATACGGCCGAGAAGGTGTATGTACAGCATCGTATGCTGGAGCACAGCCGTGAGCTGTTCGCTTGGCTGGAAGAAGGCGCAGTCGTATACGTTTGTGGGGACGAGAAAAGAATGGCCCATGACGTTCAGGTAACTCTGCTTCAAATCATTGAACGTGAGGGTGCCTTGAATTCTGAGCAAGCTGCACAATATTTGGCCAGATTGCAGCAGGAGAAGCGCTACTTAAGAGATGTGTATTAAGAGATATGTATTAAGAGAGGTTTATTGACTACCTCTAAGGCTTGTGAGAGGAGAATGGCGGATGTCTGATAATAACTTACTATCGCCGAACAGTGCGCCGCATAGTGATGTGGAGGATATTAAGCGCAGCAGTAATTATCTGCGCGGCAATCTGCAGGAGACGCTGGAGGATCGCATTACTGCGTCCATCCCGGAGGACGATAACCGATTAATGAAGTTTCACGGCAGCTATATGCAGGATGACCGTGATCTGCGCAATGAGCGTACTAAGCAGAAGCTGGAACCAGCTTATCAATTTATGCTCCGTGTCCGCGCTGCGGGCGGAGTCGTTACACCGGATCAATGGCTGATGATGGATTCTTTGTCGGAGCGCCACGGAAATGGCACGATCCGCTTAACGACGCGGCAATCCTTCCAATTACATGGACTCTTGAAATGGAATTTGAAGCAGACGATTAAGGAAGTCAATGATTCCTTATTGACGACAATTGCGGCTTGCGGAGACGTGAACCGGAACGTCATGTGCAACCCAAATCCTTACCAATCGGAGATTCATGAGCAGGTCTATGCCTGGGCCAGCCAATTGAGTAAGCATCTTGAGCCAAGAACGTTAGCCTATCATGAGATCTGGCTGGATGGGGAGAAGGTGGAGAGTACTCCGAGCAAGGAGCAAGAACAGGAGCCCATTTATGGCGCGGTATACTTGCCGCGGAAATTCAAGATCGGGGTCGCTGTTCCACCTTCGAATGATGTAGATGTCTATTCACAGGATCTTGGCTTCATCGCGATCGTAGAGGATGGCAAGCTGCAGGGATTTAATGTAACGGTCGGCGGAGGAATGGGGATGACCCACGGCGATACCAATACTTATCCGCAGGTAGGGCAGTTGATTGGTTTCTGTCGTCCGGAGCAAGTTGTTGATCTCGCAGAGAAGACAGTAACGATACAACGTGATTATGGTGATCGTGCAGTGCGCAAGCATGCCCGCTTCAAATACACGATCGATGACCGCGGCATCGATTGGTTCATCGAAGAACTGACCAAGCGGCTCGGCTGGAGCTTGGAGGACGTTCGTCCGTACCATTTTGAGCATAATGGTGATCGTTATGGCTGGGTGAAGGGCAGCGACGGCAAATGGCATTATACGTTGTTCATTGAGAATGGCCGCATAAAGGATGAGGATGGTTACTTGCTTAAGACCGGCCTCAAGGAAATTGCCAAGATTCATCAGGGTGATTTCCGCTTGACAGCGAACCAGAACTTAGTGATTGGCGGTGTGACGAGTTATAAGAAGAAGAAGATCAATGAGCTCATCCAGAACTACGGATTGTCCGACGGCGCGAACTATACGGCTCTGAGAAGAAATTCAATGGCTTGCGTCGCTTTTCCGACCTGCGGCCTGGCAATGGCTGAATCGGAGCGTTACTTTCCGACCTTGCTTGATAAGATCGAGCCGATGCTGCAGGAATCCGGGCTAGCGTATGAAGATATCGTCATCCGTATGACTGGCTGTCCGAACGGCTGTGCCAGACCAGCGCTGGCCGAAATCGCCTTCATCGGCAAGGCGCCTGGCAAATACAACATGTATTTGGGCGGCGGCTTCGCCGGTGACCGCTTAAGCAAGCTGTACAAAGAAAACATCGGTGAAGCGGAAATTCTTGATTCACTCTCACCGATCATTAAGCATTATGCGGCCGACAGGCGGACAGGGGAGCATTTCGGCGACTTTGTCATCCGCAGCGGCTACGTCAAGGAAGTCCGCTCTGGACTTGATTTTCACGCATAGCGTATAACGCAGCAGCGCTGGCTTAATAGCCGGCGCTGTTGTTGTTTTGCTAACTACACAGCAGCAGGAAAGCCCTCGCCGCTAATTGTTTTATTCCCCCTAACGATATTGAACTGAACACGTACCTTGTACTATGACATTAGAACCAAAAACATGCATATTTGCAAAAGATCTTAATTTTACAAACATGACTCCTTAAGATCACGCATTGTGAGATGATCCCGCTTACAACATAATGAAGCTAGAAATTAAATATTTGCTAAGGGGGATTTACGGGATGAAGTTCAAGCCACTGATGATTGCGCTGCTTGCCAGTGCACTGACATTGGGTCTGGCTGCTTGCGGCAGCGGCAGTAATGGAAGCGCTAGCAGCAACGGCGGGAAGAACGAAGGCAGTACGAACAGTCAGTCGAACTCCGGTACCAAAGAGGATACGAGCAAGAAAGAGGTTAAGATCACTTTCCAGAACATTTATCCGGACCCGACCGATCCAAAGTACAAAATGATTCGTACGGTCGTTGCCAACTATGAAGCCGAGCATCCAAATGTCAAAATCGAGCTGGATTCGCTGAATACCGACCAGCAGAAGGTGAAGCTAAAGACTCAAGCGGCTTCCAAGGAAGTGCCGGACATTACAATCGTTAACCCGGCTGCACAAATGAAGCCATTTGTTGATGCAGGCTTGTTTGCACCGCTCAACGAGATGGTAGAGAAGAATGGACTGAAGGGAACATTCCAGGAAGGCATCCTGGATTATTACACCTTTGACAATAATCTCTATGCACTTCCAGACGGCAACAATATCGCACTTATCTATTACAACAAGAAGATGTTCGAAGAAGGCGGAGTCAAGGTTCCTACCACTTTCGAGGAAATGGTCGATGTGGTGAAGCAGCTTAAGGCGAAGGGCATTCAGCCGATGGCGATCGGGGAGAAGGATTCCTGGACCGGTTCCTTCCTGTTCATGAACATCCTGCTCCGCACGAATGGCGGCCCTGGCTTCCTCCAGGATGTGATTGATGGCAAGAAGACTTTTGAAGATCCAGCGTTCACCGAAGCGGTTAGTGCCTTTGAAGATCTGGTGCAGGCCGGAGCTTTCCAAGAAGGAGCAACCTCATTCGACTATAACGCAGGCGAGAACTTGTTCAAGACGGGCAAAGCCGCGATGTACTTCATGGGTAGCTGGGCTACGGGTGGTATTGAAGAATCGACTGCTAACGAAAATCAGAATGTCGGCGTGTTCAAGTTCCCGACCGTTAACGGCAAGGGCGATCCTAATGAGTTCATGCTCGCTCCAGGCAGCGCATTCGCCGTCTCTAAGGACAGCAAGCATTTGGAAGAGACCCTCGACTTCCTGAACTATTTCCTGGTCAACTATCCGAAGGAAATGTTCAATCTGAAAGGCGCGATCGGTCTGGCGCAGACTGTGGACGGAGATTTCAAAGCCGCAGGATATTCCGATATGGCGATGGAAGTTCTGAACCTGTTCAAGGATGTTAAAGGTGGCGACCTCGCCTTCGATAATACGATGAACCCAGGTACAGCGCAGGCTCATCTAAGCAGCATTCAGAATCTGTTCGTATCGAAGACAGATGCGGCAGTAGTTGCGAAAGAGCATCAGACTGCTTACGACGAGAATAAAGAATAACAGACACTGAGGAAGGAGACCGGAAGGAAGCTGGAGTTCCCATGCTCTCTTCGGTCTCCTTCCTCTACATTAACGTCTAGATAGGAGGGAACATCATGAATGTGCTTAAGGTATCCGGATGGAAGATCGCGGCGTTCGTGCTGCCTTGTCTATTAATATACAGCTTGCTAGTATTCGTGCCGATTCTCGTATCCTTCTACAGCGGCTTGCTGGATTGGAACGGGATCGGCGCGGCTAAGTTTATCGGGTTCAAAAATTTCGAGAAAATGCTGACGAACGACCCTATATTCTGGCCTGCCGTAGGAAGAACAATGCTGCTGGCTGGGGTATCCATGTGCGTGCAGCTGCCCATCGCTTTATTCATAGCCATATTAATCAGCCGCTATGTGAAGAAGCCTAACTTTCTCGTCTCCAGCTATTTTCTGCCCGTCATTCTATCCGTTGTCGTGATTGGACAACTGTGGAAGACCATTTACAATCCGGCCTCGATGGGCGGGATGCTTAATCAGATTCTGGAGTCGTTAGGGCTTAATAGTTGGACGCACTCCTGGTTGACCGAGCCGAAGATTGCGATCTATTCCGTGATTGTCGTCGCTTTATGGCAGTACCTTGGCTATCATATTCTGATTCAATTTACCGGGATACAGAATATTCCGTCCGATATTTACGAAGCTGCCAAGATCGATGGCGCCAGCGGGATGAAGGCAGACCGTTACATTACGCTGCCGCTGATCGTGCCGATCTTCAAAATCTCGGTGGTACTATCGTTTATCGGTTCGCTGCAATCCTTTGACTTGATTATGGTTATGACCGGCGGAGGACCCGCTCATGCGACAGAGGTCGTCGCCAGCCTGATGTACAATATGTCGTTCTTATCCATGAAGTATGGATACGGAAGTGCGATCGCTTCCTTCCTGGTCATTCTATGTCTGGCAGCAACGATAATAATCAACGGTTTGTTCAGTAAGCTGGACAAACGGTATTCATAGAAGAGAGGGGGGAGATAAGATGAGTCACATGGCACCTGTTCTGCGGAAACCAACTGTGCGGAATTATAGACGCAGACGCTTCTCAGTCACGACTTCAATCGTCTATCTGATCTTCGCGATCCTGATCGTTACTCAGCTCTATCCTTTGCTGTGGCTGCTGATCTATTCCTTGAAGACGAACGAGGAGATTCTCTCTGGCAGCTTCTTCGCCTTGCCAGCCAGCCTGCAATGGCAGAATTACAGCGATGCGCTCGGAGGCGGGCAGTATTTCCGTTATTTGCTGAATAGTCTATTCGTTACTTCTGTAACGATGATCTGTGTTATTGTGCTTGCTTCGCTGACTGGATTCGCCATCGCCAGATTCCGTTGGAGATTTGCGAATGCGGTATTGATGGTGTTCCTCGTTGGGATGATGATCCCTATGCAGGGAACTTTGCTTCCGCTGATGATTATTTTCAAGCATCTAGGCATTCTGAATACGCATCTGTCGCTAATCTTGCCTTATATGGCTTTCCAGACGCCGATTGCCGTCTTTATTATTAGCGGGTTTATGAGGTCGATCCCTCACGAGATCGAAGAATCAGCTATTGTAGATGGATCGGGCATCTTCCGGATTTATTGGAATATCGCACTCCCGATATCTGTTCCGCCGATCATGACCGTCTGCATACTTACTTTCATTAACATTTGGAACGAATATATCCTGGCAGCCACCTTCGTTACGGCTGAACGGTTAAAAACACTACCTTTTGGCGTATACAGCTTCGTCAGCCAGTATTCCGTCAATTATGGGGGAATTGGGGCCTTCCTCGTGCTCGGAGCATTGCCAGTCATCCTGATCTACTTCCTGCTCGCAGAGAAGATTACGAAAGGGATGGTCGCCGGAGCAGTCAAAGGATAAAATAGGTTTACTATGAGAAGCTTCCGTTCAATCCATACCCGTCTATTTCTACTATTATTAGTCGGCATGTTGGCCCTAGTATTAATTACGACTTATCTCTATTATCAGCGGGCCACCGAGCAGATCCGAACCAAGGTTAGCGACATTGCAGAGAAGAACATGTCCCAGACCGCAGGGTTATTTGACCTGCTTCTAAGAAGCTATGACAGTGTCACTAAATCTCTGAACAGCAATACTGAGTTAATTCGCCTGCTGCAGGATCGAGGAAATAAAGATAATCCGGTGGTCCAAGTCAATAATGATCAACGGATTACCGATACATTAGGGGCGATCTTCTATTCGCGTGATGATATCGTAGGTATCCATATAGTTACCTATTCCGGGCGGGTCTACAGCTATGAACGATCTATGGGCGGAATGGTTCGGGAATATGCGGAGACGGCCTGGTTCCGAGTACTCCGTCAGTCTTCCGGGGAGATGAAATGGCTGGGGGTGTATCCGCATTCGCTGATGAGCGGAGGGTTCGATAAGCCCGTCTTCGCCTTTGGCCGTCAGCTGTTCGAGCTTACCGAACTTAAGCCGATCGGCATCGTGTTGATCGAGACGGATGCTTCCGCGATTATCTCAGCGTTGTCCAATGCCAGTCTGGGCGCAGACAGCATTGTGGCGATCCGCGATGAGCATGGAATGGAGATCATCAGCACAGCCCAGGGCGGAGAGAAGACAGGCATTCCGCAGGATTGGCCCTCTACAGTTCGTATCGACGGCATACGAATTCAGGAAATGAATGGTTCACTACTTACGGCAGCACCGATTCAGAAGCCGGAATGGACATTGATCAGTCAGACACCGATGTCGGATATGCAGCTTGAATTGAAGAAGACAAGACAGTATCTAATGTCTGTCGTGATTGGCGTCATTATCGCCGCTACATTCCTGGCCGGCTTCATCTCGCGAACCTTCTCCCTGCCATTCAAGCGACTGATCCGCCAAATGAAGCAGGTAGAGATGGGAAATTTCCGCGGGGAAGTGAAAGCCGGCTCCTATGAGGAGATTAATGTGCTTGTCGCATCCATCAACCGGATGGTCGGACGAATCGACGAACTGATCGAGCGAATTAAGCTGGCATCGATCAGCGAGAAGAATGCCCAGCTTCAGGCGCTTCAGACCCAGGTGAACCCACATTTCCTGTTCAATACGCTTGATATGATCTATTGGATGCTGGATGAACGGGAGAATGACCGTCTGGGCCGGGTTATCCTGGCCTTGTCCCGCATGTTTCGCTATAACAGCGAATGGGAGGAAGGAGCCAGTTCCACGCTGGGCAGTGAGCTGGAGCAAATGCGCAATTACTTAACGATTATCGAGACTCGTCTCGGTGAGAGATTGCATGTAAATATATCTGTTCCAATGCAGCATCTGGATTCAAAAATTCCGAAAATGACGCTTCAGCCGATCATCGAGAACGCTGTAAAATACGGCCTTGAACCGATGGCCCAATCGGGCACGCTGCATGTCTATAGTGAGGAATGCGACGACCGCCTGCTATTGATCGTTGAGGATGATGGTGTAGGCATGGACACGGCAACACTGGAGCGCCTCTCGGATATATTGCTTCCAGGCCGCAGCAGAACCGAGGATGAGCTGGAACCGCAGATGAAGGTGGAGCAGGTAGAGGGATTGGCAGTAAGCCGCCGCGGTATAGGGCTTTTTAATGTTGATCAAAGATTAAGGCTGATGTTCGGCGAGCCCTATGGTCTCATTCTACATAGCGAATCGGGGCAAGGAACCAAAGTTATTGTTGTAATGCCGAGATCCGATACGAGAGGAGCAGAGGTATGAACATTTTGGTAGTTGATGATGAGAGCATCATCCGCGAAGGGATACAGCGCACACTATCTCATCATTTTCCTGAATATACGGTTCATTTGGCTGCAAAAGCGGATGAAGCGGCTTGGCTGCTCAGAAACGAGTCTATCGACCTGGTCTTAACGGATGTACGAATGCCTGGCATGACAGGGCTCGAACTGATGGAACTGTCTCGCGGCAGACACCCTCAGGTCAAATGGGTTGTCATCTCGGCTTATTCCGAATTTGCCTATGCCCGTGAAGCGGTGCGCCTTGGTGCCCGGGATTACTTACTTAAGCCGATCGGCAAGGAAGCACTAATCGATATGGTAGAGCAGCTTAGCGCAGAAATTGAGCAGAGCACGCTGCGCTCCAAGGAGACGCACTTGTTGCGGCAGAATGTGCGCTTGCTTCGGGAAGGCGTACTAACCCGGCTGATTACCGGATTGGACCTTGGCGGTATCGATTTGAACACGCTGCTGGAGGAGCCTCCTTATTTCTATCTGGTTATGGTACAAATCGAACAGAAGAGGTCCGGACATCTGGAGCATTTCATCGTGGAAAATGTGTTGACGGAGTTGATCGATAATATTGGCCATGGTGTTGTGGCCAGCGCCTCGCTCTGTCATCTCGTAAGTTTGGTGACGCCGAATCTACCAGACCAGCTGCCTGTGCTGCTTGATGAACTGAAGACACAACTGAAACGCTGTTTGAAGGTTCCATTCCAGATCATTGCATCGGAGGAATTGGACAATTTCTCACTCATTCCGAGACAGGTTGAGCTTCTGAAGAGAGCGGCAACGGATCAATTCAACGAGCCCGATTATGATAATCATAACAATGAGGCCATTGAACTGGCGCTAAAATATATCCGCGCTCACTATCAGGAGGAACTTACTCTTGAGAAAGTATCTTCTGTCGTCTTTCTAAATCCGGTCTATTTTAGCCAGTTGTTTAAACAGAAGACGGGACATGGTTTCAAGGACTATATTATCCATCTGCGAATGGAGGAAGCACGGTACTTACTGGGCCAACCGGGCTTGAAAATTTCTGATGTCGCGGAGAAAGTCGGCTATCAGGATATGAGGCATTTCTCCCAAGTGTTCCGTCGTAAATACAATATGACCCCAAGTGATTATCGCCAGCAGTCAGGCGATTCCGAGAAGGAGGAGGGACATCGCCTAACCTGGAGCTAGTGGGCGTAGGCCCTCATAGACACAAATAACGAACGAGTACCGCAAAAAACCGGGATATCCCCTTATTTTAAAATCTGGGATACCCCGGTTTGACTTTTCATGAGCTTATGACATTTTACTTAGAATCTCTGCTACCTGCTGCTCAAGATCGGGCATAGGGCAATGAAACATCGGACCGATAAGCGGCTCCATCAGGATCGGGAAGAGCAGAGCTCCAAAAATCTGCACGCTAGTTAGAATCAGCTTGTCCGAGTCCAACTCATTCGTTATTTCTTTCAAGACAGCCGTTACTTTGGGAAATCCCATTGTCTTAACAAAATGAGCAAATTCAAATTGGGAGTCGAACGGGAAGCTGCTATGCCTTACAATTTGCCTCAGAAGCTCCGGATATTTCTGAAAGGTTCTGGCGTATTCGGTCAGGAAGATCTCCATGCGCTTCTTAGCGGGCAGGTCCGCTTGATCCAGAATGGAGAAGCAGCCCTTATATGAGTTCAGAATCGTCTTGATCGTCTCGTTCAACAGCTTATCCTTAGAGCCGAAGTAGTAATTCACCATCGCAATATTTACGTTCGCCAGCGCCGCGATCTTCCTTGTCGTCACAGCTTCAAAGCCTGTCTGCAAAATATAATCATGAGTGACCTTTAAAATATGCTCTTTCGTTGATAATTCATGTTCTTTAGATGACTGCTTCATAGGTTCACCCCGGCTCGTTCAATATTTTTAAATGCCGTGGCCAGCATCAGCTTCAGACGGTTGATCTGGTTGACCTCAGTTTCGCTAGCGTCATAATCAATCGCTGTAATGTTGGCAGCTGGATACAATTCCTTAAGGCCCTTAAGCATTCCACGTCCTGTAACATGATTCGGCAGACAGGCGAACGGCTGAATGCAGGCGATATTTGTTACTCCGTTCTCAATCAGCTCCATCATCTCCGCGGTCAGGAACCAGCCTTCTCCGGCTTGATTGCCGATAGATAACAGCCGACTCGCCTTATCGGCCAGCTCGAAGATCGTCAGCGGCGCGGTAAAGCGCTTGCTGAGCAGCAGTGTATCCTTGAGCGGCTTGCGGAACTGCTCTAGGAAATAAATCGCGCTGCGTCCGCCAGCGATCCCCAGCTTGCTCTTGCCGAGATGCTGGCCTTTGTACATTGGTCCGTAGCTGCAGTACAGGAAGAAGTCGAGAATATCGGGAATCGCTGCTTCTGCACCTTCCTGTTCAATAAGCTCCACGATATGGTTATTGGCTCCGGGATGGAATTTGACGAGAATCTCACCGACGACACCGATTCGAGGCTTACGCTTATTCGTAATCGGCAAAGAGTCGAATTCCTGTACGATCCGGACGAGATTGCTTCTGTAGATTCGGAAGCTGAAGTTGTACAATGAAGCCCGGCAAATGTCCATCCATTTACGGAACAGGTCATCGGTACTGCCCGGTTGAAGCTCGTATGGGCGGATACGGTTTCTGACCCTCATTAGGGCATCTCCATAAACGGTAGCCGCAATCAGCTTCTTGACCAGGCCTAGCGAGAATTCAAAGCCCGGATGCTTCTCAAGGCCGACCGCGTTCAGCGAGATGACTGGAATTTGCTCCAGGCCGGCATCCTTTAGCGCTTTGCGCAACAAGGCGATATAATTCGTAGCGCGGCAAGCCCCCCCGGTCTGAGACATAATAACCGCTGTACGATTGACATCATATTTGCCGCTTCTCAGCGCATGAACGAGCTGGCCGATGGTCAGGATCGCCGGGTAGCAGGCATCATTATTCACGAAGCGCAGTCCTTCATCGATCGTGTCCGTCGTAACTTCCGGTATCAGTTCAGCCCGATACCCCTCACTGTTCAGCACCGCCTCATATAATTCAAAATGAATCGGCGACATTTGTGGAATCAGAATAGTATAATTCTGCTTCATCTCCTCCGTGAACAGGCGTGTACCGCTTGTTATGGTCTCTGTTCGATCCGCTGTGATAGTCTTATACTCGCGCTCTTTCATTGCGGCCAACAGCGAACGAATTCGAATGCGGGCTGCCCCAAGATTGTTAATCTCATCAATCTTGATCATCGTATACATCTTATGGTTACTTTCCAATATCTCCTGAACCATGTCCGCTGTCACCGCATCAAGACCGCATCCAAATGAATTCAACTGCACAAGCTCGACCTCATCACGCTTGGCAACTACCCTGGCAGCGCGATAGAGACGGGAATGATAGGTCCATTGATTAACGACACGCAGATCATTGGCGGGCTCGGCAAGATGGGCGATAGAATCTTCGGTTAATACCGCCAACCCGTACGTATTGATCAACTCAGGGATTCCATGGTGGATCTCCGGATCAACATGATAGGGTCTGCCAGCGAGCACAATACCCTTCGTCCCTGTCTCCTTCAGGAAATGCAGCGTTTCCTCACCCTTGCGGCGTATATCCCACCTAACTGTATTTGCTTCTGCAAGAGCGATATCAACGGCTTCATTAATCTCTTTGCGCGAAATTCGTGGAAAGGTATTTGCCAGCTCTTTCTTGAGTGACTTCGGGTTGTCCAAAGTCAGGAATGCTTGAACATACGGAATTCCTGCCTCTTTGAGTCGATCCATGTTAACGCGGATCACTTCGGGATAGGAGGTGACCACCGGACAGTTGAAATGATTCCTCGCTTCTTCATCTTCTTTGTGCTCATAGACGACCGAAGGGTAGAAGATGAAATCCACCTTCTGGTCTATCAAGCTATCCACATGGCCATGAGTTAATTTCGCAGGATAGCAGACTGATTCAGAGGGGATCGATTCCATGCCCCGCTCATACAGTTTCTTGCTAGAACGAGGGGAGAGGATCACACGGTAACCCAGTTTTGTGAAGAAGGTGTGCCAGAAAGGATAATTCTCATACATATTGAGAACTCTTGGAATCCCAACCGTGCCTCGCGATGATTCTTCAACAGACAGTGATTCATAGCCGAAGATCCGGTCATACTTATATTCATAAAGATTAGGCAGATTGCTTTTCTCTTTGCGCATTCCGGCGCCGCGTTCACAGCGATTGCCAGTGATGAAGAAGCGCCTGTCTTGGAAGCGATTGATAGTCAGGGAACAGTTATTGCCACATAGACCGCAGCGGCTATGCGACACTGAGCAGGTGAATTCCCCAAGCTCGGATAGTGACAACAATGCGCTTGATCCGTCCTTGTATTGTTCCTTGGCGATCAAGGCGCAGCCGTAGGCGCCCATCATCCCGGCGATATCCGGACGAACAACCTGCTTGCCAATCAGCAGCTCAAAGGCTCTTAGAACCGCTTCATTGTAGAATGTCCCGCCTTGAACGATGATGTTCTCACCAAGTTCCTCGGTATTACGCAGCTTCAGCACTTTCTGGATCGCATTCTTGATCACGGAATAGGAGAGACCGGCAGATAGATTAGCCAAGGATACGCCTTCCTTCTGCACCTGCTTCACCTTGGAGTTCATAAACACGGTGCAGCGTGAGCCAAGATCAACCGGTTCATCGGCAAGCAGCGCAGCTTCGGCGAATTGCTTGATAGGAACGTTAAGCGAACCAGCGAAGCTCTCCAGGAAGGAACCGCATCCAGCGGAACAGGCTTCGTTCAGCATCAGTCCATCGATCGCTCCGTTCTTGATCTTGATGCATTTCATATCCTGCCCGCCGATGTCGAGGATAAAATCCACGTCAGGAGAGAAGCGAGCCGCCGCTTTATAGTGGGCGACCGTCTCGATTTCGCCGATATCGATCTTGAACGCGGCTTGGATCAATCCCTCACCATAGCCCGTTACCGCGGCATTGGCGATGTAGACATCGCTTGAAAGCTCACGATACATCGCTTGCAGACCGAGGCGTACCGATTCTAGAGGATTCCCATGATTGCTATCGTAGAACGTATAGAGGAGCTCATCCTCCGTTCCGGTTAGTACGATCTTGGTGGTCGTGGAACCCGCATCGATCCCCAGGAAGAGGGGGCCTTGGTAGTCTAACAGTTCCTCCTTGGGGACCGAGGCTTGAGCATGACGCTCACGGAACTGTTGCAGTTCCAATTTATCTTGAAATAGGCGGGGAAGGGAGGCAGTGCTGCGGCTCCTACCCGTCATCGTGAAGCTCTCAAAGCGCGAGCATAGATCACTGATCGCTATCGTCTCTTGGCCGCGGCTTTTGATGGCTGCACCTAGTGCCACGAAATACAGACTGTTCACGGGAAAAATGACCGCTTCGTCGGCGATCTTCAATGTCTCGGCGAAGCGGTGGCGCAGCTCAGACAAATAAGTCAGTGGGCCGCCGAGAAAGGCGATGTTGCCGCGGATCGGACGGCCGCAGGCCAGTCCGCTGATCGTCTGTGTGACGACACTCTGGAATACGGAGGCGGCGATATCCTCCTTGCGGGCACCCTCATTGAGCAGCGGCTGTACGTCGGTCTTGGCGAATACGCCGCAGCGGGAAGCGATTGGATAGATCGTCTTGCAGCCTTTGGCCAGCTCGTTCATTCCCTCCGCATCGGTCTTCAGCAACGCGGCGATCTGGTCAATGAAAGCGCCGGTGCCTCCGGCGCAGGCGGAATTCATTCGCTGCTCCAGGCCACCAGTGAAATAAATGATTTTGGCATCCTCGCCACCAAGCTCAATGACAACGTCTGTCTTTGGTATGTATTGTTCGACGGCCTCTGTGCAGGCGATAACCTCCTGAACGAAGGGCAGTCTCACATGCTCTGCCAATGATAGTCCTGCAGAACCAGCTATATTCATCGATACGGAAGCGTCCGGAAATTCCGACTTCAGCTCATTTAACATTTGTAATGTCGTACCTTTAACATCCGAATAATGTCTGCCGTATCTCTGATGTATGATCTCGCCATTTCCTGTAATGGCAACCAGTTTAGTTGTAGTTGAACCAATATCCAGTCCAATGTGAAGTAGCATACAATAGGGTCTCCTTCAAACTATGATTTAAACGCTGTTTAACGCGAATATAGCACCGGGACTTTGGTCGCGTCTGTAATAAAAGGCACAACCTTTTTGAAATAATTAATTTAAGGTACTGTAGTTTTGTAAGTTTATGTTTTATAATGTAATTGTCGTAGTTACAGCTATGATTCGTATTCATAGACAATGGTGTATCGGCTTAAGGCCGGGAATAAATAAGGAGGATTTAGGATGAAAGTTGAAGTGTGGTCAGATGTTGCTTGTCCTTTTTGCTATATCGGAAAACGGAAGTTTGAACAAGCGCTGGAGCAGTTCCCTCATAAAGATCAGGTGGAGCTTGTCTTCAAGAGCTTCCAGCTCGATCCAAATGCGCCGAAGCAATATGACGAATCGATGGACGAGATGCTCGCACATAAATATGGCATTTCCGTTGAACAAGCTAGAGGAATGAATGAACAGGTCTCAGCGCAGGCGCGTGAAGTCGGATTGGATTATCATCTTGATACGGCGGTTATGACGAACACGCTTGATGCTCATCGCGTCAGTCATTATGCCGATTCGAAGGGCAAGAGCAAGGAAATGATGGAGCGTCTTCTATCTGCGTATTTCACCGAATCGAAGCATGTCGGGGATCACGAAGTATTGGCCGGTTTAGCTGCTGAGGTTGGCCTGGATGCGGATGAAGTGAAGCAAATGCTCGCTGGAGACGAATATGAAGAGCAAGTCATCGGCGATCAGCAGGAAGGGGCAAGACTTGGTGTTCAAGCCGTGCCGTTCTTTGTACTCAATCGAAAGTATGCGGTTCGTGGAGCGCAGCCTGTAGAAGCCTTTCTAGGCGCTCTGAATCAGGTATGGGAAGAAGAGAATCCTAAGACGAAACTTGACGTCCTCGGTCCTGAAGGTGCAGCTTGCACAGATGACTCTTGCTCATTGTAAACAGCATAGGATTGTTCATAAAAAAAGCCAACCGATGATTAGCAGAAGCTGATCATTAGATTGGCTTTTTGTTCGTGATGATTTGCTATAAGGTTTTTAGTTCACTTCACTACAGAATTGGCGATATCAAGCGGGAAATAGATTCCTTCATGCGCACCAATCTTGGGCGCTGCTCGTAATCTTCCACAGTCAGCAAGGTGGAGTCTTTGACGTCCTCCATGAATATTTCTCTCAGCTTCTTAGCGGTAGCTTCATGATAAATAAATGCATTCACTTCAAAATTCAAGCGGAAGCTGCGATAATCCATATTTGCGGTTCCGACCGAGGAGATCTCATCGTCCACGACAATCGTCTTAGCATGGATAAAGCCTTTTTTGTAGAGATAGACCTTGACTCCAAGCTTCATCATTTCCCCGATATGGGAGAGGGTAGCCCAGTAAATAAATGGATGATCCGGCTTGTCCGGGATCATGATATTTACATCTACGCCGGATAGCAAAGCGATTCGCAGCGCATCAAAGACGCTAGGGTCTGGAACGAAGTAAGGTGTCTGAATGTAAATAGACTGCTTGGCTGACATGATCATTTTAATGTAACCGTTCTTGATATGCTCTAGCCTGGAATCGGGACCACTGGTGACAATTTGCATACTTACCTGATCCTTTGTCTCTATAGACGGGAACAGGCTAGGCTCATATGTAATCTCATTATGCTGCGATGCTTGACTCCAGTCGAGAATGAAGCGAATTTGCATCGAGTATACCGCACTGCCTTGAATTCGTAGATGGGTATCGCGCCAGTAGCCGAATTTCTTCTTCAGACCGAGGTATTCGTCCCCGACGTTGAAGCCACCAATGTATCCAATCTTGCCGTCAATAATGACTAGTTTGCGGTGATTGCGGTAGTTGATTCTCAGGTTGATAAGATGTAACTTGGACGGAAAGAAAGCCTCGGCCTCGCCGCCTGCCGCGAAGAATTCCTTGAAGAAGCCCTTGGTTAACTGCCTGGAGCCAAGCTCATCATACAGCAGACGAACCTTAACACCTTGTCTCGCCTTCTCTGTTAACAGATCAAGAAATTTCTTGCCTAGATTATCTCGACGGAAGATATAATACTGAACATGCACCGATTCCTGCGCCTCTCTAATGTCCTGGAAGAGCCGGTCGAATTTAACCTTTCCATCTGTAAAAATATCGATCTCATTATCTTCAGTAAGCAAAGCATGATTCTCGTTCAAATGCATGTAAATAAGATCGTCATACTTCTTGGCAGCTTCATTTTTGAACTGAAAACGGCTTGATTGGATGCTCCCCATCTGTGTGAGTAATATTTGCTCATAGTGCAGCTTTTTGAAATCATCCCAATGAAAGAGCCGAATCTTGCGAAAATCCTGTGCAAATAGCAGGTACAGAATGAATCCGAGGACCGGAATGAAGGATAGGACGAGTAGCCAGGCCCAGGTCGAGCCGATATCTTTCCTCTCCTTAAAGACAATGACGAGACCGAACAGAATGTTCAGAACAAAGATAATACCGGCGACGACAGTAATTATGGAAGAAATGCTCATATAATTCCAATTAGTCCTCCTGCAACGAGTTTGTAATATTGTGATGATTATGCCACATCATTATACTTAGCCCCTCCCAAAAAGACAACCTTCAAGAGGTTGTTCATAAATTTAGCTTCGGATTAAGAGATCATTTCCCAATAGATGATTATAATTATTTTGTCCATTGACTTCCCCTAGGACTTTCCGATAAACTATGGGAAATTGTTGAAGGAGGCGATGTTATATGAGTAACCGGATAATCGCTGTACATGTTGCTTATAAAATTACGTCTCCCGAACGGATATTTGTCCTCTGATCACAGTGCTTGCCCGTTTTGTAGTTCATTACATAAAACGCTGGCAAGTTTTGATTTCATCAGATAGGCATAAAGCTTGAGCATCCGTAGAGGGATTTCTGCGGATGCTCTTTTTGGTATGTGCTTATATCGATTCAGCGTTACGGTGATCGACAGTTGCGAATTGCTTCGGGAATGGGTCATTTCTCTACTGTTTATCGTAATTGATGAGTAAATATGTGCCCCAGGAAGCTGCAGCGCAGGGACTCTTGCGGATCTCTTAATCTGTCGGGAGAAGACGAAGGGAGAACATCATTTGGAGAATCATCCATTAGAAGCATTCGGATGGACTGCGGAATGGCAGCCTAAATGGCAGAATATTGCCGAACAATACAGTGTAAAAGGGCTAATTGAGCCGGCAAGGATTGTAGCGGATCATGGCCAAAAGTATGAGATTAGAAGTGAGCGGGGGACGAGTTGGGCTACCTTATCCGGCAAAGCTCGCCTAAAAGCCAGTGAGCTGAGAAGCTATCCCGGTGTCGGAGACTGGGTCGCGGTGAAAATGATGAATGAGGGCGATGATGCGATTATCCATGAGATCGTGGATCGCAAGAGCCTGATCGCTAGGCAAGCTGCGGGGTTTGAGACGAAGGAGCAGATTATAGCTGCTAATGTAGATACCCTGTTCATCGTCTGTGCGCTCAACCACGACTTTAATGTCCGCCGCTTAGAACGGTATTTAATCATGGCCTGGAATAGTGGGGTTAATCCGGTGATCGTTCTGAGCAAAAGCGATCTCTGTGATGATATCCCGTCCTATATCGCTGAGACAGAGATAATTGCCCCTGGAGTGCCTATAATTAGCGTCTCGGCTCATCTTGGCATCGGTAGGGAGCAGCTCGAGACTTACGTCTACCCAGGCACAACGATAGCTCTGGCAGGGTCGTCCGGAAGCGGCAAATCCACGATTATCAATTGGTTAACCGGAGCTGAGCTGCAGCTTACGCAGGAGGTGCGCGAAGACGATAGCCGTGGACGCCATACGACGACGCATCGGGAGCTGTTCTTGCTGCCGCAGGGCGGTGTGCTTATCGATACTCCAGGGATGCGGGAGCTATCGATCTGGGATGATGATGGCGGCCTCGAGCGCACCTTCGAGGATATCGAGCGATTGAAGGAACAGTGCCAGTTCAGTGATTGCCAGCATAAGCATGAGAAAGGCTGTGCGGTACTACAGGCGATTGACGAAGGACTGCTTGACCGGAAGAGACTTGAGAATTACCATAAAATGCAGCGTGAGATTCGATTCCAGATGAGAAAAGAAAGGATCGCTGCGAAGAGAAACGCCGGACGTTCAGGCACAAGCTCCTCCAAATCGGGGAAAAGAAGCCGCCAGGAATGGCGTAAAGAGATCGAGGAATAACTCCTCGATTTCCTTATTTTAACCGAAGATATACTTGGCGGGGTTTGACATTCTTCTTCACAAGGGCACACAAGAAACTAACAAGGAGTTTTAACATGACAGAATACATGAAAATGGTAGAAGCAGCGTTAACCGATAAGCAGCCGTTAAAATTGATTTTAAAAGGGTGGGTGGAAGAGGGAGTAGGCATTGTCGCTGTCGTTTATGCAACCACAAATTCCAACAAAGCTAGAAATCGTTTCGAGGAGCTAACATCAGCAGCAAACGAGAACATTTACTATATGGTCTATAGCGTTCCATTCGATACAGATTTAACTCAAATGGGACACTACCCATCGATCGCGATTTCCAGAGAAGATTTTGAATAGTTGAGAGGGAGTTAGTTCGTAATCCAGTGTAATCATTGACGGGAGAGATGCGGATTTCCTATAATTTATTTAACAAGTAAATGTTCGAATAATTAGACAGGGAGATAAATCATGAGTCAACAAACCATAAATATACTTAGAGAATGCACACCTATTTTCTCAATTTTGCAGGATCCTAATCGTCAAGAAATAATGGTGTTACTATATGATGAGGGAGAAATGTCAGTCAATCAGATCGCTGAACGTCTTTCCCTATCTAGACCTGCTATCTCACATCATTTGAAGCACTTGTTAAACGCCAAGATAGTGACTGTTCAAAAGCGTGCTACAGAAAGATATTATTCCCTTACTCTTGATAACTCCCTAATGCTATTGAAACAATTAATCCATTCGTTGGAAACCGATCATCGATTGAAAAAATAAACAACAAATGAATATCAAGAATGACAAAAGTAGTATTTCAAAAATACTGCTTTTTTTTTATGAATTGACCCATTAATAAAATATTGACAAACATGAAAAAATAAATTAATATCATCCTCATTAAACGTTCGTTAGTTCGAACATTCTGACATATAATCACTCAAAAATGTCTTTAGTATATAAAGGAGGAAACGAAATGACATATAGCAGACAAAGCGAATGGCAAGAGATACAACATTATTTACCGGTCAAGTTCCACTTTACGGAAAGCCATCATCCCACAGAAGAATGGTGGGGCTGGAAAGGCCACAAGGTTCATTTAGATTGCTTTCGTAATAACAAAGCTCCAGTAAAAGTGATATTATTGCACGGAGTGGGTACTAATGGCAGACAAATGTCGATGATTTTAGGGGGTCCCCTTTCAAAAGATGGGTTCGAAACGATTGCCATTGACATGCCTACCTATGGAGTAACCGAGGTAAGAAAAGGAGCTGTTGTGAAGTATGATGACTGGGTTGATCTAGCATGTGATTATATCGACTATGAATTGCAACGGGATGACCGACCTATTGTACTTTATGGCTTGAGCGCCGGCGGCATGGAGACTTATCATGTTGCTGCAAAGAATAAGAAGGTTAAAGGAATCATTGGGATGACGTTCTTGGATCAAAGAGTTCAACAAGTGCGGGATGAGACAGCTAAAAACCTGTTTATGAGTCGGGTTGGAATTCCCATGGTGGGGATTGCTTGTAAAGTCGGCTTGGGAAATTTCAAGATGAAGATGAGTACAGCTTCAAAAATGAGCGCACTGTGCAATGATAAGAAGGTAATGAAGATATTTAATCGTGATAAGACTTCAGCTGCCAATAAGACAAGCATGGAATTTCTAAAAAGTTACTCAGAGTATCAACCTGCAGTCGAAGCAGAGGATTTTGATGTATGTCCAATTCTTTTAACTCAACCTGAACAGGATCGATGGACGCCACTGCATTTAAGCACTCCGTTCTTAGAGAAAATAAATAAGGTAGAAGTGAAAATCGTTTGTTTAGAGAACGGGGGTCACTATCCCGTGGAGCAACCTGCATTGGATCAAATGCATGAGGCTATCCTAGAATTTATTAATAAAGTGACCGCTCCTGCTCCAATCCAGGCATAAAATTGACGGAAGAGCCGTGGATTTCCTATAATTTGTAGTAGGAAGCTGCGGATTTGCCTGTTGATTTGCTAATAGGTATCCGACAAGTAAGGATCCTGTGAAAGGCGGTTATTCTATTGAGAACGGCAAAGAACGGCTTGGAACGTCTGCTCAAATTGGACGGAGCTTATAATGTGCGTGATATTGGCGGATATGAGACAATGGCCGGTGAAATGGTACAGCGAGGACGCTTGTTCCGTGCAGATGGTCTGCACCAGCTCTCGGTGCGCGACCAGAAATTGATTCTGAAGCTGGGAGTAAGGACGATAATTGATCTGCGCTTCCATGATGAGACGTCCGCTAAGAAGGATGTTTTTGCAGATCATCAGGGGGTCAATTATTATAACATCTCGTTGGTAAATCCAGCGACTACGAAGCTAAGAGACATTCGCAACCTCGGTGATATGTATAAAATACTGCTTGACACCTCCGGGCCGTTGATCGCGGAAGTATTCAGCCGTATTGCGGAGGCGGAGAACGGGCTGCTGTTCCACTGCTCTGCTGGCAAGGACCGGACAGGTGTTATCGCTGCACTTCTGCTGGATCTGGCAGGAGCCCCCCGGGAGACCATTGTTAGCGATTATGCCGAGACGGAGACGAACCTGGCCCCAATTATCGATGAGATGGTGAAGGATCACCCGGCAGAAATGTCGCTGGAGGAGTACCGTGCCTTTATGGGCAGTGCACCCGAAAACATGGAGATTATGCTCGATCATCTCTATTCGGTTTATGGCGGGGCAGAGCAATATCTGACCACTAACGGTCTTCGTACGGACGAGATCGAGACGTTAAGACATAAACTGTTGCAGGCCTAGGTCACAGAATGAACGGTAGAGTCAAAAACCTGCATTTTTGCAGGTTTTTTTGTGTTCACGTAGCTTATCAAACGATCTGCTTACTGTCTCTCCAGCAGTCTTCTCAGTTTATTCTCTGTATTCGATTCGGGGGCGGGGGTGTAAATGCTGCAGCGCAAATCGGCGTCACCCTGTACCTGGAAAGAGGTGAGATGAAATAACATCTTGCCAGCTTTGGCGTGTCTGAATTCAATCAGCACCTCTGGCGCGGTACTTACCTTGCTCTGCTGCCATAAGGTGTTGAACTCCGGCGCGGCCCTGTTCATTTCAGCAATGAATTGCTCGTACCATTCATCCTCTACGTACTGGCCATAATAAGCGCGGAAGATCGCCAGGAAGCCGCTGACGAAATCTTCCCAATTGACGGCGAGTCGTCGTAATTCCTTCCTTGTAAAGAGGAGTGAGATCATATTTCTCTGCTCATAGGGAATGCTGTCGAAATTGATGAATACCTGAGAAGCCGCCGCATTCCAGGCCACGATATTATAATGGCGGTCAGTGATAATCGCCGGACAGTAGCGCAGCTCCTGAATAATCTTGATCAAAGCAGGGCTGATCTCTGCAAGCTCGTCTTTGGAGCGGGCGGCAGGAGAGACAGGACCCATGGCCAGGGCAAACAGGTATTTCCGTTCGTCAACGGTTAATTGCAGTGCTGTAGCAACACAATCCAATACAGAGGTGGATACCTGAATATCTCTGCCTTGCTCTAGCCAGGTGTACCAGGTCGGGCTCACCCCAGCCAGCTGCGCCACTTCTTCTCTGCGTAATCCAGGCGTACGCCGACGCGTACCGTGCGCAAACCCGACCGATTCCGGCGAAATTTTGGCCCGGCTAGCCTTGAGAAATTCCGATAAGGCCTGAAGCCTTCCTTGATCTTTCATCATTCATCCACCCTTCATGAAGATCGAACTCGTTAGACTAGTAGTCCTTATACTATGATAACACACAACTTGTAATAGCATAATGAAAGTGACAAGATGGATGGTGAGCAAGGTTCTGACCGAGCTGGATCAGATAGAAAGGAAGAATGAACGATGGAACGAGTAGTGATTACAGGAATGGGCGTTATATCGCCTGTCGGAAATGAAGTGGACAGCTTCTGGAACAGTCTTATACATGGGAAATCAGGAATATCGCCTATTGATACATTTGATGCTTCAACGCATAAAACCCGGATTGCCGGGCTTGTAAAAGAGTTCGATGCCGAAGCGGAGTTTGGGCGAAAAGAAGCGAGACGTATGGACCGCTTCTGCCAATTCGCTATGGTTGCTGCGGATCAGGCCGTTAAGGATTCTGGTCTGAATCTAGATGAGATTGATCTGCTGCGTCTGGGGGTCTATGTCGGTTCGGGCGTAGGCGGGATACAGACACTGATCGACCAACATGATCAGCTGAAGAACAGAGGGGCTCAGCGAGTCAGCCCGACACTGGTGCCGATGATGATCTCTAATATGGCTGCAGCAATGATAAGCATTAAATATGGAGCGACCGGGCCGACCCTCTCTCCAGTAACAGCCTGCTCGATAGGCAATACCGCGATAGGCGAGGCTGCACGGCTGATTCGTGCTGGCGGTGCTGATGTCATTATTGCCGGTGGCACGGAAGCAGCGATTACGGAAATATCGCTGGCCAGCTTCGGCAACGCTGGGGCATTATCAAGCCGCAACGATGCACCAGAACAGGCGAGCAGACCGTTCGATCGGGATCGCGACGGCTTCGTAATGGCGGAGGGTGCGGGGATCGTTGTGCTGGAATCGCTGGCCCATGCCGAGCGGAGAAACGCCAGGATTTATGCCGAAGTTATCGGCTATGGAGCAACTTCCGACGCCTATCATATGGTGGCGACTCATCCGGACGGAATAGGAGCGTACCATGCGATGGAGCTCGCGCTGAAGGATGCCGGAATTGAGCCAGGGCAGATTGATGTAATTAGCGCCCATGCGACGAGTACGGAGATAGGGGATATCTCGGAGACGAAGGCGATTAAGAAGTTATTTGGAGCTGCAGCGTATGATGTTCCCGTAACAGCCAATAAATCGATGACAGGCCATTTGCTTGGCGCATCCAGTGCCGTTGAAGCGATCGCTCTCGTTAAGAGCCTTCAGGAGGGCATTATCCCGCCGACGATCAACCTGAACGATCGGGATCCAATCTGCGATCTGGATTATGTTCCGCATGAAGCGAGAAAGAAGAACCTACAGATCGGCATGTCCAATTCTTTTGGATTCGGTGGACATAATGCAGTCATTGTGTTAAGAAAATTTAATTAAAACAAAGAAGAAGAGAGACCGTGAATATGAAGCCGGAGGCTTGCGGTCTCTTCTTATTTATTCTTGGGAGCTATATGGATGCCAGCATGCTTCTGCTCATGTTCGGGTTCGACATGTATGAGTATTTGAGCTCGGTTAAAAATGCGTTTAATGGCCGTCTCAATGTTATCGCAGAGCTGGTGCGCGGTTTCTATGTCCATTTTAGATGGAAGCACGAGGTGAAAGTCGATATATTCCTCAGGCCCGGAGCGACGGGTACGGAAATCATGGATTTCAATGTACTGGGTATCGTATAGAGCTATTGCCTGCAAAATCTGCTCTTCTTCCGCCTCAGTTAGTTGAGCATCGATCAACGGAGGGAAGGACTCTTTCATAAGCTTGTAGGCTTCCCACATTATATAGCAGGCGAGCACGATTCCGATCAGAGGATCAAGAATGGTCCAGCCCGTGAGCGCGGCCAGAAATAGGCTGATTCCAACGCCGAGCGAAGTATATACATCGGTAAGGAGATGCAGTGCGTTGGATTTCATAGCTACGGAATGAGTCTCAGCTGCGGCACGCTTTACCTTCATTGATACGACGAAGTTGATCGCTGCGCCGATAAACATGACGATAATTCCGAGATGCGGAAGCTCGACCGGGGAAGGATGGGCCAGCTTCTGCACACATTCATAAATGATCCATAAGCCGGCTACAAAGATGAGCAGCGTCTCGATTGTTCCCGATATGTTCTCTACTTTCCCATGCCCATACGGATGGCCGCGATCTGCGGCACGGCTTGAGATACGAACGGATATAAAGGCAATTAACGAGGCTACCAAGTCCAGAGCAGAATGAATCGCTTCTGAGATGACGGCAACGGAGCCGGTCAGGAAGCCAACAATGAGCTTCAATATAACGATAAAAGTATTACTGAACACAGACAGACTGGCTGTTCTGGAACCGTTCATTCAGATCACAACCTTAAAGTTCTTTCTTTTATTGTACTACCTCATTATATTACTCGTGTAGTCTCCGTCGAAATTAGCCGCCTTATTCAAACCTTACGTTCTTATTCCATAGCGCAAATCGGAAATCAGGCACATATCTTGTATAGAGACCTATAACTATATATACTTATAGAGTCCGCTTCATTAGCGGTTTTTCTTTGAATGGCCTCGTTAGAGGTTTTCTTATTGTTGAAAGGAGACTTACCCATGTTTTGGGATCACAGACTAACCCAGATATGCAAAGAGAATGAGAATTTATCGAAATATTCAACTTATGAAATCGGAGGGATGGCCCGGTTTGTCGCCAAACCCAGATGCACAGAGGATATTGTACTATTATTAGATCTAGCTCAATCCAGCGGAATGCAAACGGTCATGTTCGGGATGGGATCAAACTTGCTGCTGCCCGATCATCCCGATCCTGAGACGATATATATATCGATGCGTGACCATATCGAAGTTATGCCAAGAGGAGATCTCCTATATGTGTCGGCAGGAACTCCGCTATCGATGTTATCGCTATTCGGCGATCTCAGCGGCTTCACAGATTATCACTTCACTTTCCTGCTGCCGGGTACGCTGGGCGGTGGCGTCTACATGAATGCCAAATACTTTGATAATGTGATGTGCGATTATCTAGATACGGTATACTATATCGATCTGGATACACCAGGGAGAGGAATCCAGAGCATCCATGTGGACGATTGTCAATTTGCTTATAAGCAATCTATTTTCCAGCACCAGCCTTGGTTCATCACTGGAGCTGATTTGAAGATAAAAACAGCAGGAGCGGTATTTGATTTTGAACGGATCAATGGTTATTTGAACCAGCCCCTAGTCAGGGAGAGCATCGATAATTCCAGCTTATCAAGCTTCTATCGTTTTTATCGTAGTTATTTGGCTTCATTAGAAGGGGGCAACAAGCCGGTTCCTGAGGCAATGATGAATGTCGTTCATGATCGGACAGGGAAAAATCATTTCGATTACCCTTCCTGCGGTTCCGTATTTAAGAACGATTATACGATCGGAACGCCGGTCGGTAAGTTGGTAGAGAGCGTCGGGCTTAAGGGAACTGCTCGCGGTAATGCGATGATCTCTCCGGTGCATGGCAATGTCATTCAGAACCGCGGTGGAGCAATGGCAGCTGATGTGATAGAACTCATCAAAATCGTCCAGGAAGCTCTCCATAAAAGCTTCAATTTCGTTCCCGAACCGGAACTGGTCATTGTAAAGTAAAAATATAGATGCAGTGTATTATGGAAAAAAGCTCGTATACAAACACGTCTCGACCCGGATTAGAGCATCCAGGCCGAGGCGTTTTTTTATTTAAGTTTAGAGGAGGAAAATGATGATTAGATTGTGCAGGGACGAAGACATCGAACGAATGCACCGAATTATTAATGATGCAGCAAGCGCTTATCGAGGGATCATCCCCGATGATCGGTACCATGAACCTTACATGGAACTGAACGAGCTGAAGTCCGAGATCCAGGCTGGAGTTGTGTTCTGGGGATATGAACATCAAGATGAACTGATCGGCGTGATGGGCATTCAGGATAAAGGGGATGTTAGCTTGATCAGGCACGCCTATGTCTTGACTAAGCTCCGCCAGAAGGGGATAGGCAGCCAACTGCTCGCACATTTGATTGAATTAACCGACAAACCGATCCTGATCGGCACTTGGGAAGCTGCAGAATGGGCCATCCGTTTTTACAAGAAGAGCGGATTTGAACTGGTCACCTCAGAGGAGAAGCAAAGGCTGCTCAAGAAATACTGGGACATTCCGGAAAGGCAGATTGAGACATCTGTTGTACTAAGTAGCAAGCTATGAGATATGCCGCTGTCGTGTTGGATCTGGACGGAACTCTTCTGAATTCAGACAAGCAGGTATCAGTCAGGAACTTAAGCGCGCTGCTTCGTTGTTACCGATTAGGGATGAAGGTGATTTTCGCTACCGGACGCCCACCACGGGCAGTGAAGCGTTTTCTGCCGGAAGAGCTGCTCAGCATTGGTTCGTTTATATACTATAACGGGGCCATGATCAGCTGTAAGCATACCGGTATTTCCCATCATGAACCGATTGAAGTACATCTTACCGCAAAAATATTAGATTATTGCCTGAGTCGCAATCCCGGGCTTGATATCAGTCTCGAGGTGGAGGATCAATGGTTCAGCTTGAAGGAATATGATTATACGACCTTGATGAGGGTGAAGGGCCATCCGATCGTAAAACCGTTGGAAGAGCTCCGGGAGCTTGCTGCGACGAAGATTTTGTTCTCAGGAGATATGGACATCAACCCTTTTCAGGCGAAGTTCGGAGCAGAACTGAACATACTGGTTACGGATCAGGGGCAACTCGTTCAGATTTCATCCAGTAGAGCGTCGAAAGAAAATGCTCTCATCACCTTATGTCATCGAATGGATATAACACTGGATCAAGTGATCGTCTTTGGAGACGACATGAATGATATCGGACTGTTTAACGTTTGCGGCCGGTCTATCGCAATGGCAAACGGGGTTGAAGAGTTGAAGCGGCTGTCCGACGAGATTACCGATACTAATGATAAAGACGGAGTAGCTATCGTTTTAGAGAGAATAGATTAGCATAAATATGCAGCGCCTCAGCCTAAATCAATTAGGATTGAGGCTTTTTTATCTTTAATCCAAAAAAATAAAAATAAATTTTTGCAAAGGGTGTGATTTTGCCGATTGAATGTAATGTAATAGTATGTAAGGGATATTATGTAATATATTCTAGTTTATATGACATTTTAAGAGAAAGTGAAACAAGAGACTCGCATTTCAGACAGATTAATGATGGGTGCAATTATTAAGTAATATAGAGAATCCAATTTAAAATGAGAGGGACGATAGGTGTATGAAAAATTTCAAAGTTAAAGTTCTAGGTGCTGCAACTGCAATTATGGTAATGGCCTTTGCCGGAAGCGCGAGTGCCGCTTCGGTGAGTACAAGTGAATTTGGAACATTTACTTATACTCTGTCAAAGAGCGGATCAACGGTAACAGCTAATACATCTATTACAAAATATAACTCCTCTACAAAAGTAATTACCACCTTGGAAGTCCAAGATAATGCAACAGGAAAAATGCTGGCAAATGTGTCAAGAACAGTGACTGGCGGAAGCTCCTCATCGATTAGCGCTACCAATCTGACGGCTACGAAACTGGCTGCATTCAGTGCACACGAAGCAAGAGGCAATGGCAGCGTCGCAAAATACTTAGCGAGCACATTCTAATCATTCCCAATAATATCCACATAGTTCCATAATTGAATAACGTATTACTTAATATTGTACCGTATAGCATGACGATGTGAGCGAAGCTTGGCTTACAAAGTCATGCTAGTTTTACTATTGGACCAATTTCAATTAAGAGGTAAAAAATAAAATATTTTCTAAAAAGAAGCAACAAAGAAAATAAAACTAACGTTAATAATGAAAAGATTATGATGAGGAGTGTAAATGTGAGGAAATCTATGATTAGTGCAATGATGATAGTGAGTTTATGTTTTCTATTGGCAGGATGTTTTAATGTAAAGTCAGAACCAGCGGTAAATAGCAGCAACGTGAACGGGAGTATCGGAGATGAATCGCCTTCGGACATATTTGCCAGTGACTCCTCCCAACGAGGAATGGGCGCTTTTTCTTTTGGTCCTGTCACTGCTAATGATGAACAGCAGGTATTTGAATACAGTGGAGAGGAAATTCGCATCCCTTTTAAAGTGACGGGAATGGACAAAGATGTAAGCTCGGATTTCGGATTGCTTGTTTTCTTAGATGGGGTATCGCAGCCTTACAGGATTGAAGAGAATAACGGCACATCCAGCAAGGAACAGGTAATGCACAAATTCTATTTAAAAAATGAAGAGTCCAAACAATTTGATATCGTGTTTACGCCGGTCATCGGACAAAAAGGGGACAAAGCAGGCGTTGTTTTCGCAACGATTCTTCAGCCTGATTATGAACCCGAGGACGAGAGTAAAACGAACTATGGTATATATCACAGTTTAAACGCTACTTTACCGCAAGAAATTTATTTCAAGAGTGACATTGCCGGCACAAGCAAATTACATTCCTATTCCGAAGCGGCCGTCCAAGATATCCCGGAAGAGATCCGGAATCAGGCGGAAACGATCATCACCGATGGAAGCTCCGACTACCTGGATGAAACGACGACGATCGAATTGCTTCCGGAGGACCCGGGTAGCAATTCGATCTCGGCCAAGATTGGCAAGGCGAAGCTGAAGTTTCGTATTTATGGCGGCTTAGAGACGACATATCGTACTACAATTTTTGTGAATCATATTCCGGTTCAAATCATGGGCTCCGATTTCGTGGAGACGGTGCTGCAGAAAGGCAAGATGAACACGGTGGAGCTGGAGCTGAATACAAGCGATTTAGGAAAGATTAATACGATCTACGCTGTTTCTGTCGTGTCAGGCAAAGACTATTTGACGAACAGTAATTCACCGCTCAAGACAAAATCTCAGTTATTAGTGAATGAATCATAATGGAGAGGCGAGATATGAGAAAACAGCTCTTTACGATACTTATTTTACTATGTACCGTTGTACTGCTTACGGCTTGTTTTAAAAACGGAGAATCCATCGACGCTGGCAAGAAGATCGCTCAGAACGAGATTAACACCGAGAACGCATTCGGACAGAAACCGCAAAATAATGCGAACGACGCCAATAGAGTTGAGGATATTTTCCATGACTTGAATTTTGACTATAAGACGAATCGTCTGGTTCTGTCTGATCTTACGACAAATGCAGAGATGGAGTCCATTACGCTAGATAAGAACAGTTTCGCCAAGAACATCATGAAATGGGATCAAGGTTATGTCGTCGAAGTATTGTTGGCCGATAAACCGGTTCAAGTTAAGCAATCGTCAGGGCTTGAAATTATCTCATATCCGCAGAAAATAAACGGCAAACTAGTTCGAATATATAACGAAGCATTGAAACTACAGAAGGAAATTGACTTAACCCAAGTTCTGCCGAAGGAGCTTATTGAGAATGAACCGTTTGCGGCTGTCTCGAACGACGGAACTAAAATCGTCTGGGCCAATATTATGAGTCTGTATATGTATGATGTCCCTGCTGGTGAGCTGACTACTATTTTTGACGATACGAATAATCAAGTGATTTTTGAGAGGGTCGCGTTTACACAGGATAACAATAAACTGGTATTCTTCGGCAGCCAGGCAGATCATGCAGAAGGGGAATTAAGCTATGGGCTTATTGAGCTTGGAGCTAAAAAAATATCGGTCCATACCGAGAAGCAGTATCAAGGCAGCGATATTCAAATTTCGGATCAATATGCCAGCATTACCGATGTAATTAATCCAGTGAGCAATACCTCAAGCGGCAAAGTTATAATCATTGATATCCTGACGGGAGAAGCCTTTGTAATGCAAGTAGATGGGACAGAAAGCACGATGGCCAGAGTAACGAAAGATGGAAAGTACTTGCTTGCCGTCAATCAAGAGGACGAACTCAGCTACCGAATCCGTCAGTATAAGCTGAAATCCGAAGATGTGGTGAAAGAAGAGAACTTTAAACCTGTGCAGCAGGAGAGCAAGGCGTTGCGGCTAGATCCGTCAGTCAACCCGGCTGTTTATAATCTCATCGTGTTTGCGGAAAGTAAATATTACTTCCTTCCATTTGTTAGTGAGGAATAACGAGATGGAACTGAAATTCGACCAAATCAAGAAATTATATGGTAAGCAAGCAGCCCTGGATAATTTTAATGCTACGCTATCTGAAGGAGTATATGGGCTATTAGGCCACAACGGTGCGGGCAAGACTACACTGATCAGCATTCTGATCGGAATTCTGGAGGCAACGGATGGCAGAATCCTTCTTGATGGAATTGATGTTAAGCATATGGGAACCCGGTATTTAGACCGAATTGGCTATTTGCCTCAATACCCCCTATTCTATAAAAACTTTCGTACTGACGAATTTCTAAAATATATGTGTGCGCTCAAAGGCATTCCAAAACGCCAGGTTAACAGCCGATTGGAGGAAGTGCTGGAACTGGTCAATCTCACCGACGCTTACAAGAAGAAGGTTGGCGCTTTGTCGGGAGGGATGAGGCAGCGACTCGGCATTGCCCAGGCGATACTGAACAGGCCGGATATTCTCGTCCTCGATGAACCTACTGCCGGGCTGGACCCGGGGGAGAGGATCCGATTTCGCAACATTATCTCCAGATTGTCCAGGGATAAGCTGGTGCTGCTGGCGACTCATATCGTTCCCGATGTGGAGTATATAGCCAAGGAAATTTTAATTTTGAACAAAGGCAAGCTTGTTATGCAGGGTTCCCCGGAACAACTAGAGAAGAGCGTCGAGGGGAAGGTATGGGATATTATTGTCGGTGAAGTGGAAGTCGAGGAGACGGTTGAGAGATACCAGGTCAGAAATGTGAAGCGCCTGGATCGAGAGTTCTCTCTGCGGATTGTCAGCGATGAAGCACCGCCGGGAAGGAGCAAGCAAGCTCAACCTTCGCTAGAGGATGTGTTCCTGTCCATATTTGAAAAATAAACTAGGGGTACAGCATTTATGCTAAGACTTGTTTATTATGAAATCCGTAAAAATTATATAAGGGGCCATATTCTGGCTGCCATCTTCCTATTCGTAGTGCTAAATTCTTGCATTATATACCTGGGTTACTTAAGCGGAGATGGATTGATGGGTTACTTCATGCCGCATTCCAGCGAGACGAAGGTGGAATGGGACTTCTATCATCGTATGCATAAGAAGCTGGATGGCCCGTTAACTGCGGACAAAGCCCGTTTTGTCAATGATGAGCATGAGCGGCTGGGTTCATTGACGGCAGATAGGACGTACAGCAGGGAACAACAGGATGATACGTATACGGGGCATGTCTGGAATGATTATGTAATGATCACGAAATACTTCTATGAACCGATGAAATACGCGGCTAGTTACGAGAACCAAATGAATGAAGTAGTTGAAAAGGCTAAAGACAATATTGAATTCTATAGCAGATATAATAATAGCTTTGAGCAGGCCAAAAACAAATATATTCAGGATCAATATAGCGGGAGGAAGATCACCGTCTTCTATGATGGCAAGCCCTGGGAGCTTCTGTTCAAATATCGATTCTCGGATTTGCTCATGATGCTGCTCCTGCTTCTGGGGCTTGTTCCGATCTATGCGAACGAGAAAGAAACCAGGATGGACGATCTGATTCTGTCCAGCAGAAAAGGTAAAGGAAATATGAGCCTGGCAAAGGTGATATCAGTACTTGTATATATCGTATTCCTGCTGCTGGTATTTTCTAGCCTAAACCTGCTGACATTTAGAACTCTCTATGGACTTTCTGGTCCGGGTATGCCGGTCTATGCTATTGAAGCCTATCAATATACGCCTTTCTCGCTATCTATCGGTTCTTTTTACATGTTATTATGTTTGGTCAAAATGGCTGGCTTTGTCGCGATCGGGCTTTGGCTGTGTCTATTGTCAGCATGGTTCCAGCGTGCGCTCTATCCCTATATGCTAGGCGCCCTACTTATGGTTGGCGGCATATATGCCAGCGGCTATCTAGCCTCGGTGGAGACAGGAAAGACGCTCTGGGCGCTATTAAGTCCGTTCACTTTACTCAAAGGAAATGAACTGCTCATGGAAATGCTAGGAATGAATATCGGAAATATGTTCGTCCTCAGGTTGACGGCTTGCTTAGTGATGCAGTTCATCCTTTCAATCACGCTGTATTTCATGATTCGCTGGTTCAGCACCTCAAAGAAGTTAAGCAGACGAACCATGTTTCCTGTAAAGGAAGGGGCTTGATATGTTGTACCAAGAATGGCGAAAAATTCTAATTAAGCAAAAAGGAGTGCTGGTCATTGCGATGATGATTGTTTTAAAAATCGCTTTGACCCTGCAGCAGGGATACGACTCTAATCTAATCATCAATCGGAACCCGGAAGGCTACACCGCCTATATCAAACTCTATGAAGGCAAGCTTACGGAAGCTAAAGAACAGCAATTGCAAGAGGAGTATTATGCTGTTGTGCATGCTAATGCCGAATTGGATGGGCTGGCGCGTCAGTGGAAGGATGGGAGCATTGGACAGGAAGTCTATGAACAGACGAGTAAACAATACTATGAGCGGATAAAGAACAACGCCGTATTCAATGTAGTCTATAATCAATATTACTATGCCAAGGAAGCGCCTGAAGAACGGTATTTGATAGACGAGAGGGGATGGAGCACGCTGCTTGGCCACAGCAGGCCTGATTTTGTACTGCTTCTCAGTCTGATTATTGTATTAACGCCTTTATTTTGTTACGAGTACGAGTCCGGGATGGACGCTTTATTGCTATCGAGTTCCAAAGGCAAATATCAGACAGGTATGGTCAAGCTTGCAATCGGCGTGATGATGGCTATGGCCACCACGGTTTTATTTACTCTGATCGAGTATTTTTGCCTGAATGGAATGGTAGGCTTGAGGAATGGAAGCTTCCCGCTGCAAAGTCTGGAGTTCTTTGCGAATAGTGAATACCCTGTCACGTTAAATCAGGCGTTCCTTATTCTCCTACTGGTCCGTATGCTGGGGGCGGCTTTGTTTGCCGGTTGCATCTCTCTGACAGGTATTATTACTAAAAATACGGTTATTACCTTATTTATAAGCAGTGTTCTAATATTTCTGCCATACATTCTTTTTCCGAGCAAACCTTGGCTCTATTATCTTCCTCTGCCTTCAGGACTGCTCGCTGGGACAGGGTATTTATGGGGAACGGTTTATACGAGCGCGTATAATGATCAGGGTAGTGTCGAGAAGATCGTTCAATTCCAGGCCATCGGAAGGAAGACCTTCTTATTCCTGATCGTCGGGTATGCTATTGAAATGGCTCTACTCTATTTATACAGTCTCAAAAAATATTCAAAATATATGCTGAAGAGGCGCTTAATGCATAGAATGCGAAACAAATTTCCATTGTCTCTTAGTCTACTTATCATCTGCTGCTTGATCATAAGCGGGTGTGAACATGCTGGGAAGGTTAAGGATATTTTCACTTTCGACGCCCGTGATGCAAGAAATTATGGAGAGACGGCCGGATACGCCATCAGTCTGGACGAGGAGAATAATATAATTACTGCCAAAAGTATCGATACAGGAGAGGAATTTCTGCTAACACGCGAACCGTTCATCCAGAAAGGGGATATTTCCGCCATATTCGTCCGCGACGGGTGGTGCTATTACGTTACTCAAACTCTAGGGGCGGAAGGGATACGAATATATGGCATTGACCTGAAGAACTTCCGTCAGAAGCTGATTTATAACAGTGTACCTGAGAATACGGAAGACTTCTTCGGGATCGCTTCAGGTCAACAAGACTTGGAAGAGATGGCCAGGAACACCTCTTTAATCTACTGCTTGGTTCTAAATGAGAACAACATTTATTTTGTAGTGAACTCGGAGCTGGTGCAGATCAACCGGAATACTGGCCGAGAGAAGATCATAGCTCGGGATGTAAAGGGAGGAATGTCTCTAGTCTATTATAATGGCGATATTTACTATATAGATCATCAGTATCGGCTCAGTGTATATAAAGAACAGGAGGGCAAAGTACACGCGCTGGATTCACTCTATACCGACAACTTCCGAATCGAGAACGGTTCGCTGCATTATAGAAGCTTGCTCGATGATAAGCAGATTCTAACCTATAAAATTGCTCAATAAAGATGTTCGCTATAATGTTTGCTAATAATCATCTTAATCTTCTTCTTCAGCCGATGGATTCTGGTTGTGACTGCAGTGGCGGAAATACCGTACTTCTTGGATAGACTCGCTATAGTCAGTCTGTTCTGATAATAATCGGTATATAGCTCATTTTCTTGTCTGCTTAGTCTTCCCAAAATTTCAATGCACAGCTGGTCGAAATTGAGGGCTTCTTGGAACAACTGCTCTAATTCCTGATCCAATTGCATCAGAGAATTGGAGATTGTCTCATCAAGAATAACTTCGCGCTGCTTCTTGGTATATAGGCTCCTATAAGCGTTGTTGATCATGTTGCGGGCGGTCGTGTATAACCAGCCTTCGATATTAGGATGCGATCTTAAGCTGGAAAGCTGCCTATGAGCTTCGAGAAAGGTGCTTTGAGTACAATCTTCGGCAATATCATTGAATTTCTCCTGCCATTTTACACGTTTCTTGCAATAGGCATAAATTTGCTCGTAATATTTGTTGTATAATTCCTCGGTGTAGACTTCATCATTCAGGTTTACTGGATACAAAGAATTCTCCTTTCCAAATATATGTATAATTTATATATTATGGTCATTATACCATAAATATTAAAAAGAGGCGATCTTTATAGATTGCCTCTTTTTAATATTTCTCCATGGCGACATAATGTAGAAATAAATATTTTGACACTAACTATCAAATGATATAGTATGTCAATATAATCCGAATAACAAAAGGAGGTTGCTATCATGATTAATCAAGTGAAACAAAGATGGTGGGTACTGGGGGCTCTTGCTGTAGGAATCCTAGCAGTTGGACTGGATATGACGATTCTTAACCTGGCTTTACCCGTCGTAGCAACAGAGCTGCATGCAACGAATGGGGAGCTACAGTGGTTTGCGGATGCATATAACCTAGTATTCGCAGCTATGCTCTTACCAGCAGGCCTGCTAGGTGATCGATGGGGAAGAAAAAAACTGCTCATCATTGGCTTAGTCATGTTTGGTGCGGCGTCTGTAGTATGTGCTTATGCCAGTTCATCCTGGGAGTTGATCGCTGGCCGGGCACTTTTGGGACTTGGTGCCGCATTTTTGGTGCCATTATCTATGTCGATCATACCGGTACTGTTCTCTGAGCAGGAGCGCCCCAAGGCGATAGGCACATGGATGATGGCGAATGCACTCGGTATTCCGCTGGGGCCGATTGTAGGAGGCTGGCTGCTGAATCATTATTGGTGGGGTTCGGTCTTCCTGATCAATATACCGTTAGTCATTATTGCTCTGATCGCCGTTATTCTCTTACTGCCTGAAACTCGAAGCGAAGTAAAGCAAAGAGTAGATTTAATAGGAATTCTTGCTTCAAGCCTTGGCCTGGTCAGCTTGACTTACGGGGTCATTGAGATCGGCGAGAAGGGATGGGGAAATGTTGCAGCATTATCTACTATGATTGGCGGGATATTGTGCTTAGGATTATTTACTTTATGGGAGAAACTTACTAAGCAACCATTAGTGGATCCCTCATTATTTCAATCATCCAAGTTCACATGGGGCTCGATATTGGCCGCTATCATATCCTTTACGATGTTCGGAGTATTGTTCGTTACGCCACAATATTTCCAGGCCGTTCAAGGGGTTGACGCCTTAGGTTCGGGATTGCGCTTATTGCCATTAGTTATTGGCCTTCTGCTTGGAGCACCATTATCCGACAAGCTTCAATTGAAGTTGGGTACCCGGGTTACGTTGACTCTTGGCTTCTTTATACTCGTTACCGGCTTAGTAGTTGGAACCAATACAGGTGCAAATAGCGGATACGGTTTTACTTCAATATGGTTAACTATCGTCGGACTTGGGATTGGATTAACCTTGCCTGCAGCAATGGACATCGCAATGTCGGCGTTATCGACAGAGCACAGCGGTATCGGTTCAGCTCTTATCATGTCATTACGGCAAGTAGGGGGAACGATGGGAGTGGCCATATTAGGGACAATTCTAGGCACTTACTATCGAAATCATGTTGATTTGAACGGTTTGCCGAAAGAAGCAGCTGAATATGTGCAGCGCAGCGTATCCTCTGGTGTAGCCGTGGCGCAGAAATTCGACTCAACCGTGTTATTGAGCTCAGTACGCGCTTCCTTCGTGACCGGAATGGAGATGATGCTATGGGTATGCGGTGGGGCAGCCGCGTTGGGAATGCTGTTATCAGTGATCTGTATACAGAAGAAGACAAATTCCAACATGACGTCTGAGCTTAAGCAAAACTATGAATAAGGTGGTGTCCTATGTCAGCCATTCTTCTCCGCAATCTGAATAAAACATATAACGGCAAACGAGGTGTTATAGATTTGAATCTTACGGTAGAGCGAGGAGAGATCTTCGGCTTTATCGGACCAAACGGGGCAGGGAAATCGACTACGATACGGCTGCTCCTGCAATTGATTGCTCCAACTTCTGGTAAGATTTTTGTTTTGGGACACCGCGTTCAAGGTGATGACCCGTCCCTGCGCAGAAAAATAGGCTATCTCCCCTCTGAGATTCGGCTTTACCCAGATATGACCGGCCATCAAACCCTAAGCTTCGCTGCAAGTGTACACGGAGTAGATATAAAAAAGTCCCGGATACATGACTATGCTGAACGACTTCAATGGAATGGAAAGCAGAAAATCAAATCCTATTCATTAGGAAATCGGAAGAAGTTGGGTATTCTGCTCGCCCTCATTCATAATCCTGAATTGCTTATATTGGATGAACCAACCTCGGGGCTGGATCCGCTTGTGCAGCAACAATTTTTCCAAATACTCCGAGAATGGAATGAGCTAAAAGGAACGACTGTGTTCTTCTCGACACATATTCTGACTGAAGTTGAAAAATTATGCGACCATGTTGCTATTATTCGAGACGGGCGCTTAGTACAAGTATCAACGGTGTCGGAAATATCTGCGATTAGTGATCATTTCATTGAGGTTTCTTGCTCTCCCTCCGAAGATGCCCATCGGCTGCAAGAGCTGTGTCAAATTGATCGGAATGCGAGGCATGAAGACGGAGTATACCGATTCCGTGTTCAGAATAAAGAGCTCTGTTCTGTACTCGCCATGCTGTCTCGTATGCCCGTTAAGAATTTGAGCGTACGCAGAATGTCGCTGGAGGAGAAGTTTATGAGCGAGTATGCTTCAGAAGCTAATGAAACAGATGAGGTGGGCCAAATATGAATAAAATGATCCGTTACGAGCTGAACCAGAATAGAAGAAGCTTCTGGATTGCTTTATTTGTCGTAGGGCTTCTTCAGGCTATCCCGGCGGCAGCCTCCAAGTCGTATTTGGATAGTGTGAACCAAAAAATGCAGGCGGAGCGATTGGAGAACTATGCCGAGCATCTTTCTACTTTTGAAGGATGGGTCTCCGGACAGCCATTTACATTCTTTTTGCTTCTCGTTGGATTTTTCTCTATGAGTTGGGCTATTGGCTCTATTGTTAAAGAGCGGGATCGTTATACCGTGGAGTTCTTATTTACATTACCCTATAGCCGAACATCTATTTATTGGGCTAAGTGGCTGGCACAACTTTCGCAAGTGATCTTTATCGCTGCCGTCTCTACAGGAATTGTCTTGCTGATTGGTAAGTCTATCGGTATGCTCAATTCACCCTGGGCAGTAACAAGCGTGATGCTGGCAGGGTTATTGACCTCGCTCGCTTTTATGGGCATCGGATTCGCCATCTCACCTTGGCTGGACTCAGAGCGGGGCGCCTTGTCGATGGGGATTGGAATTGTAGTCATTATGTTCTTATTCAACATACTGTCGGGTATGAATGATAGCTTCATTTGGATGGGTAAGGTAAACTTGTTTCAATTATTTGATGCTGCGGCCTTGAGTAAAGGAGAAGGGCTGCCTGTCCTATCTGTAATCGGCGCATTGGGACTGTTTGCAGCAGGGAGCTGTGCAGGATGGGCGGGAACTATTCGAAGGGATCTGTAAGGTATTAGCTTGCTTGCTTTTCAACAAACATGCTAAACTTATTATATTTGATGTTTGGGCAAGTCCATTGCGGATGGTGTTCAATATACCTTTGAGCTAATCTATTGGGAGTGAGCAGTGTGTCAGCAGGTAACCAGAAAGCCCTCGGGTTGCGAGAACGCAAAAAAGCCAAAACTATAGCCGCTGTCCAGATGCATGCGTTGCGTCTTTTCAAAGAATTTGGCTATCATGAAACTACGGTGGAGCAAATTGCTGAGGCGGCAGAAATATCACCGAGTACTTTTTTTCGGTATTTCGCTACTAAAGAAGACGTGGTTATTACTGATAATTATGATTCCCTTCTTACCTCTGCTTTTGGGGAGCAGTCTTCCGAACTTAGCCCACTTCAAGCCTTGCGGCAAGCAATAACCTCAGGAATGGCCCACCTGTCGCCGGAGGAGTTGAAGACGGTCTATGAACGCAACCAGCTTATCATGAGTGTGCCGTCTCTGCGGGCAGCATCACTGAACAATTTAACTCAATCTTTGCAGATGTTTGCTAAAATTGTTGCCGAAAGAATGGGGCGCAAAGAGGACGATTTGGTGATCCGAACGCTAGCCGGCGCTGTTATGGGAGTCAATTTTTCAGTGATGCAATACTGGTCTGAGCATCCTGAAGCCGATTTTGCAAAGCTTCTGGATGAATCTTTAGCCCTCCTAGAAGGGTTGCCGTTATAAGATTATAATGCTAGGGAGCCAAGTCTAAACCTTGTCAGGGTTTGGACTTTTTGAGTTCTTCGTTTTTTGACAAGATCTGCAATTTCGAGTAATATCCACTTTATCGTTAACGCCCATGGTTGGGAGGTGCAAATCTTGGATACAGCAACACGTAATCAAGTATTGGTCTGTGAAGATGATGATCATATCCGACGCTTTATTTCGATTAATTTATCGAACAATGGATTCATAGTCTATGAAGCTGCTGATGGCGAGTCAGCTATACAGAGCTATTCTGCGAATCAACCGAATGTTATCGTTCTGGATATTATGCTGCCGGATGCCGATGGATTTGAGATCTGCAGACGAATCCGGGAGAAGGATCCCTCTGTCATTATTGTCTTCTTAACCGCACGCGGACAAGATTTGGACAAGATCAAAGGGCTGGAGATCGGAGCTGATGATTATATCGTTAAGCCGTTTAATCCTCTCGAACTTGTCGCACGAATACACGCCATACTGCGACGAATGGACAACCGTTACATCCCACAGCGGCATATTCTGGAGTCTGGTCCGGTTCGCGTCGATATGAATTCCAATAAAGCGTTCAAGCATGACGAAGTCATTGAGCTGACACCGAAGGAATTCCAGATGCTTCGAACCTTTCTGGAGAACCCTGATACGGCGTTATCCCGCAATGAACTGTTGAATCTCGTATGGGGCGAGGATTTCGTCGGTGATCCGAAGACGGTGGATGTGCATGTGAGGAAGCTCCGTGAGAAGATCGAGGATGACTGCTCCGATCCGCAGTGGATTGAGACGGTGTGGGGACTCGGATACCGTTGGAGGAAGGACGGATAAGAAGCATGAGCATACAGAAAAGGCTCGTGGGAAGCTATATGGTCGTGATCTGCCTCACCGTACTGATTCTTGAGATCTTCCTGATCGCTTCGGTGAGGTTTTATTATTTTCATAATGTCGAGCGGATTTTGATGAATCAGGCTGAACTGTCAGCTTCCTTTTATCAGCAATATTTCGCTGAAGAGGATCTAGCGGCGCAATCGGAGCGCCTATTAAGCGGCTTCGCACACAATTCCGAGGCCCAGGTACAGATTATTACCACATCTGGCCAGCTATTGCAGGATTCCAGCGGTGTTCGGGGGGGCCTCTCTATGACGGAATATCCGGATGTACAGACCGCTATCTCTGGCGTACCCGGAATATGGAGGGGGAAGGACCCGGTAACGAGTGAGCCGGTATTAGCGGTATCCTATCCTTTACAAGCACATGAAAACGGCGTCACGCAGGGCGAGGTTAGATTCGTTACTTCCTTGACAGCAACGCTGCATACGATCCACCAGATCACTGTTATTCTGATCACTGTCGGCCTACTTGTCATTTCCATAGTCACAGCGCTCGGATTGCTGCTGTCCTGGACGATTACAAGATCGATCAAGGATCTCAAACATGCAGCAGACCGGATGACCGAAGGGGATTTCAGCATACGGGTGCGCAAGCGTTACCGGGATGAGCTGGGCTCTCTCGCGGAGACGCTGAATATGATGGCCTCGAGAATTTTGAAGGGTGAAGAACTGAAGAATGATTTTATCTCCACCATTTCCCATGAATTAAGAACTCCGCTTACCTCCATCAAGGGCTGGGTCATTACGCTCAAGGCAAATGGACGCGACAACCAGCAGCTCGTTCAAGAAGGACTCGATATCATTGAGGTGGAGAGCGACCGGTTAGCTCATTTGGTGGATGAACTGCTCGATTTCTCAAAATTGGACAACGGAAGAATTACTCTTCAACTTGCCTCTGTTGATCTTGAACAGCTGATTCGACAAATCGCCAGCCAACTCGGTCCAAGAGCAGACCGGCAAGGGGTTGCGCTAGAGGTGCGGGTAGGCGAAGACGTTCCCCATATCCAAGCTGATGTGAATCGGCTTAAGCAGGTCTTGATTAATCTGCTGGATAATTCGCTTAAATTTACCGAGCCCGGCGGTAGAATCGTGATCCGAGCACATCGGGATCATGGAAATGCCGTTATATGTGTTGAGGATACAGGGGCAGGCATCGCAGAGGATCAGTTGGCGAATGTCCTTCACAAATTTTATAAAGCGGATCAGCATACCGCAGGCAGCGGACTTGGCTTGGCCATATCCGAACAAATCATTCAATTGCATCACGGAGAATTACGAATCAGCAGTACGGTAGGAAAGGGAACGAAGGTTCATATTTTCCTGCCTATAGGTTCATAAGGGGCGGTTTTTCAGCACTGAGAAGGTTGAATGAATAAAATTTAACTTTTTCATAACCACTTGCAGGACAGCTGCGATTAAAATAGATACTAACCTTGAACAGTCAGGGGGATGATCATGAACATGCTTCAGAGACTGAATCGGACAGGAATCCTGGTTACGATGTTATTGCTGCTCGGAGGTTGCGGCATTCCGGCAACGCCAATCGATATGATTAAGCCACCTGCATCTGTTAGCAGTCTCCAGCGGGACAACATCAGTCAAGAGCTTATGAAGCTGCTGCCCGACCAGGCGAAATTAATAGTACCTATGCAGGGTGAACAGGGACAGGATATCTCCTTCGGCGATATGGATGGCGATGGAATAAATGAAGCTGTCGTCGTATACGAAGAGAACAGGACGTCGGGAAAAGCATTAAAGGCTGCATTATTCAAGCAGCAAGATAACACGTGGCGAATCGTATCCGAGATCAAGGGCTTTGGATACGGGCTTGAATATGCCGGGTTCCCGGATATTAATCACGATGGTAGACTGGAGCTTGCGCTCGGCTGGTCATTAGGAGCGGCTGGCAATGGGCTGGATATTTACGAATTGAAAAATGAGCAATTAGAGCTCGTAAAGAAGAAAGAGTATCACGGCAAGCTTGATCTTGAGTAATTGTTTGGGACACAAATTCCATATAGGGGTCTAGTATCGGACAATATATCTCCGATCGATATGATCCAACGGATAGTCCGGGGCACTGCGTCTGCATAAGGCGTATGAGCGCTCATTGGACTATTTGTGATGCCCATTTTTAGTGTTTTTTCGTAAGTTAGAGGATTGAGGTCATACTATCATGCTTAAGCGCAAAATTATGAAGCTGGATAAATTCACACTGTTCATTCTGTTATGCCTGGTTGCCTGTGGAACGATCTCGATCTACGGAGCGACCCACGAGACGAAGCTGGAAGGGCTTCATATCAGCAACATATATCTGTTCATTGCCTTCTGTATACCGATGCTGGCTCTAGCTTGGTTTGATTATAAGATTCTGCTGGGCAAATGGCTCTATCTCTTCTATGGCCTGGGCATCGGATTGCTATTTTTGGTCAAGTTCACTGGCGAAAATATCAATGGGGCAGTGCGATGGTTGAATATCGGTCATTTTCAGCTGCAGCCCTCGGAGATCGTCAAGATATTTACCATCCTACTCGTTGCCCAAATGCTTGGCAGACGTGAAGGGGAAGCACTTCGTCCGATCCGTGATCTGCTTCCGATCTGCCTGGTCTTTATGGTTCCTATTATGCTCATTATGCAGCAGCCGGATCTGGGCACTGCACTGGTATTCGTCGGGGTACTGCTCAGCATGCTGTGGATGGGTAATGTCCGTCTGGTCTATATGATTGTATTTCTTGGTGTCGTGATCACGATGATCGCTTCGGTCCTATGGCTATATTATGCGAACCATGATTTGCTCGCCAAAATCGTAGAGCCGCATCAAATGGCCAGAATTCAGACCTTTCTTGATCCTGCAAGCGATCCAGACAAATCATGGCATGTCAAAAATGCAATGCGGGCGATCGGCTCAGGAGGACTAACTGGCGGTGACGGCTATTATTTGCAGATGGGTTATATTCCTTATGCCTATTCCGATTCCATCTACGTCGTCATCGGCGAGAATTACGGATTTATTGGCTCAGCCGTACTCCTGATTCTCTATTTCATGTTGATCTATCGCATGGTTCAAATTGTGATGGACAGCAGGGACCTCGCTGGAGCTTATATTGTCGTCGGCATTATTGGTATGCTCGTATTCCAGATTTTCGTCAATATCGGGATGCTAATCGGTTTGGTCCCGCTTACGGGAATTTCGTTGCCATTTATCAGTTATGGCGGCAGTTCGCTACTTAGCAATATGATCGCCATCGGCTTGGTGCTAAGCGTCTATGCTCACGGAGAGGAAGAATCCATTTCTAACTGAACTTTTTATAGGCAAGATCGCAATAGACTATATCGCTCATCAGGAAGAAGGTTTTTATGTTGAACTTTTCTCAATTCGATCATTCCATTTTTGAAGCTATTCATCAATTCGCGTTATCCTTGCCGGCATTGAATCCGGCTATGCGCGTATTGTCGGAAAAAGCAGAATATCTCTTTTACCTAGGAATCATCATCTATTGGTTCAGCCGCAGACGAGAGAACAAGAAGATGGTTCTTGTCGCACTTTTCGCCGCCTGTGTAGCATTTGAAATAGGAAGTGTTCTTTCTCATTTCTTCTATCGGGATAGACCGTTCATTCAATATGCCTTCCAGCCATTCATCGAGCATGCTGCAAATGCCTCATTTCCTAGTGATCATTCGATAGGTTCTTTTGTTATTGCTACCGCTATTTTCTTGTATCGCAGGAAGGACGGAACCGCTTGGCTGCTGCTTGCCGGGTTGATCTCATTTTCCCGGATATGGAACGGCGTTCATTTCCCATTCGATGTTATCACGGGAGCTCTCTTGGGTGTATTGAGCGCTATTCTAGTGAAACAGTTGTTCCAGCATTGGTCTCTGGCCCATAGATCCTTGAACGCTGGCCTTGACCTGTACGAGGGTATGGTAAGGAAGGTGGGGTGAGCGAGATATGGCTGTCAGTAACAATAGTAGAAGCAGAATCAAAAACAAAAGCAAAAACATAAACAAAAGTAAGACAAAGCATAAAGTTCTAAAAATCGCAGGTATGGTATCAGCTGTTCTCATACTTGGAATCTGCATTTGCGTGGGGTATTTATATTATAAGGCGGAGGCCACTATTCATCGCATTGCTTCCCCAGAAGTTTCAACTCAGACGTATCAATCATCCCCGCCAGGTGAAGAAAATAATGCCGAGCAACAAGTCCCCGCTCCGCATCTTAAACCGATGATCATCTTGCTTGCAGGAGTCGATAGTAGGGATGGCAGTGGAGGGACGGTGAATACGGATGTGCTAATGTTCGTTAGCTACAACCCGGATACGCGCTCTGCAAAGCTCTTATCTCTACCGCGCGATCTATTGATCAAGTCCGAGTTCGCCCGCTCTCGCAAAGCAAATTACTATTACGCCTATTACTATAACAAGGACAAATCCACGGCTATACCGAATACGAAGCAATTTTATAGTGAGCTGTTGGATCTGCCGATTGATTATATGGTGGTGGTCGATTTTGATGCCTTGCGTAAGACGGTGGATGCATTAGGGGGACTGCAGATCGATGTCGAAATGGATATGAAGTACAGGGACACCGCGGACGGAACGAATATTGATTTACGAAAAGGACTACAGAAGCTCGATGGCTCACAGGTTCTTGACTATGTCAGATATCGGAAGTCCAATCAAGGCACGCAGGAATCCTCCGATTTTGCCCGCAATGAGCGGCAGCAAAAGGTGATCAAGCAGATTCTGGAGAAGCTAGGGGCACTCAGTGGAATAAGCCAATGGGGGACGATATTGGACATCATCGGTGATCATGTTACCTCAGATATTCCCGAATCGCTAATACGCCAAGGGATCTTGAATTTCAGCAGCTTGAAGCCGAATCAAATACAAGCCTTGAATATGGAGAGTCTCTGGAAGAGTCCCTTCGTCTATGTGAAGCAGAAAGACCTTCAAAGTGCGCTGATCGCATTGCGGGAGGAAGTTGGCTTAAGCACTGATAGCCAGACTCGGTTTAAATCGATTGGGACGATGGAATAGTAATTTTGGAGACAAAAAAAGGAGTATGCCCTATTCCGAAGGGAATGGGGCATACTCCTTCTTAATTCTATAATAATTCTTATGCATTTGCTCTCACCAGCCAAAATCGAGCGTATTCCCGGTTTCGGCTAAAGTTTTGATATTGCTCAGCATCATCCACCAATGACCCTCCGTATTTTGCAGAGAAGGATGGTTGTCCGACCATTGATCATTGATTAGTGTCAGCTTCGTGCATTTTCCTACCGTATCCAACGTAAAGGTCACACGCGAGGTCAACTCCTGGTGATTAGCATGATAGGAAGGACCCGGATGCTCAAGATAGCTTAACGTCTTGTTCGGTTCATAGGCCAGGATGTCCCCGTATACATGCACTGTCTCATCTCCGTCAGCCCCCGGACCAATGTAGGCGAAGGGTTCTCCGGCTTTAAAACTGGACTGCAGCACACAGTTAAAAAAAATCTTCTTTGTTCCTTCCGGCTCTACTAGTAGCTTCCATACTTTCTCCGGCTCAGCTCCGATATAAAATTCATATTTCAAGCTTGTCATATTGCCACACTCCTTATTGGTAGATATCTCTTTCAGGAAAGTTTGCCAAACTCCTGTATTCAGGAATTTCATGTTAAAATTATGATATCTTGCAAGTACAAGCGTGTATTGTAAAAACACGACAGGAACGATTGTTCTGGATAATTCGGGAGATGATTAATCATGAATATCGATACCCAGAAGCCAAGTATGGGAGTTCTGAACCTGCAAGGGGGAGAGAAGAGGTTCAATTTGTCCCGCCTTCCCGCAGCGGAAGCGCTGAGCTATTTTGTGAAGCATTATTGGATTGTCCGTTGGAATAGCCGAGATGATGAGCCTTATATGCAGCATGTTGTCCCGAATCCTTGCGTTAACCTGATTGTGGAACCAGGGAAGACGATGATCTATGCTCCTTCAACGCAGAAATTCACTTATCCCATTTATGGAGAAGGTCTAGTATTCGGTGTCAAATTTAAGCCTGGGGGCTTCTATCCATTCCTGAAGCGTCCTGTATCCAGGTTGCTAAATCGTCCGCTCGAAGTGAGCGCTATTCTCGATATGAACGGGCCGGAACTGGAAGGGACAATTCTCTCTCTGGGTGATGAACAGGCTATGGCTATAGTCATGGATAAGCTACTCTTGTCCAAGCTTCCGCCGCAGGACGAGCAAGTGTTTCAGATCAACCGGATCATTGATTTCATCGCAGAGGAGAAGGATTTATCCAAGGTAGATGCGGTATGCGAGCATTTTCAGATCCATATCCGCAAGCTCCAGCGTCTATTTGATCAATACGTTGGCATCAGCCCAAAGTGGGTGATTCGACTGTACCGCCTTCAAAATGCCGCTGAGATAATGGACTTGCGGATGCCGATCGATCTGTCACAGCTTGCCATGGAGTTGGGCTACCATGATCAGTCCCATTTTATAAAGGATTTTAAGGCGGTTGTCGGCTGCACACCAGATGAATATCGACGGAACGTCCAGAATGGCTGAGTCTAATGGAAAAGAGGTACATCAACCAACCCTCAGGGTTCGCTTCATTTGCGAACTCTGGGGGTTTTTGACGTTTGGGCATCACTTTACGCCACTTCATCTTTCCAGCAGTCTTTCGCCAGCTGATGATGTTTTAAGGTTTATGTAAGGTTCGGATTAAAATGCTGTAAGGTACGCCAGTTATCATAACATTTGTGTTCGTTAACTTATGTATGTAAGGAGATTGACCTAATGAAAACTATTTTGCAAGCTGCAGATGTTACTAAATCGTTTGGTACGAAAGGAAATATATATACAGCGCTGCAAGAGATTAATCTGACTATTCAGGAAGGCGAGTTTGTCGGTATTATGGGTCCATCCGGAGCGGGGAAATCGACGCTGCTTAACATTTTCTCCACCATCGACACGCCGACCTCGGGAGAAGTGATCATCGACGGCGAATTGATCGCATGGGCGAATGAAGAAAAACTATCGGATTTTCGTCGGAATAAGCTCGGATTTATTTTTCAGGATTATAACCTACTCGATACGCTGACAGTCAAAGAGAATATTCTACTTCCGCTTGCTTTATCTAAAGTGCCTGCAGCTGAGATTGAGAAACGTGTAAGCGAAATTGCCGATACTTTCGGCATTCGAGATATTTTGGACAAATATCCCTACCATATTTCCGGGGGACAGAAGCAGCGCACAGCGGCGTCTCGCGCCATTGTGACCCATCCAAGCCTGATTCTGGCGGACGAGCCAACCGGAGCTCTGGATTCCAAATCGGCGACGAGCCTGCTGGAGAGTCTGAGCCGTCTAAATGAGACCAATCAATCCACCATTATGATGGTAACGCATGATGCCTATGCAGCTAGCTACTGCAGTCGTGTCATCTTTATCAATGACGGCAAGTTGTTTACGGAAATACGTAATCTGAACTTTGCGCGAAAAACATTTTTCCAAAAGATTTTGGAGGTTCTGGCAGAGCTCGGAGGTGAGCATCATGACGTTGTTTAGTATCGCCCGCAAAAACATCAGGAAAAACTTTACGAATTATTTCTTATATTTTGCTTCCATGATTTTCAGTATCGTGATTTACTTTACGTTTGTTTCTTTGAAATACGATACAACGATCCATTCGGCTTCCGACGGTTCGCCAAAAATCAGTTCAGCCTTTAGCGGGGCGTCGGTTGTACTTATGATCTTTGTGGCCATTTTTATTTGGTATTCAAACTCATTTTTCACTAGAAAACGCAAGAAAGAAGTCGGATTGTACTCCTTACTCGGGGTACGTAAAAAGCAGATCGGGCGCATGTTGTTTTATGAAAATTTCCTGATGGGCATATTGGCGCTAGTTATCGGGATTGCCCTTGGTTCGGTACTCAGTCAGTTTTTCGTCATGATCTTGATGAAGGTGATGGGTTATGAATTGCTCAGTCAATTCTCAATTTCTTTCTCAGCAGTGCTGAACACCGTGATCGTATTTATGATCATTACCCTGATCACATCATTCCAAGGTTACCGCTTGATTTACCGTTTTAAATTAATCGAACTGTTCCGTGCTGACCAGGAGCATGAGCGGGAGCCGAAGGTATCGTGGATCACGGCGCTAATCTCGCTGATTCTGATCGGGATCGGTTACTGGCTTGCCCTGCAGAATCTGCTTCAGTCCAAGGTATGGGCGACGTTAGGATATATGATGACCCCGCTTGTGATTTTGCTTACAGTTATCCTGGGCACCTATTTTCTCTTCAGCACTTTGACCGTCGCTTTGTTGAAATTGTCCCGAATCCGTAAAAAGAGTTACTGGAAAGGGATGAACATGATCGGCACCTCCCAGCTGCTATACAGGATCAAAGGGAATGCACGTACACTGACAATCATTGCAGTGCTTAGCGCAACTACGTTGACTGCTGTCGGGACGTCTTACAGCTTTTATTACAGCAACCGCACTAACACCGAGCTGGCCAATCCAAACAGCATGATGTTTATCGCTACAGATGACAGCTCAGTTAGGAAGGTAGAGGATTTGGTCGCAAACTCAGCGGATCACAAACTTCGTTACCATCAATCTGTAGCGGTACTTGAAATGAATGCGGACATAAGCGATCTTGAATCCGTCTTATATGACGGGGAAATGGCGTTTACCATTTTATCGGAGCATGATTTCAATCAACTGGCTGATGCTCAGAACAGAGATGAGAAGCTCACACTGAAGGGAGATGAAGCTGTTGTGCTGGATCCATCTTATATGGAAGGATTTTCGCCTCAATATGTCGGCAAGACCATTACATTAAAGGACAAACAGCAGAAGCAGCAGGTAACCTTCAAGGCAATGCATAAATACAACGTTTTGAACCAGCGTGCCGTTTATACCACCATTGTCGTTAGTGACGAGATATTCGGGAAGTTACAGCCGAAGGCCATAAGCGACACACTTGAGATCTACAGCATTACAGGTCAAGACAAAGCTAAAACATTAACTGCGGATATTGAGAAGATTTTACCAGATAACGCGAAACTTTCGAGCTTCTATGACACTTATTCCAAAGGGATGGAAGCGTCTGGACTTATGATTTTTATGGGTGGATTTTTAGGACTTGTTTTTCTGGCTGCAACAGGCAGCATCATTTACTTTAAGCAGCTGACGGAAGCGAGTGCCGATAAAGGGCGCTATTTGATTTTGCATAAAATCGGCGTCAACAAAAAGGAGATCCGCAAAACAGTCGCCAAGCAAGTTGGTTTTATATTCGCCCTACCGCTGATTGCCGGCATCGCCCACTGCGCAGTTGCTCTATCGGCATTATCCAATTTGATGCAAATCAATCTGGCGATTCCAGTAGTTATTTGCATGGGCGTGTACACTTGCATCTACCTGATCTATTATGTGTTAACCGTCAATGCGTACTACAGAATCGTAACGAATGTTAAGTAAATACAAGTCGAATAAAAGACACAGAAAACAACTTAATTAGAATGGGGAAGAGAAACGATGAAAAAGGGACTTTTAATTGGATCGGGTATTATTTTAGTACTTCTTATCGGATTTATTGTTTTTATCCAAAATGTCAACATCAACCGTCTTGGCGCGGATAGTTATTATGTACAAATCCAGGATAGCGGCAAAGAGATAGAAGGTAAGTCCGATAGTGGGAAAATTTTCACTTATTACGAATACACGATAAAAGGTTTTGATGAAGACGGGAAAGAAAAAACGTTCACTTTTACAGCGCAGAAGGATCTTCGCAAGCAAGCTTATCTTCAGGTATACCTAAAGGGAGATGAAGTAAAGTCTTATCAGGAAGTGCAGGCAAACGACCTGCCAGAGAAGGCAAAACAGAAGCTGGAAGATAGCGGAAATTAATGCAGCAGCAGAAATTAACCCGTAGAAATTAAGAAGCAAAAAGTAGCGAAGGGGACGGAATCGATTCTTTCGAAGGTTCGGAAGATCGATCCGTAACCGAAGCGTTACATAGAAAAAAGGAGAGAATTCTATGAAACAAATTACAACTTTCAAATCGATTACCCTAAAAGCAATCGCCTGCTCGGTGGCTATAACGTTGACAGCAGGTCCTGTCGTTAGCGGTGTTCATGCCTTGGCAGCGCCAACATCCATTGCTGGACAGTCGGTGAATGCCTCAGAGGTGCAAACGCCAATTCATTACCAGATCAATGCCCGATTGGATGAGAAAAACATGCATCTCCTGGGCAGCGAAACTGTGACCTTCCGCAATACTACCAAGGATACGCTGCATGAACTGGTGTTCCATACTTTTGCCGATGCCAATCGTTCGAAAGAGACCCAGGCAGAGATGTTCAAACGGAAGAATGAAGAAATCCTAAAAGATAATCCTAAACTAACTCCGGATAATTTTCTGGGTGGTATTGATATGAAAAAAGTAACGACAAACGGGCAATCCTTAACTTATGAGAATAAAAATCAGGCCTTGACCGTCTTACTCGTGCAGGGACTTAAGCCCGGCGAATCGATCACCTTGCAGCTTGAATTCGATGTCAAGATTCCGTATGGCTCTGAACGCTTGTCATACTATAAAGACATTATTAATGGCGCGCATGCTTTCCCGGTTCTGGCCGTTTATGATGAAGCCAAGCATAAATGGAATAAAACGCCATATAGCACAACGTTTGAAACTGATTATTACACGTCCTCGGATTTTGAAGTTCATCTGGGTGTACCGGATAAGTATCAGGTATTGATGCCGGGAACGATCACTACTCAACAGGATAAAGAAGCAGGACGCAAAATAGTATCTACGGTGGCAAACAACACGAGGGAATTCGTCTTTTTTGCAAGCCCAAATTATAAGGTGGAGCGTGAAACGCGCGACGGCCTGACGGTTGAATATTATTATTTTGACAATGTGCCGGACAAGAAAAAAGTCATTGATCAGTATATTGATCAAGCATTCAAAGCAATTCAGTTCTTTAATGATAAATACGGAAAATATCCTTACCCTGAATTCCGGATTGCCGAGTCTTATGTAGAGGGTGTTGCAGTAGAATTTTCCCGTGTCATCCAAATGGGCTTGAAAGGAAACAATGCTGACGCTGCCCATGATGATGTGTTTGTGCATGAAATCGCCCATCAATGGTTCCATGCTCTGATCGGCAACAATTCGGAGACAGAATCCTTCTTGGACGAAGGCTTCGCTGATTTTTCTAAAATTTATTTTGCGGAAAAACAGGGAGATTTAATGAATGGCTTCAAGATGCTTCAATATGATGATTCCTCCTTCGAGGAACCGATCGCTTCAACCAACAAGGAAGTTGGTGACAATGCGAATCCGGTATACTATGGCAAGGGCCGGCAGGCAATCTACCAGCTATACCGGTTGGTCGGCGAGGACAAATTCGATGCATTTATGCAGGAATACTTCAAGCGCTATGAATATAAGAATGCAACGATTGCCGGTCTACTGCAGACGATAGAGGATACACTTGGTTTACAAGCCCGAGATGAGATGGATAAAGCGCTGCATGAGCCAAATTTCGTGCTGAAGTCGGAATACCAATTGACCGAAACTGAAAAAGCGGATTATATGCGAGAGCAGTTCAAAGAGATGTATCATGCTTCCCTGATCCAGATTCCTGGGCTTCCGTACGAAACGATGAGCAGAATTATGGATAAGGTGTATGCAGGTGAACCATTAACCATCGTACTGAGCGATCAGGTTGGAGCTAAGGCGAAAAAGCAGCAGGAAACGATCAGGAATCAGATTGAAGCTACATTATCGTTTACAGGTATTAAACCTACTGTGATTACGGAACGCCAGGTGCTGAAGAAGAAAATGACTAATGAATTGTCTGTAAGCAATATTATCGTCATCGGCAGCGCCAAAACGAACGGATTCATTCAAGCTCTGAAGCCAGGCATCATTCAAAAATCCCAAAATATCGGTTGGGACTGGAAAAAGATGATGAATAAAAAAGAAGGTGCAGGTGCTTATATTATTAAACATCCGTATAACCAGAACCGCTTAATGCTTCATTTCTATTGGAATGGGGATACACTAACAGACGGACTGGTTGAGCCGTTTGGGGAACAAGCATTGACAGCTCTAAATTTCACTTCTGATTATTATCAATATTACGAGATGAACCGAACAGGAAAAGTTACTATGGACAAAAAGACGGCAAATCCAATGGCCAAATTTTTTGCTCAGGAGTAAAAAATAGTTTCCGTAGCTTACCTTCGCTTGTTATAGTAAATCGAAGGGTAGGGAGAGTACTGGCGTGTGCGGTTTTATGGGTTCGGCTGCATACCCCGTATCCCCGACCATTTGAAAGGAGGTTGAAATCGCTTTGTCATGGGATCAAAAGGTGCTAATCGTAGATGATGAGGTTGATATTTTGCGGCTATTGAAGACCGTTCTGGTAAAGGAGGGGCTCGATCAGGTCTATACTGCTTCGACCGCTGCAGACGGTTGGACGCAATTTCAAGATACACAGCCCGACCTTGTGATTCTAGATATCATGCTTCCGGATGGGGAAGGCTATGATGTCTGCAAAAAAATCCGCCATGTTTCGAATGTTCCGATTTTCTTCTTATCAGCGAAAACCGAGGAGATTGACAAAATTTTAGGATTCGCCATTGGTGGCGATGATTACATCACCAAACCTTTCAGCCCGAAGGAAGTAGCTTACCGGATCAAAGCACGGTTCAGAGAACCGGAAGTTACTCAGGTGCAGGAATCGCAGCCGCGTATCATTAAGGCAGGTCCTTTCGAGTTAAATGAAGAAAAGATCGAGATCAGGAAAAACGGCGAAGTAATCGAGCTCAAGCCTAAGGAGCTTGGGTTGCTGACTCATTTGCTTAAGCATCCCAATCAGATCATCAGTAAGGAAAGTCTGGTTGAGAGGGTATGGGGTGAGGAATTTTTCGGGTTCGACAATACCGTTATGGTACATATTAGGCGGCTTCGAGAGAAAATCGAAGAGGATCCCTCTAACCCTCGTTATTTGGTTACAGTGAAGGGACTCGGTTATAAATTGGCAATAGAGGATGAATAGCTGAATGAAATGGAAGCTGACCGGGCGATATTTGTTATCCGTTGTTCTAATCGTTGTTATCGTAATCATCATGAATATCTTCGTGGTGATCGGGTTAAATATTCAGCAAATGGCATCTAAAGGCCCTCTATTGCATAGCCAAGATAATTCGGCGGAGTCCTTTACTCGTTCCTTTGCGAGCGAAATCAATGTCTCTCCATCCGGAATTTCCATTACCGACAATGGGAAAGCTGAATTGCAGAACAAGCAAGCATGGATTCAAGTACTGGACGAGGATGGCAGGCTTCTGTATGGCTACCGTGTTCCTGAAGAAGCCAAAACGAAATATACGCCCATGGATATCGTCCAGACCTATAAATATGTTGAAAAAGAGACCTTATCCACCGTTTTTGTTGGGGAAAAGGCGGAGTCTAATTACCGTTACAGCTATCTGATTGGCTTCAAAGACGGTTATTTACAGCGGTATGTGTTAACTTACGATTACAGAGTAATCGGTCAGACACTTAAAACCGGGACCCTAATCCTGATTGCGGTCGACGGATTCGTCGCGCTTTGCATCGCCTATATTTTTAGCAAAAAGCTGACTCGGCCGCTTCACGCCTTGATTAACGGGATCAAGCAGCTGGCTCACAAAAACTATGATGTGTATTATGAGTCAAAAGGTATATACAAAGACGTGTTTCATAACATCAATGTATTGTCCCAGAATTTGCAAGCCAGCGAACAGGAAAGAAAGAAGCTGGATCAGATGAAGGAAGAGTGGATTGGAAATATTTCGCATGATATTAAGACACCTCTTGCTTCCATTCAAGGTTATGCTGAGATGATGAAGGACAAGGATTATCAATTTTCGATCGAGGAAATGAGAGATTACGCGGAGATCATTGAAAGCAAGTCATTGTATCTGCGGGACGTGATCGAAGATTTGAATTTATCCACCCGTTTAAAAAACAAAAAAATAATGCTTCACAAAAAGAATGTCAACATCGTGAGCCTGGTCCGGAACACCGTTATCGATACGCTGAATGATGCCCGGTATGCCCATCGGAACATTGATTTCCACTGTAACAACGAGGTGATCAATATCGACGTCGATGAAATTCTGATTCGTAGGGCTGTTGGCAATCTGATCTACAATTCGATTGTCCATAACGATAAACAGGTGGCGATTCAGGTTGAGGTTAAGAAAAGCGGTCTAGACGTCTGGATCTGTGTCGAAGACAATGGTAAAGGCATCCGGGAGGAAGAACTGGAACGGATCTTTGACCGGTATTATCGGGGAACAAACACAGGTGAACTACACAAGGGTTCGGGGCTAGGTATGGCCATCACCCACGATATTGTGAAGGTGCACGGAGGAGAAGTTAACGTTACAAGCCAACTTCATCATGGTACACGAATTGAAATTCGACTGCCTATATTCCTCAAAGATAAACCGGTTAGTACAGGATGAATAGTATCCACGATTTGCGGAAAATCTACTCTTTGAAGAAAGGGGGATTCTCATGAAAAAATTACGTGAGATTATGACTACAAACTGTGAAACCGTATCACCGGAAGACGATATTTACCAAATCGCCATTAAGATGGAGAAGAATAACATCGGCTTTATTCCTGTTGTAGACAACAAAAGGTTACTTGGCGTGGTAACCGACCGCGATCTTGTCGTGCGCGGATATGCCGCTAAGAGACCTGGCTCTACTTCGGCCACTGAGGTGATGACACAAAACATTGTCACAGCGTCGCCTGATACGACGGTTGATGAAGCTGCCGATATGATGTCAAAGGAAATGATTCGTCGTCTGGCTGTTGTTGAGCAGGGGGAATTAGTCGGCGTCGTAGCCATTGGAGACCTGGCAACGTCAGGTCAATTCGATAGCATCGCTGCGGATGCGCTGAGTGAGATTTCCCAACATACTGATGTTATGCATCACTAATCTTTGAGGGCCAATTAATAAGCGTTACTATTAAATTTCCAGGTTTACCCATAAAGGAGTCGCTGCTTCCTTCCGTGACGGAATAAAGTGGCGACTTTTTTTATGGGTATTTTTCTAAAAATCCGACTTCATGTCAGAAGAACATATACACTTATCGAGTCGCAATTTGGCGGCTTTTTTGGGGCGGTTTGATGAACGGGATCACTTGGTTTGGTGACTCCGAGCTAAAATCTGTTTGACGATACCGTGCATAGTCATTCATCCATTCCAGACAAGGGACAGATGCATATGTTGTATGCAGGTACCTAAGCGGAACTTTACTTAATAGCAATGATCATATGAAATAGGAGGTTTACTTCATGTCAACGATTGAAGCTCAGCGGTGCACCACTATCGAAAACTACGGGAAGCTTCCTCTGACTTTCGTGGAAAATGCCGGTCAAGCTCGTTCGGATATACGCTATCTAACAAGCAGGTTGGGATATGGAATCGCCTTTACCCCAAAAGAGGCCATGTTTGTGTTCACCCGGAATGCTCGTGATGAGCAAGAAGGACTGGCGCTTTCCTTGCGGTTTCTCGGCGCGAACTCCGCGGTAAAGATCGAGGGCCGTTACCAGGATCAGGAGAAAGTCAACTTTTTTATCGGGAATGATCCAGCAAACTGGCATACCGATCTCTCCACGTACCGGGAGGTCGTTTATCGAGAGCTATGGCCGGGAACAGATATGATCTTCTATGGAGAGAACGGGAAGCTGAAATATGATCTTGTTCTTCAGCCGGGCGCAAGAATAGAGGATGTGCAGCTCACCTACCGTGGTTCAGATCGGTTGTCCCTGGATGAGAAGGGGAATCTTCTGATCCATACGCCACATGGGATCTTGACCGAGGATCGACCGGTAAGTTATCAGGAGATTGATGGCAAGAAGGTAGTTGTAGGAAGTTGCTTTGTATTAAAGCTTAGCGGGCAGGGAGAGTGTGTCTACGGCTTTGAAGTATGCAGCGGATACCATCCCGACTATCCATTGATCATCGATCCGGGTATTCTGTATTCCACCTATCTTGGCGGCAGTGGGACTGACACTGGTCAAGCCATTACGGTTGACGCTTCCGGCAACGCCTATGTGACGGGGCCAACCAGTTCCACTAATTTTCCGGTTACTGCCGGGACGTTTCAGACCATAATTGGTGGAGGTCAGGACGCTTTCGTGAGCAAATTGAATGCCACCGGCACGGCGCTGATCTATTCCACCTACCTTGGCGGCAGCGCCTTTGAAGTCGGCACAGGCATCACAGTTGACGCTACCGGCAACGCCTTCGTGGCGGGGCAAACCACCTCCCCTAATTTTCCGGTTACTGCCGGGGCGTTTCAG
>NZ_BAAACX010000009.1:281300-281872 GCF_039521865.1 Paenibacillus motobuensis | reverse complement strand
GGGCGTTTCAGACCACGCGGCCCGGATCTGCGGCCGCTTACGTAACCAAATTAAACGCCACCGGGACTGCCCTTGTGTATTCCACCTACCTTGGCGGTAGTGGAGCTCAAGATACTAATGCTATTGCCATCGACGGTTCCGGCAATGCCTTCGTGACGGGATCAACCTCTTCCACTAATTTTCCGGTTACTGCTGGGGCGTTTCAGACCACGCATGCTGGTGGAACTAGTGACGTTTTCGTGACCAAATTAAACGCCGCCGGGACTGCCCTTGTGTATTCCACCTACCTTGGCGGCAGCGGTTCCGATTCAGGCTCGGGCATTGCGATCGACCATTCCGGCAACGCCTTCGTAGCGGGATCAACATTGTCCGCTAATTTTCCGGTTACTGCCGGGGCGTTTCAGACTACGCTGGTCGGAATTTCGAACGCTTTTGTGATTAAATTAAATGCCGCTGGAACCGCGCTTGTGTATTCCACCTACCTTGGCAGTGGTTCAAGTGTTGGCAGAAGCATCGCAGTTGACGGTTCCAGCAACGCCTTCGTGCTAGGGCAAACCACCTCCCCTAATTTT
>NZ_BAAACX010000009.1:136042-281280 GCF_039521865.1 Paenibacillus motobuensis | reverse complement strand
GACCACGTTTGGTGGATCTGCTGACGCTTTCATAACCAAATTAAATGCCACCGGGACTGTACTTGTGTATTCCACCTACCTTGGCGGTAGTGGAAGTGAAGATGGCGGAAGCATCGCGGTCGACGGTTCTGGCATTGCTTACGTGACGGGGAGCACCGCCTCCAGTAATTTTCCGGTCACGCCTGACGCCATTCAGCCTACGTTAGCCGGGGGGGGGGACGCTTATTTGACCGAATTGAGCGTTGATGGATCTTCGCTTGTTTTTTCCACCTACCTTGGCGGCAGCGGGAATGATCTGGGCCATGGCGTTACAGTTGACCATTCCGGCAACGCCTTCGTGGCGGGGCAAACCAATTCCGCTAATTTTCCGACTACCGCTGGGGCGTTTCAGACAGCTTTAGCCGGAGGTACAGATGCTTTCGTTACGAAGATCGGACCATTTGCAGAAATATCCCTACTGAAATTCCCGGACCGGTTCGAAGTCCGGCCGGGAGAGACGGTGACCTTCTTTATCGAAGTGACGAACCCAGGCACCGTGCAGCTCACGAATGTAAGGATTGAAGATCCGCTGCTCGGATTTTTCACCGTCATCCCTGAACTTCCTGCTTTTGCGGTGCAAATTTTTGAGGTTGTCTTCACCGTTCCTCTTGGAACGCCTCCAGGATTGATTACGAATGTTGTAACGGTAACTTCCGATCAGATCCCTGAGCCGCAAACCGCGGAGTCTTCCATCCTTGTAACGGAAACGCCTGCGCTGCTGGCGACCAAGACCGTAAACCCACCCGCTGCGGCGCCGGGAGAGACCGTCGTGTTCACGATCACGCTCAAGAACATTGGCAATGTCGACTTGATCAATGTGCATCTTACCGATCCGCTGCTCGGGCTGGATGAAACGATTGATGTCTTGCACGTCGGAGAGAGCATCACGATCGATTGGCCGTTCGTTATTCCACTTGAGGCGCTGGCTGGGGTGACGATTGCGAATACAATAGTCATTACCGCCAACAATTTGCCTGTGCCGGAAGAGATAGGCACGGTAGTCGATGTGCTCGCCGTTCCAAGACTCACTCTGAGCAAAAGCGCAGACCGCACCATTGTGCCTCCGGGAGAAACAGTTACGTTCACAATTACGCTATCCAATAGCGGAAACGTAGCCTTAATGAACCTTTCCGTCACCGACGATCTGACCGGATTCAGCACCATCATTCCGCTGCTTGAAGTCGGGCAGACGGAATTGCTGCAGGTGCCGTTCCTCGTACCGCTGGAGACGCCGCCGCAGACATTCATCAATACGGTCACGGCGGTCAGCAATGAGACGGCGCCTGTAACCGCCAGCGCTGAAGTAGCTGTGGCAGCTCGTCCGCTGCTTGGAATCAGCAAGGTACCGTCATCGACAACCGTTACGCCGGGCGAGACGTTCACCTATACGATCACGCTCTCGAATATCGGCAACGTGCCGCTGACCAATATCCTACTAATCGATCCGCTGCTTGGGCTTGACCAGACGATCGCTTCGCTCGGGGTCGGGGAGACCATAGAGCTTGTAGTCCCTTTCACCGTACCGCAGGGAACGCCGATCGGGTCGGATATCGTCAATCGGCTTACGGTAACCTCGGCAGAGAGCGGTACGCAAGAGGTTGAATCGACGGTAACGGTGGAAGGCATAGGACTCACGCTGAGCAAGCAGCCCAACCGGACGTTCGCCGCCCCGGGTGAGACGATTACGTATACGCTGACGGTGACGAATCTGCTCGCTACCGTCCAGACCAACGTCGTGCTGAGCGATCCGCTGCTCAGCTTCAGCGAGACAGTGCCGGTTCTTCCCGCGAACGTGACGATTACCCGGTTCGTGTCGTTTACGGTACCAGCAGGAGCGGCGAACGGCAGCGTCATTACGAACACGTTCACCGCCTCGTCCGATCAGACGCCGCTGCAGGAGACGACAGCCAAAATCGTTGTGCGGTCGGTGCCGGGCGCGGAGACGACGCTTCAGGTGGTGAAGCTTCCTGACCGCAGCGAGGTGGCCCCGGGCGAGACTGTCCATTATACGGTCCAGGTGACGAACATCGGCAGCAATCCGGCGACGAATGTGATCGTCCGCGATTCGCTCACCGGTACGGTGGAGACGATAACGGTCATCGCGCCGGGCGAGACGGTCGTGGTGAACTTTTCGTTCACAGTCCCTGCTTCGACCTTGAACGGAACCGTTATCGCGAACCGCGTGTCCGTCACCTGGGCGGAGCAGCCCCCGGGTTCGCTTCCGGTACAAAGCGAAGCGCGCGTCACGGTCGCCGTACCCATTACTCCGCCGGAATTAGACGTTCATGTGACTCCGACAACGGCGAATCCGGGCGAAACGGTGATCAAGACGATTACGATCACGAATGTCTCGAACCAGACGATTACGAACGTCCACGTCACCGATTCGCTGCTTAATTTCCGGACGGTAATCCCGTCGCTTGCGCCTGGAGAACGTCGCACCTTTACGCTGCCATTTACGATTCCGGTAGGGACGATTGGCGGTACGTTGTTCCGGAATACGGTAACCATCTTCTCTGACCAGACGGCGCAGCAGCAGGAAACGGTCTTCATCCAGACGGCGTCGCTGCCGGATGCCGAACTTACCGCAACGGTAGACCGGCCTACAGGGCAGCCGGGCGAAACCGTTATCTTCACGATTCAGGTGACCAATACAGGAAACGTCGCGCTCCTGAATGGTATACTGGACGCCCCTCTGCTTGGCGTTCATCTGCAGATCGCCCGATTCGAAGTCGGTGCGACTGAAATCATCCGAGTGCCTTTCGTTCTCCCGAACGTGAAAGAAACTACCGTCATAACGAGTCCGGTCACATTCTCCTCCGATAACGGCCCGACTAGACAGGCGAGCGCATCCGTAACGGTGATCGTAAAGATCGTGCCCCCACCGCCACCGTCGCCTTCAGTCCAGGTGGTGGATGCCAAGCTCACCGAAACGGTAGATCGGCCGGAGGGGCTGCCGGGCGAAACGGTTGTTTTCACAATTCAAGTCATCAATACAGGAAGCATCACGCTTATTAACGGGAAATTGATTGCCCCGCTGCTTAACATTCAATTGCAGATAGATCGGCTGGAGCCCGGCGCGCAAGAAACGCTGCATGTGCCGTTCGTCCTCCCGAACGTGAAGGAGAATACCGTGATAACGAGTCCGGTCACGTTCTCCTCGGACAACGGGCCGACCAGACAGGCAAGCGCATCCGTGCTGGTGATCGCAGAAGAGGAGGAGTGAAGGATATCCCGTTCTCCAGGGGGAACGGGATATTTTTTTGTATAAGGAACCCAGGTTCGAGTTCGACCGGGGTTCAGGAAAGCTTACCTAAGATATCGGATGAGGCTGGCGGTTTTCACCGGATTTTATATCAATGGGTACCCGTAGGCTGGACACTTTGAAAAAAGGTGTTTAGACAATGGGTACCTTTTTGTATACTGGTAGAAAAAGTGGAAGGGCATTCATTCTATTGATAGGGAGTTGAACACTATGACAACAGAAATATTCTTCTCCTCCCCGAAATTGGGAGAGATATCCGACGAGCAACTGCAACGGGTACTGCAACGCTTCAATCTGGGTGAACTAATCTCATTTGCTCCGACCTCCAAGGGAGTTGGCCAACAGACCTTGTTCCTAAAATCTTCCACAGGTGAGTATGTGCTAAAGGGAAATCCGCTCTATCCAGGCCAATTCATAGAGGAGAAATATTACATTGATCATTTGCGTAACACGACATCACTGCCGGTTCCAAGGCTCTATATCGTGGATGAAGCAGAGGACATCTTCGGTTGGTCATATGCCATCATGTCCAGGCTTTCTGGCGTGCATTTAAGCGATCCTGCAGCTTATGTAGGTCTAAGTGATACCGACCGAGAACAAGTTGCCTCTTTGCTGGCCGATGCACTAGCACAAATGCAGCGTTGGAAGGCTGATAGTTTCGGAGAATACAAGCCGTTGGAGGGAAGAATAGCCGAATTTCCAGAAGGATATACATCCTGGCTCTATAATCGGATCAGGTATTGGCTTAGTGATGCCAGAAATTATTCCATGGTTACTGCTCAGGACATAGAGTGGATGGAGAACGTACTTAGAGAGTCCGAGCAGGCATTTAACGAGCTTTCTATCCCGACTTTTGTAATGGGTGACTATAAATTGGATAATTTGCTCTTCCAGCGTCAAGGCGATGCGTGGGGATTAAGCGGGATATTCGACTTCACTACTGGCTATTTCGGTGATGGCTTAGCCGACGTATGTCGAATTATGAATATGTATCAGGACCGTGGGGAAGGGGAGATGGCGACCCAGTTTATACGAGAATATTATTTTCATATCACATCCAAATCCGGATTTGTCGAACGATATCGGGTACATATGCTGCATCAGCGGGTCTTAGACTGGGGCTGTGCCTATGCAATCAACGAGGTAAACTGGGACAGAGAACTATCGTTCTCAGCCTGGGCCTCGCCGTTTATTGAACTGCCGGAAATGAGCGATTAGTAGGTAGAATGTACAGATGCAAAAGGCGGAAGAATGTTGATACAAAAGGGTTTAAGAAGTATTTATGCAATGAATGATTAATGGCATTAATCATATGCTATCCGAATTTTCAGCCATTAATTAATGACATTAATTCTTTTGTTTTTGCAGCGTTTTTGGTTTTGTGACAGCCTGTTAGGTCAAAAAGAAGGAGCTTCCGACAATATAGGAAAGCTCCTTTATTTGCAGTCTTTTTCTATCAACACCACCGAGAGGACACCCACTTCAAGTGACAAAGGAGCTAAGTGGGTGGTGAATCGGTGATATCTCTCGAAATACTTGCTAATTTCTTTGCGAATTCTTTACAAATCTCCCCCACTAAACCATCATATATGGTAAAATAAAGTAGAACATATGTTTGTTGTTGGGGAGGTGAATGTATGTCTGAACCTACATATCGAACCTATCAAATCTGGATCAAGCCTGGTCATCGATTATTTTCCTACTCGGAGCAGATGTGTCAGGGCGCCAAGAACTTGTACAATACGACCAACTTTTATATCCGCCAAGTGTTCACCACACTTAAACAGGACAAACCCTTAGAGCCACTGCAACAACAAGTCATTGGCACGTTACGCGCGAACATCGATCTGATGAACCAGCGTCAGCTTGAGGCCCATCAATCCAGACTTCGCAAACAACTTTCTAAACCTAATGACCAGCGCAAAGGTTCCCGCCCGCACCTGTTCGAACTTCCATCTAAAGACTCTCCCTATCTCGATTTCCCCTTCCTAGATAGTTTGTTCAAAGTGATGGATCAAGCGGATTACCGAGCGCTCCCTACACAAAGCAGCCAGTGGGTCATGAGAAGCGTATTCACCAACTGGAAGTCTTTCTTTGCTAGCATCAGAGATTACCGCATCAATCCTGACAAGTATACCGGAATACCGCGCATTCCCGGTTATGCCCGCTCAAGAACCAAAGCAGTCGTTCTCACCAACCAGGATTGTCAGATCAAGGATCGCAAGTACCTCAAACTCCCAAAGACGAAGCACCGTCTCAACATTGGCAAGCTAGGGACCATAGATGGGGACTTCAAGATGGTACGCATTGTTCCGAGATATGGGCAATATGTCATGGAACTGGTGTTTACATGCCAGGCTGAAACCGCTGATGTGAAGAAAGAGAAGGCGCTGGCGATTGATCTTGGTATTAACCAGCTTGCAACCATTGTCACCAATACCGGTCATAGACCCGTTTGCGTGAAGGGCAAGCCGCTCAAAGCGATCAATCAGTTTTACAACAAACTGACGGCACACTATACCAGCATTCTCCGTCAAGGCAAACAGCCGCACGAAGGAGCGCATACATCCAAGCGACTCGAGCAATTGCATCTGAAGCGCCACCGAAGGATCAAGGACTACTTCCACAAGACGAGTCATTGTATTGTTAGTTTGGCTGTAGAACAACAGATCGGGACGATCATTATCGGATACAACCAAGGATGGAAGGTGAAATCCGATATAGGACGACGAACGAACCAATCATTCTGTCACATCCCGCATCAGATGCTCGTCTCGATGATCCGCTACAAAGCCGAAGCACTCGGAATCGAAGTGATTCTCACCGAAGAATCGTATACATCGAAAGCGAGTTTCCTGGATCGCGATCCCTTGCCCAAGTATGAAGAAGGAGTTTCGAGGACCTTCTCTGGCAGACGCATTCATCGTGGTTTGTATCGTAGCGAGAAAGGGCTGATCCACGCCGATGTGAACGGTGCGGCGAACATTTTGCGCAAAGTATTCCCAAAGGCATCAGCCGATGGGATAGCGGGGTTGGGCGGTAACCAGTCCGTGGACGTGTCAACTCCACTGATGCTAAGCATCTCGTAATGATCAGAGATGATGCATCAGAAACCCCCACTTCAACCAAGTGGAAGCGAAGGTAAGTGGCGGGAGTATTCATAAAGGTCTTGATCGGCGAATGATGCCCAACAGGGGGAATTCAGCCGATTGCGTAGCCGGTATATTCGAGTACGAAATTCGCATCTGCCTTCTCCAGCTTCTCACCAAGATAAGCCCTAATCGTCTTCTCATTAACCCGGTTGGTTCCGCTGGCGATCACAAGGACCGGCTGCTGCGATACTTTACCTTTAAATATTAAGGACTTGGCGATTTGGCTGACATTGCAGCCGATGGTACGGGCGGCTTCATCCGAGGTACGAGCGGAGTCCTGTAGCTCAATAACCTGTAGCTCATGCCCGAAGTCTCGTAGAATGTTTTGTACCTTTTCCGCGGCTGTCTACCGAAGACGCCATAAGATATTTGGCCGACAAGCCCCATTGCTACAGGAACGTCAGCGACGTTATGGTTCGCTTCCAGCATATTATCTTCTACTTTAAATGAGCAGGAGCAGCCTTAGTGCTCCTGTCTCAGCTTCAATCTGCTAAGATCGGGCTGAATTTTATCCATCGCTTTTTTCTTAGTCTCATCCAAGACATGGGTATAGATTTGCGTGGTTGAGATATCCTCATGCCCAAGCAACTCCTGCACGGTACGCAGATCAGCTCCACTGCGCAGTAAATCCGTAGCAAAGGAGTGCCTCAGCTTATGTGCTGACAGCTTCATCCCTTGAAGCTCTGGGAATTCGTCTTGAAGAGCTAGGAAGGTCTTTTCCGCCACCGTCTGAACCATCCGCTTACTAATCCGCCGTCCAAATTGTGATATGAACATAGCATATTGATCTTTTTTATTTTTCGGCTCAATCCGTTCACTCAAATAATGCTGCAGCAGTTCGTTCATTTCGGTAGGGAGGGGGATGTAACGCCATTTCTCCCCTTTACCGAGCACGCCAAGCTCTGATCGTTCTTTATTAAAATCATTAATATTGAGCCGGACGATCTCACTGACCCGTAAGCCTGCGTAGGCCATGAGCGCCACGATTGTAATATCGCGGACAACATACTTGCCATCTATCAGCTGAAGACAAGCATCGAGGAATGGTTTCTCTAAATAGGTAGGCTTCCGATTTTTATCTACTTTGGCTCTTTCAATATTCAAGGCCGGATTGTAGTTCGTTATTTGGAATTTTACCAGTACTTTATAGAAGAGACGGATCGCCGATTGGCAACGGTTCCGATATCTTGCTCCAGCACCAGCCTCACGCACGAGGGTCAGATGATTCATTACATCGAAGTCCGACACCTCGGCAACATTTTTTCCCTCCAGATTATGAAGAAAATGCATCACATCGAAGAGGTAAGCCTTTTGCGTCTCCTTGGAATATTCCCGGTCTTTCATATAAATCGAAAATAGCTGTAATTCGCGTTCATATTGCTCGGCAATAGCTGTGTTGTTCATCAGAATCGCATCCATTTCGTCGTTTAAAAGAGAAATTGCATTAAATCTACATTTAATGCAATTAATATTATAGCAGAATGGGCTAGAAAAGGGCATATAAGATACTAATTGTCTCTATTTTCTCGATAAGCTATCTTTTATAAATTACTGTAGTGAACATTCCACCAGTTGAGTCTGTAAAGTTATTGGCTACATGATGGGGGATATGACAATGGAAGGGCCAGATACCTGGATTATTCGCGAAACCTTCGATATCGAAGGTTTCGCCTGAGGCGACTGGAATCGTGTTCTTCGTGAGGCGGTTGGCAAGTGCTATTGTATTGCGATCGGAAGCGCTGATTACAAACTGATGACCATGTAGATGCATCGGATGAGCATTCATGCCTACATTAGCTAGTCGCAGCTTGACTCGATCACCACTTGCAACGGGAAGAGGTGTCGTAAAGGGGTAACAGCGCCCATTGATCGTGAAGAAGTTAAACATGTCGCTGAGCGGATCAAGTGAGTAGCTTCCTGGTCGTACAATTCCCTTATCCAGCCCCTTAGCATGAAACTCATGCAGCATCATGAAATAATCGGGTCCCGTATGGGAATCGTTTGGATCTAAAATGATCAGTCCGCCACTTAGCCCCATCATTTCCTGACGAACGAAGGCTCTACTTCAGGAACTCCATCCATTGCATTGGGAACGTTTAGTCCATGCCAATGCACACTCGTTGGCACGGGAAGGCGGTTATACACTCTAATATTAACCCAATCGCCTGGGTTGACCAGAATCGTCGGTCCTGGTGTAGTTCCGTTATAACCCCAAGCTTTGAGAAATAATCCCGGTAATATTTCTTGTTTCACAGGCTCGGCGATCAACTCAAAGTGTTTAAAGCCGTCTTGTAACGTATGTGGAAGATTCGGAACATTCGGTGTAATTATCATGATTCTCCCCCTAATTTAAAATCTTTACACCAATAAACATATGTATATATTGCATCAGTAATCCATCCTATTGCTTCATCGTTGTTCGCGCGTATCTATGAATATATAATAGTAGAAATAAGTTTAGTAAATATGATATTTTCTAGTAATAACACTCAATTAAGGAGGATATCTATGTCTGAAGGTCAAGCCTTAGTTCATTCTGTAGTGATTCATGCTCCAGTCCATTTGGTCTGGCATGCATGGACGATTTCCAGTCGTGTTACCGAATGGTTCGCCCCTCAAGCTATCGTTGAAGCTCGCGAAGGAGGCCCATACGAACTCTACTTCATACCTGGCAACACAAGAACGATGAATACTAGTGGCTGTAAGGTTGTCAAGCTGATCGCCGAGCAGGAATTACAGTTCACATGGAAGGCGCCGGATCAATTCGCTGCTATTATGAATGATGAGTCTCATCTGACGGTGGTCAAAGTCAATTTAAAAGAGATCGATGGTGAATCTACTGAAGTAACAGTGGAGCACACAGGTTTCCAAGATCATCCTGCTTGGCGGGAAGCAGTCCAATGGCATGATACGGCCTGGTTTGGCGTTCTTAACAGCTTAAAATCGGCTATGGAGAACGGTCAAGGGGAGCTTTGCTGTAAGCCTTAATATATTTATAAAACTTCATATTTATATATAGAAGCAGTGTTTGCGCAGATATCTGTGGCAGACATTGTTTTTTATTTTCTGTAAAAAATAAAATTTACACTTGAACTTTTTCATAAAAAAATGTATATTGGTCTATGCAAATTAGTTATACAGTTTAATTATTAATTGTTTATTAATTTAGCAATTAACTTTCCAAAGATGAAATGATTCTATTGGATAAGGAGGGACAGGGTTGGCCATCGATCAAGAAATTTTGGAAGTTTCCAACATGTTCAGACTACTAATGAAAAAAGCATCACAGGATTGGAATCGGGGAGCCTGCAAAATGAATCTCACCTTTCCTCAATTTCAAATTCTGTACAGCTTGAAAAGCCGTGGATCTCTTAAGGTATCTGAATTGGCCGATACCCTGAATCTGACCTCTGCAGCAATAACTGGCTTGACTGATAAACTGTGCAGTCAGAATTATGTAGAGAGGGAGAGAGCTACGGATGACAGAAGAGTAGTCTATGTCACAATTACGAAAGAAGGTGTTGATGCCATCGATGCGGTCAAAGAGACCTATCGAGAAATGATCGAGAGATTGTTCGATCAATTATCCAAAGAGGATATTCAGCATTTAAGGCGGATCTTCGCCCAAATGCTGGTTAATATAGATAACTAACTTAAATAAACCGAGGTGGAAAAGAAAGTCATATGGAGCATTTATCGCTTAAACGTAAGATTACAATTATGATTGCCGTAATGGCCGCCATGTTCTTTGCAGCCATTAACCAGACAATCACAAGTACAGCAATGCCTAGAATCATTGCTATATTGGACGGGATGGATTACTATACCTGGACAATCAACATTTATTTGTTAACTTCAACAATTGCCACGATTCTCGTCGGGAAACTGTCCGACATGTACGGACGCAAGCCGTTCATTCTTATCGGGATATTATTATTCATGATAGGGGCTTTTCTGACCGGTACGTCCCATGATGTATTTCAATTCATCACTTATCGTGGTATTCAAGGGGTTGGCGCAGGTATTATTCAATCAACTGCCTTTACAGCGGTTGGAGACTTATTCGCCCCGAGAGAGCGCGGTAAATGGATGGGCCTGATGACAGCGGTATTCGGTTTCTCCAGTGTACTTGGACCAACACTTGGCGGTTACCTGGTTGACCATATTGATTGGCACTGGTTGTTCTGGATCTTCCTTCCACTGGGTGTTGTAGCATTCATTATGATTATGGTACTATTTCCGAAGGTTGAACGTAAACCAGGACAGCACATCGATTACATGGGTTCATTGTTCCTTACGATCGCCATTGTGCCGTTGTTGTTAGCATTCTCTTGGGCAGGCACAGAATATGCATGGGGTTCGGTTCAAATTCTCGGATTGCTGGCTGTAACTGTCGTTGCAGCGCTTATATTCATTTTTATTGAATCGAAGGTCAAAGAACCTGTACTGCCGCTGCATTTGTTCAAGAATAGCGTCGTTACAGTATCCAACCTGATAGGTTTTATCATGAACTTCGGCTTGATGGGCGCAATGATCTATATTTCGTTCTTCGTCCAAGGGGTGCTTGGAATTTCGCCGACATATGCCGGATATGTAACCATCCCGATGTCACTGTCGATGGTAATCACAAGTGCTGTGACTGGACAGCTCATTGCTAAAACCGGTAAATACAAGCGTTTCGCATTGATCGGGATCCCGGTTATGATTATCGGTATGACCGGAATGATCTTTATGCATCACATCGCATTCACGATTGCTACGACGATCATCTTCGGTATTGGTCTTGGTCTCGGTATGCCGGTATTCTCGCTGGCTACACAGAACGCTGTTTCTCACAAGGAACTGGGCGTCGTAACGGCTTCGACCCAATTGTTCCGGAATCTTGGCGGTACGATCGGGATTGCTGTAATGGGAACGGTTATGTCGAATAGTCTGACCAAGAATTTGAAGGGGGCCTTCACCTCTTCGTCAGCACCGGATTTCAGTAAGGTCGATCCACAGTTGGCTCAACAGTTACAAGGATTTGCTAATCCGACGACCTTGATGAATAAACCGCTGATTGAAAAGACTATGGCTTCACTTCCTACGGATGTACAGCCGCTGTTCACGCAAATGATCGACACGATCCGTGATGCGCTGAGCAGCACACTGTCCACTGTATTTTTCACGGGCGCACTTGTTCTGTGCGCGGCACTGCTGCTTGCATTCTTCCTGAAGGAGCTGCCACTGCGTACTTCGAATCAAAGTCATAAAGTGAACGCGCAAGCTCAGCAAGGTGAAGAAGCCGCGGTTCAAGCTTAATACAATAAAGATAACAACTTTATTGTATATTCAAGGAGATCCCTTCTGTATAGCAGAGGGGATTTTCTTTGTAATACAGAAATGCGACCTGCAGCGAATATCAAAGCTAACTATCTTGCAGCGGGACAGACAACGAATGGGGAGGATAAGCTTGCACTTCTGTTTGTTGTTGTTTCGTAACTTTCCATACATAAAGAAAAGCGAAAATTCACATATTAAGGATAATTCAGGGAATATTGAAAGCGACAAAAGTTAACATAACACATGTTATGTTAACTCAACGGAAGGAGCATGATATATTCATGTCATGTTCATTAAAATTTAAGGGAGGCACCTACCATGCAATTAGCAGCACATGAAGCACAGGATTTAAATGAATTGACTTTAAGCTGTGTCAACTCCATTACGAACATGGCATTGTTCATTGGACAAGTACAAGATCCCGATTTAAAAGCGCTTCTGCAAAAGCATCTTCCATTCCATATTCAAGACTATAATATAAAGGTCGAGTTTTTAAGTAAAGCTGAAGGGGCTACCTCACAATTACCAATCCCGGATCTGACGCCGATTCTGCAGTCATTTACACAGTCACAGGCTTCACCTGTTCCGGTTCAGCCAAGAACTGCAGTTCCGCAATTTGATGACAGAGAGATGGCTACCGCTTATTTATTAACGCTGAAAAGAGCGGGCAGAGAATATGCATGGGCAGCAATGGAGATGAGCCATCCGGAAGTACGAAACTTTTTAGAGCATGCTTTTTGTATGAGCTCGCATCATGCATATGATGTTTGGCAATGGATGGTTCAAAAAGGATTCTATCCACTGGAGCCTGCGCCAATGACGACGATGTCTACTTTAGGAACGATGTATCAAAAAGTTGAAGGGACAGCGCCGATTCAATAGAATTTCACAACAAAAAAAGGCTGTCGGAAGTCAGTTATCACTGACTATGATATGCTCCCCTTTTAAGTAGACAGGTTAAAAATAAACCTTCTGCTTGGAGGGGAGCATTTCTTTGTCTAAACCAGACACATATACCGCAATAGATTATCCATGAAGCTATAGATTAAGGCAGCGGCGATAATGATTTGAAACGGGTGGTCGAATAAGGATATAATTAAAAAATATAACTTAAACTTTAAAAAATAAAAGATGGGGGAGTCGTGTGAGTAGACTTAATAAGTTCATCAAAGTATGCCTAGCTGCAGCGCTAGTGCTCTTAATTGTGTTTCTTTGCTCCAAAGTAGATTTTCTCTTTACGCCGATCAGATCATTAACGAAAGTGATTCTGATTCCATTATTGCTATCCGGATTCTTCTATTATATGCTGCGTCCGCTGGTGGACTATATGGAGCGGCATAAGATCAAACGAATTATATCCATATTGCTGATTTATCTGGTCTTGGCCATTCTAATTACAGGCTTTATTATCGGTGTCTGGCCGGCGCTCAGTACTCAGATCACGAATCTGCTGCTTAGTGCCCCGGATTATTTGAATAAATTCAGCAATCAACTTATGGAGCTGGAGCAGACAGGGTTATTGTCGAACTTCATTCCTGAAGATTTTAGTCTGTTATCCAATATGTCTGAATACTTAAACAAGGGCTTCTCCTTATTAAGCAATTATGTCTCCGGACTGTTCTCATTCTTCTCTAATTTTGCCATCATTCTGTTCACGACGCCGCTTCTGTTGTTCTATATGTTGAAGGAAGGGAACAAATTCAGCAGCGGAATAGCCCGCTTCTTCCCGAGACACTATTACAAGGATGTCAAAGAGGTAACCGCAGAAATCGATAACGCGCTTAGTGGCTATATTATTAGTCGGGTGCTAGTTAATGTGGCCTTGGGCGTATTGATGTATATAGGCTTCCTGTTCCTTGGATTGCCATATGCTCTTCTGCTTACGGTAATCGCAGTCATTCTTAACTTCATTCCATTCTTCGGTGCGATTCTGTCCTCCATTCCGATCGTCATTATCGGCTGGATTGAATCACCGTCGATGGCGATCTGGTCGCTAATCATCATACTCGTGGCTCAGCAAATTCAGGATAACCTGATCTCGCCATTGATCTTCGGCAAGAAGCTGGACATCCATCCGATTACGACGATTATTCTCGTTCTCGCCGGTGGCGATTTGTTCGGAATTATCGGTATGTTGATCATCATTCCACTATATATGTTCTTTAAGATTATCATCATTAGAATCTATGAGATTTTCTTCAAGAGCCAGTGGGAAGCGGAGGACGATACTGACGATACTGATGCTGGACAGCAGCCCGGCGACTCCGTTGATGAGACCGATGTGACAGTAGATCCTTCCGTTGAAACAACTGAAGCAGATTAATGAAAAAATCCCGTTCTCTCTCACGAAAGTAGAGAGAACGGGATTTCTTTGTCATTAGACCAAATTAGGAATATCTACGTTTGCATCTGTGTCCGCTTCATAATCGACACCTTCTGATTCGAATCCGAACAATTGGAAGAAGTCCTGACGATAACCGACCAGATCCGTCAATTCATCCACATTATTCGTCTCAACCTGTGCCCAGCGCTTCATGACTTCAGCCTGGATATCTTCACGCATTTCCCAATCGTCAATGCGGATCAAACTATTGCCATCCTTGGCATTCTCGTTATATAGATGCTCCGAGAATAGGCGATACATCTGCTGGATGCAGTTCTCATGCAATCCATTCTCCTTCATCACTCTATACAAAGCAGAGATGTACAAAGGCACTACTGGAATTGCCGAACTGGATTGGGTGACCAATGCTTTGTTCACCGATACAAAGGCCCGTCCACCCTTGTCCGATAGAAGAGCCTGCAATTGATGCGCAGACTGCTCCAGATCGTTCTTGGCCTTGCCGATCGTACCTTCACGATAAATCGGATGAGTGATCTCTGGACCGATATAGGAGTAAGCTACCGTAGTTGCTCCATCAGCGAGCGCACCTGCCTCCAGAAGCTGATCGATCCACATCTTCCAGTCTTCGCCGCCCATAACGGCGATCGTCTGTCTAACTTCGTCTTCCGTAGCTGGTTCGATGCTTGTCATCGTTACTTCTCCCGTGTGGAAATTCATCGTCTTGTTGGAGTAAGCTTCTCCGATTGGCTTGATCACGGACGTGAAGGTCTCACCAGTATCAGGATGAGTACGACGGGGCGATGCCACACTGTATACGACCAGATCAACTTGTCCGAACTCGGACTTGATCAGATCAATTGTCTTCGCTTTGATCTCATTCGAGAAGGCGTCGCCAACGATACTGAAGGACTTCAAGCCTTGGCTTTGCGCGGCCTGTTCAAAGGCTGCTGAATTATACCAACCAGCAGTTGCTGTACGTGCGCCCTCAGCGGCTCTATCGAAGAATACGCCGATCGTATTTGCGCCAGCGCCAAATGCAGCAGCAATCCGGGAAGCAAGTCCGTACCCGGTTGAAGCGCCTACGACGAGGACATTGGCAGGGCCTTGAATTTTCTTCTGTGCTTTCACATATTCGATCTGTTGTTCAATTTGCTTCGCACATCCTTCTGGATGGGCCGTAGTACAAATAAAACCACGAGTCTTCGGCTTAATGATCATTAAGAGATTTCCCCTTTACTATGTAATTAATATTAAATACCAACCATCACGATCTCTAGAGAATTATAGCAAAATTCACAATATGAATACAAAGATTATATTTAGCTTAAATAACACTAGACTCGACTGACGAACTCATTTTAAGTTATAATTATTTGATTAGCGCAGATATGAAGAGTAAAGAAGAGCAACGACGAGGAACGATTAGAAAAATATTATTTTGGCGTGGGAGAGGAAGCTTATTTTGAACGGATCATTCAGAATTACAGACGATCATATCGGCGAAGGGCTTACAATAGTACAAGCGAAGCCCGCAGACACAGAAGCAGTTGCCGCACTCCTGGTTCAGACAGCCGAATGGCTGCGTAGCAGAGGATCTTCGCAATGGAACGGTCTACTGGCGGGTGAAGATTCTCACAATACTACGGGTGCAATCCTGAACGGAGATGTATTCGTCTGCAAATCAGGAACAGATATCGCGGGAATGGTCATTCTCCTGCAGCAGCCAAGCGAGTGGGATCGCCGTCTTTGGGAATCGAAGGCATATGATGGGGACGGTGCGCTGTACTTGCATCGGCTTGCGATCAGTCGTAAGTATGCAAGCACTGGGTTAGGCAGTTCGATCTTAAAATGGTGTAAAGACGGTATTCGCTTCGAGGGCAAAGATAAAATTCGCCTGGATTGCATTGCGGACAATGCCGCACTTAACACCTTCTATAGCAAGAACGGATACGTCTACTTGGGGGAAAACTCCGGATATTGTATATATGAGAACTACTTGGATAAGTAATTTCACACGAGTCATTCATCATAAGACTAGCATGTTTAACACAAAGGGGTAACAGAATGAACAATAAATTTTCCAAAAGAATTCGTGAATTTAAGCCTTCCGGAACGCATCAATTGCTGCAAATGTCAGAGAGACCCGAGGTGATATCCTTCGCTGGCGGATTTCCTGCTCCAGAGCTGTTTCCGGTTGAGGAGTTGAAGGAAGTATGTGAAGCTGTATTGAAAGAACAAGGCCCAGCTTCGCTTCAATATAGTACGACTGAAGGATATACACCGCTAAGGCTAGCAATCTGCGAGAGAATGAAGGACATTGGTATCGAGTCCAGTTATGAGAATGTGATGATTACCTCAGGTTCACAGCAGGCCATTGATTTGACCGGCAAGCTATTCATCGACGAGGGAGATGTCATTATTTGCGAGAGCCCTACATATCTGGCTGCCATTAACGCCTTCAAGGTGTACAATCCAAGATTCGTTGAAGTCGATATGGATGAAGACGGTATGATCATGGAAGAGCTGGAGAAGAAGCTGCAGGCTCATCCCGGTGTGAAGTTCATCTATACAATTCCGGATTTCCAGAATCCAACAGGCAGGACGATGAAGCTGGAGAGAAGACAGAGAATGGTGCAACTGGCCAATCAGTATGATGTTGTCATCCTTGAGGATAATCCTTACGGAGCAATAAGATTTGCAGGAGAGCCCCTGCCGCCACTGAAGCATTTTGATACAGAAGGCAGGGTTATTTATCTAAGCACCTTCTCCAAAATATTCTCCCCGGGACTGCGACTCGGCTGGATTTGTGCCGACGAAGCGTTCATGGCCAGATACGTATCGTTGAAGGAATCTTCTGACCTGCACACCGACAGCTTCGCACAGAGAGTGGCAGCTAAATATATAGAGATGTACGATCTAGAGACGCATATTGAGAAGATAAGAGCGATTTATAAAGAAAGATACAGTGCTATGGTATCCTGCATTAAGGAATATCTCCCGCCAAGTGTATCTTACAGTACACCACAGGGAGGCCTATTTATATGGCTGGAGCTGCCCGAGTCTATCGATTCCGCAGACCTTCTTCAGGATTGCCTGCGTAATCATGTCGCCTTCGTCTCCGGCGCTTCCTTCTTCCCGAACGGTGGGGGACATAATACGCTCCGCTTGAATTTCTCCAATATGTCCAATGAGAATATTGCCGAAGGAATTAGACGCCTGGCCGATGTGTTGCGAAGTAAACTATAGGTAGTCCCCCAACAAAGTTTACGTAATAATTATTATGTAAACTAATGAAAAATCATTAACAATATAAAGGAAAAGGTCGAGTTAAGAGGCATATTAGCCTAACTCGACCTTTCTTATGTCATCATGTAAGAGCTGTATTGCTTGGAGACCTTTTATCCTTTAATAGCACCTTCGGTCAGACCTTTTTGAATATATTTGGAGATGAAGAGATAGACGATGAGAACTGGAATAACCGTTAGCGTCACCGCTGTAGCCATTAAGCCGAAGTCCGTGCCGTATTGTGAGCTAATTTCACTCAACAGGGCCACAATCGGACGGACATTCTCTTTACTCACGAAGATTAATGCCGAGAACAGATCGTTATAGGACCACAGGAATACGAAAATGCTTGCCGAAGCAAAGACAGGTTGGGAGATCGGTACAAACACTTTGTAGAACATTTGCCAGCGGTTCGATCCATCAATAAAAGCTGCTTCCTCTAATTCCTTAGGGATCGTAGACATATAGCCAGCCATAACTAGAATGGCAAAGGTCAGGTTACCTGCGGTATGGGGGAGAATCAGCCCCCAGTACGTATTGACGATTCCGGTTTTAATCAGCAGTTCGTACACCGGAACGACGGTTGCAAATGCCGGAATTAAGAGTGTTGCATAGAGAAGGGAGTAGATCGCTCTTTTGCCGGCAAAATTAAATCTGGACAGCACATAAGCGGCTAGCCCGCCAAAGATCAGCACCAGGAGTACCGTCGAACCGGACATGACAAGACTGTTGATATAGCTCTTGCCGATACTAATCCGATCGAGTGCCGTAGTATAATTCACGAAAGTAGGCTGCCAGGCCAAGCTGAACGAGTTGTTCATGACATCTCTGGACACTTTGAAGGAATTGTTCACGATCCAGAATAACGGGTAAATCGTAGTCATCGCCCATGCAGTCAGGACGACATATATCAAGACGGTACTCAGCTTGAACCGCCTGAATTCTCCACGCTGGACATTAGGTTTTACTGAAATTGTTGGTTCCATAACTGTACACCCCTATATGGCTTAGTATGTAATCTCGTCTCTTTTTAACAAACGATTGGCTAATAAGGCCAGCAATACACCGAAAATCACCATATAAATCGCTACGGCTGAACCATAGCCGAAGTTCTGGTCGACCATAGCCTTCTTGTACATATATGTCCCCAGCACTTCAGAACCGTTCTGCCCGCTCGTAATTACCCATACAAATTCGAACACCTTAAGCGTCCCTGTAATGGCCAAAGTAATAACAACTTTAATGTCGCTCATAATTAACGGGATCGTCAGCTTGGTCGTGCGTTTGAAGGCTCCGATGCCCTCTAGACGGGCAGCTTCATAATAATCCGATGGAATCTTCGACATCGCTGTTAGGAACAGAATGAAATAGAAGCCTACATAATGCCATACGGTAGGAATTGCTACTGCTCTAAGCGCATTTCCTTCATCCAGCCAGAGAATCTTCTCGATTCCGAAATTCGCCAGCAAGTTGTTAAGCAGGCCAAAATTGTAATTGTAAAAAAGTACGAACAACAGCGAGATCGCTGTACCGGAAATAACGACCGGGAAGAAGAAAACCGTGCGATAAAAAGTTTTCAATCTGCTAATCGCTTCAACAAGAACAGCCAGTACAAGTGCAATTCCGACCTGGAACAGAAGCACATACAGCATCAGTTCCAGCGTATGCAGGGTAGCTGCACCAAGCAACTTATCCGTGAATAACCGCTCAAAGTTGTCCCAGCCGACAAATTTCTTGTCGAAGAAGCCCTTAGTGCGATAAAAGCTAAGATAGAAGCTCTTAAAGAACGGATAATACAGAAATAGCCCCATAAGCACTGCTGACGGAAGGAGAAACATGAAGATATATTTACGATCGCCCTTCATAATCATCACCTTTATTGTTGTGTATTTTGATCAATCTACTTACTTAAACGGCTGCGCCGCCCGGGGATAAAGCGATTGGGCGGCGCACATCCGTTTATTTAGTTGGGTGGAGGGGAGGTAAAGTTTACTTTTTATTTGCATCTTCCACTTTCTTAGCACTTTCGATCGCTTGAGCAGGGGTCTTCTTACCGGTTACAACCTGCTGCACGCTAGCACGAAGGTCTGAGAAAGTTTCAGGAGCAACCTTACTGTCTACCGGCGAGTTGATGGAATCCGCTTTGGCAGCCATCGCGAATCCGTCGAGGGCTACTTGAGCCAAGCCAGTAACCTCTACATCAGCAGCCGGTGTTCCTCCGTTAGCACTGGCAATCTTCTGAATGCTAGCCGGAGATGTCAGATGTTTCATCAAAGCAATTGCTGTGTCTTTCTTAGCAGCATCATCATACGTTGCCTTGGAGAGATAGAAGCCGGAACCAAATCCGCCGACAATATTGTTACCGCTACCTGCACCGCCCGGAACTTGAGGGAACGGAAGAACAGTCGCGTTATTTCTAGTCTCCTCACTCCAGCCGCCAACTGCCCATGATCCTTCGATCGTCATTGCAGCAAGTCCTTCACTGAAGTAGTTACCGGACATGCTCAGATCAATTGTCGCAGCATCTTTAGGGAATGCTCCGAGATCATACAGCTCTTTCATTGCGGCATATGCCTTTTCCCAGTTCGGATCGACGTCGTCCTTCAAGCCCTTATTCTGACTATCAGGGCCGGCAGCCGAGAGAATCATATGTTCAACCAGATAGTGAGATTGGTCAAATGGTACGGACAGCGGGATGATGCCCTTAGCGGAAAGCGCTTTTGTAGCGGCAGTAAGCTTATCCCAATCCGTTGGCAGATCCAGACCATTATCAGCAAAGATCTTCTTATTCACGAAGAGACCTTCGTAGTAACCGGTAAGTGGTGCAGCGTAAATATTACCATCTGGCTGCTTGGCCAGTTCAAGTGCGCTTGGAATGAATCCGTTCTTCCAATTCGCATCAGCATCGAGGATTTCATTCAATGGAACTACCTTGCCTGCATTCACAAAACCTTCTGCATCCGCTCCAATGAAATAGAAGAGGAGGTCTGGCTCGTTACCGCTCGTCATATCTGTATTTACCTTCGTACGGAAGCCGTCGTCATTGGCCGACATGGTGTCATTTTCAACAGTTACGTTAGGGTTGGCGGCAGTAAATTCGTCAATCGCCTGTTGGAAAGCTTCGCGAGCAGCGTCTGTACCGCCAAATGTTGAGAACACACGCAACTTAACAGGATCAGCTTCTTTCTTCGTGTCCTCCTGCTGAGTATTCGTCGTATTGTTCTTGCTTGCATTTCCATCCGAAGATGTGTTGCCTCCGTTTCCGTTCTTGCCACTTCCGCATGCTGCCAAGAACATAGAGAGGAGCAAGAGCATGCTTAGAAGCATAATTGAGTACTTTTTCAACACAATTCCCCCTAAATAATATAATGTATGCGGTTTCTTCGGGTGCTTAGGAAAATCTTAACTTAAGTTCCATATTCAATACAGGGGGAGATTTCTATAAAATAGGGGTAATATTTTCTAAATTAAAATAAATGATGCAGGATAATACTTTAGGTTCGTTAATTTGGCTGCGTTTAGTGAAATTTACCCTTACATTTCGAGGACCAGGAAGGACTGCGAATGGTACTGCAGAATAACAACGGCAAGAAGGTTCCTGATACATGGCAAGCATGGACGGGCTCTGATGTTGACCCACGGCATCTTTCTGGGAATGGGTACGATTGAGATCACTGTGCGTCATTTGAATCGGCTAGCCAACACTTTAACAGGACTGTTCGGTTACGTCGAAGCTTATCATTCTGACAACGAAGCGATCTACCAATCCGTGGCTGGGCAGTCCTTCGGGGAAATTCTTATTAAACAGGATCTCGGACCAAGAGAGAAACCGGGAAAAGGAAGCATTCATCATTTAGCGATACGGGCTAAGAATGATGAGGAGCTACGATATTGGGAAGCAGCGGTAAAAGAACGCGGATTTTATACTTCGAGAATCGTAGATCGGTTTTATTTGAAATAGCTACGGATGGACCTGGGTTCACTGCCGACTCAAACATTGAAGAGCTGGGTAAAGATTTAAGCTTGCCGCCATTCTTAGAAGGACGACGCGCTGAGATAGAGAAGAACCTACTACCCATCGATTAAAGAGGGTAGCTAACGTAGGAATATATCGCATTAATCCCAAATGCAAGTACAATTCTAAGAAAATAAAAAAGTGACTTCGTTCAAACCGTTGTGTTAACAACGTTGAGCGAAGTCACTTTATTTAGGCAAGATTTTGCTATTGACGATGCTGATTGGAGAATCCCATTGAATTGATCGGATTATATTGTTGCTCTGTATTGCTCGTTGAATAAGACATCGTGTTGTTCATTTGCTGGGCCAAGTTAGAGATTTGTTGCAATTGGTGAATTGCCGTTTGATGACCTTGAAGCGCGGTTTGAATAACCTGAGCAGCGTGGCGCTCACGCTGAGCCAATTGCTCGAGCTGCATCGCATTGCTTTCTTCTTGCTTAAGTAATTGCTGATAAGCCATACTTGCCTGATTAGTCTGCTGAGTCAATTGGTGAATAAGCTGCGAGATTTGTTGTGTCTGATAATTATTCATTTCATAACCTCCAAGGCTGTATTTAGATTCTGAGATATTATGGCAGGATTCAAAGTTGTTTATACAGAAAGCAAGTTTGTAAAATAAATGTATGTCATTAATGTTTCATTACATGAAATATTGAGAGTAGGTATGAGAACACGAAGTTATCCGCTGATGTTATAATAGTCTATACAATAAAGTTAAAAGGAGCGCTTGGCATTGAACGTTCATATGGACCCATCTACAGAAAAGAAGCTAAATGAACATATGGGAGCACGTCCCGGTTACTTCAAACTGTTCTATGACACGGAAGACTGCGGCTGCAATGGCGTCTTAACCCTTCAGATTATTGATCAACCGCTTGATACGGATATTAAAGTAGAAGCTGATGCGTGCGAACTGTTTGTTGACCGTCAGCAACAGAGCTTGTTCGATCATACGATGAAGATTATTGCAGACCCTAACTATCCTTCGTTCACTGTTCGCAGTGATTCTTCATTGTTCAGCAGCAACGTTAGAATAAGGGACCTGCGCCAAAATTGATGAAATATAAATAAGACCACCGGGAGGTGGTCTTGTATTATCCCTATAAGTTTACATAACTATCATTACGTCAACTATTCAATTATTAAAGCTACCCATACGACCAACACATACAATAATGACATGGATGAAATGACACATAGGGGGATGATCTAAATCACGAGTTCGTCCTTTAATGAAGCTATATATGGAGTTATTTGGTGGATACCAGGTCTTGCCGCGTTTTTCGTGACTTGGAGAAGCTCCCGCCAGGCTTAGTGAGACTGACGCCTACTACTCCGATCAAGACCATGACAGCTCCGATGATATGGTAGTATGCGAGCTGCTCTTTAAGAAAGATGGCCCCTCCGATAATCGTAAATATTGTCCCCACATTGCTGAATATACTCATTTTAGATGCTTCCATATACTTTAGAGCGTAGTTGGCCAGCAGTGAGGTTATGAGCGATGATAATACACCTAGGTAGAGAATCGACATTACAAATGTCGGTGCTGTAAAAGCGTCAAAATAATGGTTCATGCTTCCCTGAAGACCATGGCGAATCACGGAGATCCCATTAAAGGATAATGCTCCGATCAAGGACATGACGAAAGTAATATCTAGCAGATGAATCTTCTGCGTAATTTTGCGAGCGAGCACGCTGTATGACGAGAAGGACAGCGCGGATAACAAAATGAGTACAATGCCTAAGCTACTGGATAAATTCAACTGTACACCTTTCATGACGAAAATAAACACAACTCCGGCAACAGTTAACACAGTGAATAGCTTCTGCAGTAGACTGGAACGCTCCTTGAGAAATACCGTTGCAAGCAGCATCGTGAAAATGGGGACAAGCGCATTCACGATCCCCGCCTCGGAGGACGTCGTATATACCAACCCGAAGGTCTGCAATACAAAGAAGAGAAACGGATAGAACAGGGCTAGCGGAATTAAGGTAAGCAGGCTTCTGAAGTCTAGTTGAATGCTACGTCGCTTGATAACCATTAGAATAGCAGTAGCTATGAACGCAATCGTAAACCGATGGGCAAGCGTATCCAAGGGCTGAGAAACCTGGAGAGCTAATTTAACAAAAAGAAATGAAAAACCAATAATTAAAGCATTGAATATAGCCGCTGTATAAGCGAGCTTCGTTTGCCGACTTTGCACGGATACTCCTCCTCAAAAAAGTTGCTTCAAATAGATGTATGGATCATCAAACGCTCACCCTTATAGTAAGGGCGGAATGATTGTGCTACAATAGCCAAAAAGTTTATCTGTACCGGTACAGATGGCAAGAAGGGGTTGATTCGATTGCTAAAATATATATATCTGTCCGAAGAACTCGAAAGCGGCATTCGAAATGGAACGTTCCAGCAAGGTAGCAGACTGCCTTCAATCCAGACTTTGGCCAAGCAGTACGGTTATAGCAAAAGCACGGTACTGGCTGCTCTCAATGAGCTGATCCGGCGCCATATGATCTATTCAGTATCCCGAAGTGGTTATTATGTCGTACAGAAGAACAGCAGGGGCGAAGGGAAGGAGCAAGTCATGATCGACTTCGCCACTTCCGCGCCGGACCCAGAACTATTCCCTTATCTCGATTTCCAGCATTGTATTAACAAAGCAATCGATATGTACAAGAATGACTTATTCTTATATGGAACGCCGCAAGGATTGCCTTCATTAATCAAGGTGATGCACCAGCAGCTAGCTGATTCACAAGTATTCGCACAGGAGCGCAACATCGTCATCACTTCTGGCGTACAGCTCGCTCTAGCCGTACTGACATTGCTTCCTTTTCCCAATGGGAAGAAGACTATTCTGATCGAACAGCCAGGCTATCATCTATTCATCGATCATCTCCTGACGCACGGACTGCCGGTACAAGGGATCTATCGCACAGCCGAAGGGATAGATATGAATCGGTTGGAAGAGCTGTTCAAGACTGGGGATATTAAATTTTTCTATACAATACCTCGCATGCATTCTCCTCTAGGACTGTCCTACACCCCTCAGCAGAAAAAAGAGATCGTCGCATTGGCCCGTAAGTATGACGTCTATGTCGTAGAAGATGATTATATGGCTGATCTGGAGCAAGACAGCAAATCAGATCCGTTATTCGCATATGATATGGATTCGCGGGTGATTTATTTAAAGAGCTTCTCCAAGATTATTTTTCCGGGACTACGTATCGGCATTGTGGTTCTGCCCGATCTCCTGAACGAACTGTTCATCCGGTATAAGCGCTCCATCGATATTGACAGCTCCATGCTCTCCCAGGGCGCACTCGAAATATATATTCAGAGCGGGATGTTCGTCCGCCATAAAGAGCAGCTGCGTAATCTGTATTTCTCACGTGCGAAGCGACTTGATGCTGCGCTGAGGCGTGAGAGTGAACGTAGCGAAGGGATGTTCAATTACTATCCATCGAAATATCCAGGGATCCATACCCATCTGGTGCTGGAGGAACATCTATCTGTGCCGGAGATTATGAAGCAATCGAAGAAAAGTGGCATTATTCTCGAACCGATGGATAAGCATTATTTGCCCGGTTATTTGCAGAGAAATCTCATCAAGCTGAACGCAAGTCACGTATCCGAAGAACGAATTGATACTGGAATTACACAGTTGGCTGAAATACTCCGCAAGCTGAAAGCTTGAATATCAGGGCAAGATTCTGTTACGATCAGATCGATTGGATATTACGCTTCAGCCCCCATATTACATTCAGGTAGGAGAGTAGAGAGATATGGCAACGAATAAAGAGAAAATGCTGGCGGGAAAGCTCTACATGGCAGGTACAGGAGAATTGGCCCAGGATAGCAAGAAGTCCCGGATGCTTACGCGCTTGTTCAATAACACAACAGAGGAACAGAAGGATTATAGAGGGAAGCTTCTGAGAGATTTATTCGAATCGGTCGGAGAGTCGGTATACATCGAGCCTCCTTTCCGTTGTGATTATGGCTGCAATATTTCGGTTGGTGACAATTTCTATGCTAATTTTGACTGCATTATTCTGGATGTAGCCAAGGTTAAGATCGGCAGCAATGTTCTCTTCGGACCTAGAGTTAGCGTATTTACGGCCGGACATCCAGTTGACGCAGATGTGCGAAATACACTGCTGGAGTTCGGAACACCGATTACGATCGGCGACAATGTATGGATTGGAGGAAATACCGTCATTAATCCTGGGGTAACGATAGGTAGCAACGTCATTATCGGCTCCGGTTCCGTCGTAACCAAGGATATCCCGGATGGCGTCATTGCTGTAGGTAACCCTTGCCGAGTGCTAAGACCTATAACCGAAGAAGACAAGAAGCATTGGGAAAAGATGAAAGAAGAATACTACGCGGATATAGAAGACTAAGCTCACTCCGCTTAATCCCCCTCCTTAGGCAATGATTAGGAGGGGGATTTTTTCACTATACTGTTCGAGAACTAATATTAAAAGTTTTAATAGGTCTTAAGAACTGGTATTTTTAGACCGATAACATAGATAAGACATATTCACTAGACTTAAGGAGTAGGTTCGTCTTATTCCAGAACTACTACATAGATTCATTAGATTTATAACATGTTAATTGATCTAAGTTTTGATAGCCATGGGAGGTATAGACTTTGACGATTATTGGAATTGACTTGGGGACAACGAACAGCGTTGTCGCCGCTTTTACGCCTGAAGGACCGAAGATTATTCCTAATTCGCTCGGTCAGCATTTAACGCCTTCTATTATCAGTGTGGAAGAGGACGGGGAAGTGATCGTCGGGGAGGTCGCTAGACAACGACTAATTACACACCCGCATTTGACGGCTTCCGTGTTCAAAAGATATATGGGTACGAACAAAATCTATCAGCTTGGAGACTATCAATTCACCCCTGAGGATCTATCCTCATTTGTGCTGCGTTCTCTGAAGGAGGATGCGGAGGCCTATCTAGGTACGACGGTAACCGAGGCAGTAATCAGCGTTCCCGCCTATTTCAATGATGCCCAGCGGCAAGCGACGAGAAGGGCGGGACTGCTCGCGGGGTTGAAGGTAGAACGTCTCATTAACGAGCCTACGGCCGCGGCAGTCGCTTATGGATTGCATTTAGAGGATCCGAACACTCGCTTTCTCGTATTTGATCTGGGCGGGGGCACCTTTGACGTATCAATCCTCGAACGGTTCGAGGATTTGATGGAGGTTCAGGCTGTCGCTGGTGACAACTATCTGGGTGGCGAAGACTTCACGGAACTGCTGTTCCAGGAATTCATCTCGCGCCAGGAGATCGGGAGTATTGATCTCGAGGATTACAAGCTGACCGGAGCGATTCGCAAACAAGCCGAAGCAGCTAAAGTTGCCTTGTCCCAAGGCAAAGCAGCAGTGATGGAGCTCAGCCATCCGGAGACACTGAAGTCATGCAAGATTAGTGGAGAGTACTTCGACAATCTGGCCAAGCCACTCTTGATGCGGCTCAGACAACCCATTGAACGGGCAGTCCGAGATGCGGCGGTCCGTCCGTCCGACCTCGATGCGATTATTCTCGTCGGCGGGGCTACTAGAATGCCAATCATCTCCTCCTTTGTCGCCAAAATGTTCAATAGATTAGCCTCCGCGCATATCGATCCGGATGAGACGGTAGCGGTCGGAGCTGCTATTCAAGCGGGAATGAAGGCCCGAGATCAAGCGGTGAATGATATCGTGCTTACCGATGTCTGTCCGTATACTTTAGGCGTGGGTATGGCTGTGGAAATTTCTGCGGGACAATACGAATCCGGCCATTTCAGTCCGATCATTGAGCGTAACTCGGTCGTTCCCGTTAGTAAAATTGGGCGCTACTATACGATCAATGACGGGCAGACCTCCATGCGAATTGACGTCTATCAGGGAGAGAGTAGACTGACACAGAACAATATTGCACTTGGCGAATTTCTGGTTGATCTCCCATCAGGCAAGAAGGGAGATCAAGCCGTTGATATTCGCTTCACCTATGATATTAATGGCATTCTTGAGGTGGAGACTACCGTTGTCAGCACAGGTGAGAAGAAGCAGGTGATCTTCGAAGAGCATCCTGGACAATTCTCCAAAGAGCAGATCGAACAGAGGTTTAAGGAACTCTCTAAGATCAAGATTCATCCTCGTGATCGCATGGAGATTAAGCTGCTCCTGGCCCGCGGAGAGAGGCTGTATGAAGAATCATTGGGTAGGACACGTGACCAAGTGGCGATGCTGCTTCGCCAGTTCGAGGATATTCTGAATCGTCAGGATGACCGGGAAATAAGACAGGCCGTTGTGGATTACAAAGCTTACCTGGATACGATCGAGAGGGGGATAGAATTCTAATGACAGAATTCTGGAGCCTCTTAGGCATCGAGCCGACGGACGATCTTGTAGCGATCAAGCGGGCTTATGTAACCAAACTTAAAGTGACGCATCCGGAGGATGATCCGGAAGGCTTCCAACGCCTGCGTACAGCCTATGAAGCGGTGGTAGAAGAAGTCAAATATAATCAGCTCCGTCAGCGTGAGGATGAAGCAAGGGACATTGAACAAGACGGCTATGTCGTCACTCATGAAGAGTTTCTTGCCGATGCTCATACTGAAATACCTACGACTTCTTCCGCAGAGAGTAACGAACCGGAACCGATTCAGGAGTTAGATATCCCTACAGCCTTGGCCATAGAGTTCCTTCATGAAGCTGCTGCGCTCTACGATAACATTCACTCCCGGGTGGATGTAAGTCGTTGGAGTTCGCTGCTCGATGATGATCGGTTTATCGGGATCGAGACGCGTCAAATTCTAGAATATGAGTTGCTTAGGATGTTCACAGAGAGATCCTGGGCTCCCGGCGCCGTGTGGAGACTACTCGATGAATCTTTTCAGTGGTCCAGTATGACAACCTGGCTGGAGAAGCATTTCCCGGAAGCCTATCTCCATCATTTCTATCGACAGCTGAAAGCTTATTGGGATTTGAACTATGACTTTATTCCCCAATGCGAACTAGACGATGAGGCCGTAGAGAACTTCCTATCACTAAGAGGAAGAGCACAAATCACCTTAATTCATAGTGATTATGAGCGGTCTGAGCATTATTTGCTTGAAGCTGCTAAGCTTATCCCGAATGAGCCTGATCTATGCCGATTGTTGGGACAATACTGGATGCAGCAGGGACAGTGGGATGAGGCACTTCGGATCTTGAGGGGGATGGATGCTTCTGCCGAGGATACCGATTATTATAATGAACTGGCATACACGCTCTATAAGACGGGCAACTATGAAGAAGCCTGCCATGCATATGAGCTAATTCTAAATCATGAACCGGATCATCCTCAGGCGCTTACAGGATTGGCTCAATGTTTTACCGAGCTAAAGCAAGATATTGAAGCGATAAATACATATCTTCGCATCATGAAGCATTGTCCATGGGATATGCATACACTACATGAATTGGTTGTGTTGAGCAGTCGGCTGGAGTCTATTTTAACGCAGTTAGAACCGAGTTCCGAACTCTTCGAACTACTGTCGGGAATCGTTGAAGCTTATCAAGGGATGGCCCCGTTCCAGGAAGCCGCAATTGAAATATTAAGTTATCTAGAGAAGCAGGGGACACTGAATGTAAGGCAATACTATCTGTACGGCCAAATTCTTCATCAAGCTGAGCGCTATGATGAGGCAGCTCATTATTATAAGGCAGCCGTTCAGGAACAAGTATTGGATCATGGCTTCAGGCTTGAGCTACTGTTCGCGACTGCGCGTAACGCATATTTTCTAGGTGATTATGAGTTAAGTCTGATCTTATTCGAACAAGTGCTGGAGTTGAATCCTATTCATGACGAGGCATTATATTACAAAGCAGAGGCACTCAGAAAGTCAGAAAGATATGAAGAAGCGATAGATATCTACAAGAATGCCCTGGAGCAGCAGGATCACTGTCTATATCATGCCGGGATCGCCGACTGTTATTATAATCTTAGACGATATACCGAGAGTTCTTTCCATTTTAACAGCGCTGGATTGGATGATACGAGTGATCCGGTATATTTCCTTGAATATGGTGAAGTGTTGCTGAACACTGGCAAGCACCGCGAATGTATAGATATGCTTGATATCGCGTTGGAGAAGAGAAATTTCTACTACGCTTATTATTTTAAAGGCATAGCCCACTATCGCCTGGAGGAATATGAGTTATGCCGGGCGAATATGCGTGAGTTCCTGAGTTATGAATCGGAAGACTTGCAACTCTATGCGAATCTGTTCATAGGCAATAGCAGTATGTATCTTAGAGAGTGGGAGACAGCAGTAATTGCATATAGAGAGCTTCTAAAGCATCTTGAAGGCATAGAGGATCCAAGTGTTTTTGTGAAGTTCTATGCGGCTTCTCTATTAGCATCTCGCCGATTTAACGAGGCGATTGATCCGCTTGAGAACGTGCTTAAGTTAGAAGAAAACAATGAATGGGCTTTGTTACAGCTCGTAAGAGTATTCGTGGAATTACAGAATTGGAACAATATTGATGCCTCTCTACTAAGGATGATTGATACCTCAGTAGAGAAGTATCTCAATCATATCTCTGAGAATAACCGAAATCCATATATCTGGTTCTATTGCGGTATTCTCATGTATTACACCAATATGTATGAAAAAGCAAAAATTTACTTTCAGGCCGCCTACAACTCGGGGCTGCGTAGAGATACGAGCAGTTATTATAGTCTTGTTCTCTATGGGCTTGGCGATCATGAGACTGGATTGGAAGTAGCGCGAGGCGCTGTAGAGGCACATCCCAACCATCCGGATTATGTAAGAAGGCTTAAGTATATGGAGGAGCATTATAGCAAACGAGGCAAACTCTTAAATAGACTGGGCATGAATCCTTATAGTTATTTAAAAGAGTCGACTATGCAATTTGATTTTCCTGATGTTCTTGATGATGAAGCACTACGTATTGAATTTCCGGGGGAAGTGATCGTAAATGAATAACTTGCTTAGCCCGAGTCAACTCTGGGCGCTGGCTGCAGGCGATATATTGCTGCATGCGAACGGTTTTACGTATGCCAATGAATACGCTCCTGATGAAGGAAGCTGCAGTATCGACGATCTTAAGGATGTGATCTTACGTGAATGGTGGAGTATCGTAGATGAAGAGAGTGCTTATCGTATCCTGAATTGGCTAACTGAAGAAGGACACCGTATAGATTTTAACCAACTCCGGGGAATTCTTCGTGTCATGACCACGAAGCAGCAGGACCTGTACATCTCATCATTGGAGGATGAATATAAGGCGATAAATGCCCGGATCGTGCAAAGATATGACAAGCTGCTCCCTGAATCCGGTATCCTCGCCTGGGATCTGGGGCGAGCTGCCACAATATGTTACTTTTGTGCAGAAGTCGGATATATACCTCGAGAATACGCCTGGTCCTATCTATTGAACAACGCGAATCAGATCCAGCAGTCTTATAGAAGTTGGACAGAATATGGACTCGCTTATATCATCGGCCGACAATTTTGGCAGAAAGAACTGGATGATTCCAGCACTTCAATACATCTTGAATTGATTCAAAGACAGTTGACCGATACGAATTGTCCATGGAGCTTCTTGCCTTGGAATACGAAACTGAAAAATTGAAGCATGTACAGCCACTTTCCTACGGGAGGGTGGCTTTTCTAAATTCAAGGCATTAGACAATTTTATCCCTATGAACTATATATTTTCCCCTTATACCTTGAAAGCCCCTTCATATTTATGAATGGGTGAGGTTTCGGTTTCCTGTTCTGGAGAGGGGGGATGCGATCAACCTTCAGTTAGGCTGTAACCGCTGTCAGCGATCAAATGGTATGAAAATAAGGAGGAAGATCCCAAGTGAACATCCATCGTTTTTTAACCCGTCAAATCTCGATTGGTGCCTTGATTATTGCGTTGATAGTTACACTGTTTCAACTCGGTCCTGTCGGTGTACCCAAAGCCCAAGCGGCCGTAAGCAGTAAGACGATCGTTGGCTACTGGCATAATTTTGATAACGGCTCAGGATTTATTAAGCTGCGTGATGTATCAACGAAGTTCGATGTCATTAACGTCTCGTTCGCAGAGCCTGTATCCGGTGCAACGAACGGGACGATCGGCTTCACACCTTATAATTACACGGATGCGGATTTTAAAGCGGATGTCGCTTATTTGCAGAGTCTAGGAAAGAAAGTCATCATCTCGATTGGCGGCGCTAACGGCCAGGTTCAACTGAGTACAACAAGCGCCCGCGACAACTTTGTTAACTCGGTTACCGACATCATTGAGAAGTATGGATTCGATGGTCTGGACGTTGATTTTGAAGGGCATTCTCTTTATTTGAATTCCGGGGATAACGACTTCAGAAATCCGACGACTCCAGTCATAGTAAATCTGATCTGGGCGCTCCGGACGATTAATAATCACTTTGGAACAGATCATTTCTACTTAACGATGGCGCCTGAGACCTTCTTCGTTCAGCTTGGATATACCTTCTATGGAGGAAGCTGCATAAGCTGTGACAACCGAGCTGGTGCCTATCTGCCTGTCATCGAAGCAACGAGGGATATACTGGATTGGCTGCAGGTACAAAATTATAACTCAGGGCCGATCACCGGATTGGATAATCAGTATCACAATATGGGCAGTGCGGATTTCCATGTAGCTATGGTTGATATGCTGCTCGCTGGCTTCCCAATCGCGGGCAATTCCAATCAATTCTTCACGGGTCTGCGACCGGATCAGGTGCTGCTGGCCTTGCCGGCGAATGCCAATGCCGGAGGTGGCTTCACCTCAACTGCAGAGGTTCAGAAAGCGCTTGATGCCATAATCAAAGGAATACAGCTTCCTAGTTACCAGATGCGAAGCAGTACTAACGGATTCCAGAACTTCCGTGGCTTGATGACCTGGTCGATTAACTGGGATAAATACAATAACTTCGAATTCTCCAACAGTCATCGCGCATACCTCGATGCATTAAGTCCTTCCGTGCCGGATAATCAGCCTCCAACGGCTCCTACGAATCTCATCGTAACTGGAAAATCAGCGACGAGTGTCTCCTTAAGCTGGACAGCGTCAACGGATAATGTCGGGGTTATCGGTTATACCGTGACCTACGGAACGAACGTTATCCAAGTAAGCGGAACAACTGCTACTATCGCTAATTTGCTCCCCAATACAAGCTACCAATTCACAGTGACAGCTAAGGATGCAGCGGGAAATGTCTCGCCGGGCATATCCGTCAGCGCGACGACGGATGCGCAGGGGAGTTCCAACGCATGGGCGCCCAATGTCAGTTATAAAGTGAATGATGAGGTTACCTATGGCGGGAAAACCTATGTTTGCCGTCAGCCACATACCTCGCTCCTCGGCTGGGAGCCGCCTAATGTACCAGCACTATGGAGTCTGAAATAATCGGTTATGAAATAAAAGAAAACTTATACCTTCATAAAAACAACTTGACATTGGAGTTTACTCCAATGTTATTTTTTATTCATGGAAAAACATTACTCTTTACAAGAAGTTTCGCGGATGCTTGGATTCCGAAGGATACGAGATCGTAATCTATGTGGTATTGATTATACTAGGCATAACAATGAGTAGAAAAAAGTTCTCTTAATTTTTTGATGAAGAGGTAGATTTACTGAACCATTTCTATACTTCGGACCAATATAGATTATCATGGCTAGAAGTTAGAAAGGGGTTCTAAAGTGAAAAAACTCATTTTTATCTTTTCTATTTTAATGTTTCTCGTCTCCTGCAGCAGTAAGGGATCACCGCTTGACTTTATGGAAAGCGTCCAAAGCACGAACCTAAGTGCAGAGACAGGAGGGCTAGAGGTTCTGAACGCTTCGGAGCAAGAGGTTATAGCACAGAGAGGAGAGCCGTTGGACAGAGGAGAAATTCAGGCGAAGAGCGATCAGAAGAGCAGAGAAGTCGTATTGGAATATGACAATTACCAGTATATTTTATCAGAGGGCCGTGTGGTGTCCTATTCTTTAAAGCCAGGCCAAGCGACAGCTAAACAATTGCAGATAGGGGATGATGAGGCACGTATTGCTGAACTGTATGGAGAAAATTATTATACACGGAAGCAGGATAAACTGAGTATTAAGGGGTATCTAGATAAGGAGAATAAGAGAGTCATTGAATTCATCGTAGATCAGAATAAGGTGGCTATGGTAGTCGTATCGGAACTATCATGGTTCAATAAATGAGGGTAATTATAGGTTTATTAATACCATAAGGTGCTTTATAACTAATGGTTCATATACCGCGACCAAGTTGGGAGGTGGACGGGGTAAGAGACGATGAATTGCATCCGTGGCTTAGGCTGATGGAACAAGGCAGTACGGCAGCCTTTCATGAGATTTATAGTCGGATTAATGATCATATTTATCGGACGGTATATTTTTTGAGCCCAAATAAGGGAGAGGTCGAGGACATTGTGAGCGAAGTGTACATAGCACTTTTTCAAGCGCTTCCGTCATATGATTTCAACAAACCTTTTCGTACCTGGTTAAACGGCATTATTGTACGGCAAACGAGTAATTGGAAAAGAAAGTTATGGAGAAAAGTGAGATTGAACGCCATAACTCAGCTAATGCCCCCACTTCAATCGCCTAAGCAGCCAGAGGAGCAAGTATTTGAAACAGAAAGCCAATACGAAATGCTCGCTCATCTGGACAGGTTACCATTGAAGCTTAGACAAGTCATTGTATTGAGATATTATCAAGATTGTTCCTATGAAGAGATAGCGGCCAGCTTGAACATTCCCGTAGGAACAGCGAAATCTCGCCATCATCTAGCTATCAAGCGTTTACGCGAATTCATTGATACTGATACCTTTCACGCTGACAGGGAGGCATCCGTCCGTGTTTAATATCAATCAATTAACCAAACAGCTCAAAGCGAGAGCTGGTGAAATACAGCCGCCCTCTGGACATGAGATGAGCATTAGGGATCTGTATGAGGCTGATCAGAAGCGCAGGAGACGTTCCACGCATTTGAAGCCGGTTCTGCTTAAGGTTGTCCTGGGACTTGCACTATTTGTTGTCATTGCTGGATTTAACAGATACATATGGTTTCAAATCAGTGATCATCGAATGAGCTTGCAGTATGTCCAAATGAATACCCGTATGGATGACGAAGAATTGTCTTCAAAAATTCATCGTGATCTTAAGGAAGTTGAAGCGGAGTTGGAGGTTGGGGAGTCAGCCATTGTATATTTGCCTGAATTAGCCAAGCTATACACTATGGATAAGAAGCAGGCACTCGTCGTTGTAACCAATCCTTTTATTATCACTGATTTTTCAAAGTGGGAGACGATCCTTGCCCGGAACACGGCCAAGTACAAACTCCCGCCTGCAAGAAGTACTGGGCTGTATTTCGTCGGAGGGAAGGAGGAATCGCCCTTCGGAGGTTTCATCCCTTTGGAGTGGAGAAAATTGCTTCCGGAACTGGAGAAGGAATCTGAGAAGATGAACGGAAAGGCGGTTTGGCGAAAGCAAGTCGATAAGCCAGCGAATCAACCGCGCATATTTACAACGATCTATCATAATGAACGGGAGGATCAAGTTTACGTCAGCATGCAGTTCATTGACCAGAAGACGGACTTTAAAATTGCTACAAGTAATTTAGAGAATGAAGAGATAAATATCGATGGGGTAAAAGCACATTACTTTAATACTCAGCCATTCTTTTTCAGCGATTCCAACAGGGTTCAGGAGATTCAATGGTTAGAAACATTTGAGGACTATACCCTTCTGTATAGCATCGGAAGTATATCTCCGACCCTTACTAAGGAAGAGCTACTTCGTATTGCGCATCAGCTGAAGTAAGTATTATTGGGATGAGGTTGCATATTTAGAAGCAGAGGGATGATTGAATGGCAATTAATGTTGCGTTCTTAAGAGGTATCAACGTTGGTGGACACAATAAAATCAAGATGGCTGAATTAAAAAGTATGTTTCAATCAATGGGATTCGAGCGAGTACAAACCTACATCCAAAGCGGTAATGTGCTGTTTGAATCGGCGGATGATGCAGATTCACTGCGCATACGAATAGAACATGAAATTGAGAAGGTTTTTACTATCACGGTCACTGTCATGATAAGAACATCCGTAGAGCTGGCACAAATTATTGAAAACTGCCCATTCTCGGAGGAAGTGCTAAAAGAGGCACAAGCATCAAAAGAGGTGGAGACTTTTTACGTCTCAATGCTGCTCGAATCACCTACACAAGAAAGAATCGAACAACTTGAAGCATATGCCTCTGAAATCGATGAATATCATGTTCAAGGACGGGAAGTTTATCTCTTGCTCAGTGAAGGGGTGCGTAATTCTAAGCTAGCGAATAAGTTGAATAAGTTGGATGTACCTTCTACGGTACGTAATTGGAAAACCATTAACAAACTCCATGGTCTAGTAAAATCTATGGAATAGTATAAGGCGCATTGCTTTCGCAACAGTATATAAATTATGAAATGACCCCCTGATGTCAAGCTTTTCAAGACTGACATCAGGGGGTTTTCTATATCTTCAATTATTCCCCTGCTATCTGCGACGGCTTGGATCGATCCGGCTCAGACCAGATGGCAAGCGACATGATGTCCTGTCTTCGCTTCGTGGAATTCAGGCTTGCGCTCAGCACAGACCGAAGTCGCGTATGGACATCGTGTCCGGAAGGAACAGCCGCTCGGCGGATTCAGCGGACTGGGAAGCTCGCCGCTCAGTACAATCCTTTCCTTGTCTGCCTCGATGTCCGGATCGGGGACGGGAATAGCGGACATAAGAGCACGCGTATATGGGTGAAGCGGCTCCGCGTACAGCGTTCCGCTGTCGGCCAGCTCAACGATCTGACCTAAATACATGACAGCAACCCGATCGCTGATATGCTTGACCATGGACAGATCATGCGCAATGAATACGTATGTCAGTCCGAGACGCTTCTGCAGATCTTTCAGTAGATTGACGACCTGTGCCTGTATCGATACGTCAAGCGCCGAGATGGGTTCGTCGCAAATGATGAACTTCGGATCAACTGCCAGCGCACGGGCGATTCCGATGCGTTGGCGCTGGCCGCCCGAAAACTCATGCGGATAGCGGGTAGAATGCTCTGGGTTAAGCCCGACCAGATAAAGCAACTCCTCGACCCGCTTCCTGCGCGCCAAACGGTTATCGGCGAGACGGTGTATGTCCAATGCTTCCCCAATAATGTCCATAATGGTCATCCGAGGATTCAACGAAGCATACGGATCTTGGAAGATCATCTGCATCTCGCGACGGAAAGCCTTAAGCTGCCCCGGCTTGAGCCGATAAATATTCGTTCCTCCGTACCAGGCTTCCCCTCCAGTCGGCTCGTACAAGCGAAGAATCGTTCGTCCTGCCGTCGATTTGCCGCATCCCGATTCGCCTACCATCCCGAGCGTCTCACCTCTGTCGACGCTGAAGCTAATGTTATTGACGGCCTTCAGCGTCTGGCCCCGTCCAAGGTAAAAATGTTTGCTCAACTGGTTAATCTGGAGCAATGGCTCTGTGCTCATCTGGTCACCTCCTGTGCCAGCGGATGCTGCAGCCAGCAGCTCGCGCTGTGGGTTTCACTGATGGTGGTCGATTCAGGTTGCCGCTGTTGGCAGATGTGCATAGCAAAGCTGCACCGGGCCCAGAACGGGCAGCCTTCCGGTGGCTTGGCCAGATCTGGGGGTGTACCGTAAATCGGCACGAGCGGCTCATCCTTGCTCTGATCGATCCGCGGCAGAGAACGCAGCAGGCCTTGGGTATATGGATGCTGCGGCTGCTTGAGTATTTCACGCTTTGTGCCGGTTTCGACGATTTGACCCGCATACATGACGATGACGCGATCACACAAATCCGCCACAATGCCAAGATCATGCGTAATCAAAATGATCGATGTCCCAAATTCGCTCTGCAGAGATTTTAGCACACGCAGAATCTGGGCCTGGATTGTCACATCGAGCGCCGTCGTCGGCTCGTCCGCGATGAGCAGCGCCGGGCGGCAGGCCAAGGCAATGGCGATCATGACCCGCTGCCTCATGCCGCCCGAGAACTCATGCGGGTATTGCGAGAACCGCGATGCCGGATGGGGGATGCCGACCATCCCAAGCATCTCTATTGCCCGGCGCTTCGCTTCCTGTGCTGTCATGTTCTGATGTTTGGTCAGCACCTCGGTAATCTGGCGTCCGACCGTCATCGTCGGGTTCAGCGATGTCATCGGATCCTGAAAGACCATCCCGATATCCTTGCCTCGGATAGACTGCATTTCCCGCTCCTTCAAACGCAGCAGATCTTTTCCCTGAAACCGGATTGTTCCTTGATGGATATGGGCGGGAGGATGCGGCAGAAGACGCATGATTGCCTGGGCAGTAACGCTCTTGCCGCAGCCGGATTCGCCGACTATAGCGACGGCTTCGCCTGGCTGAACATGGAATCTGATGCCGCGCACGGCTTGCACCTCGCCGCCGCGGACATGGAAGGATACCTGGAGATCTTGGACTTCTAGCAATTTTTGCATGGGCGAACCCTCCTTGTCCTTATTTTTTCATCTTCGGATCGAGTGCATCACGCAGCCCGTCCCCGAACAGATTGAAGCACAGCATCAACAAGCTTATAAACAGCGCAGGGAAGGCAAGACGCCATGGATAAATGATCATGGTTTTAAGCGCGTCGTTAATCATCGTCCCCCATGATGCGGCCGGCGATTGAACACCTAGCCCAAGGAAGCTAAGCACCGCTTCGCTGAAGATGGCTACCGGCACCGCCAAAGTTAAGGTAACGATAATCGGACCCATTGCGTTCGGTAGGAGATGTCGAAATAGAATGCGTAAGTGAGGCGAACCCAGGGAACGGGAGGCGAGGGCATATTCCTGATTTTTGAGCTGCATCATCTGTCCACGCACGATCCAGGACATATTGATCCAGCCGGTCACACATAGAGCCAAAATTATCGTGCCCAGGCTTGGTTCGAAGACGACGACAAGGAGAATTGCCACCAGAAGATCCGGAATAGAATAAATGATCTCAGAGATTTTGTTCATCACCTCGTCGAGACGTCCGCCGATATAACCCATGATCCCGCCGTAGATAACGCCGATGACAAGGTTGATGGCAGCGGCGGAGAAGCCGACGATAAGAGAAATGCGGGCGCCCATCCACGTACGAGCGAACATGTCGCGGCCGAGATCGTCCGTACCGAACCAATGCTCGGCGGAAGGAGGCAGGTTCGTCATCTCCAGATTATTGGAATAGAAGTCATAAGACGTCAGCATGGGGCCGATTATTGCCATGACGATAATGAGCAGCAAGAAGACAAGGGCTGTCATGGCAACTCGGTTGCTGCGCAGACGCAGCCAGGTGTCGCGCCATGTAGATACGCCTTCCTGTTCGATCGCTTCCGCCGCATGTTCGCTAACATCTGCCTTTCGGAAATCTTCCGGGGCCAGTGCACGCCTGTCGGCAGGGGAGGAATGGAACATTGTCATGCGGTCTTCTCCTTTCTCGAAACGAGCGTGATGCGGGGATCAATGAGTCCGTATGCGATGTCGGTGATGAAGCGGGCACACATTAGAATAAGCCCATAAAATAGGGTAATGCCCATAATCAGCGAATAGTCTCGGTTGCTGATGCTTATGACGTATATTTTTCCGAGCCCCCCGATTCCAAAAATTTGCTCGATGATGAAGGAGCCTGTCACGACGTTGGCCGTGAGCGGACCTAGATAGGTGACAACGGGCAGAATGCCGTTGCGAAGTACATGGCGGCGTATGATGGCACCGCGGGACAAGCCTTTGGCCTTGGCGGTCTTAATATAATCGGCCGTTAGCACTTCCAGCATATTCGAACGTGTCAGGCGTGCGATAAAGGCGATCGGCAGGGCAGAGAGCGCAAGGGTTGGCATAATGTAATCAAGCGGACCGCTTAGGCCGACGACATGCAACCATCTCAGCTTTACGCCGAAAATATACTGGAAGAAGGAGGCGAGTACAAAGCTGGGAACCGATACGCCTAAAACGGCAATGACCATTGAGATGGAGTCGAGCAGCTTGCGATGCCGCAGCGCCGCAATCATGCCCAGGCTGACCCCGATAATGACGGAGGCGATAATTGAGACAATACCGAGCTTCAAGGAGAAGGGGAAGGCATCGCGAATCGTTTGGCCGACTTCACGGTCCTGCATTTTCATCGAAATGCCCAGATCGCCTTTGGCCAGATTGCCCAGGTATACGAAATATTGCTCATGCAGCGGTTTATCCAGTCCGTATTGGGCCATCAGACGGGCACGAATTTCCGGTGGAACTGCTTTTTCAGACATGAATGGATCTCCGGGAATAGCTTTCATGAGCAGAAAAGTGATGGAAGCCAGCACCCACAGCGACAGGATGAGATAGAACAACTTGGTCAGGGTGTATCGAATCATGGATGCATCCTCCTTTCTGATCTAATTATTACTGCAGTGGATATGAAGAATCGGGACGCACCGGCAATGTGGCCAAGTGCATCCCGGTTAACAGCTTAGGGGAACGCCGTTATTCGAAGTAACCCCGGTTGTAGATGATGTTTCCTTGGTAGTCGATATACACGCCTTTGAGATTCGGTTTCTTTAACGCAACGTTCGTGTAGTAGTACAGCGGAAGAATGGCCTGATCTTGCTCGATCAATATTTTCTCCGCTTGTGCCATCAATTCCATCCGCTGCTTGTTATCTTGCGATTGCTTCGCTTCATTAACGAGCTTGTCGTATTCCGGATTGCTGTAGCCGATATCATTGTTGCCGCTTCCGGTCATGTAAAGATCGAGGAAGGACATCGGGTCGTTGTAATCGGTTTGCCATCCGGCCCGGGACATTTGATAGTTGAGCGCGGTGCGGTTCTTCAGGAAGACGCCAAATTCCTGATTCTCAATTTTTACTTTGATACCGAGATTCTTGCTCCACATGTCGACGATGGCCTCGGCCACCTTCTTATGGCTTTCATCGGTATTGTAGATAAGCGTAAATTCTGGCATGGCGGACACTCCTGCCTCGCTGAGCCCCTTTTGCAGCAGTGCCTTTGCTTCCTCTACATTTTCCTTGAAATAATCGTCCTTGTGCTCGGAGCGGAATTCGCCATTTTCACCCGCGATTCCCGGGGCAACAATGCCAAATGCGGGCAGTTGTCCGCCAAGAGTCACCTTGTCGACGATCAACTGGCGATCGATGACCATCGCTAGCGCTTTGCGGATGTTGACGTTATCAAATGGCTTCTGTTTATTGTTGAACAAATAGTAGTAGGTGGAGGCGATGCCCTTAATATCCAGTTCGTCCGGCTTCGTCTGCTTCATGATCGGAATCTGCTCGTTTGGAATGCGTCCGGTCGGCATGCCGGCAAAATCGAGCTGGTCGGTCTCGTACATGTTCAATTCCGAGCCGGCATCGTCTACCATAGTCATCTGTACTTTGGTAAATTTGATTTCGTCTTTAGCGTAGTAATTCTCGTTCTTAACCATCTCAAGAGAGCTTTGCTGCTTCCATTCGCTCATTTTAAACGGTCCGTTCGATATGATGGTGCTTGCGTCGGATGCCCACTTTGGATTGTCTTTTATAGAGGAATGTACTGGGAAATAGGTCGAGAATGAAAGAAGGCCTAAAAAATACGGAGTGGAGTGCTCTAACTCGACCTCAAGCGTATTGGCATCGACGGCCTTGACTGAGACCGAATTCGGGTCGGTGTTTTTTCCGGTGTTATACGCTTCCGCGCCTTTGATATAGTACATCTGATAGGCGTATGGTGGGACTGGCTCAGTCTTCGGATCGAGCACCCGCTTCCAAGCGAACTCGAAGTCAGCTGCAGTCACGGGATCTCCGTTCGACCATTTTGCGTCCTTTCGCAGATGGAAGGTGTACTTGAGTCCATCCGGAGAGATATCCCATTTCTCTGCAGTGCCTGGAATGGCTTTACCGTTCTCATCGCTTCGCGCCAGCCCTTCGTACAGTCCGGTGAGCACGGCGAACCCCACGTTGTCTTGCGCTACACCGGGATCGAGTGTTGGCGGATTCGAATGCAGATTGAAGCGGAAGACCTGCTCCTGCGGTACTTCGGTTTTGCCCCCGGGATCAGCGGGTTTTACATTGTTTGCCTTCGGAGGCGCGGAAGAGTTGGTTTCTTTACCGCTGTTTCCACAAGCGCTCATAACAGCGCTTATAGCCATTATGATAAGCAAGGCAAGTATGGCATTACGTTTTTTTCGCATAGCGTACCCCTCTCTTGATATATAGTGATTTGCTTATTTTATAAACATGCTAACTCGTCTTCATTTATTCTCAATTACTCTAAATTTTCAATAAAAAAATAGGTTCTGCGCCACGGAGGCAGCCGCACGCATTTACCACATGCTCTTGCTCTTCATTCCATGGGCGTGCGGTTACCGCGTACATCGTTATCCCCTCTGAATAGACAGTGAAAAAACAAGTAGACTAAATTGTTTTGGAAGCTGGTCTGGTTATAGATGGTGAAGTTGCAAATATGGCGAGATCATAGGCATACTGGAACAGGCCATTACCATATATTCTATAACAAACCATGGTTTGGAGGATGATATCGTATGGAAGTGCCAATAACAGGTTTTATGATACATTCGGAAGGCTCTAATCCCGAACATGATCATAGTTTGTATATTACAAGTTGGGATGGAAGGCCGGTCCAAATGCACGTTCACCCCTTCTCAGGAAAGACTTCTTTTGATGTAGGACATTATCATCATTATGCGGGAAGAACAGAACCTGCACTAAGCGGTGTTCAACATGTTCATAACTATTATGTGGAGACCTCGTTTGATGAACATCATGCGCATTTGATTAAAGGAACTACAGGTCCAGCGGTTCCTTTACCAAACGGAGGGCACTACCATTACTTTGAAGGTTTCACAACAGTAAATGGAAGTATTCCGCACTCACATAAATATGGCGGTAAGACCGGGGATGAAATAGGATATTGAATTCTTAATAATAGCTTTACATATATTCGCTTTTATGCTAGATTACTCAATAATAAATTTGACAAAAGGAGGTGCGAGCAATGTTAACTGTTTTTAGACTTCTGTATGGTAAAGATGCAAAAATTGGTAATGTATTCGCCGACAAAGGGAGTAGTCTGTCCTTTTCTAAGCTATACAACCATACAAAAACAGTTATCGGCGCTTTACCTCTATGGCAAATAAATTATAAAGCAATGACTTAGAGTTCTTGTTTATTTGTCCATATTTTTCATTTAAAGCTTAAGCACCGATAATCGTATCTGTGCTTTTTTTGTGTTTATTTGTAACCAAGGGATAGGCAACTCCTTTCTATATACTCCTAAAAACTAGAGAGTCTTATGGAAGGATGAGGACAAATGCAATTAAATCAAAGTCAAAGTAATAAATATAGAAGAATTAAAGAATTTTTAAAGGAACAACATTATCCTAATTTTAGAATGAAACAAATATTGAATGCCATTTTTAAGGAAAGAATCGATAAATTCAACGAAATTAGTGTACTCCCGAAATCGTTAAGAGAGCATTTAGTTAAAGAATTTGGAGAGTCTATTTTAGATATTGCTCCTTTAAAGGAACAACATTCTGAGCAAGTGACTAAAGTCCTATTTGAAATTCCAGGAAATGAAAAAATAGAAACGGTAAATATGAAGTATAAAGCTGGATGGGAATCATTTTGTATATCTTCTCAGTGCGGATGTAATTTTGGGTGTAAATTTTGTGCAACAGGTGACATTGGCTTAAAAAGAAATTTGACTTCAGATGAAATAACCGACCAGATCCTCCATTTTTATTTACAAGGCCATTCCATTGATAGTATTTCATTTATGGGGATGGGGGAAGCGTTAGCCAATGTTCAAGTTTTTGATGCCTTAGATGTACTTACTGATCCTACGCTGTTTGCTTTAAGCCAACGTAGGTTATCTATTTCAACTATTGGTATTATTCCAAGTATTAAAAAAATGACGCTGAATTATCCGCAAGTCAATTTGACGTTTTCGTTGCATTCTCCTTTTAATGAACAACGAAGTAAGTTAATGCCGATTAATGATAGGTATCCATTATTAGATGTATTGGACACATTAGATGAGCATATACGAATAACATCAAGAAAGGTATATATTGCCTATATTATGTTGCCTGGTGTAAATGATTCGATCGACCATGCTGAAGAAGTTGTAAGACTATTAAAAGGTCGATATAAAGAGGGACGCTTATATCATGTGAATTTAATCAGATATAACCCAACCGTCAGTTCTCCTTTAAGGTTCGGTGAAGTAGATGAAGGTCATGTTGCTAACTTTTACAAAAAATTAAAATCATCAGGTATTAATGTGACCATTAGAAGTCAATTTGGAATCGATATAGATGCTGCCTGTGGTCAATTGTATGGAAATTATCAAAAGAGCAACAATTAGCAATTTGGGGGGATTTTTTTATTCTCTCATAGAAAGATTGATATTTATTTTTTATCTGTAAAATAAAGGGGAGAAAGAAATGAGTAACTCAGATACTATCGTTACACATGTAATGCTCCGTATAAGTCGCTAATATCTATAAAACTTATACGGAGGAATTAACATGTCAATGATACAAGTGCAAGACTTAACTTTTTCATATCCAAGCAGTTTTGACAATATTTTTGAAGGCGTAAACTTTCAGATCGATACAGATTGGAAACTTGGATTTATCGGTAGAAATGGAAGAGGTAAAACAACATTCTTTAATCTGTTATTAGGGAATTATGAGTATAGTGGGAAAATCACGTCTTCGGTAGAATTTAATTATTTCCCTTATCCAGTTTCTGATAAGAATAAGTATACCTATGAAATTCTTGAAGAAATTTGCCCCCAAGCAGAAGATTGGGAATTTCTTCGTGAAATATCCTATCTAGATGTTGATGCCGAGGTCATGTACCGGCCATTTATAACATTATCAAATGGAGAACAAACCAAGGTATTGCTTGCCGCATTATTCTTGAATGAAGGCCAATTCCTATTAATCGATGAACCAACCAATCATTTAGACACGGATGCACGTAAGATCGTCTCCAATTATTTAAAGAAGAAAAAAGGGTTTATTTTAATTTCACACGACAGAATCTTTTTAGATGGATGCGTTGACCATATCCTCTCGATTAATAGAGCGAATATTGAAGTTCAAAGTGGTAACTATTCTTCATGGAAGTTAAATTTTGATAGACAGCAGGAACATGAAGAGGCAACCAATGAGCGTCTACAAAAAGACATCGGGAGATTAAAAGACTCCTCAAAGCGTTCAGCAGGTTGGTCTCATCAAGTGGAAGCTTCAAAAAATGGTACAACGAATTCGGGTTCTAAGTTGGACAAGGGGTTTGTAGGTCATAAAGCGGCAAAGATGATGAAGAGAGCAAAGAACATTGAATCAAGACAACAAAAAGCTATTGTGGAAAAATCAAAACTGCTCAAAAATGTCGAAAAAACCGAATTATTAAAATTAGAACCCTTGGAATTTCAGTCAAAAGAATTGATTGTTTTGTCTGATGTGTCTGTTATGTACGATGACCAAATCGTGAATCAGCCAATTAGCTTTAAGGTTAAACCAGGTGACCGAATTGTACTTGATGGAAAGAACGGAAGCGGAAAAAGTAGTATCCTGAAGCTAATCTTAGGAGATCCGATACAACATACTGGTTCAATAAATTTAGGTTCTGGACTTAAAATTTCCTATGTTCAGCAGGATACTTCTCATTTGAAGGGACTATTATCGGACTTCATTGCAGAACATGAGATTCATGAATCATTATTTAAATCTATCTTACGCAAAATGGATTTTGACCGAATTCAATTCGAGAAAGATATATCTCATTATTCTGGTGGACAAAAGAAAAAGCTGCTTATAGCCAAAAGTTTATGTGAAAAGGCTCATTTATATATTTGGGATGAACCGTTAAATTTTATTGATATTTATTCGCGCATGCAGATTGAGGAGCTTATTCAAACATTTAACCCAACCATGGTTTTTGTAGAGCATGATCAGGCATTCCAACAAACAGTTGCAACAAGAAGGATATCAATGTAGTTGGATGTAAAGATATCCCTCACATTTCTTCTCCTGATTCACAACAAAAATATGCAGATTTTGTCGACTAGGTGTTTATCTAACATTATCGACTTCAGCCCATATGCAACGTTGATTTGCTTCATAAGTTATATAGAAACTGCCTAATTATTGCCTTAGCTCGGAACACGAGGAAGAAGCTGCAGCCATATATTGTTGGCTCCTATATTAATGTTCCGGACCAAGGCATTAAGAATTCAGGGCCGGTCTATTATGGAAGTAATTATTCCACCGGCTTAATAGGATGGTAAGTAAACAGCTCCTGTAAATCAACAGGAGCTGTTTTTGTTGTTTATATGGGTGTTTTTTTATATAGTTTAAGCTAATTCTTGATAAATAGATTTCCTTGCATTATAATTGACGAGTCAACGATTGATTTGTCATATGTGGAGGTGATAAAGGCATGCAGATGTCTCTGCAGGAAATGAAACAAATTTTCCTCATGATCAAAAATATTGATAGACATGTAACTCAGTATTTTGAAAAGCGAACAGGCATTAGCTTAACCCGATATGAAATACTGTACAAATTATTAGAAAAAGGCCAGCTTTCTCAAATGAAGTTACGACATGAGTTGAAGATAGACCAAGCTGCTGTCACGAGACATTTAAAAATACTTGAAGAAGAAACCTATGTCATTCGTCATCGAAATGAGCAAAACAATCGAGAAGTGATTGTGCAAATTACAGAGGCAGGAAAGGATATTTTAGACAACTGCGATTTAGATAAGAACCGTTTTATGGATGAAATGTTTGGTAGCTTTACAGAGCAAGAGTTGAAGCAGCTGCAAATCTTAGTCAAGAAGTTTGAAAGCGAAGCAGAAAAACTAAAAAGTTAAGAGGAAATTATCCATCTTGAATTCAACTAGAAAGGGGTATCTTTGATGCCAACAACACAAACAACAATTGAACAACTAATGCATGAACGTAAATCAGTTCGTAAATATAAAGAAGAAGTTGTCATTCCAGAAGAAAAGATACAATACCTACTTCAACAAGCGATTACTGCACCCTCATCAAGTAATATGCAACCCTGGCGCTTTCTTGTGATTAAGGATCAACAAGTTAAAAAGGAATTACGTGCGATAGCCAATGATCAGGAGCAAGTGGAGACTTCATCAGCCATTATTGCTGTACTTGGTGATCTTAGCATGTATGAAAATGCAGAACAAATATATGATGCCAATTATGAACATGGTTATATGACTCGAGAAGTAGCTGATTTAATGATTAAAAATTCTCGTGCTTTATACAGCAATTTACCAGAAGCGGTTTTAAAAAATATCGCATACTTCGATGCAGGGCTAGTATCAATGCAAATTATGCTGTTAGCTAAAGATATGGGGTATGACACGGTACCAATGGGTGGTTTTGATAAAGTTAAGTTTGCGGAAAAATTCAACCTTCCTCAGAATGAAATACCTATTTTGCTAATTGCAATTGGTGAAGCCTCTGCTCCTGCATATGGGTCATCACGTCTGCCAATAACTCAAATCGCACGTTTTATTTAATATAAAATAAGTCGTGAATAAAAGAGTGCCATTTAATCAGGTAGCAGGCAGGAGTTGAATACAAAAGCGGCAAACTAGATTTCGATTCATGTCTTAGTTAGCCGCTTTTGTTAACATCCCAAATATTATCAATAAATGGCTTCTAGTCTGGATGATGTTTGGCGCCATGTAAAGCGGCTAAGTACGTTGGTTCGTGCATTATTGCCCAATGTACGAACAAGCTCTTTATTCTTTCCTAATCGAACTATATATTCTGCAAAACAATCAGCTACCTGAAAAACTCTATGGATTTCCGAATGTTTCTTTTTCCCGATCCAGGACACAGAAATACCAAGCTTTGATGCTTGCCCTCGAAGTTACTTCATATAAGAATCCTTTCCCTTACCCGCTATAACTATTTATTATGTTTACTCCATCAACTTTACTATGAGAAGCCAAATTTCCCTTTGCTCTACTCACCACAGTTACCTGATGATGCTTGGCGGGTTTTTTGCAATGGCTAGAATGCAAATCTCTACGGAACCCGTTCCAGGAACAGGGATTTGTTCAGGTGCCACAATTAATAATTTCAATCTCATTCCTCCGATCTGACCGGACAATTTAGTCGGTATTTCACTGGACCTCCTGCGTTTCCCTATGAGTATTCAAATACATTGAGCTTTGCATTGCATAGTCTTACGTCTTAGAAGAATACCTATTTTTCGATAATTAATGAAATGGCCTGTCTTCATTCATATGAGAAGATGCATAGTATATTCTGATTTTTTCTTGTTAAAAAGCAGATGAGTGAAGGGAGAACACACATGTCGGTGGTACTTAGGAAGCCTCGCAGGTATGTATTGAGCAAATGGATTAAAACTAAGGTGCTCCTTGGGAATGGTGATGCTCGCTCTCATATTCCGGATACCCGAAAATTCTCAAAATCTACACTCAGAACTATGCTTAAACTATACGGTATGGTTTACGTTAAACCGGAGATTGGAACTCATGGAAAGGGAGTTATTCGCGTAGAGAAGGGAGCGGAGTATGCTTATCAGCTCGGTACCACAGAAAAGAGCTTCCGGGATTACGAAACATTCTACCAATCACTTTTACGTGAAACCAAAAAGAAAAGCTACCTGATACAAAAAGGGATTCATTTGGTGAAATATAAAAAAAGGCGTTTTGATATAAGGGTTATGGTACAGTTGAGTCCCAAAGGAGTTTGGGAAACGACTGCCCTAATAGGAAGAGTTGCCCCACCTGATAAGATTGTGACTAATTATCATAGTGGTGGTAAGCCTATGGATGTTAAAAGTCTGCTCGGTGCGCATCTCTCAGAAAGTAAAATGAAAAAAGTCATGCATAAATTAGATAAATTAGGCGTAGCTACAGCAGGGCATCTTCATAAAAAACACCCCGGAATACGACAAATCGGACTTGACATTGGATTTGATCATTCCTGGATCCCTTGGATTATTGAAGTTAACACCAATCCAGATCCTTATATTTTTAACAAGTTGTCAGATAAATCTATGTACAGGAAAGTTATGAGATATAGAAAGGCTGCATTGAAGATGTAATGGTTAAAGCCGCATAATTGCGGCTTTTTGTGCTTTAACAGCAAAACCCTTAACCCGGCCAACCAAGGTGATCAGGAAGAATAAAATTCAGTAAAGTATTTTAATCAATACACTACCTTGACTGACATAGTACTATGTCTTATACTGCAAATATGGAGGTAATTATATGAGCGATAACAAAATCACATCAGACCTACTACGCGGCCATACCGACACAATGATTTTACGACTCTTATCCGAAGCTGACCGTTACGGCTATGAGATTGTCAAGCTGATTGCCCAGCGTTCTGACGGCGAGTATGAATTAAAAGAAGCAACGATGTACTCCAGCGTACGGCGACTTGAGGCTGACGGAGATATCGAGTGGTATTGGGGAGATGAGTCTCAGGGCGGACGTCGTAAATATTTTAGGATTACTGAGAAGGGCAAGGCGACTTACGCCAGCAACAAAAGGAATTGGGAGTATGCAAAGCGCGTGCTTGAAAACTTATTATAGGGAGGTTTGCTGTGATGAATGAGAAATTGAATAACTATTTAAACGGTGTTTTTGCGCCCTACGATGGATTAAAAAGTGTGGAAGAACTAAAGTCCGACTTGCTCTCCGATTTGCAGGAGCGGTTCCATGAACTTAAAGCTGAGGGGAAGGACGATGAGACCGCTTTTGAGATGACTATTGATAGCATCGGCAACATTGAGGAAACGGTACTGGAGGTTGCAAATCTCTCCCGTTCGCTGGAACGGCAGGTACAGATTAACCTCCGAGCGATCAATTTGCAAGAGAGCGACTTCGCGGGCGTTGTTTTACACAAGGGCGAATTCAAAGTGAGCGATTTACAGGGAGCCAACTTTGCCGGTGCCGACTTGACCGGTACTTCGTTCGCAACCAGCAATGCACAAAAAGCCAATTTTGACGACGCAAATCTGACAGACTGCAACTTCTCTGTTACTGACCTTACAGATGCTAGCTTCCGTAAATCCGTCCTTGTACGCACCAACGTGAGCACCTCGAGCCTGAAAGGCGCAAAGTTCAATAATATAAGACTCACCGATGTCAAGCTGACCAAGACGGACCTAAGAGAAGCCACTTTTGAGAATTGTGTATTTAGTGGTGTTGATTTCAAATCTTCCGATTTACGAGGGATTTGTTTTGACGGGCAGACCTTCATTGGCGTCAAGTTCGACAAGTCTGCACTGAACGACGTTTCGTTTCGAGGAGCGACGCTCAAGAACGTGTCATTCCGTCTACCTTTCTCTATGACAAACAAGTCTTACCTTAATTTCAAAACCGTCTGCTTTGACGGCGCGACGATGGATAAGTTGACTTATGCTGCGCTCAAAGGCCTATGGGTCGTCGATTTGTCAAAAGTAACGGTCATATAAGGAGTGGGAAATATGCCAGCATCGGCGATCCAAGTCAAAGGACTGCAAAAGTCCTACAAGCAGCTGCAAGTCCTGAAGGGCGTTGATTTCGAGGTGGAAAAGGGCAGTATTTTTGCCTTGCTCGGCTCCAATGGGGCGGGGAAGACAACGGTTGTCAAAATTCTTAGCACGCTGCTCAAACCGGACAGCGGTATAGCGGCCATAAACGGGTTCGATGTTGAGTCCATGCCAGATCATGTGCGGCAGGCGATCAGTCTGACCGGGCAATTCGCCGCCGTAGATGAAATATTGACCGGACGGGAAAATCTGATCATGATTGCCAAACTGCGATACCTGAACAATCCCAAGCAAGTGGCGGATACCATGCTCAAACGCTTCGGCCTGACAGACGCCGCCAACCGTAAAGCATCCACTTATTCGGGCGGTATGCGCCGCAGGCTTGACATCGTCTTAAGCCTTGTGGGAAATCCTCAGATCATTTTCCTTGATGAACCGACTACGGGGCTAGACCCCGAGTCGCGCATCGAGGTTTGGAAAATCGTTAGGGAGCTTGCTGACAACGGTACGACAGTATTCTTGACTACGCAGTATTTGGAAGAGGCTGAACAGCTTGCCGATCGAATCGCAATTTTACATGAAGGAAGGATTATTGCCGACGGCACGCTCGAGGAATTAAAAAAGCTGCTCCCGCCTGCTGAGGTAGAGTATGTTGAAAAACAACCGACATTGGAGGAGATATTCCTTGCAATTGTTGGTAAAAAGGAGGAAAAGTGATTGGAAGCGATAAGGAAGCACTTCTTTAATGATATGAGCGTAATGTTTGGACGTTCCATGCGCCATATTAGTCGCAGTATGGACACGATCATCACAGTCACCTTTATGCCGATCGCGATGATGTTGCTGTTTGTCTATGTGCTCGGAGGTGCAATTCAAGCCGGAACGGATAACTATGTAAATTACCTGTTGCCAGGTATACTGCTTATTGCGATTGCTAGTGGTGTATCCTACACATCTTTCCGTCTGTTTACCGATGTGCAACGGGGCATATTCGAGCGTTTTCACTCTATGCCAATATCACGCTCCACCGTACTATGGGGGCATGTACTGACCTCACTGGTATCTAACGCCATATCGGTTGTCGTTATCATTCTCGTAGCATTGATTATGGGCTTCCGCTCGTCGGTAGGGGTATTGTCATGGCTTGCAGTAGCTGGTATACTCATGCTATTTACACTCGCATTAACTTGGGTCGCGGCGATCGCCGGATTGTCCGCCAAATCAGTGGATGGAGCAAGCGCCTTTTCCTACCCGATTATCTTCCTGCCATTTATCAGCTCAGCCTTCGTACCGACAGAGTCAATGCCAAGGGTCGTTCGCGCGTTTGCCGAAAACCAACCAGTAACCGCGATTGTGGAAGCTATTCGATCACTACTGTCAGGTCAGCCAGTAGGCAATGATATATGGATCGCTCTAGCTTGGTGTGTTGGAATTTTGCTCGTAGCGTATCTTTTTGCGATGAGGGCGTATAAAAAGCGGATGTAAGCGATAGAATCCGATCGAGAAAATGAGCTTATCATGATTCATAAAGGAGCATATCTGCCAACGGCAATTGCTCCTTTTTTGTTTTGATGAGCATCCATTGCCCGAATTAGTAGAGTCTTTCTCCCGCTTGCTACACTATCATTCAATATTGATCTCGTCTGCATCCGATATTCATTTCTCTATTTTATACTATGGGTATCTTGTAAGAAGGAGTTATTGCGTATGAAAATGGTAGAACGATGGGTGAGTATTTTTCTGTCAATGGTGATACTATCGACTCTAGTTGCTTGTGGTACCGCTGACGACAAAGGTAAAACTCAGCTCGCGGCGACGCAGGAATTTGCGGGCAGCGTTCAGGAATTGTTCGGCAGCAGCTTGTTCGTAGGCGACTCCATTATTGGAGGACTGACGAACGATGACCTGTTGCCTGAAGCGAACGTAATGGGGGGATTGGGCGCAACGGTGCAAACTACACTGGACTACGTTGAAGAGATCGTGAGCCGTAAGCCGTCGCAGGTGTTCCTGTCCATGGGACAGAACGATCTCGGGGAACCGCTGGAGGAAGCAAAGAAAACGTTCGGACAGCAATATGCCCTGCTGGTCGATCGCATAAACGAACTGCTGCCGGCGGCACGCGTCTATGTGCTATCGATTACACCAATAGAAGAAGCATCGCCGGTTAGTACGCTCATGAACCCACAGATTGAGACCTTTAACGAAGTCCTACAGAAGATGGCGAAGGAGAAGGGAGTAGAATACATTGACCTTAATCCCATTTTCCGGCAGCATAAGATTCAATATGATGAAGACGGCTCTCATTTCACGAACCCGTTCTATCCAATCCTGCTGGACTATTTGAAGGAGTGGACGGATCTGGCCAATCAGCCGCGCGGTCCAGCGGTCACCGATCCGAACGAAGCCTACAAAGCAGCGTTCAGTGACAGTGTTTTCCTGGGAGATTCCATCCTGGGGGCCTTGTCCTATCTAAACAAACTGGATCAGGTAAATGTCATTGCCCCGAGAGGCGCAACACTAGATTTCACCCTCCCAAACGTCGAGAAACTCGCTAGTCTGGCGCCTGAGCATGTATTTATTCTGCTCGGCAGTAATGACATTCGGTTGTCAGACAAGCAGGAATTCATCGAGCGGTATCGCCAGCTAATCGACAGCATCCGGAACAAGCTGCCAAAGGTCAAGCTCCACATCCTTTCGATCCCGCCAGTCGCTGTTGAAGCCCTCAAGCAAGAGCCGCGGTATGCGGACATTACGGACTTCAACCAAGCGCTTGAACAATTGACCGATGAAGTCAAAGTAGATTTTGTGGACTTGTCGCCCATCTTCGCCGACAACAAAATCCATTACACGGCCGACGGCGTGCACTTCAAGCCGGATTTCTATCCGCTTTTCCTGGACTACTTGGAGGAGCTTGTAAAGTAGAGATTATTATGCCAATTTCATGGTCGTAATGCATGTATCGTCACTTTCAAACGTTGAAAAATTGGATTCTGCGGTTTTCTCATTTTGGGTAATGGAGATACTGTATTCTTTATCTCTCGGAAGCCATAAATCAATAAACCCATGGGAATTTGACGTTAATTTTTCATCACGTATAACGTTTCCTTGGCGATCTTCGATATATACCTCAAACTCTTCATTCATCAGTTCACCTCTGCAACCAGTCAAGCTATGGGTGGCACAAGGATGTGTTTGTTCAATGTATGGTGCAATTGAAACAAAGAACTCGTCTTTCGGCAATGCATAAGTCAACTGACTATTATCCTGCTTAGTAACGATTAGTTGTGTTGAATTAATTGAGGCGGATTGGTCTTCTATATTACCGGTACTATAATCACTAACTAATTGTTTTACATTCACTGATTCACTTTCTGTTATCCCTTTGTTTTCTGACTGTTGGCTTCCACACCCACTTAAGGCGATAATTGAAGCAACACAAATAAAGAACAATTGTTTTCTCATTGAACTATTTACCTCATCTTTCATAGTTTTCATAATTTGTATATACACCATAAATGGCATGAAGTAAATGATTCACACTTTAACAATCTGCTGAAATTTTCTGATTGCCAATTGAGAAATTTGGTGTGAATATGGCTGGTCTGGTATCCAATGACCCGGCAATTAGTTTTCAGGCATAAAAATTATGTGGAAACCGAATAAAAAGGGGAGAGTATATAGTTGTTTTCAAGGGTAAGTTTGGAAAATAACCAAATCGGCGTATATGCAGTGGCATTAATTGTTGGAGGAACCGTGGGATTGTTAAGTCCGCGAATAGGTAGCTACCTGGAACCTTTGGTTTCATTTATAATTGCGGTTCTCTTATTCGGTATGTTTTGTCAAATTCATTTTCTGAAATTAAGGGAAGCACTTTCTAATAGACGCTTTATAGGAGCTTTACTGCTTGTGAATTTTATCTTAGTTCCTTTGCTTGTACTCGCATTAACTAAGCTTTTTCCTCAGCCTAGCCCAGTCCTGATCGGGGTTTTCTTGGTACTTCTAACTCCATGTATAGATTATGTCATTGTTTTTACTCAATTAGGCAAAGGGAATGAAAAGTTAATTCTAGCGTCTACTCCAGTTCTTTTTGTAGTCCAAATGATTATGCTGCCTTTTTACCTGTGGCTGTTTATTGGTGCTGAGGCATCTAAAATTGTAAGAATTGGTCCATTCGTTGAAGCTTTTGTTCACTTAATTATTGTCCCTTTGTTTTTTGCATTGGCCATCCAGTTTTTAGCAAGGAAAAACGCTGGCGGTGTTAAAATACTGAACTTCACAGCATGGCTACCTGTCCCACTTATGGCACTTGTGCTATTCATGGTGATCGGCTCTCAAATGAATAGAGTTGTGAAGGAATTCAATGTAATTATTGCTGTGATACCGATCTATATATTATTCCATATAGTCTCACCATTAATTTCACGAATTATCTCATCTGTTTTTAGCCTAGGTCCGTCAGATGGTAGGGCACTTATTTTTAGTGGAGGATCTCGTAATTCACTTGTTGTGCTTCCTTTGGCCCTTACCTTACCAGGAGAGATGGCCACAATAGCAGCGTCTGTGGTCGTAACTCAAACAATTATTGAACTGATCGCAGAGCTTTTATATATCTATATCGTGCCTAATATTATCTACCGGGACGTATAAGTAAATATTATTAAAAGGTCATTAGAAACTGGCGCAGCCGAGTTCAGCCAGCTATTCATCTAGTTCATCTTCGGTAAACATCCCCGATGTTTTTCGCATATCAAGCTCCCAAGCCGAAACCTTGTGATACTCCGTAAAGCTTTTAATCTCATAACAAATGGATGAAAATAGGCTTCGTCATTATACAAGAATTGAAGGAGGAAGCAATACCCTAGTGGAAAATAACAACGGTACCAACCACATGGTCGGCTACCGTTGTTTGTTGTTTATTGAAGTCATTAAGTATTGATTTTAGCTCTAAACGGCTTGTAGAAGGCACGAATGTCCTCAGCCAAAAGCTCGGGTTCTTCCAGAGCGGTAAAATGCCCACCGCGGGGTAACGAAGTCCATCGAGTAACATTAAGGTTGCGTGTAACCCATTCTTTAGGCGGCAACAAGATGTCTGCCGGGAATAATGCGATGCCTGTCGGTACCTCTATATAACCTAATGGGGGTAAAGAATGAGAATTTTCGTAATACATCCTTGCTGACGATCCGCTCGTGTTCGTAACCCAATAAATCATAATATAAGTGATTAGCTCATCCTCACTGAATTTATGCTGGAGATTACCATTACAATCGCTCCATGCACGGTATTTCTCAATGATCCAGCCAGCCAAACCTGCCGGTGAATCGGAAAGTCCATAAGCAAGAGTTTGAGGGCGTGTCGATTGAAGGGACATGTAGCCTCCTTCCTGAGCAATCCATTCCGAAGCATTTTTCTTGTATCGATATTCTTCTTCCGAAAGCTTTGCCTGATCTGATGAAGCTATGAGATTTCTTATTATGCCGACATCGGTAAGGTGGATTCCAAATAATAGTTCGGGATGGTTTGCTGCTAGATATCTTGTAACACCGGAGCCAATATCCCCACCTGCAGCGGCAAATTTTTTGTAGCCTAATTCTTTTGTCATGAGCTTAGCCCACATTTCCGAGACGCGAAAATTGTTGACGCCAGAATGTTTGGGGCGTCCAGAGAACCCAAATCCGGGTAGAGAAGGGACAACCACATCAAAAGAGTCCTCAGGATTACCGCCGTAGCTGGCCGGATCAGTAAGAAGAGGGATAATCTTCTGGTAACGAAGGTAACTGTCGGGCCAACCGTGGGTAAGAATAATGGGTAAGGGGTTGGGTCCTTTACCACGCTCATGTACGAAGTGAACATCTATACCATCAATATTGCAACTAAACTGGGTTAAGAGGTTTAACGTGGATTCTTGGACGCGCCAATCATAATGGTCCTTCCAATACGAGACGAGCGACTTTAAATAACTTAATTCTGTACCATGTTCCCAGCCTGCATTTTCCACTTGATCCGGCCAACGAATATGATGCAGTCTGTATTTTAGATCATCAAGGATCTCGTCTGAGACATGAATATGAAAACGTTCAATAGCCATCTTGGTTTTCCTCCTTTTGTTGTTGCATCACTATTATATCCCTCTCACCTGTGTAGTACACTGGCATAAATGAAGTATCTAACTATAATATTTGATAGGTGATTGCTATGCCACAAATAGATCGATACGCGCTACTGGATTTGAGTATGATACTTACTTTATCAAGCAATTTACGGCTAATAAGGGCATCTCGCCTACAAAGTATAGGAACATCAGTCGTAAATTCTTTACTTATAGTTTTCTTGCTTTGATTACAAAAGTTACAGGAAGCATCTTTGCTTTGTTTGCAAAATTGTTGTTATCGTCGCATGATTGTAATATTTCATCATCCGATTGCTCAAGCATTTGCTCAATGACAAATCCCGCTTTTGATAGCGCATTTATATAAGTTGATAGTTTACGGTCCGATAAGGTTAGCGTACTTTCGCCAAGAGATACCGAATACCAAGATTCATCGAAATAACTTTTTTTAAAAACAAGCATATTATCTTCTGCAGCAACACATTTGTGTATAGGGTGAGACCAACTGAAAATAAATACGCCGTCTTTTTTAAGGTAAGAAGCAATCCGGCAAAAAGTACCCTCAAGGTCTGTCGTCCAGCCTATGGCATAAACCGAATAAACAAAGTCAAAATAATTCTCTGGTATGCCACATTCATCTTCCATAGGAGAACAGATCAATTGCGCGGAAAGCCCGCACGCGGTCAAATGCTGCCTCGTCTTTTCGATTTGGTTCTCTGATATATCCGTACCCCATAGTTCAGTTGCATTGCGTTCCCCCAGATATTGCAAGGATTGACCACTTCCACAACCGATCTCCAGCATCTTTTTCCCTGAGACATCACCAAATAATTGACAGCTTTCTTCTGAGACAAATGCTCCATAGAGCGGAAGCGAGGTTGCTCCTAAGATGTCATTTCCTTTTGTGTCCCAAAATAAGCTGTTTGTTTGGTGAACAACATTCTTGTCCATGTCGACCGAGATGGCGACGCCAACCTCGCCACCGCCAATAATGTTTGGTCTATTAACAGAATCCTTGTCCATGCAGACACTCTCCTCGAAAATAATATGAGCCTAGACGTATATCCCAACTTGGCTCGTTAACCCAATAACACATTATCAAACACGAACACATGTGCTATTGACTCCGTAATAATGTACCATTTTCCTATTAACAAATCCACATAAAATATTCCATAAATCGTCCAATCGAAAGTAGTAAAAAGAACTAAAGTAAAATCAAAATATTGATATTGAGCTACAGCGGGGTTTATTTATGATTAAGGTAACGACCCCGGAAGGAGTGGATAGAATGAGTACTTGCAAAGTCCTTGTCACAAGACCGAAAATTATCGACGATGTTCTAATTAACCCCGGAATCGGATTTATGACTTTTCAACGTTTCAATGGAGATAATTTAAATGAAGGGAAAGGTTGGACAGAGGGATTTCCTATTGTATATCAAGACTTCGATGGAAACCTAGAGAATGAAAATCATCCAATGACTTCAATCGCTTATTTCAGAATCTACTGGAAATACATAGAGCAGGAGAAAGGCAGCTACAACTGGGAGCTCATTGACAAGGCGCTCGCGACGGCCCGTGCACGCAAACAAACGCTAATGCTTCGAATTGCCCCATATGGTGCAAACGATGAAGAAGACGTTCCCGCCTGGTACCGAGAATTACTAGGGAAACCGCCCGAGAAGTTTGATGGTCCCGGTTGGATGGTGGATGCGGAAGACCCTACTTATGCCGAATATTTCGGAGGTTTTATCCGCGCTTTAGGAAGAAGATACGACGGCCACCCGGATATGGAAAGTGTCGATCTGTCCATTGTTGGCTCCTGGGGTGAAGGTATCGGTTCGAATTTATTAACCCGTACAACTAGAGAGGCGCTGGTGGATGCGTATACGGATTCCTTCAAAGAAACACCACTAGTGATGCTACTGACCGATAAGAAGACGAACGGCTATGGTTTGTCCCAAGCCGATGTGGGCTGGCGTGTTGATTGTCTAGGAGATGTGTGTGGCAAGGCGTGGGAGTTTTCTGATGACTGGTCGCATATGAATGATTATTATCCGCAGCAACTTATACGCTCAGGGATGCAGGAAGCGTGGAAGAAGGCTCCCGTTTCACTGGAGGTATGCTGGGTCGTTCAGCATTGGAAGGATATGGGGTGGGATATCGATTACATTATTGATCAATCGTTGAAATGGCATATTTCATCCTTTAACGCAAAGTCTTCACCAATCCCTAAGGAATGGGAACCCAACGTGAACCGCTGGCTTAATAAAATGGGGTATCGCTTGGCATTACGCAAATTTTCGTTCCCTGAGACGGTAAAACCGGGCGGTAAGCTTGCGTTTGCTTCTTGGTGGGAGAATTTAGGTGTCGCTCCGTGCTACAAGAAATTCCCTTTGGCTCTGAGACTTAAAGGCGACCAATCAACCCAAGTTTTCATCACGGATGCCAATATCTCCGATTGGCTCCCGGGAGACAGCCTTTTCGACAGCACTGTATGGATTCCGGCAGATATGCCATTGGGGAATTATCAGCTTGAGATTGCCATTTTATATGGGCATACCCATCAGCCTGCCATACAACTAGCCAATACCGGAAGACAACCGGACGGGTGGTATGTACTTGGCAATGTGGAGGTGCAGCTTGAACTTGAATCGCCTGATGTAATCGAATAGCTACTATAAACCTCCGTTGACAGAGGCCAGCATAACGATTAAGGTTATGAGGGATACAAGGTCATATATTTATTGGAGGGTTTTATGAATCAACGTTTTCAAATTACGAGATCTATGCAACCAAACTCTAGCGGTAAAGAGATTACATTGGAAGAATGCCAAGTCTATTTTTCATCCAAAGCTGATTTTACTTATCAGACGGTGCTGACTGTGAAAGGGGAGGAAAGCACCATGTCTATTCCGGGAGATTTTTTTATGTGGAAACATGGAGAAGCCTTTATTCCATTCAGACACTATATGGGAGATTTGTATGTTGCCATTTCACATCAAGATGTCGTGCCTCTCATGATGGAAATTGCAACTGATCTTCATGCAGATATCGTAGAAGGGTAATGATGCAAAGCGAAAGTAATGTTGAATAGAATAAGCACAGAAAAAAGGCAATCCTGTAGTCTTCGGTCATGACATGGGATTGCCTTTTTCACGCGCTTATATCGTCCTAGGGACGAGCAGGGACCAGTTAGAAGAAGAAAATATTAATAACTTAATGATTTAGTAAGAATCAAGTTAGAAATATGAGAGATATGAAAAATAAAATAGAAAACGTATCGGAGAGCAAAATTCCAAAACAAAAAAAGGTGAAAGCAAATGAAACAGAAAATGATGTGTGTAGGGGTGTCTATGATGATTGGAGCTTCAATACTAACTGCAGGATGTGGAGTGAGGAAGGAGGATAAACAAGTGGAACCTACCGTAGCCGCTCAACCAGTCAAAATGAGTGTCGTCAAGTCTATTCAATCACAGGCAAAGGCGCTGAACACGATCGATCCTATGCAGCCGTTCGATGATATGATGCCGCTCAAAGACATGATTGGGAACGCCAATTTTGTGGGATTAGGAGAAGCTTCACATGGAAGTTCTGAAATATTTACGATGAAGTTTCGTATCGTCAAGTTTTTAGTTACCGAGATGGGCTTTACGAATTTCGGAATTGAAGAAGATTGGGGCAATGGTTTAAAGCTGAATGAATATATCCACACGGGTAAGGGTAATCCTAGAGAATTTTTGAAGCTGCTATACCCGGCCGATGAGATTCTTGCGATGGTTGAATGGATGAAGGACTATAACGCTGATCCAGCACATGACAAGAAGATTCAATTTATCGGGCTCGACTTGAAGACTTTGGATCCAGATGTTTTTAATAAAGTGATTGACTACGTAAAATTGTATCATCCTGAAATACTAACTGAAGTCGAGGAGAGCTATAAAGGATTACCGGCTGCAGCTGTAAGCTTAATGGAATATATGAGATTAACAGCTGAGAAGAAGAAGAAATTCAACGCGAATGCAACCAAAGTTGTAAAATTGCTTGAAAACAAGACGGAACAGAGGAGCAATGAGATTGTCGCATCCGAGCTTGTCTGGGTGAAGGGAACGGCAAAGGCGATCGAGAATTTCACGACAATGATGATTCCTAGCGATTATGCACAGATTGCAACGCTCCACGATCAATACTTAGCCGATCATGCAGAATGGGCCCAGCAAGTTTTAGGCGGTAAAACGATGGTGTGGGGACATAATATTCACGTAGCAAAAGGCGTAATTGATAAGGAAATGTACCCGAAAGTGGCGGGACAGTTTTTGAAAGAACGATATGGCGACCAGTATATGGTCATAGGAACTGCCACAACTAAGGGGAAATTCACCGCCTTTAGCGAAGGTAAGCTTGCGACAGATGCGATCCAGCAGAACGAGAACAGCTCCAACTATAAGTTGGGCGAAGTTCCATATGAAATGTTCATGCTGGATGTTCGAAATCTGAAGGATGAGGCCAAGGAATGGGCACAACGAGAGCAGCCGTTCTTTGACGGCATCGCTCAAATCATCCCTGATCGGACGCAGTATTTTACTGCTTCTCTATCGGAACAGTTCGATATCCTTTTCCACATCCGTGAAACGAGTCCATCTCAGTTTAGTGAAAGTAGTTGAAAAAAACAAATGATGGCATTGCGGGACTACAAGCGTTGTTACAGATGTTCAAAATAAAGGGGCTGCCACACGGCAGCTTTTTGCATGATTTATATACCCGAAATGGGGAAGGGGTAAGCATTCATATTTTTGATTGATTTTTAATTCGATAGAATTCAAATGCAGCAAAAACAAAGAGTGCAAACAAAAGTGTAAATAAACCAGATGCAACATTTGTATTTGGAATATATACATCCCAGAATGAATTAATCAGGGCGTGGAAAATAATACATAAGAAAATGCTGTTGGTGGCTGAGTAAATGACCGTTAACAGAAAAGATAATGCCAAGGCGCTTAGCGTGAACCAGAGGAAGTTCATATTCATTTGATTTGAACCAACCACAAACCATAATGGCAGATGCCATATTGTCCAAATACCACCCACAATGAGCGTACTATTAAATGGCGACCATTTTTTCTGCAACGTAGGTTGTAAATAGCCGCGCCAGCCAATCTCTTCTAACCCACCTCCGATAATCATGATGGGGAATTCAATTAATGCCAGATATAGAGGATTCTCTATTGACGCTCCACCCCAAAGCGTTGGCAAAAAACATGCCGCGAATGCAAGTCCGATTGTAAATATGTACCATAAAAGTGGGTGTCTCGGATTTTTAATGTTATTAATAAATGATCTAAACTCTTCTTTAGAGCTATATTTCTTTTTCAGCCAAATCTCGCTAATAGCAGGGGTAACACCACCAAGAATAAATAATATCATTGAGATTGGAGTACCAAACTCAAGCCATTTGAATTGAGTCATTAACGCTAACCCGCCCCAAAGAACCCACGACGTAACAAAAGTATAAAATAGAAATCTTCTCATCTCTTTTCTCAATGATGAACCCTCCTTATTTTGATCCCAACAATAATAAAACGGCTTTGCATAGTGTATTCAGCAGTCGGATTTCGTCAAAATGAACTTGTTCATTTTGGAACATTCCATAGCACTTTTGTAATACTACATCTCTTACAATGCCATCAATGGATGTCATGATTAAAGTAAATAATTCTTCAATGGATACTTCAGGGTGGAAACTTCCTAAAGAAATTCCTTCATGAATTGTCTGAAATAACCGTTCGACCAAATATTGTCCACTTTCATTTTCAGTAATGTTCGATAAAATTTTCTTTTGTCTCTCTGGATTATTGGCAAATAAGATAGTAAGTTCAAATTGAATTTTACCAACCGTTGACAAGTTTCGTTGGATGTACTCACCGAGAAAAGCAAATAGTTTTTCTATGGATTCTTTGGGAGAATTGCTGTGTTCAATGATCTCATCGACAACTTGTCTATAATCTGCATTACCATTGGTCTGATTAATGACTGCAACCAGTATTTCATCCAAATCCGAATAATAGCGATATATTCCGCCTTGACTTAACCCTGATGCTCTAATAATATCTCTCATCGCAATTTCATAGAGTGGCTTGGCTTTACAGACCGATAAGGCTGCTTCCAAAATACTATTTTTCTTTTTTTCCATATAATCTTGACTTACCCTTGGCATAGTAATCAGCTCCCATAACAAAATGACATCACTGTCATTTTAGAATAAGTTACGAATTGTTAATTGTCAATATTAAAATGACATAGATGTCATCTTCAAGGGAAGGGGGGACTGCGAATTATTCGAACGTTGAAGCGGCAAACCGGATTTGTTATTCCTCAACTCGGATTCGGCTATATAAATCAAAGACTGGAATGCCTTCAGGAGGACTTCCTGTACTCACCAGATTTCCATAGAAAAGCAAAGCAAAAAGCAAAACCCAAAATTCGTTATGGGTTTTGCTCAATTTTCTAACTATCGTACTCGTTTGTTTATAAATTTATTTGATTTTTACCGATAATATTGCCTTTTATCCTTTTCTTTAACTGATACTCTTTGTTTCCAAAGTTCTTGAGCCAATTGAAAAGCTTCTTCATCATTCCCTTTTTTAATGGCTATGGATGGTTTTAACGGTTGTGCCCAACAGCTTGGCCACCTCGCCGATGGTTTTGGTATCTTTACTCAAGTGATCGCCCCTTCGTTGGAATCATACGATGTATGGAATCATTGTACCGAAGGGAATGAAGATTTTCAATTTGCTTTAGTTCATCTGTTGAATCTGGTAAAAAGAGCTTTTCCTTATGGTAGGATCTATTATGGATTGTGGCTTTTAATACCGCCCAAACCTATCAAGCCGTGGAAATGAATGGAGTCACCTTTTATATTTAAATAATGTACAATAATATAGAAAAGTTTGAAGAGTGACGAGTAAGTAAGCTGTTTCTATAAAAATGTTCAAGATTTTTAATTGAGGTGCACAATGATTCGAATTTTATTGGTTGAAGATGATGAAAACTTGGTGTTTGGTATTGAGTATACATTAACGAGTGAAGGTTATTCCGTTGTTGTTTCCGGTTGCCTGGAAGAAGCCCGTAAGGCATTAAAACAAAATACCATCGATCTCATCTTGTTAGATGTGAATCTGCCTGACGGCTCAGGGTACGACCTATGCAGGGAAATCCGTGAATCGTCCCAGGTTCCTATCATATTCTTGACAGCTTTGGATGAGGAGGTAAACATTGTTGCTGGTCTGGACTTGGGAGCGGACGATTATATGACCAAACCGATTCGGACCAAAGAACTTATCTCCAGAATGAAAGCCGTATTAAGGCGTAATCACAAGTCTAAGGATGAAGTGTCTAGATGGATATCCGACGATATTGAAGTCCGGGTTCTTGAAGGAACCGTTCTTAAACACAATCAGGAGCTTTTGTTGACTGGGATAGAATATCGATTGCTGTTAATGCTTATGACCCATCCCAAACAAATTTGCAGCAGAAGTACTATTCTTAACAATCTATGGGATATGTCGGGAGAATTCATTGATGACAACACCCTTTCGGTTCATACCAGAAGGTTGAGAGAGAAAATTGAAGATATTCCAGCTTCGCCAAAATATATTATTACTGTTCGAGGGGTCGGATACAAATGGAATGCCGATGTCGTAGGTGGATGAACCATGCTTGAAGTTGTCCGTAATCCCGAGTGGAAGTCCATCATCGTTAAAGCCATTGTATTACAATTCATATTAGCGATACTCATGTTCTTTTTTGTGAATCATCATGTGAATCAAATCAATAAATCGATTGTTAATCAGAATGCGGCCCTGATTGGTCATGTTTTAAACCAACATCCTCAGCTAGAAGGTGAAATGGTTCACTTTGTCACTCAGGGGGCACCACAAAATGAAATCGATGAAGGGAAACGGGTTTTGGCCCAATATGGCTACACGGAGAATATATCCGTAGGAGACCAGCCTGTACTTTCAAATAATACCTTGCCCTTGAAAGCGGCTGCTCAAGTTTTGCTATTTGGCATTCCATTTCTGCTGTTATTGTTATGGGAATACCGCAAACTATTTGACAAGATTCGAACTATATCCTTTGCCGCCGAGCAGGTAGTTGAACATCATTTTGACCAAAGGCTTCCTGATAATAATGAAGGGGATTTTGGCGCTATAGGACGCAACTTTAATGCGATGGCCGACAGATTACACAATAGTCTTGGACAACTTAAACAAGAAAAAGAGTTTCTGCGTAACCTGCTTTCCGATATCTCGCATCAACTCAAAACGCCGCTAGCATCCCTCATTGTTTTTAATGAGAACATGCTGAATGATCCTGATATGAAGCAAGAAATGCGGTTGAAATTTCTGGATCGAAGCCGACAGCAGCTCGAACGAATGGAATGGCTGATCATCAGTTTATTGAAGCTGGCGCGGGTTGAATCCGGAGCAATAGGATTTCGTAAGGAAAATATCCGGGTAAGGGAAACGATCGATACTGCCGTACAATCGTTGCGAATGTTAGCAGAGCAAAGAATGCAGAAGATCTACATTTATGGCGACGAGCAAATGTACTTTCGGGCGGATGAGGAGTGGCTGACCGAAGCCTTTATTAATTTAATAAAAAATGCATTGGAACACTCGCCGCCAGAGGGCAACATTGATATTGTCTTAGAAGAAAATTCATTGTTCAAAACGGTAAGCATTCGAGATCAGGGGGAGGGCATTTCACCACAAGATTTGCCCCACATATTCGAACGTTTTTATCGAGGCGGAGGCACAAAAAAATCACATAGCATTGGCATTGGCTTATCTTTAGCCAAGTCTATTATTGAAGAGCAGGGCGGCATCATTACCGTTAATAGTGATCCAGGGTGGGGAACGGAATTCAGAATCTCGTTTAATAAAGGGGATAGGTAAGGGGGAAGCTTACGATAACGTAAGCTTCCTCTTCACGTTATCGTAAGCTTCGATGTTTATAATAACAACCATGGAACGTGAACTTAAGCTCAGGGGGTACACAAGTGGAAATACTGAAAACCGTGAATTTATGCAAAACCTATGGAAGTGCAGAGGCAAAGGTTGAAGCCTTGAAAAACGTCAATTTCTCCGTTCAACAGGGAGAATTTGTAGCCATTGTTGGAGCCAGCGGATCGGGAAAAAGCTCTCTAATGCATCTTTTAGGAGGAGTAGACCAGCCATCCAGCGGACAGGTCATCATCGACGGAACAGATCTTTATGCCAAAAACGAAACGGAACTGGCCGTATTCCGAAGACGAAAAATAGGCTTTATTTTTCAATCCTACAATCTGATCCCGGTCCTATCCACGGAGGAAAATATCAAGTTACCGATGTTATTGGAGAACAAAAGAGTAGATGGAAAATATGTGCAGGAACTGATGGGCATCTTAGGTTTGACCGCGCGAAGACATCATCTTCCATCCGAATTGTCAGGCGGACAACAGCAAAGAACGGCGATTGGTCGCGCGTTAATTAATAAACCTTCAATTATTTTGGCTGATGAACCTACTGGAAATCTGGATAGCAAAAGTAGTAAGGAAATTATGGATCTGCTTACGTTCTCCGTGAAAAAATATCATCAGACCTTGATCATGATCACGCATGATTTAAATATTGCCAAAACGGCAGATCGAGTCGTAAAAATAGAAGACGGTGTCCTCCTGCAGCCAAATGAGGTGGGTGTACATTGAATAGCTACACAGGCCTTACCGGTAAATATTTGAAGGGTCAGAAAAAAAGATCGCTGCTTACGATTTTCGGTATTATTTTGTCGGTTACGCTGCTAACATCGATTGGAACGATCGGGATGAGCTATTGGGGTAAATCCATCAGACAAACCATGCGGGATTTCGGAGATTATCATGTCTCCATCAATGGCATTTCAGGAGATGCGGTCTCGAAAGTAAAGAACAATACAACCGTAGAAAGCGCCGGCGTCATCAGTAGGGAAGGATATGCCGTCATTAAGGACACCAAAGAGAAGGAAAAGAAGGAAAATCCGTTTGCCGCACCTTACCGATACTTGAATGTCAAGGGATATGATGCGAATGCGATAAACATGCTTCAAGTACAACTCGACTCGGGCAGGCTGCCTAAAAATCCGAATGAAATCGTCCTTTCATCACCGAGTTTGAATTATTTTTCAGAGAAACCGAAACTTGGCGACACGATGGAGCTAAACCTTGGAATACGAAAGGTGGCGTCCACCGGGGAAGACAAAAAAATTAACGGGATTGGCGATTTTGGCTGGGATCTTGATGAAGCATTCAAAGCTCAATCCCAAAAAGAATATATCATCGTCGGCTTTATGAAGCCGCCAACGGGGAATTGGTCTTCTAGTTACATTTTTCCTGCCATTACTTTCAACGATAACAAGACGATCAACAACAAGAAAGAGTACTTCGTTTATGTCAAAATGAAATCTTTGAATGACATCCAGAAGAAATCGGAAGCCATAATGTCCTCTTTACAGCTGAGTAATGCCGAACAAAGTTCCGCTATGCAACTAGGTAGGGATCATTCTATTGAGAATGTACGAATTGAGTACAATAATGAGTTGCTTAAATTGTATGGCAAAAGCACTTATGAGGGGGTGAATCACAGTTTAATCCTGGCTTTGGCTGCTGTCGTTGCGATTATTATGATCTGTACGATTGCCGTAATTTATAATACTTTTCATATTTCTGTACTGGAGAGGATTTCACAATTCGGCTTGCTGAGATGCATTGGAGCTACACCTACCCAAATTCGCAAAATCGTGATGCAAGAAGCTGCGCTACTGAGCTTGATCGGCATCCCCATTGGGCTGCTTACAGGAACTCTTTTTATGAAGTTATTATTTTACAATATCCGCTTGCTGACTTTAGGTATCTTGAACGATTTGAGAATGGTCATCTCCGTACCGATCCTTATCTCTGCCGGTTTACTAGGCTTGCTGAGTGTATTTCTTTCGGCCATCGGACCGGCCAAACAAGCAGCTCGCGTATCTCCTCTAGAAGCGCTGAAAAGTAACGGGGGAACGAAGGTTGAACATATCACAAAGGTTAATAAATCGCTGTTCGTTCAAAAACTGTTTGGCATCATAGGGCAATTCGCCAGCAGAAACTTGCAACGGAACAAGAAACGATTCCGGATTACAGCCTTTTCCATGATTATTAGCATTATTCTATTTATTGTCTTTAGTGGATTGGCCCAGTTCATGCAGCAAACAACACAGGTCTCAGGTTCACTGTTTTCTTACTCGATTACCTATGATGGTCCTTCAAAACGAATAGATGATACCGTGTATCAGCATATTGCCAGCCTTGATGCTGTTCAACATGCCTACAAGTTTTACAATGATCAAGTAGCGGCAATCATTCCTAAGGATAAGATCGATCCCAAATATTATGAAATGCGTAAGGATCAATATATCCTTGCTGAAGGGGAAGGGTACCGAACAAGTAATAACTACCTCAGATCCTACGGTGACAATGGATTGGATGATCTGCAATCCAAGCTCACGGCGGGGGTGATCAACAAGGAGATAATGAATCAGGAGAACGGCGTTATCGTTCAACAAAAAATAAGTATGCTAACGAAAGAAGGCAAACAGCTGATTATCGATCAAACCCATTTTAAAGTTGGGGATCGCATCAAAATTCGATCATTTGACAGAAGTCAGAAAGGATACCAAACCGTGACCGTGGTCGGAATCGTCGATAATGATTTGTTGTCGGAGAAACAAGATGGTAGTGAAGTTCTATCATTCATTACAACGCCGAAAGTATATTCCAAGATTATGGGTACCGACGCTTATTCCAGCATATTTATTCTTGCCAATCCTGATCTATCGAACCAACCGATAAGGGACTATCTTAAATCATTAAATGTAAAAGATGCTGGATTCAACTACCTTGATCGAGTGGCAGAGGTTGCCAAATCTAAAAACGATGCGAAAACCTTCAGTATTTTATTGTATGGTTTTATCGGTGTCATCTTTCTAATTGCTTTCTTGAACATTGTAAATACAGTTAGTACGAATCTGATTCTTCGCACGAAAGAGTTCGCAGTCCTCAAAGCCATCGGCATGACCCAGTATGAAGTAAGGAAAATGATCATTTTAGAAGGCATATTTTATGGTTTATTTGCAGGCGTGATCGGAATAATTATAGGCACGGGACTAGATTACAGTATACATTATCTTTTTGCCGGTGCTTTGGATACAGTTTGGGTGATCCCGTGGATAAGTATTGGCATTGCTTTCGCGGGTGCCATGATTACTACGCTAGTCGCAACCATTTGGCCGATGTATAGGTTAAATAAAATAAATATCATAGATGCTCTTCGGAGGGAGAATTAGGGTGATTGATAAGAGCTGGTTCGGTATCGTCGCAGCATCATCGAGGTGAGTCTAGACATCAAAATCGCATTCAAAAGGTATTAGGGAGCAATGAGTTGTTTTTCTTAATTTTATGGTGAGGAGATGTTAAATGAGTACTTTGGTTCTCGATTTTCAGGAAATGGAAAAAACGCAGCTTTGGCTCGTTGGCGGAAAAGGGCTCCATTTAGGGGAAATGTCAAAAATTCAAGGGATACAAGTACCAGAAGGATTTTGTGTTACAACAGTGGGGTACCAAAAAGCCATCCAACAAAACGAAACGTATCATGTTTTGCTGGGTCGACTAACCATGCTAAAAGTAGAGGATCGAGATCAAATTGGTGAAATCAGCAGGAAGATCAGGCAAATCATTATGGAAGTAGAAATCCCTTCCGATGTTGTGAAAGCAGTTGCTCTCTATCTCTCCCAATTTGGCGAGGAACATGCTTATGCAGTGCGTTCTAGCGCGACTGCCGAAGATTTGCCGCATGCTTCTTTTGCCGGTCAACAAGATACCTATTTAAATATCATCGGAAAAGATGCGATCTTGCATCATATCAGGAAATGTTGGGCTTCCCTGTTCACGGAGCGCGCGGTAATCTACCGTATGCAGAATGGATTCGATCACAGGCAAGTTTATTTATCCGTTATCGTTCAAAAGATGGTTTTCCCACAGGCTTCAGGGATTTTATTTACCGCTGATCCCATGACTTCTAACCGAAAATTGCTATCCATCGATGCCAGTTTTGGTCTTGGAGAAGCTCTGGTCTCCGGCTTGGTATCTGCCGATTGTTATAAAGTGCGGGAAGAGGAAATCGTCGAGAAGAGGATCGCAACCAAGAAATTGGCTATCTATGGAAGGAAAGAGGGCGGAACAGAGACAAAGCAGATCGATCCTGATCAGCAGATGTATCAAACACTCACTGAGGAACAAATTTTACAGCTAGCACACATTGGAAGACGGATCGAAGCTCATTTCGGCCAGCCCCAAGATATCGAATGGTGTTTGGCTGATGATACATTTTATATTGTCCAGAGTCGGCCCATCACGACTTTATACCCGATCCCTGAAGCGAATGACCAAGAAAATCACGTCTATCTATCTGTTGGTCATCAACAAATGATGACAGACCCCATAAAACCATTGGGATTGTCTTTTTACCTGTTAATTACTCCTGCACCTATGCGTAAAGCCGGTGGGAGGTTGTTTGTAGATGTTGCACCTAGGCTGGCTACACCTGTCGGCCGGGAAGCTTTATTAAATTCCATGGAATCCGATCCGCTCATAAAAGGCGCACTCATGACCATCATAGAGCGAGATTTTATAAAACTGTTACCCAATGATCAAACAGCACCGATTCTGGGGAGAAGTAATAAAGATATGCTGGCGCAATTCGAGAACGATCCGACTATCGTTTCCGATTTGATCAAGCGTACTCAAACCTCGATAGAAGAGTTAAAACAAAATATCCGAACGAAATCAGGGGCGGATTTATTTGGTTTTATTCTGGAGGATATCCAGCAATTAAAGAAGATCTTATTTGATCCGCAAAGTACGGCTGTGTTTATGTCTGCTATGGAGGCTTCATCGTGGATCAATGAAAACATGTACAAATGGTTAGGTGAAAAAAACGCGGCAGATACGGTTTCTCAATCCGTACCAAACAATATTACTTCGCAGATGGGATTGGCGCTTTTGGATGTCGCGGATGTGATTCGCCCTTATCCGGAAGTCATTGATTATTTACAGCATGCAAAAGATGATGACTTTTTGGATGAACTGGTTAAGTTTAAGGGCGGCCGGGAAACCCGTGACGCGATCTATGATTTTCTCGGTAAATACGGAATGCGGTGTACCGGAGAAATCGATATTACGAGAACTCGATGGAGCGAAAAACCTATCACTCTAGTCCCATTGATTCTTGGCAACATCAAGAACTTTGAACCTAATACCAGTAGCCGAAAATTCGAGCAAGGGCGCCAGGAAGCATTGGAAAAAGAACAAGAGTTAATAGATCGATTGAAGCATTTACCGGATGGTGAACAAAAAGCCAAAGAAACAAAACGAATGATCGACCTCGTTCGGAATTTCATTGGGTATAGGGAGTATCCCAAATACGGTTATGTTAGCCGCTACTTCGTCTATAAGCGGGCTTTACTGAAAGAAGCTGAGCGACTCGTACAAATAGGCGTTATTCATGAAAAAGAAGATATCTACTATCTGACTTTTGAGGAACTTCACGAAGTCGTACGCACCAAACAATTGGATTACCGGATCATCGGTAAACGAAGAGACGAGTACAAATTATATGAAAAACTAACTCCGCCACGTGTTATTACGTCGGATGGCGAAATCATTACAGGCGAGTACAACAGAGAAAACCTCCCGGTTAAAGCGATTGCTGGTCTCCCCGTTTCTTCCGGTGTTATAGAGGGGCGGGCGCGTGTCATTTTGAAGATGGAAGAGGCCGATCTGAAAGAGGGGGATATATTAGTCACCTCTTTTACCGACCCCAGCTGGACCCCCTTATTTGTAATCATAAAGGGGTTAGTCACGGAAGTTGGCGGACTGATGACCCATGGAGCAGTTATCGCGCGTGAATATGGCTTGCCGGCAGTTGTTGGGGTGGAAAATGCCACCAGACTGATCGAAGATGGGCAACGAATTCGCGTGAATGGAACAGAAGGGTACATTGAAATATTGTAGCATTATTGTAGAGCGTTAATTTCTAGCCTTTTCAAAAAAAACGCTAGAAAACAGCGAGGCTGCCGTATCAAACTCCGCGGCAGCCTCGCGCTGTTCAAACTTAGGTTTTAGGACAGTTGTAACTTTTTAGTAGAAACTGACAAATCCCAACATTATAATTGTTATATATCCTATAGCAGCACTGAACAGGAGGACAGCATGCAATTTCAACCAATGTATTATGATGGGAAATTATTTCTACCAAAGATCGAATTAAATATAGCATCGAACCAAACGATTGGCATTATAACGGACTTAAAGCGAAAGCAGCTTTTAATGAATCAATTAGAGGATCATTCCCAATATTATTTATTTCGAGCTGGGCAAGGCGAGTATATGCGTTTAACGGTGGAAGAACTAATCACTTTCCTAATCAAAGTAACGGAGAGGAATGAGCGTGTCACTTTGTTAATGGATTATTTTGCTTTAAAAGAAGAACGGAAGGTGAAAATCAAGGATCTAAGTTCATCGAAAAGGATGTATGTGACATTGCTGCGTGCCTTTTTTGCGCATCAGCCTACACTTGTACTGGAGGAACCCTATTTTTACTTGGAAGAACAAGATCGTCGTCATTTTAAACGGATTTTAGATGACCTTTCGAAAGAAAAGCAGATTCTAATTTTAACTTCGAATTTAGAGGATGCAATGATTTCCTGTGATGTAATTTATCGATTAAACGAGTTCGGATTTCATCCACTGGATATTCGGGACTCGGTAGAGGATAAGCAGGAAGTGCCGGAACAAGATCGGGCCAATATAACACTGCAGAAGATCTATACGAAGAGAAAGGACAAAGTGATTTTATTTGATCCGCCTGAAGTCGATTACATAGAAAGTATAGATAGCTTTAGAGTCTGCCGCAGCAGCTTGATTAACAGCTTGATCAGCAGATTTATCAGAGTCTATGCTTTCTAATTATATTACAAAATAAAGTATAAATGTAATTTAATAGAATAAAAATAGCGGGCTCAAGTTCTTGCTGAGCCTGCTATATATAGACTATTTCTAGAATAGTTCGCTACTATTATAAATACCACAAATTAATTACTTTGAAATAAACTCCTCTACATTATTTTCTCTGATATCTATATAATTTTCTGAATGATCGGCTTTTACCAATCTAATATATGCAGGCTTTTTCCTTGGATTGTTTCCTCCAATAAGAAGGTAATAGCTTTCATCTAACTCATAACGCAAGATATAGAGTCCGCTGCCTATTTCCGTACTATCATAACTTTTAAAATCATTCCATGAAAGTTCTTGTCCTTTATGAGATAATTCTATCACTTTTTCTAAAGTTAATTTTTCTTTACGAAATAATTGCCATTGATTATCTACCATAACAACGATACCCTCCTCATAAGAAGCATATTGGGCCCCAACACACCCAAAATTACTTTGATCATTTTTTACTGGAATTTCAGAACCAGCTACTTCTGATGTAATTGTGCCCATTAAAGAGGAATCATCTATTTCAATGGAAATCCGCTTACCAGTATCAAGATAAAGATGATCTTCAATCATTACCATCGGTATCCGATCCGATTGTATACTACTTTCTAGATGTTTATTACTACAAGCTGTCATTGTAATCATTAAAATGAATATACAAAACCCAATTATTCTTTTTTTTATAACCATCTCCGAATTTCTCCTAATTCTAAAATATAAGTCTAAAATATGCTTCCAAACAAATTTAAATATGTCATATAATATAAAAATATTATACATTACATTTCCAAAAAAATACCATGCATAACTGACTGGGAGGACAGCAAGCAATTTTTTTATTTCGTGCTGGGTAAAGCGAGTATATGCGTTTAAGGGTGGAAGAACTAGTCACCTTCCTAATTAAAGTAACTAACCTTGCAGGAGATTTATACGAAAAGAAAGGACAAAGTGATTTTATTTGATCCGCCTGAAGTTGATTACATAGAAAGTATAGATGGTTCGATCCTTGTTCATGTGGGTGGAGAAAATTATAACTGTGCTTTGACGTTAACCGGAACTCGAGCAGAGATTGTTAAATTTCGATTTTTTTAGGTGTCATCGATCCCTACATTGTTAATCTGCAAAAAGTAAGAGAGAGTAGATGGACAAGCGGACAGGCTAGTGTATTTAATCAGCCAGATGAAGAAGATGCGCTTTGGCATTGGATATTTTTATTAAAATGACAGGAAGTGAGTTACTATGAGTATCTCATTAAAACGTGCCGGGGCGATATTTGTGAAGGATTACAAAGAGTTTTCACGCAATTATGCGGTCTCCATTAGTTTACTTTTTCCAATTATCTTAGCACTTCTTTTTCGAGGTGCAATCCCATCTTTGAATGGAGCTTTTGCTTTCGGTCTCGTTCTTAATACTTCGTTTGTGTTACTAACATGTTTAACACAAGCATGCTTGATTGCGGAAGAAAAGGAGCATAACACTTTACGATCATTAATGATGACTCCAGCCACGACCATGGATGTTTTAATCGGTAAAAGTACTTTAGTCTTTATAATGTCCGCTGTAGGTCTGGCTATTGCAACGTATATAATTGGCTATGAGCCAGCTAGTATATGGGCGTTTGCGGTAGCAATCATTATTTCGATCATTCTATACATAGCAGCCGGGGCGATATGCGGTTTATTCTCCAATACGTTGCTTGAAGCATCATTATCTATACTTCCTGTGGCGTTCGTTTTCACTGCGGCACCATGGGGAGCGTTTCTAGAGGATGATTTTCCGATCTTCAAAGTGCTGGATTACTTACCAAGCAGTCAACTTGTGCATTTGCTAGGCATACGCAATATAGGCTTTACCACTGGAGAATTATTAAAACCCCTACTCATTATTTTGGCATGGACGGTTGTATTCACGATTATATCTGTTGTTTTATATCAACGAAGGTTAAAGGATGAGTAGGAGAAAATTCACAAAATTAGCCACTCTAGAATCGCGTATTTCTACAGAGGAGGGATCAAATTCCCATGAACTTAGCCGTCAAGTTGATGCAAGACTTCAAAGACCGAGATAATCGGCTTATGCTGAAAGTCTATCGGGACAAAGCGGAGCTCATCAGGAAACGGAATTTGGAAGCATGGGACGAAAAGCAGCTTCAAGCGGAATCTCTCCGGCTGAGGGAGGAAGCAAAATCAGGTACGTCTTTGGACGAGCTGCTTGTCGATGCCTATGCGCTAGTTTGTGAGGCAGCGAAGAGAACGCTCGGATTACAGCCTTACGATGTCCAGATCATGGCTGCTATCGCTCTACATGAAAGATTTTTGATTGAGCAGCATACCGGAGAAGGAAAAACGCTCTCTGCCGTTATGCCTGCTTATCTACATGCTCTAACTGGCGAAGGCGTTCATGTGCTGACTTTTAACGATTATTTAGCAAATCGTGATGCGGAGTGGATGGGCCCGATCTATCGACTCCTCGGATTAACGGTAAGATCGGTTCAAGTGGGTATGAGATTATCCGAGAAGCGGGAAGCGTACGCCGCGGATATAACCTATGTTACGGCCAAAGAAGCGGGATTCGATTATTTGCGCGACACGATCGCATTGGACGAAGGCGATACCGTGCATCGTCCTTTCCACTATGTCATCGTCGACGAGGCGGATTCGCTGCTTCTCGACGAAGCGCGGGTGCCGCTAGTCATCGCTGGAGAGCCGAGTTCCTCCGACAACGACGGCATCCGTTTCGCAGAAGTGGCTAGGCAGCTCGAGCAAGATGAGCATTACGACTTCGACGAGTTCCAGCGGAACGTTTATTTAAATGAAGCAGGCTCTGCGAAAGCAGAATCGCTGCTGGGAAGCGGCAATTTGTACGATAGCCATAATAGTCATTTGTTAACGTCATTAAATTGCGCGCTGCATGCGGAATTGTTATTGAAAAAAGACGTTGATTACATCGTCAGGGACGGAAAAATCGAACTGATCGACGAATATACCGGCCGCGTGGCGGAGAACAGGCATTTGCCGGAAGGGCTTCAAGCCGCGCTTGCTGCCAAAGAAGGGCTGCAGTCAAAAGCCGGCGGAATAATTCTCGGTACGATCACCCTTCAACACTTCCTAAGTCTATATCCAAAGATTTGCGGAATGACGGCTACTGCGCAAGCTTCAGCAATAGAATTCGAACATATTTATGCGCTGCAGGTCGTGCAAATCCCACCGAACCGGCCAAATATACGGATCGACCATCCGCATCGGATTTATACCCATAAAGAAGCCAAATTTAAGGCGCTTGTACAAGAAATCTCATCCGTCCATGCGATGGGACGCCCAATTCTCATTGGTACTTCAAGCGTCGAGGAATCTGACATGCTGGCGGAGGCGCTAGCAGTTGCCGGCGTTCCTTGCCATGTTCTGAATGCGAAAAATGACGCAAAAGAAGCCGAACTCATTGCCAAAGCGGGAGAAATCGGCGCCGTGACGGTGTCTACGAATATGGCGGGACGCGGCGTCGACATTCGGCTCGGTGGCGGCAACCCCACGCAAGCAGAAGTTGTCGCCAGACTGGGCGGGTTGTACGTGATTGGTACACATATGCACCAAAGTGTGCGGATCGACAACCAGCTGCGCGGGCGATCCGGCCGCCAAGGCGACCCGGGTGCTTCCGTATTTTTCGTAAGCTTGGAGGACGAGTTGTTGCTTCGGTTCGGCATCGATAAGGCGATTCGCGCTCCTAGGCAGGATGAGGCTCTCGAAGAGCCAGTGCTTCGGGGTAAAATTACGCATATTCAGCGCGTTATTATGGGCCAAAACTTCGATATCCGCCGGGAACTGAACTGTTATTCGGATATGGTGGAGGAACAGAGGCGCATGTTATACGAGGAGCGGCTCGGAATTTTGAAAGGCGAGACGCCGATGAGTCCTTCGGAGCAGCGGGTACGCCTTTATTATATGGACAAGTTCTGGGCTGACCATCTGGCATACGTTTCTTACATTCGCGAAGGCATCCATTTAACAAGCCTTGTTAACCGCAATCCGATCGACGAATTTCATGTGCAAATTATCCAAGCATACGAGCAAATTCCGGCGAAAATAAATAGAGAATCGGCGAACATGCTCATAAAGCTTGGAGGTTCGAATGATCCGGCTATGTGGGAAAAGTTTGGGCTGAAGAACCCTACTTCCACTCGGACTTATATTATCAACGATCAATACAAGGAGTACTTGCAGAATCCCAGTTCATGGAACTCAGGGACGATAATCGCTTATTGGATTCGCAAGATTTTATGGCCTGTAATTCGGGAGGTCAAAATTTTGATGCAGCGTAGGTTTTTTCGAGGATTTTACAAAAGAACCCCCTGAAGATTTTGCGCAATTACTTTCTCTCTCTGAATCATTAGGATGGAATTCACTTGAATTATTCGTTGATGGGAAATAAATAATCAGGGATTAAGGAAGAGGTTGCCCAAAAAGTCATTCATTAAGATGTTTGAGGCAACCTTTTTTTGTTTTATCTTAGGCTATCGAGACAAAACGGAGCTATGGTTGTCTGCTTTAACTATAGATTTTTTGTTCCAAATATCAAATCGAAAGTTGCTGTTAATAATCCCGCCCAGAATAATGATCACCCCAATCCGGAACCGACATGCGGCATTCCAATCGAGTATAGAAGGGGAGTAAGAACGCCGCCGAATATGCCAAATGCTAATCCATAAGGAATGATCCCCATAAATACATCCCAATCAAATAAGAACGTTGGCGGAAACACGATAAATACAGTCAATACACCTCCTGTGGAAAGAAGAGCGCTTTTAAAAATAGGAGGGGTTTCCTTTTCGACTGAGCCACTCAAAAAAACGAATGTGGAAAAAGATGACGCCGCAAGGATCCCCCAAAGGCTTCCCTGTCATGACAATGCCAAGGGTTCCTGAAATAGGATATTGGCAGCCAACACGGAACCAACCAGAAGCAACGCGATGGAAACAAGTTTCGTCTTGGTCGGTTTTTTCTTATGGAGTACCCACTCTAACAAAGCTCCGATCCAGACAAATTGGAACAAAAAAACGATAGCCAGAGAGGCGTTCAAAGTTCGCAAGTCTTGATAATAATGTTTGAGATAAGCGGATCTTGGAGTTTCCTATATCCCTCATAGATGTGTGATGTTAAGGAATGGGGGAGGGGATGAATGCGAATCCGACGGTCGATTGTTGTCTCCGAATTCCAGCAGCGCTACGATCCGCTCGCCCGACTGAATGCCAAACGGCTTGCATTGATCCTGGTCATAAATCCAATCCGGTATCGATCTGCGTGAGTACCATGGTCTAGATTTAGCTACCAGTTGAACATTCTGGATCAAACAGCATACCGCCGCGTAATCCTCCTCCTGCTTGTGAAGATCAGCTTCTTGCTTTGCTACAACAAGGAGAAAAGCTAACGATGCATTTCCAGACGCATCCGAAAGTTTTGCGGCTGCTTCGTTGCCCGTCACATAGATAAAGCGCCACGGCTCCCTTAGTCCGTCGTTCGGCGCCCAGACGGCGTCATTCAGCACATCAAGAATGCTCTGCGCCGAAATCCGCATGTGATCCGACTGAAGCCCATTCGCTTTCCCGCCTCCGCCGAATGCGGTCCATTTCTGCTCCGCCGGTGTTCTTCTTCGGGCTCTCGGCGCTTTATCGAAATATCCCACATGCAAAATCCCGGCAAACCTTTCACCTGCCTGCAAACCGATTTCTGCAAGAAACGCCTCGCTATGAAATATGGGGTCCGTGTCCCACAGCGCGCCCAACCCGCGATCCCAGCCAAGCAGCTGAAAATTTTGCATCACACTACAGGCCGCGGCGTAATTTTCGTCGCTCTGCCTCTGATCGGAGTCGAACTCCGCGATGAAAATCAGGTGAGCGGGAATATCCGTTATTCGTTTTACAAAGAAATCGATCATTTTAGCGGGAATGAGCTTGCCGAATCGGCTTTCCTTCATCTTGGCCATCATGCTGTCCACCAACCTATGACGCGACTCAGGCGTGCCGGCGATAAGGCAGCGCCAGCGCGGCGTACCTTCGGCTTCGTACAGGCTGACCGCATCATTCATCAAGGATACGACCAGTTCCGGCGCTACTGGTGTTGTGTTGAATCTCCGGATGGTTCTGCGTTCTTTTATCGTTTGGGAAAAATTCAATATGATTCCTCCTCGTTTATTTTGTTTACTAGTAAACAATACTATTAAAAAAAATGTTTATCTCTCGTCTATATACCGGGCCATCCCTTGAAAAAACTTAAAAATCGTCTGCAGCTCGATTTCGGAGTAATCCTCCAAAAATCGCATAAAGCGCCGTTCCTCCGCTTCGTGCATATCCCGATGCAAATCGTACAGCTGCTTCCCGTGGAGCGTCAGACGAAAATACACCTCTTTGCGATTGTCGTTAAGCTGGGTCCGACGAATTAGGTCAAGCTCAAGCAGCTTCTTACTGATCTTGGTAATGCTCGCCTTGGACAATTTTAATTTTTCTGCAATCGCGGAATGGTTAATCGGTTCATAATGGCCGATGCAATCCAGAACATGGATGGTGGATAGACTACCAGGTACGTCTTTCAGTTGACGGAGCTGTACCATCTCTTTGATCTCTTTAAGTTCCAGCTCCATTCGTTGTTCATGCAAATGAGAGAAGTGAAGCAACTGTTCATAAATTAACGCCTTAATGCTGTCAGGATAATCCATTGATCCGGAATCACACTCCATATTGTTAACTTGGAAGCTAAAATATCACAATTTATCGGATTCAGCAAGTGCCGCAACCAAGGATTTTCTCAAATGATCATTGACAATGAGAATCATTATCAAATATGATGTTTACTAGTAAACAAAATATTGATGATTGGAGGATGTATGGTTTCGAAAGATTAAAAAATGTGAGTATACGATGAAATGGAAATGGATACGTATCTGTCACTAGTTTTTTTAAGAATACGGGTTGAACGACGCATATGAAAAGGAGTGGCGATGAAATGACAGTGAGCCTGCGGATTGAACAATTGAAGGCGGCAGTAGAAGGAAAAGAAATCTTGAAAGGTCTGAGCCTTGCGGTAAATGGCGGAGAAATTCATGTCGTGATGGGACCGAATGGAACAGGGAAGAGTACATTGGCCTCCGCTTTAATGGGGCACCCCAAGTACGAAGTAACAGAGGGAAGGGTTGCGCTGAACGGGGAAGATCTGCTGGAGATGGAAGTGGATGAAAGGGCACGGGCAGGATTGTTTCTAGCCATGCAATATCCGAGTGAGATCACAGGGGTCACGAATTCCGATTTCATGCGTAGTGCGATCAATGCAAAACGTGAAGAAGGCCAGGAAATCTCGTTGATCAAATTTGTGCGGATGATGGAAGCAAGCATGCAGACGCTGGAGATGAACCCGGAATTTATGCATCGTTACTTGAACGAGGGCTTTTCAGGTGGGGAGAAAAAGCGAAATGAAATTTTGCAAATGATGATGCTTGAGCCGTCTTTGGTCATATTGGATGAAATCGACTCCGGTCTGGATATTGATGCGCTGCGCATCGTTGCCGAAGGGGTCAACGCTTTGCGAAGTGCAGACCGCGGATTTTTAATTATTACACACTATCAGAGATTGCTTAATTATATAAAGCCGGACTTCATACATGTGATGATGCAAGGAACCATCGTAAAGTCTGGGGGACCGGAATTAGCGGAGCGGTTAGAAGCAGACGGATATGAGTGGATCAGAGAAGAGCTGGGTATTACAGAGGAAGCTGTTGCTCCGGACGAAGAAGAATCGTTTCAAATGCCGATGCAAACCAAATCACCGCGTATCTGAAAGGGGAGAGCCTAACATGACAATGAACAGTGCAGAGAACCGGGCATCAGGGCAGCTTCAATATGAAGCGGAATCGGATTGGCTGACCATGTTGAGGAAGAGAGGCTTGGATGCCGTTACCACCCTGCAGCTGCCAAAGCTGGAAAAAACGAATCTGCAGCGCTGGCCTTTACGGCAGCAAGGCATTTGCCGCAAGCCAGAGCTGGTGACCTCTCTCGATGAATTACCGGAATCCATCAGGAAATGGGTATACTCTGACAATGTGCTGGTACAGCGGAATTCGGGCCCATTAATCAAGCATCTAACAGAAGGGTTGCGGGAGCAAGGAGTTATTTTGACCGATTTGGAAACAGCAGCACGGCAGTATCCGGAACTTGTAAAACCCTATTTGATGCAAGCAGTGAAGACTGAAGAGAATCTGCTTACCGCGCAGCATGCCGCACACTGGAGAGGCGGAGCCTTTATTTATATCCCTGAGGGGGTTCATGTGGAGGCCCCGCTGCAGACGCTATTTTTTGTAGACGAATCTGATACGCTCTTTATGCCGCATGTATTGGTGGTAGCCAAGGAGCATAGTTCCGTAACGCTGGTGGAGAATACCATGTCCTCATTAAATAAGATTGTGGCGGTGAATCAAGCCGTTATGGAAGTATTCGTAGGCGAAGGGGCAAGGGTCAATGTCGTGTCATTGCACCAACTGGAAAGAGACTTGATCGATCTAACTTATCGGCGCGCCATCGTTGAACACGACGGACAAGTGAACTGGTTGATCGGCGAAATGAATTGGGGTAAGACAATGAGCGAGACGGTATCCATCCTCCAAGGCGAAGGGGCCGGTTCGGATATAAAGTCAATCTTGGTGGGATCCGGTCGTCAGACGATGAATATCACTGCCCGGACGGTCCATATCGGCAAGAATTCGCCAAGCGATATGGTAATCAGAGCGGTGATGAGAGAGCAGTCAACCGCAATATTGAATGGAATCACCAAAATTGAGAAGGGGGCAACAGGGGCAAATGGACAGCAGACAGAAAAAATATTGATGCTGCATCCCGAGGCGCGCGGCGATGCCAATCCGATCCTGTTGATTGATGAAGACGATGTGAAGGCCGGACACGCCGCCAGCGTCGGACAAGTCAATCCGGAACAGCTGTATTATTTGATGTCCAGAGGAATTAGCCGAGTAGAGGCCGAGCAGCTAATCGTGTATGGGTTCCTTGCTCCTGTCGTGGCCGAAGTACCGTTGGAAGGTGTAGCCATTCAGCTGCAAGCGCTCGTGGAGCAAAAGCTGGGACAAATCAAGGAATTGGATCAAGCAAGCATATCTGAATAAGGAGGTTGACAACATATGGCCAAGGAAATGGTAGATCTGGGAGAATATCAGTATGGCTTCAAAGATGCGCATCAAGCGGTGTTTCAATCCGGCAAAGGACTGACTCGTGAGATTGTTGCCACTATATCGGAGATGAAGGGGGAACCCGGCTGGATGCTCGACTTTCGGCTAAAGTCACTGGAATTGTTCCAAAGTATGCCGATGCCTGCATGGGGTGGCGATTTGGGAGCCCTGGATTTCAATGATATCCAATATTACGTCAAGCCTTCCGAGAAACAAGGGAAAACTTGGGAGGAAGTGCCGATCGAGATTAAGCAAACCTTTGACAAGCTTGGCATACCGGAAGCGGAACAGAAGTTTCTTGCCGGGGTGTCGGCCCAGTATGAATCTGAAGTCGTCTATCACAGCATCCAGAAAGAGCTAGAGGAACAAGGGGTCATATTCACAGATACCGATACAGCGCTGCGCGAGCATCCGGATCTGCTGCGCCAATATTTTGGCACCATTATTCCGCCGAGCGACAACAAATTTGCCGCGCTTAACAGCGCGGTGTGGTCAGGAGGTAGCTTTGTCTATGTTCCGAAAGGGATAAAATGCGAGGTCCCTTTGCAAGCTTACTTCCGCATCAATTCGGAGAACATGGGACAATTCGAAAGGACGCTCATTATTACGGAAGAAGACAGCTTTGTCCATTATGTAGAAGGCTGCACGGCACCGATTTACAGCACGAACTCGCTTCATAGTGCCGTTGTGGAGATCATCTGTAAGAGAAATTCCCGTGCTCGATATACAACCATTCAAAATTGGGCCCCCAATATTTACAACATGGTGACAAAGCGGGCGGTAGCCGAAGAAAACGCAACGATGGAATGGGTGGACGGCAATATTGGCTCCAAGCTGACGATGAAATACCCTTCCGTATTGTTAAAGGGACGTGGAGCCAAGGGTTCGGTGCTCTCGATTGCAGTCGCCGGCAAAGGGCAGCATCAGGATGCTGGGGCCAAAATGATTCATCTGGCACCGGATACGACATCTACCATCATATCAAAATCGATCAGCAAACACGGTGGTAAAGTGACGTACCGCGGTCTGGCTTCTTTTGGACGAAAAGCTTTTGGCGCCAAGTCTAACATCAAATGCGACACGCTTATTCTCGATAATGAGTCCACGTCAGATACGATACCTTATAACGAGATCATGAACGACAATATCACGCTGGAACACGAAGCGACCGTCTCCAAGGTATCCGAGGACCAGCTCTTCTACTTGATGAGCCGCGGCCTGTCCGAGGAAGAAGCGACCCAGATGATCGTGATGGGCTTCATCGAGCCGTTCACGAAAGAATTGCCCATGGAATATGCGGTGGAAATGAACAGGCTCATCAAGTTGGAGATGGAAGGCAGTATAGGGTAGCAGCCGATTCCCCCGGCGTTCCAGTGCGTCCGGGCAAAGCTTGGAATGAAATTGCCGCGGATGTGTCCGAGTAGATATTTTGTTAACAAGTAAACAATATAAGTAAATGGACGGTTTAACCTGCTATGGAAAAAAAGAATTTAATCAACACGGAAGAGTCACTAACTCAGAAGCCTATGAAGTTCATCCCCATAATAATAGCTATTTTCATGGGAAATTTCCTTTCGCTGTTGAACAGCAATACGATTAATATTGCTTTACCGGTTTTGCAAAAAGAATTTGCCACCGACTTGAACGTCGTGCAATGGACATTGACAGGCTTTATGCTGGCGCTTGGCACGTTCGCGCCAACTGCCGGCTATTTCGGTGAACGATTCAGTTACAAGCGACTGTATATATTCGCCTTGCTTGGCATGACGGTTGCCTCCATGCTGTGCGCCTTGTCTTGGAACGCGCCGATGCTGATCGCATTCCGCATTGTTCAGGGTGCATTCTGCGGTATTATCGTGCCCGCATCGATGACCATGATATTCCAGATCATACCGCGTCACCAGCAGTCTGTTGCTATGAGCATCTGGATTGCCGCTTCGATCGTGGCGCCAGCTATTGGACCGAGTTATGCAGGTTGGCTTATCCAGCACGGATCCTGGAAATGGCTCTTCTGGACCAATGTGCCGCTCGGCCTGCTTGCAATCGTTATTGCCTTTTTCTTCATTCCTTACTATCGTCTGAGAGTACCAAAGGGATTCGACTTATGGGGGCTTTTGACGGTCATCGGTGCCAGCTCGCTGCTGCTGATCGCGTTGTCGCAAGGCTCCGGTTGGGGATGGGGGTCGGCCGAAACGCTCCTTTGTCTGGGAGGTGGGCTATTGGCGCTGGCGCTCTTTCTTTGGCGCGAGATGTCCGTCGAGTCGCCGCTATTACAGCTCAGAGTGTTTCTAAACCGACGCTTCACGTCGACGGTCATATTGTTATGTATCGTAATGATCAACTTTTTTTCGGGCATGCTCCTCGTTCCCATCTTCCTGCAAAATGTTCAGGGACATTCGCCACTTGATACGGGGATCATTTTGTTACCGTCTACACTAGCCATGGCAATTATGTCCTTGGTTGTCGGTAGGCTGTATAAAGTGGCTGGCCCCAAGCCGCTACTACTTGTTGGCGTGTTGTTGATGATCGTAGGAAATCTGCCGCTAGCGTGGCTTCAAGTCCACAGCTCATCTGCTTATACGCTCTTGTGGATGACGATCCGCAGTTTAGGTCTGGCTCTAGTGCTAATGCCGGCGACGACCGCCGGGATGGAGGAGATTTCCTACGAGTACATCGGCCATGCCTCCTCCATTCAGAACTGGTTGCGGAATGTATTCGTATCGTTCGGTGTAGCTCTTTTCACCACGCTGCTATCTTCACGTACTACAGATCACGCCGCTAGGCTAACGGATGGGGACGTCGGATTGAATTTAGCCCACCTGTCCACAACGATGGGCATCAACGATTTGAACATTTTATCAACGCTTATTGTAGTCCTGGCTCTACCATTTGTTTTTGCAATTCGCTCCAAGAGGAATAAGGAACGGGCAATCGATGGCTCTTTGACCAATCCCTTACGTTAATCATTTCGTATCTCTAGTAGAGTACGATCATTGATAGAACGATAAAGAATAAATAACCTGGTTCGTAGGTTACGCTTGTTATCTGTGTGTTTATTGTTATCGGGGGAAGCCGTGTCTCTTCACACTCCACACAATAATCAAAGCCACAAGCAGCAGAATCAATAGCACTACTGGAAACGACTGTGCACCCTATAAAGATAATTATGATAGTATCTTCAATCTAACTGCCGGGCACAGAGCTCGGCAGTTTAGTTATTAAGGTGGTTTGTTTAACTTTATGGCTATTTAAAACGCCCATATTGCTTCCCATAGGACAGAATCTTATTATATAAGCTCTGATCTTTTAATGCTTTAAGTGGGTATATTTGCGGCCGAGTGTTCACTTCCAAAATCCAGGGTGTCCCCTTTGAATCGACAGCCACATCCAGACCGAGTTCTTGGAAGCCTTTGTGATGACGGTCAAAGTTCCGGCCAACGGCAACACCAAGTCTTTTGAGTTCTAGCTCCAGTTGTGGGGTGAAGATGGAGCTGAAAACGGCACCGTTCATCGTCTTGCTGAAAGTTCGAATAGTTCCGCCCTGATTATAATTGGTGGCTACCTTTTTGGGGTTACCGACTTTGGTGAATAGGGCGGTGCTGACCCAATCTCCAAATCTGGTTTTCTGGACCATAACCCGGATATCAAATGGCTTACCTTTGCTTTTGGCTAAGCGAATTCCTTTTTGCAACAGATAAGGTCTGCTCCCTGCAAAGCGTTTCAAATCCCGATACAATTGGGTTGCACTTGAGTACGAAGTTTTAGTAGTATTCAGCTGGCTTTGGTAACCCTTGTCTGTTTTACGAATACGGATAATATTTTTTCCGCCTGATCCATTGGTTGGCTTTAAGAAGACGATATTATAGTCGTCCAGCATAGCGAATAGATTTTTTTTGTTAAATAATAATGTACGCGGTACGTATCTTTGGAAAAAGGGATCATGAAGCAACCACTGAGTTTTCGTCCATTTACTCTTGATGGTGGTACTTTTATATTTCATTGTTAAGAGACTCACCCCTTGTTTTTTTGTTTAGCTTATGCCAAAAAGTAGAGCGAGTCTCCATGATGGCCTTGAACCAAGGTATGAGCCCGAGACCAATTTTCATCGAAATAATAAGCCAAAGAACCGCGCCTATCCGAAGCCCCACCGCCCCTGTTGGGCCGACCACGGTGGCCGAGTTAGTCCGTGTGTGGGGGACGGCGCTTATTTCAATCAATTGCTCAGGGGACGCAAGATATGTCACTCCGATGAGACTATTTCGATGTAAGTTAAAGCCCCCACTGATCAACTTGACTCTAGTAATCGTGTATAGTAATATAGGGTAATATTTACTAAGGGAGAGATGTTGATGTCGGCGGTAGTTCTTAACTAACCAAATTCCATACTTGAAGTTTTCAACAGTCCTTGGGACCAATTGCTGATATAGCATGGTTTTTTTGTGATGGGCATTTTGAAGGCTTCGGAATTAGTTAAGAACAGCGGATAATAATCAAAGCCTTAGTGCTGCCTATTGTTATGCACCTACAATCCGTGCTGTCTTCAGCGCGGTTTTTTGTTTTTTTGTGGTGTTTATTTAGGCAGTATTCAAAAAGGGCAGGGATGACGTATGTTCATTCCTGCCCTTTTTGTATTCTCATAATGGCAAAATAACAATTTTTAGGAGGGTTTGTGTGAAGACATACATTGAACAAGCAAGTCGGAATACCCGGCTGCAGGAAGGGACGCAGGTGATCGAGCAGCTACTACTCGAATGCTACTTGAACCCGGGGATTTCAACGAAAGAGTTGGCACGTAAAACGCTGCTACCGACCCCCGTGGCTGCGGCAATTAAACGGGAATTGATTAAGGCGGGGGCGCTCGTGCAGGAACGCGGCGTCCGCTGTACAACGGACGGACTCGCATCGATTGAACGGGAGTTGGGATACCGCGGCTTGAATCATTCCCTTTATCACGAGCTGCTTGATGAGACAAAATGGATCGAGAGTCTTAAAGATACGCTGGATATATTGGAGGAACTTTTGTCGCTGCGGCCTTCCGTGGACGTTCAGATTGATCAGTCCAAATGCACGCCGGAAACGAGCCTGCGCCGGGCCATCCTTTGTTTGAAGCAGCATGTATTGATAGGAAAGAAGATTTTATGTGTCGGCGATGATGACCTGGTGAGTGTGTCTATTGGTCTGCTGCTGCAGCGTTTGTTTCCAGATGGCGGTCACACCGTTACGCATGTAGATGTTCTGGATATTGACGAAAGATTCTTAACGTACATTGATACGATTGCAAAGGAGCGGGGACTGCCGATTCGGTGCCACCGGCTGGATTTGAGGGAGCCGCTGCCAGAAAACCTGCACGGGCAGTACGATTGTTTCTTTACAGATCCGCCCTATACACTCCAGGGAATGGGGTTGTTCGTATCGCGCGGCATGCAGGCATTAAAGAGGGAGAGGGGGCTGCCGATTTTTCTGTCTTTTGCCCATAAATCGCCTGCGTTTATGCTTGCCATGCAACGGGAATTTGTCCGGATGGGGCTGACGGTCAGTGCTAATTTCCCACAATTCAACGCCTACGAAGGCGCGGAAATGATCGCCAACCGGAGCCAGATGTTCATTCTGCAAACAACAGATCAGTCAAAACCGGAATATCCGGAAGTATTTACGGACGCCTTGTATACAGGCGAGGTGAAACAAACGCTTCGTACTTACCGTTGCAAGCAGTGCTCAAGAGATGTGTATGTTGGAATTAACGGGGAATTTGCGACCATAGAGCAGCTTAAGAATGAAGGATGCACGGGCTGCGGTCATGATACATTTGAGATGGTGGCCAAAAAATGGGTATCTCCAGAAAGGAATGACAAGCGTGATCATACGGCAAATTGAAGCTCGCGATTTGATCGAGATAGCGAAATGGGAACGGGAGATTTCCAAGATCTCTTTTGGCGAGGAAGCCGTTACGGACTTGTCTTTTCACTTGCACAAGCTGGAGAAAGCCATGATTCGCGAACGATCTGGAATGCTGGTGTTGGACATCGACGGCTGCGCCGCGGGATGGATGTGGATGGGATTCAGAATGAATTCCGTTACACAGGAGACTTATATGCAGTTCAGGAGTTTTTACATTAGCGAGCCTTTTCGCGGTACTGCAGGCGTAGACAAGCTATTTGAAGCGGGGATATTATTCGCAAAGCAAAGAGGAGTCCAAAGAATCGTGGGACATGTCCATGTTCATAATCTGCCGATGCGAACCCTGTACAAAAAATATGGCTTTATGCCGACACATCTGACGATGGAATATAGCGAATGCGGTGTAGCAGGGGAGAAAGAACATGATTAAATGCTTGATATGGGATCTTGATGATACATTATGGCAGGGAACATTGTCTGAAAACGGGGAGGTTAAGTTGCGTCCGGGCATCAGGGAGGTTTTGCGTACGCTTGATCATCGTGGGATTTTGCAGAGTATCGCCAGTCGAAACGATCCTGATCAGGCCTCTCAAAAGCTGGCGGAGCTTGGGATCGATCACTTTTTCCTATATCCGCAATTCGGCTGGGGCTCAAAAACGGACAGCATTCGAAAAATCGCCCAAGAGATGAACATCAACACCGATGCGCTTGCTTTTATTGACGACAACCCATATGAACGGTATGAAGTGAGTACGTATCTGCCTGAGGTTAATGTGTACGAAGCCGATGACACAGCGGAACTGCCCGAACTTCCCGAATTTCAGTTTGTCATCTCGGAGGAATCCTCCAAACGCCGTCAACAAATGATGTCGCGATGGGTGCGGAACACATTTCGGAAGGAAAGTACATCTATCTCGGACAAATGAAGGACCGTTTTGGCGATCATGGGATTGTGGCGATGGCGATGGTGCATGTTCATGATTCGGCAGCAGAAATCGAGCTTTTTTGTATTTCCTGCCGTATGGAGGGGCGAGGTATCGGTACTGCTTTTTTGGGAGCTGTTTTATCCAGAATGCATCAAGATAGGCCACGGTTGACCGAAGCAGTGTGTCGTTATCGGTCACAGAAACGAAATTGGCCTGCTCTACTATTGCTGCAACTGTTAGGTTTTAGGCGCCGTATGCAGGGGGTGGAGGAATCGATTTATGTGCTGCCGTTTCCCTATACTTATTCAGGGCCGGAATGGATTCATTTGGAAATAGAAAAGGAGTGTCATTAAATGATTGAACAAGGGGGTCGCTGGGAATTGGAGCACAAGGTTTCTCAAATCGTGCAAACTCTATTAGGAAGCAAAGAGGTGTCCATGGAAACAATTCTGCTTGGGCAGCGAGGCATACTTGATTCGGTCACCGCTGTCGCGCTGATCGTTCAGTTGGAGCAGACGTTTGAAATCAGCATTGGTGATGAAGATCTAACGCTGGATAACTTGTCGAGTGTGGGGAATATTGTTTCTTTTCTGAAGAAAATAACATGATATATTCATAAAAAACTCATATAAAATTAAGGGAATTTTTATAGACTATGGTAAAAAAAGTAATGTATATTTATAACAACAGCCAGAATATCCCGATTACTCTACTATTGGGAGGTGTTCGGCCAACCGACGGCATTCAATTTGAAAACGAATTCGAAACGTAAAAGACCATCCGCCTGGTACAAAGAAAGTGCTTGTCGAGTTCACTCTATGAAAAAAGGAGCTTGAGATGGTATGAAAAGAAAAATCGTGTCTTTCGCTTTCCTGCTTGTCCTGCTGTTCAGTTTTGCTTCCACTAGTTTGGCGGCCTCGAGCGGACCGGGTACAGGCAATGATACTTGGGCGCCGGTCCAAGCCCATGGCAATATTTATATCGAAGGCAACTTCATAAACAACGGGCAGATTAGCCTCGGGGTTAATTTTAAACTTTACCGGGTTACCCCGACCGGAGATGTGCTGGTAGGGAGTAATTCGACGAATACCATTGCGGCAGGTCAATATGCACGTCTCAAGGTTGCTTTGGCTTCGAATCAACCCGACGGACAGTATAGACTTGTCTTAGACTCGCCGGGTGATTTCACTGTCGTTGCCTATCTGGGCTACAATTAAACATTAAAACCTCCACAGCCACTTTGCTCCTTACGGTGGCGATGGAGGTTTTTTGTTTTCAGCCAAAGCAGTTATTCCTTCGATCTGTTCCGGCATATAGGACTGTTTATTATTTATTCTTTGCGACTTCTTGATATAATGTCTCCAAATGCTGCTGGACACTTCGAAGTTCATCTTTTCCTTTTAAGGTAATATCGTATTGGGAACCTATACTAGTTATATAACCTTCACTCGTTAGATGATCCAGCTCTTGTTTAACTTGCTCTGGACTAAAATGATAGCCGTGGCTATTAATTTCGGGTTGGATCTCCTCAGGGGTAATGGCATTTTGATTCGCATGATACAACAGGTGAATTCGTGTAAATGGACTTTCGAAATCTGAATGCATGGTAAAGGGTCTCCTTTTCATAAATGGTATTCAATCGCAATTATTATTGTTTTCTGTCCTCGCATTATGTATTCTTCATAATAAAAGCCGGAAGGAGTACGGCTGGGAGCCTAAGTATCTGACTTGTGGACATCCGTTTGGGATAACGGATGTCCACTTTTTGTGATGTTGAAGATGAGGACCTTCAAATGCTATTTGCTAAACTAAATGCTTGTATGAATTCCAGACTTCTGGTCAAGCTAATGGAAAAATTACATAGGAGAATGGCAATGATTAAATACCGAGCTCAAGTTTTGGGCATACTGTTTATTTTATTTTTCATCCAAACATTCATGCCGATACATATCTATGCGAATCCATCGCTTCCGATCGTCAAAGATAACGGTCCTATTACGATTGAAGTATTCCCGGAACGACATCAGCTTGTCGTTTATTTAGACCAAATTCCTTATAAAAGCTTCCCGGTAGCGGTCGGCAATCCTTCCACGCCAACTCCCGTCGGAGAATATATTGTTACTTATAAAGGGAAAAATTGGGGCCCTTCATTCGGTTCCCGTTGGATTGGCTTGAATGTGCCTTGGGGGACATATGGAATCCACGGTACCAACAAGCCTTACTCCATTGGCCAACATGCCAGCCACGGCTGTATTCGAATGAGAAATCGGGATGTCGAGAAATTATACGAATTGATTCCTATCGGAACGAAAGTAACCATATTCGGCCATGTGCTTGGCGAAGCGAATCAAGAACCGAGATTGATAAGTGAAGGGGACGTCGGTGCTGACGTTCAGCTCGTACAAAACAGATTGCAAAACGCAGGATATTTTCACGGTCAATGTGATGGAAGGTTCAGATCTTCCACAACAATAGCGCTTAAAAAATTTCAACGTCAGAACGGTCTCATCCCGAATGGCGTCGTTACTCTGAAAGTGTACGAAAAGTTCGGTCTGTTAGAATGAAATTAGGCCGTACCCTTTTGAATAATAGGAAAGGAAGATTATATTTCTTGTTCCAAATAGAGAAAAGTATAAAATATGGTTACATTCGGAAAGTTGAAAAGCCTGATTTATCGGGCTTTTTTTTATTTTCATGTAGCTGTTTGGGTTCCTCATTCATCGAATAAATAGGTATTGATTCTCCTCTAACAGGAGGTTTTATACTTGGAATCAGGTCGGCAACCAGAAGAGAAATCTAAGGAGGATTATAGAATCATGAGATTAATTGAAATCGTGCTTGTCTTATTTAATGTATTGTTGATGGGGCGGTTAACCCTAGGACGTCCCAAATCACAGCATGAGTGGCAGATAGGCGGCGGCATTTCTGCTGTTTTGCTGCTTGTCCATGCATTCGTGGAAGGGTTGCGGTGGCCGATGATTCCGGTGTATCTGATCACACTATGGGCGATTACGGGAGGAGCAAGATTTTTCTTCCGATCTGCAGCAAGGCCATCAAACAAGCCGCGGCGGCGATGGAAGGCAGTACTCTTTGGGGGAGTTACAGTAGTTTATGCTGCCGTGGCCATTGTTCTGCCGCTCCTGTTCCCTGTATTTTCTTTCTCGGGACCCACAGGCCCCTACGCGATAGGAACAGCGACCTACCATTGGACTGATTCTGCACGGGAAGAAAAGTTTACTGAAGCGTCCGGTGATTCCCGCGAATTAATGGTTCAAATCTGGTATCCTGCAAATTCGGAGGCTACAGGGAAAGCGGCACCATATTTATCTGATCCTGCTGCGTATGTAGAAGGACTGCATGAATTATTGCAGCTGCCGGAGTTTTTATTCTCAGGGTTGAAACTGGTCAATACCCATGCTATTACGAATGCCAGGCTGGCGGATACAGAATCTAAATATCCTGTACTTTTGTTCTCGCATGGATTTATGGGCTACAAGAATCAGAACACGTTCCAAGTCGAGCAATTGGCAAGCCACGGCTATATTGTCGTAGGGATTGAACATGCCTATAGCAGCGTGGCTTCCGTATTCCCGGACCAGCATGTGGTGAAGTTTGATTCGGAAGGCAAGACGGGCTATGAACAAATGAAGTATTCTTTTATGGACGAGCGCAATCAAGTCTGGGTGGAAGATGCGAAGTTTGTGCTTGACCAAATCGAAGCATTGTCTGCGAATGACCCTGGCGGTCTGTTTACCGGCCGGATCGATCTTGAACATATGGGCATGTTCGGCCATTCCTTTGGGGGAGCCACGACGGTACAAATGCTACTGGACGATTCCAGAATAAAAGCGGGTATTGATATGGATGGTGTACTTTACGGTGAAAAGCGGATTCCTGCCTACGGCTTGAAGAAGCCTTTTCTGCTCATGAGTGCCGATGACACGTTAAAAGGGGTGGACCACACCGGCGATGCAGAGATTGCCGCGCTGGGGACGGACAGGGAAGAGATTGCAGCCTACTATGATGAGTTGTTTGCCCGGTATGAACCGGTAACCGCCGGAGGAAATTATTGGATGACTTTTAAGCACAGCAAACATATGAGTTTCTCGGACCTGTATCTGCTTACTCCCTTGTTTGGATGGATGGAAGGGGTGGACGTGCGCGGAACGCATGAGTTAATTAACGAGTACACGCTTGATTTTTTTGACCATTATCTAAAAGGGCAGCCCTTGCAATATTTGGACTGCAACCTTGGAGACCATCCAGAGTATACACTTCAACAAGGAGCGGAGTGAGAGTCCTCCTGCCTGAATTTCCATTGCAATCCTTGCATCAGCAAGGCGTTGCCTCTTACAACGACGTCCCATTTGGGATTGAGGAGCAAGCACAGTTTATTGAAGCGTTCCATCCGCTCGGTAGGAGCATGAAGCATGGATTGAGCATATTGGCGGAAAAAGGCGGCTTTATCACGGAACTGCTCCTGACTCGCATACAACATCACAAAATCCTCAACAATAGTCTGTACAACAGCGCTGTCTGCTGATAATCTTTGTTGCAGGGCCGCTTCCACCCGGACCCGGATGTTCTCCAGCGTTCTGATCCAGTCCGCAGCGGGAACGCGGGGGTGCCTGACCATATTGAAAAAGGGCAGTTCGTAACGGACAAGATCCTCCAGATACTGCGAGTCGTTCATAAGCGCTTGCAGTTCGTTCCAAGCTACGGTCTGACCAGCCGTTACTTTGACTTCATTGATAATATATTTATTGAACAAATATAAAAAGGTATTCTGCCATTCGGCCGGCAACTGACCAAGTGCTTGTATTTCTTCTATTTTGCTGGATATGAACCGGTTTCGCTTATCGGCATTCATGGACAATGAGTCGACCAACTCATTCATGTATTGCAGGGAAGTACCTGTTGAATCATGCTCTTTGGCTTGGCGCAGAATCGAAATCATATTAGTCAGAGTACTGACCTGGGTTTCCAGCGCTTCAATCTGCCAGTCGAGTGCTGTAGTGAGCTGAATCTCTCCGGCCATTACTTGGCGGATCTCGTCAATGCCGAAGTCCAGATAGCGCAGCGTTGTGATCAGCCGCAGACGGGAAATATCTTCAGAAGTATATAACCGGTGTCCCCCTTCGCTGTGGCTCGATGGTTTCAATAGAGTGATGTCGTCATAATAACGGACGGTTTTTACGGTCGTGCCCAGCATTTTCGCCACCTCGCCGATGGTTTTGGTATCTTTACGCAAGTGATCGCCCCTTTGCTTGGAATCATACGATGTTTGGAATTAATTGTACCGAAAGGAATGACGATTTTCAATTTGCGGAACGGATAAGTGCAGTCGTAATTTTTCTTTTGCATATTTTGTACAACAACTGCAAAGCAGCAGTTTATTTTTCTGCTAGACTTTATATGGAAGGAGGACCAATAGTGGATTGGCTTGATCGAATGAATGCAGCAATTGACTATATCGAGGACAACTTGACTGGTGAAATTGATTATAAGCAAGCTGCAAAAGCAGCTTGTTGCCCGGATTATCATTTCCAACGAATGTTTGCGTTTATTTCAGAGGTGACGCTTTCTGAATACATCAGAAGAAGAAGGCTGACACTTGCTGCTTTTGAGCTGCAGCAAAGCAACAAAAGTGTGATTGAAATTGCACAAATATATGGTTATAAATCTCATGCTTCATTTACACGGGCATTTCGTGAACTTCACGGGATTTCACCAACATCATCTCGTAAATCAGGTGTAAAACTGAAGGCTTATCCACGTATGTCTTTCCACATTTCGATTGCGGGGAGAACAGAAATGAACTACAGAATTGAAAAAAAACCTGGGTTTTCAACTGCAGGTTTCAAAAATTGCGTGAATAATGATCATGCGTTCAATTCCATACCTAAGATCTGGCAAGAAGCACGACAGAATGGTATTGGTGACAAATTACAGAGTTTAATGGGTGAAAACTCTGAAAAAGTACCTAAAGGCATACTGGGTATTTTATCAGGAGGTGACTGGGGCAAAAATGATACTTTCTTCTATCACTTGGCTGTTCCTTATGAAAAAGAAACTCCTGCGGATATGGAAAAGCTGACTTTCCCTAAAAGCCAATGGGTCATATTTGAAGCCCAAAATCCTGCTGACCTTATTAATGCTTGGAAGCGACTGTATACGGATTGGGTTCCTACATCAAATTATGTATTGGCAGACTTACCAGCAGTTGAATGCTATTATCCTCCAGGACACCATCCTCAAAATGAACTATGGGTTCCTATTATTTCGAAAGGAAGATGACAGTGGCTAAATTGAAAAAAATTGAATTTGTTGATTTTGGTCCGTACAAGATGGTTGGAAAAGAAATTAGAACCAAGATTGAAAACTTTAATCCTATCTTCCCATCAAAATATCCAACAATTCCATCGTTGTGGAAACAATGCTTTTCCGACGGCACGTTTGATATTCTTGAAAACATGACTGAATATTGTCCTGCCGAAACGCCGAATGGTTACGAGGGATACACAAGAGATTTCAACAAAGAGGATGAAACATTTACTTACGTTGCAGGCTTTTTAATGAAAGCTAATATACCTGTTCCTGATGGGTATGCAGCATATGACATACCAGCTTGCACCATTGCAAAAACATGGATTGAGGGCGAAGAGCATGATATTTACCCGAATGCACATCAACTGACAATGGAAGCCATTCATCAAAATGGATATGAAGTGGATTGGCAAAATTACTTCTCATGTGAAGTTTATACGGATCAAAGATTTGGAATCCCCCAAAAACATGGACAAAAAATACTGATACTTGATTTTTATATGCCGATTAAGCAAAAGTAAGAGTAGAGTTCAAATTACTAATTAGAGATAGCAATCATCTGAAAGCAATATTTTGGTTTTGGACTATGAAGATGGTATTCTCCTCTTTACATAATAATTTCTTGAAGGAATGTGATGTGGATATGAAAAAAGCTGTCGAGTAGACTTCCTAAAATAGTAGAAAACCCTATTTTGAACATTATTTAAACGATGTTAGATGCACCTACAGCATGACAGCAAATATTGACATTACCCGTCTACTGTCTGAACTAAAGAAAAAGAAGATTAAGCTATACCCAGCACTCATCCACATGATATCTACGGTAATAAACCATCACAGTCGGCTGCCTTAATATTTTCCTATTTAATTGCTAATTTTAAAGCTTGCTCCTCAGCTTCTTTATACCCTTTTTGTAATACTTCATCTCTGTCCAGAACAGCTAATCCTTGTACTCGAATGGTTTCAAAATCTTCGATTCCAATCAAATGAAACATGGACTTCAAAAATTTATGTGAGTACTCCACCTCGGTATAATAGTCATTATTGGTGTATATTGATCCACTGGCTTGAATGACAACCATACTTCTTCCATCATTGAGAAGACCGACGGATCTTCTACCATTGTCCGATGCAGTCTCTGTATATTTAAACGTTTCCCTTGAAATCATAATATTATCCATATAATCCTTTAGTTTTGAGGGGATATTAAAGTTATGCAATGGATAAACAATTACGTACTTATCAGCACTTTTGAATTGTTTTAGTATCTCATTCATGCGGTTTGTTATTTCTTTTTCTTGGCTTGTTAATTCTTTTCCTTCCGCTTGTTTCCTCCATGCGTTAAGTACATTTTTATCTAATAGGGGCACTTCGTCTTCGTACAGATTAATTCTTTCAATCACTTCGTCTTTTGAATTATTTTCTTTGTATACTTTTAGAAAGTAATTAAACACATTCAGACTAGCAGAGGTATTAGAATCAAAATCTGGGTGTGCATTGATGATAAGTAATTTACTCATGAGTATTTTCCTCCTTGAATGAAAAGTATCTATATTGGTTTTTCTAATTGTCGATTAATTTAATCGGCGATTAATGAGGTCCATAATATAATATGCCCCGTCGAATGTCAAGAATACAGTCATTTAATCTATGTAAATTTACAAAATGATATGGATGCTATACTATGTCTTTGTGTGCCTCTTAACATGAAAGCAGGTGATATGATATATGCAATACAGTGTAATGGTTGAATATGCTTTGCATAGCCTTGTTTATTTGATAGATATTCCACATGAAGAAACTATAGGAATAAAGGACCTTTCAGAATTTCAAGGGCTTTCGGAAACGTATCTCTCGAAAGTTTTCGGTAAATTGTCTAGGGCTGGTATTGTGAGTTCAACACCTGGAGTAAAGGGGGGGTATAAATTAGCTAGACTTCCCGAGGAAATTTCGTTTTGGGATGTAATTGAAGCAGTTGAAGGAAAGAAACCTGTTTTCCAATGTAAAAATATATTAAAAACGAATTTAATGTATAGAGATAATGAAGAATGTACGTCATGTACTCAAAGCAATCCAATATGTACAATTAACTTGGCAATGCTAGAAGCAGAAGAGCAAATGCGCGGGGCTTTACGTAATAAAACTCTTGCTTGGTTAAATCGGGAGCTGGATCATGTTTTGCCTGAGAAAGTACGAAGTGACAGTCGAAACTATTTTAGAAATAAAAAATCAAACTAAATCAAATTGGGCGCAATATTTGAGTTGAAGCGTCTTCGGGGCATGAGTTAGTAATGCGATCCTCACGTCCTTTTACTTTGTTAAAAAGAAGAGACTGCTCAGTTTGAGACTAGTGTTTGTCTGGAAGGTGGGGGAATCGAAGTAAATGGAAAAGGTACAGGTATGATTCACTGCGTAACGCAACAGCATCCAAAATAAAAAACACTTATTTGCACTAACCAGCAATATTCTTATGTAGTCAACACATATGAGTATCTGTCTTTAAGAGTACATTTTAGACAGGAGGAGCTTATAGTTGATGAGCGACTTGAATAAAGAAAAAATACCGAAGGAAGCGATCCAAGCATTAAAAGTTGTAGAGGAGTTGCTTGGCAGTGCAATAGTCGGGGTATATCTATTTGGTTCTCATCAAAGGACGCCTTCTGTAATCATTTCTTCCTCAAAGATATGGACTTGGCTGCATAAGCCATTTCTGGAGTTAGCATAATAGGGCTAACACATGATGGAGGAATCACCAATGAAACGGGCTAGCTTGGTACCTTTTTTTGGTGCTTCTTCGATGTGGAACTAAGTGGTCTCTTAACACTTGTGAAATACGTGAAATAACAATAATCCCCACCAGTAGCAACAACTGGTGGGGATTATTGTTCATCATGGACTTTATTTGGAGTGTTCCTCTTGTTTGAAATTTTACCTTAAACGATCTCTTCACGATTCAAATCATGAACTAACACAACATAAAATAAAAACAGTCTTGACAATATAGGATAGGGGGCTATACTATATCATCATCGACCGGTAATTTATGGGATCCAACACTCGTCAATGACGGCCGTCACGGGTGAATAAGGGTCTTGTCAAGGGAGTGTCGATGAATTCAATTGTAGGAGGTCCACTCATGTCAATACAGACCCAAAGTCTTTCCCAAGCTGATCCAAGACGATGGATGGCACTAGCGTTGTTATGCCTTGCGAATTTTATGGTGATTATGGATACATCGATTATCGGAGTTGCCTTACCTGCTATCAAAGAAGCTCTGGGGTATTCCCAGGAAAGCTTGCAATGGGTTTTTAATGCATACGTTATCTTTTTTGGAGGACTCTTGTTGCTTGGAGGAAAACTATCTGACTTGTTTGGACATAAACGCATGTTTATGTGGGGATTTTTAATTCTTACTCTGGCTTCATTGCTGGCGGGTCTTGCTTGGAATGAGAATGTTTTAAATATCGGGCGTGCTTTGCAAGGATTCGGGTCGGCTTTGATTGCTCCCTCGGCCTTAACGATTGTTATGACCCTGTTTAGTGGTAATCCGAAAGAATTAGGTAAAGCCATGGGATTTTGGGGTGCATCTGCTGCTGCAGGAGGTTCCGCTGGTGTATTTCTTGGCGGTGTCATTACGCAGTGGCTCAGCTGGGAATGGACATTTCTAATTAATGTTCCCGTCGGGATTCTCGCACTCATTTTATCGCCGGGACTGCTGCCAAAAGGGAAAAGAGGAAAAGGAAGCATCGATATCATCGGTTCCCTTTTTGTCACCGCAGCTTTGGTATTAATCGTGTACGGCATCGTTACGGCAGAACATAATGGATGGGGAGCCCCAACCACAGTATGGACCCTCATCTCAGGTGCAGCACTCTTCATCCTTTTCCTAATCATTCAGGCAGTCAAAAAAGAACCTTTGATCCCTTTAAAAATTTTCAAGGCTCCGAACCTGGCTGCTGGAAACATCGCTTTGATCATGTTGTCCGGTGGATGGATTCCGTTATGGTATTTCCTCAACCTCTACATGCAGCAAGTTCTCAAATTTTCAGCATTTACTGGCGGGGTTGCTTTGCTCCCGATGACTATATTAATTGCCATCTTCATGATCGTGGTGACTGGTAAATTAATCGCCAAATTCGGAGTGAAAGCAAATATCGTCATAGGGCTTACAGCTCTGGGTGCTTCCTTGATTTTATTCTCCAATAATACGCCAGTGGATGGAAGCTTCCTGGTAAACGTGCTTCCTGCGTCGCTTTTGGGTGCACTTGGTATGTCACTGGCCTATATACCATCCATGATGACTGCGATGTCCGGAGCAAAACCCGAGGAGGCCGGACTGGCGTCCGGTCTAGCTAATACGAGTTATCAGATTGGCTCCGCCATCAGTCTTGCCATCATGGTGACGATCGCAGCCACCACAACCGCTGTCCAAACGGGTGACAATCCTGCGGCAACCCTTAACGCCGGATTTCAATCTGCCTTCTTATGGTCTGGAATCGTTGCCTTTGCCGGAGCCCTGTTAACCCTATTGTTTGTACGATCCCCAAAACAAGCTGATACCACCATGTCAAATACGATGTAATTCAAACCGAACTCCTGCCTATTCCCAGGCTGGAGTTCTTCATTTTTGAGGAAGAACGGGAAAGGATAAGCTGTATATATAACTTGACAGCATAGGGGAGGGGGGGTATAAATTAGTATAAGAAAAACAAATAATTGAATCGCCACAGAATTATCGTGTATTTCAAGAATGGAGGGTGAATGGAATGAATGTTGAAGTTGAAACGAAAAAGGAATCGTTAACCCAAGAACCAGGATGCTGTTCCAGCGATGAAATGGGGCGGAAGAGCCATCATTCGGATAAAGAGAAAAGTAATATGATTTCTAGATTGAATCGTATTGAAGGACAGATTCGCGGCATTAAGGGCCTCATTGAAAAAGACACCTATTGTGATGACGTTCTGAATCAGATTGCTTCAGTCCAGTCCGCATTAAACGGGGTGGGTAAGCTATTGCTGGAACATCACATGAAAAGCTGCGTCATCGAGCGTATACAAGACGGCGATACAGAAGTACTGGATGAACTGTTAACCACGATGAATAAATTAATGAAATAGATGAGGTTGAAGCAGCACTTGGTGCTGCTCTTTTTTAGATCATCATTATAGGGTACTGGGGTACACAAAAAAATGGGAAACCCATTGACTTAATATAGGGTACGGGGGTATACTAAATACAAGAAGTTCAAGGGTGCGAATACCCCGAAAATGAAAAACTAAAACAACAAATTGAATTTGCCATTATCCAGTAGGAGTGATGAATCATGGAAGCACAGGCTAGAAATGAAAGTAAACAGACAACCTTGCAAATCACAGGCATGACTTGCGCAGCATGCGCAAATCGAATTGAAAAAGGCTTGAACAAACTGGAGGGTGTTTCTTCAGCCAACGTCAATTTTGCTTTGGAAAAAGCCAGCGTAACCTATGATCCAGGCAGAGTCGGTGTTGATCAATTAGAGGAAACGATCAAAAAGCTGGGATACGACACTGCCAAAGAGGTGGTTAACTTTAACCTGGAAGGTATGACTTGTGCAGCATGCGCAAATCGAATCGAAAAAGGCTTGAGTAAACTTCCAGGGGTTACACATGCATCCGTCAATTTTGCCATGGAAACAGCAAGAGTGGAATATTCACCTGGAGATATCTCGATCACTGAAATGCAGAACAAGGTAAAACAGCTTGGTTATAAAGCGGTGACGAAGCAAGAGACAAAAAAAGCCGGTGATCACCGCAAACAAGAAATTAAGCATCAAAAACGACTTTTGCTCCTCTCGGCGATCTTATCCTTCCCGCTCCTCTGGAGCATGGTTGCACATTTTTCGTTTACCTCTTGGATTTACATGCCGGATATTCTGATGAATCCATGGTTTCAGCTCATCTTAGCTACACCGGTTCAGTTTTATGTAGGCAAACAATTCTATGTCGGCGCTTATAAAGCGCTGCGAAATGGAAGCGCGAATATGGACGTGTTGGTATCATTAGGAACGTCAGCGGCTTATTCTTACAGCCTGTACCTGACGCTGAAATGGTTCGCTGCAGGTGGCAGTGTTCATCACGGTCCATCCTTGTATTATGAGACCAGTGCCATTCTGATCACGCTGGTCATCATGGGTAAATTGTTTGAATCACTCGCCAAAGGCCGTACCTCAGAAGCGATCAAATCCTTAATGGGACTTCAAGCCAAGACCGCGCTTGTTGTGCGCGATGGCCAAGAGATGACGATCTCGGTTGATGAAGTCATTACTGGTGACATTGTTCTCGTTCGTCCCGGTGATAAAGTCCCTGTAGATGGCCTAGTGCTCGAAGGAACCTCATCCGTTGACGAATCCATGTTAACAGGCGAGAGCTTGCCGGTGGAGAAGAAAGCTGGAGATACGGTGATCGGAGCGACCATTAATAAAAATGGCATGCTGCGCATCCAAGCTACGAAGGTCGGTAAGGAAACGGCTCTGGCGCAGATTATCAAGGTTGTAGAAGAGGCGCAAGGTTCTAAAGCCCCTATTCAGCGGGTGGCAGATATAATTTCGGGTATTTTCGTTCCGATTGTTGTAGGGATTGCAATTGTAGCTTTCCTGGTTTGGTTCTTCTTCGTAACACCAGGTGAGTTTGCAGAAGCTTTGGAAAAAGCGATAGCTATTCTTGTCATTGCCTGCCCGTGTGCTCTCGGCTTGGCAACCCCGACCTCCATTATGGCCGGTTCCGGGCGAGCAGCAGAGCTTGGGATACTGTTCAAGGGTGGAGAGCACTTGGAGCAGACCCATAAGATTAACGCGATCATCCTGGATAAAACCGGAACAGTCACCAAAGGTAAACCTGAACTGACCGATGTAATCACCGAAGGTGATGAAGAAGAGTTTCTGAGACTTGTCGGCGCTGCCGAAAGAAACTCGGAGCATCCTTTGGCCGAAGCGATTGTGGCAGGAATCCAGGAACGCCAAATCACGCTTCCTGGAACTGAAGTCTTTGAAGCGATTCCTGGCTACGGAATTAAAGCTGTAGTTGAAGGTAAAGAATTGCTGATCGGCACACGTCGTTTAATGGAAAAGTATGAAGTCAAAGCAACGCAAGCTTATGAAACGATGTCCCGGCTCGAGGAAACCGGGAAAACCGCAATGCTTGTTGCCATCGAAAACCGGTATGCGGGTATGGTCGCGGTGGCCGACACCATTAAAGAAACCTCGAAAGAAGCTGTCAGTCGATTAAAAGAAATGGGAATTCAGGTCATTATGATTACCGGGGATAATGAGCGCACCGCTAAAGCGATCGCGGCTCAGGTTGGAATAGATCATGTACGCGCTGAAGTCCTTCCTGAAGGAAAAGCAGAAGAAGTTAAAGCACTTCAAGCACAAGGAAAAACCGTTGCGATGGTTGGGGATGGCATCAATGATGCGCCGGCTCTGGCCACAGCAGATATCGGGATGGCCATTGGAACGGGGACCGATGTTGCCATGGAAGCTGCCGACGTGACCCTCATGCGTGGTGACTTGACGAGCATTCCAGACGCGATCTATATGAGCCGCAAAACGATGAGGAACATCCGGCAAAATCTGTTTTGGGCTCTTGGGTATAACACGCTTGGTATTCCAATAGCAGCCATCGGATTGTTGGCACCGTGGGTCGCAGGAGCGGCAATGGCTCTTAGCTCCGTCTCTGTCGTACTGAATGCACTTCGACTTCAACGGGTCAAAATAAAAGCTAAAAAATAGCTTTTTTAAATGAAAACAATCAATCGATTGAAAGGAGGTGATCTCATGCAAGAAGCAAGCATTCAAGTGCAAGGTATGACTTGCCGTTCATGCATTCAAAAAATTGAAGGTGCTCTTGATCCTATGGTTGTTGAGGGTAAGGTTCATTTTGACCAAGGCACTGTACAAGTAACATATGATGAATCTAAAACAAAGCTGGCGGATATTAAGGACGTGATCCGAGGCAAAGGTTATACAGTGATTGACTAAAATAAGGGGATGAGGATATGACGGCAGTAAAAATCTATACCATTCCAACATGTAGTGATTGCACCTTTGCCAAGCGTTACTTCAAGGAACACAATATATCTTATGAAGATTACAATTGTGATGAAAACCCCGATTATGCTGTCGAAGTAAAAAAATTAACAGGGAAACAAATCGTCCCGACCATTGTCATTGGTGATCAGGTGTTTGTCGGCTTCGCAGAGAATCTTAAGGAAATCAGTGACTTATTGAAAATTCAATAAGTCAAAAGTAAAAATGCGTTAAAAATGGAATAGGCACTAACCTGCTCGTAAATGTTTTTCCAGGCTCTACCGCGTCTTAGGACACACCTGGAATGCCATCCATATATAAATCATAACTTGAAAATTATACTATAGGGGGGTATACTAAGATTACAACAAAAATAAAGGAGTGTTGATCCGTGAAAACAATTACTTTAAATGTCAGCGGAATGAGCTGCCAGCATTGTGTAAATTCGATTGAAGGGGCTTTGAAACAAGTTGGAGCCGAAGGAAAAGTGGATCTAGCTACCAATTCGGTTGATGTTAAATTCGACGAGAATAAACTTACCTTAGACGCCATAAAGGAAGCGATTGAGGATCAAGGTTACGACGTTGCTTAAAACATAGGCTGAGCGTTAAAACCACAAGTCTGTGAGTCCCTGTCTAAATGAGATGAAGATACCAAGAGAATTCTTGGTATCTTCGTCTTTGCCATGATGACTTCATGTTGTGGTTTACAACTGAAAAATATACGATTCTGGGAGGGGGGTGAAAAAGGTGACTAATGACAAAGTTGTGATTGCTGTGTCCCCACCGGTTCAAGTCGGAGGAAGCTTATTTACTGCTAAGCAGCTCCTCGTTATCAGTAAGCTTATGGGTCCAGATCAACAGATTGAAATGACACCATTCCGACAGCTGTACATTGAAGTTTCTGTTGATTCGCAAGATACGGTGATCCAAGATTTGCGTAACGTTGGCCTCGAAGTCAATCCCTCGGGTTTTGCAACCAAAAGCCTGATTGCCTGCAATTTCTGCAGGGGGCCAGAGGATGCGGGACTGGGCATTGCACAGAAGTTGAACCTTGCCATCGCAGGCATTTTAACACCGACCCCGCTTAAGGTTGGGTATGCCGGTTGCGCTCTTGGAACAAGTGAACCGCTATTAAGAGATATCGGGGTCGTCAAAATGAAAGACAAGTTTGATATTTATGTGGGCGGAGATTCCAAAGGCATAAAGGCATCTTTAGCTCAGCTTTTTTTAACAGGTCTAACCGAAGAACAAGTGATTCCGACGGTGCTGAAAATCATTGATTATTACAAGGCTCACGCCAAAGGCAAAGAAAAATTCAGTAAGTTCGTCAATCGGATTTCCATGGAACAATTAAAACAAATCACTGCGTAAAATATATTCTAAACGACGGGTGTAATTCTGGCGATTTCTGAATACGGAATCAGGTCATTTCTTTAAAAGGGAAATGGCCTGTTTGATTAGAGTGGAAATAAATCAAATCATGGTAGCTGAAAATTTACAGGAAAGCCGATTAGATTATAGCTTTGAAATACAAAGCCAATAGAACGGTTACGGTAAGTATCCCAGTCACTGTTCTTGAACTCTTTTGTGGACAAGCCATTTATTACCAAATCGCCACGATTGATGCAATTGATATTCAGTTTACTTTTTGAAGGTAAAATTTAAATTGGCAATAATAAGGGGTAAATGGAGGCATTGAATATGCTGAAAATATTAGTCGTAGAAGATGATACTAACACTAGAAAGTTAATGTGCGCCGTTTTAAAACAGAACGGTTTTGAAACATACTGGGCGGAGGACGGCATCATCGCACTTCATTTAATGGAACAGCAGCGCTTTGATTTAGTAGTACTTGATTTAATGATGCCGAATATGGACGGTTATGAGTTAACACGGCAACTCCGGCTTTCATGGGAGAATCTGCCCATCTTGATGGTTACAGCTAAGCAGGAACCAAAGGACAAAAGGAAGGGTTTTCTTGTTGGTACGGATGATTATATGACAAAACCTGTAGATGAGCAGGAGATGATACTTCGTATTAAGGCACTTCTTCGCAGAGCAAAGATTGCTAGTGAACACAAGTTAACAGTCGACAAGGTCGTACTTGATTATGATGCGCTGACCGTATCCCGTGAAGATGAGGTTATTACACTGCCACAAAAAGAGTTTTATCTATTATTTAAGCTGCTTTCTTATCCGAATATGATTTTTACCCGTCTGCAACTTATGGATGAGATTTGGGGAATGGAATCTGAAACCGATGACCACACACTTAATGTTCATATAAACCGCTTGAGGGACAGATTTCGGGATTGGTCAGAGTTTGAGATTGTTACAGTTCGGGGTCTTGGCTATAAGGCGGTGAAAAAAACTTGAAAGAATTTTTTAAGAAGCGCTTGAGTCTTGCTATAACATTGGTGATGTTTGTGTTCGGTGTTATGGTGTCAACATTTCTGCTGATCGGAGGGAGTGTTGTCCTATTGCAGCATATTGGAGTTATTTCTCTTTCGGATCATTTTGCACCAGAATCGAGAGGGAGCACTGGAAATCACATTATCCCGTTATTTATACTCTTTGGTCTCTGCATTTTGCTTGGAACTGCACTTACGGCCTTTCTCAGCAAAAAAGCGCTGAATCCTATCCGCAAGGTAATTGATGCCACACATAAGGTGGCTGGAGGTGATTTTAGCGTTAAGGTAGATCTAAAAGGCATTGGAGAATTAGAAGAATTGTCTCAGAGCTTTAATAAAATGACCCAAGAACTTTCGAGCATTGAAACACTGAGGAGCGATTTTGTCAACAACTTCTCCCATGAATTTAAAACTCCTATCGTATCTTTACGTGGCTTTGCAAAACTGCTCAAAGAAAATAATCTTTCAGACGAAGAACGAAGGGAGTATCTTGACATTATCATAACGGAATCAGAGCGTTTAGCTGCACTGTCCACCAATGTTCTTACTCTGTCAAAATACGAGAACCTTGGAATTGTTGTAGATAAAACCCCGTTCAGGCTGGATGAACAAATTAGAAAGTCAATCGTTTTAATGGAGCCCAAATGGTCTTCAAAAGAGATTACCGTAAATGTGGACTTAGATAAGGTGATTTATAGCGGAAATGAAGATTTGACACAGCAGATATGGCTTAATCTTTTAGATAACGCCATTAAATTTACTAATCAAGGTGGCTATATTGATATTACCCTTGCCAATGAAAATGACAAGATTCGGTTTGTTATTCGGGATGATGGATCTGGCATGGACGATCAGACTAAAGCTCATATTTTCGATAAATTTTATCAAGGTGATACTTCTCATTCCAAAATAGGCTACGGGCTTGGACTTCCACTTGTAAAACGCATAGTGGAACTTTGTGGTGGTGGCGTTAGCGTTCAAAGTGAATCCGGTAAAGGCAGCATATTTACCGTTGTATTTCCGTTATAAACGCTTGCCTTATACATCCTCTTGACACAATGCCTAACACCCATATATTATTAACAGTGTTAGCATTTGGCGCAGAAAGATGGTGAGATGATGAATTACATGGAGCTAGCTGAAAAGTACCTTCAAAGTATGTTTTTGTTTCACAAGTCAAGACCGCAGAAAAGAATTACCGAATCTATGCAGGGTGAGTTATTTGTCCTTCAATCCGTCTACCAACATAAAGGTGAAATAGTACCTAGTGAAATTAGCAAAATAATGGGCATTAGTTCCGCAAGGATAGCCGCTACCCTAAACAGTTTAGAGAAAAAAGGGTTAATCACCCGTCAGATTGACTTGAATGACCGCAGAAGGATTATAATAGGGCTTACTCAGGCTGGAAAAGATATGGCTGAAAAACACCATCAATTTCTTATGGAGGACACAGCCACTTTGCTCAGTCTTTTAGGTGAAGATGACGCAGTAGAATTTGTCCGTATTACAAGTAAATTTGCGGAATTATCTAAGGATACAGATTGGAAATAAACAACGGTTACCCCGAACGTAACCGTTTTTATTCTTCTTAAAGCTAACACTATTTAATTTTAGCAGTATTAACAAACAGGAGGATTGCACATGATAAGAATTTTTAAGTATCTCAAGCCCAAGGAATGGATACAAGCGGTTATCAGTCTTGTATTCATTGTCGCGCAAGTATGGCTTGATTTGAAATTACCGGATTATATGGCGGAAATTACTCAGCTTGTCCAAACGCCAGGCAGCGAGATGAGTGAAATCTGGAAAGCCGGAGGTTTTATGCTCCTGTGTGCGCTTGGGAGTCTTGTGTCCGCTATCCTGGTCGGCTTTTTTGCAGCACGGATTGCATCGTCTTTCTCGCAAAGGCTTCGTAGTCTGCTGTTTAACAAGGTCGAATCATTTTCAATGGAGGAAATAAACCGCTTTTCTACTTCGAGTCTGATTACCCGTTCCACCAACGATATTACGCAGATTCAGATGCTTGTCACAATGGGATTACAAATTATCATTAAAGCGCCGATCATGGCGGTCTGGGCTGTTACAAAGATTGCAGGAAAAGGATTTGAATGGTCACTTGCGACGGCTGGAGCTGTTTTGATCTTGCTGGTCATGATTGCGTTTATTATGGTATTCGTGCTGCCGAAATTCAGAAAAATGCAGATGCTCACCGACAACTTAACTCGTGTGGCTAGGGAAAACCTTACAGGCTTACGCGTAGTTCGAGCTTATAACGCCGAGGATTATCAGGAACAAAAGTTTGAAAAGGCTAATGAAGAACTTACCTACACCAATCTGTTCACTAACCGTGCCATGTCGATATTGCTGCCGGTTATAACTATGATTATGAGCGGACTCAGTCTTGCTATTTATTGGATTGGTGCATATCTAATCAATGCGGCTGAAGCAACGGACCGATTGACGCTATTCTCCAATATGGTTGTATTCTCATCCTACGCCATGCAAGTCATTATGGCCTTCTTGATGCTAGTCATGATATTCATTATGCTTCCGAGAGCCAGCGTTTCCGCAAAACGTGTCAATGAGGTGCTGGATACGAAGCCGACTATAAAAGACGGTCATGTTACTGAGGGCTTGCAGGGATTAAAAGGCGAGGTCACATTCAATCATGTTAGTTTTAAATACCCGGACGCGGCTGATTATGTTATACATGATGTCAGTTTCACAGTAAAGCAAGGTGAAACGATCGCATTTATAGGTTCTACCGGAAGCGGAAAATCAACCCTTATCAATCTTGTACCCCGTTTTTTTGATGTGACTGAAGGCGAAGTACTGCTTGACGGCGTGAATGTAAAAGAATACAGCATGGAATCGCTTTATAATAAAATTGGCTATGTGCCGCAAAAGGCGGTCATGTTCAAAGGAACGGTGAGTTCCAACGTAGCCTATGGAGATAATGGCAGCGCCGGTTACAGTGAAGATGAAGTTAAAAGAGCCGTACAGATAGCACAGGGCGCGGACTTTGTGGAAAAGATGGACGATGGTTACAATGCGCTTATTGCACAAGGCGGAACAAATGTATCGGGTGGTCAGAAACAACGTCTCGCTATCGCTCGAGCAGTCTGCCGTAAACCTGAAATTTATATCTTCGATGATTCGTTTTCGGCGCTTGACTATAAAACAGATCGTGTTTTGCGCAGCGTGCTGAAAAAGGAAACGGCTGGTGTGACAAGTATGATTGTAGCTCAGCGGATTGGAACCATCATGGACGCCGATCAAATCATTGTACTAGATGAAGGCAAAGTGGTGGGACATGGAACACACAAAGAGCTGCTCCGTGACTGTGATGTATACAGAGAAATCGCTATGTCGCAATTAAGTGAGGAGGAATTGATATCATGAGTGAGAAGGAAAGTAGAAGATCCGCCAGAGGACCAATGGGGGGACCTCCCGGTATGCAAGGTCTAGCCGAAAAGCCAAAAGATTTCAAAAATACATGGGGCAAATTGATTCAATATTGTAAAAATTATATGCCCGTCATTATGATTGCACTCATCATCGCGGCTGTCGGTACTGTATTACAAATCATAGGGCCTGATAAATTAAAGGACATGACCAATGAAATTACCAAAGGGCTTCCCGCGCTGGTCAACGGGCAACCTGTCGTAGGTGCAATTGATATGGATGCCGTAGTGAATATTGCCATGTTACTCGTATTCTTCTACGCGACCTCTGCGCTGTTAAGTTTTGCTCAAAACTATATTATGGCAACTGTAACAGCCAAAATATCTAAAAATATGCGGTCCGGCATTTCTCATAAAATCAACAAATTACCGCTTAAATACTTTGATAAAACAAGCTATGGCGACGTACTCAGCCGCGCGACGAATGACGTTGATACTATAGGACAAACGTTAAATCAAAGCATCGGTACAATGGTAAGCGCAATAACCATGTTTGTTGGCTCTTTGATTATGATGTTCTATACCAACTGGATTCTGGCATTGACTGCAATCGGTTCTACCATTATCGGTTTTGTGTTAATGATGGTGATCATGTCAAAGTCAAAGAAACATTTTACAGCACAACAAGAAGGCCTTGGTGAAATCAATGGTCATATTGAAGAGGTTTATTCGGGACATAATGTTGTGAAAGCCTATAACGGCAGCAAGGCGGCAAAAGAAACATTCGAGGAAATTAATGAAACTCTTTATGACAGCGGCTGGAAGTCTCAATTTCTATCAGGATTAATGATGCCTATTATGAGCTTTATTGGAAACTTAGGTTATCTAGCCGTGTGCGTAGTTGGAGCAGTACTTGCCATGAACGGGACTATTTCCTTTGGTGTAATCGTTGCGTTTATGATTTATATACGCCTGTTCACGCAGCCGCTTGCGCAGTTAGCTCAAGCAGCTCAAACCATGTTAAGAACCGCTGCCGCAAGCGAGCGCGTCTTTGAATTTTTCGAAGAAGAAGAAATGGCAGATGAAAGCGAAAAAGCAAAAAAACTTACTAATGTCAAAGGCGACGTAGAATTTAAGCACGTTAAATTCGGCTACGATAAGGATAAAACGATAATCCACGACTTCTCAGCAATGGTTAGAGCAGGGCAAAAAGTCGCAATCGTCGGCCCGACAGGGGCAGGGAAAACGACGATGATTAACCTTTTAATGCGTTTCTACGAGCTGGATGGCGGCGAGATATTGCTTGACGGTATACCTACGCATCAAACCACCAGAGAAAACGTACACGAACAATTTTGCATGGTATTGCAAGACACATGGCTTTTTGAGGGAACGATCAATGAGAACATCAAATACAGCAAGCAAGGCGTCACGGATGAGGAAGTCATTACCGCATGTAAGGCAGTCGGACTGCATCATTTTATACGAACGCTTCCCGATGGGTACAATACCGTATTGAATGATCAAGCAAGTTTATCGGCAGGACAAAAACAGCTTCTTACTATCGCGCGAGCCATGATCCAAAATGCACCGCTTTTGATTTTAGATGAAGCGACAAGCTCTGTCGATACACGCACGGAGCGTAAAGTGCAGGAAGCGATGGATAAGCTAATGGATGGTAGAACATCATTTGTTATTGCACACAGACTTTCGACCATACGCAACGCTGATATGATTCTTGTGATGAAGGATGGCGATATTATCGAAAGCGGCAATCACGTCGAACTTCTAGAAAAGGGCGGATTCTACGCAGATCTTTATAACAGCCAGTTTGAAGTACAACAGGCTATATAGTTTTCCTCAGTATTAATGCAGGTAGAACACCAATTTCAGCAAACAAATAAACGTAGCTGAAATGGGGCGTTTCTATCTGCGTTTTTTTGGTAATGAAAAGGTTAAGGTTATATATTATGAGTCGCTCAATCAATAGTAGAAAGGGCAGGGAATAAACATATTTTTGTCGAATAACGATTTAAAGCTAAATGAAAGATTAATAGTAGAATCGTATGTTTTCACTTTCAAGTCGGAAAAAGGAGCTGGACTTATGTACAAAATACTTATTGTCGAGGATGATGCAAAAATCTCCAACCTGCTGCACTCGTACATGTCCAAATACGGATTCGAAGCGATCAGGTGATGGCGCTGGAGAACGGGGCGGATGATTACATAACCAAGCCCTTCCACTATGAGGTCGTCATGGCCAAAATACGCAGCCATTTGCGCAGAGCTTACGGAGCATACGCTTCAAACCAGAAAGAGAAGAGGCTGGAGTCCGGCGAGCTGCTTTATTGCTTTATTTATGGCGATATCGCTATTTACGCTGCTGTTTATTCGCAAGAACCGGGTGCTGGAGCTTTTGAAGGGCAGCAGCAGGCCGAAGCGAGAGCCGAAAGCTTCGATTTGACTTTCATACTGGGCGTGTTGGATTCTTCGACTTTAAGAATATTTGAGACTTCTTTTAGAAAAAGTAATCTGTAATATATTTTTGGTTTTATGATTCGTTAGCCGAAAAGGACAAGAACATGTATTCATAGCTGATTTGATTAGTACACCTGTATGAAGCACAAGCAAGTGTGCATTAGACAGAAAGGAGGAAAGTTTATGAATAAAAAAATACTACTGCATTACTAATAATTGATGTTCAAAAAGGCTCATTTTGGGAGAAGAAACCCTTATTTAAAGGTGATGAATTATTGAATAACATTCAAATCCTCATTTAACAGGCATATATTAAGCAGGTACCAATATTTTTTACGAAACACAATGGGAAAGTAGATTCTCTTATTCAAAAAGGAACTCCTGGTTGGAATATCCATCCATCCATCCATCGATCCATCTTTCAAATGAGGAAACTATAATAGAAAAGAATCATCCTGATTCATTCCAGCAAACAGATCTCGAACAACAATTAGTAACTAAGAAAATAAGTCGAATCACTATAACAGGAATTCAATCGGAAATTTGCGTAGATGCTACTTGTCGACAAGCCTTTAGTAAAGGCTATGAAGTTATTCTTGTAATAGACGGAAGAGATTGTCTTTTAGATTAGTACACAGTGCGGATGGCCCTGCAAGCGGCGTCAAGGCGTAATGATAATATAGACAGCGATTCGTACTTTCAGGTACACTGTTAGCAAAATCCGAAAGAATTGGTCAAGAAGCTCTGGACAACAAGTCCAGAGCTTCTTTGTTACAAGGTCATTAAAGCTAGTGATGACATCTCATTATGAGAATTAACAGATTTCACTTATGATGGTGATTTTCGATTGGACAAAGTCTCTGTATTCCAAAAAGACGATTCATTGGATGTACCTGTTTGCTATTGCTTTGGATGGACAAGAGAACGCTTAATACAAGCTGTTCGGGAACATCAGCTTCCAACTGACCATATACAAGAACAAATTCAAGCTAATCGTTGTGGGTGTGAGGTTAATAACCCACAAGGAGCCTGTTGTTTAGGCAATGTCACTGCATTCATTCGAACCCTTGACAAGATCTAATCTCTTATTAGCTCAAAACTCTTGTAGGGAGAATATTGCGGCATAAGTCTAGATAAATCTAACCATGAATAAATGTATACGCTACAAAGCTGATGTGACACCGATGTTACAAAAATGTAATATCAATCTAGATAATGTTATTTGATTCGATGGTAGAACCATCTAATTTTCTTTTACGATGTACTAAAAGAGATTGGATGGTGTTTAGTTTGGATATTTCAGAAGTTAATATATCATTATTTAGGTTTGTTAATGACTTAGGAAAAGAATATCCCTTTTTGAATCCCACATTTATTTTTATTGCTGAATATATGGTTTTTTTACTTGCACTGAGTGTTCTTTTTATTTGGTTTACAAGAGATACGGACAATAGAATTATGATTCTTTGTGCATCAATCGCTTTCATTTGTGCCTTTACAATAGGAAAGGTTTCAGGAGTATTTCACTCGAATTATCAACCGTTCGTTGAATTGACAGACGTTAATAAACTGATACAAAAAGAAAAAGACAATTCTTTTCCAAGTGATCATACAATTTTATTCTTCTCATATTGTTTTTCATTCTGGCTCTTTAAGAGAGGCTGGTCAATTTTATGGGTATTGTTAGCTGTTCTTGTGGGAGTCTCCCGTATATGGGTTGGGGTTCATTATCCTTTAGATGTTTTAACAGGAATATTAATTAGCCTAGCTGCTGCAACTTTAATATATTTTATATTCCCTAAACTGAGTGTTACTCAATCCACCATAAAAATTTATGAGAAATATGAAAACAAACTTCTTCTTCTGTTCAAAAAAACAATGGGAAACAAGTCAAAAAACTCTTAGATTTATTCAATAATTAATTAATAATTTTCAGAAGCGTAGGGTACAGAAACCTTTTTCGTAATTGCAGTTATTATGCTCATGCTGAATAATGGGTGAAGTATTTGGCGGTAGCTGTGGCGGTGGATTATTTACATCAACAGCAGCGATTTTAGTTCTGTTCATTTTGCTTGTTATCATTACTAGAGCCTTTGTTTTTTAATTGATTAATCTAATATCAGCTTCAACTTTCTAATAGTTGGGGCGATATGTAATTCACCATCTGCCCATCGCCGCTGTACAATCCGAAAGAATCGGTATAACAGAAGCCCAATGGCCTTATCTGGGGACTGCCCCCATTACGTGGAACAAATCAAAACACCTTCAAGAGAATCAAACCATGTTGTAAGATATGGAAATAACCTTGGAGGTGTTTTTGCGTTGGCAACCAAATGGAGTTGATATTTACTCTTGGTATTGAGTCGACAACATAATGGGGAAAAACACAGGATTAGTGAAGCAATTTTGCCTAATGGAAACACTTTAAATTAGGTTCTAATTCATTGTGATATTGCAAAAAGGTTTCTAAGGAGTCGCGGGAATCGTGGCTATATCGTTAGCCGAAATGGACAAGAACTTGTTTTCATAGCCGATTAGATACCTGCATAACAAATTAAATGGTATTATTAAAGTCTTATTGTTTAGAGGGAAAATCCTTTAAAGGAGAGTGCCAGTTCATGATAAAACTTGACATGAAATGGTTATTATTCAATAATATATACATCTAATTATTGTAATATATCTTTCGTTTCTGTCTGACCCATACATCAATTTCACTTGGCTTCATCACACTCCGTAACACTCCACTGTGACGAAACTCATTAGGAACTATTTATATAGATTCCTCTATATTGAGACATGATTCCATTCCCCTCCATGTTTTACCTCTAGGGTACTTACCTGGTTTTGATCCCAACATAACTGCGCGCTATGAATGTCCACGAAGATTTCCAACCGCTTGTTTATGCTTCTCCCATTGTAATTAGATATTGTTTTTCATGACTTTGTACGAGTATATAAGCTCTAAGGAGTTTATATAAATAGGCTAAAAAAGGAGCGGATGCCCGCACGTTAACGGATGTGAACAGATTTGGCAGGATCATATTCAAGAGAGGAGGGAGCCTAAAGGATCGCGGCAAGGATGGTGTCGAAAAACGAAAGGTACATCATGACCAAACCAATTCATGGGAGGTAATGTGATGATGTTTCAAACCCGTTTGGATTCCCGTTTCATCCTTCGATTAATGCTGATTGGCAGCGGATTGCTGCTCGTATTTTCTTGTATGTTCGCGTTCTCGAAGAACGTATCAGCCCACGGATATATTAATGATCCGGCCAGCCGTGCGATCCAGTGTAAAAACGGATTGAATACCAACTGCGGCCCGATCATTTATGAACCTCAGAGCCTGGAGGGGCCGAAGGGTTTTCCTGCTGCCGGACCCCCTGACGGCAAAATCGCCAGCGCCGGCCTTGCCAGCTTCGCTCAGCTTGACCAGCAATCAGCTACGCGCTGGAACAAGGTGAACATGACGAGCGGCACCAACAACTTTACTTGGATTTTTACCGCTCGTCATGCCACGACAAGCTACCGTTATTTCATCACCAAGCCGGATTGGAATCCCAATGCACCGTTGACCCGCGACCAGTTTGATCTGACTCCGTTCTGCACGATTAACGGAAATGGCCAGCAGCCGCCGGCCACGTTAACCCATACCTGCAACGTGCCGCAAAGAGACGGTTACCATGTCATCCTCGGCGTGTGGGATATTGCGGATACCCAAAATGCCTGGTACATCGTCATTGATGCCCAATTCGGTCCTGGCGACAACATTGCACCTACGGCGCCGACTAATTTGTCCGTCAGCAATGTGGGCACAACGACAGCCACGCTAACTTGGGGGGCCTCGACGGACAACAAGGCCGTCATGGGTTATGAGGTGTACAACGGCGTCAATGTCATCGCAACTGTGCCTGCCAATCAGACGAGCGCCAATCTCACCAATCTATTGGCAGGCACGACTTATAACCTAGCTGTGAAGGCGTTCGATGGTTCCGGCAATCGGTCGCCGCTCAGCAATAGTGTCCAGTTTACGACTGTGCAGCTTCCGGTTGATGTGACGCCGCCAACCAATCCGACCGGCCTGCATGTGATGGGCACCCCGACGTCGACGTCTGTCACCTTGATGTGGAATGCATCCACAGATGCTTCCGGCATCGCTGGCTACCGGATTTACAACGGCAACACGGTGATCGCTACCGTCACTGGAACGGCAACCGAGAAGGTCGTTACCGGTTTGTCGCCGAACTCGCAATATACGTTTACGGTCCGCGCTTACGACCCGTCGAACAACGAATCTGGTGACAGCAATGCCGTGACGGTGTCAACGCCTAACGGTCCGAGTGCAACGTCATGGGAGCCAAATACCGCTTATGCGGTCAATGCGCTCGTATCCTATAACGGCAAGGTATACAAATGCATCCAGGCCCATACCTCCTTGCCGGGTTGGGAGCCAGGCAACGTGCCCGCGCTCTGGCAGCTACAACCTTAAACACAGGCTTTAGAAGAGCAGGAAGCCCACCGCTTGCAAAGAGCGGCGGGCTTATTTTTCATGGTCGATTCGATCCAATGGATTCCATTATGAATCATTAGGATGGAATTCTCTTGATTTAAAAGGACGGTTATATCATCCCTCATCATTATTATCATTGCTTCAAATTCCCGTCTCAGATTAAAGACAAAAACTGAGCATTTATCGCTCTTTTATCGATTTTTGCGCTTGCCCAGGAAATGTATTTCAAAGATGATTAGGCCTGACCTTACTGATAGACAGAAGATGATGTTAATAAACAAGCGGCTAGCACTATCGCTCGGTAATTTAGTAAGGTACTTAAAAACGTGAAGGAAGGATTTTTAAAAACTGTATTTTTAGTCGAAAGTTCTTCCTTCATTTCTTCTTTTTCTTCAAAACTATGTAAAGCGCAGCACCAATCGCTACAAGAGCTCCTATACTTATCCCAGCCATTTCATCGCCTCCACCAATATAAATACTGTTCGTTTGCCTTATCGCTCGATAGCGAACAGGCAAGAGCCCAGACTAAATATTATAGCATAAAAATGATTTAAAGTCGTATAAAATAAGGAACAATATGTATATTTTAGTCAATAAGCACTAACAGATGGCAGTACGTCACACATCCTCATGCCAGCGCTTGTGGCCGAAACATTAAACAAATTTCAATTAGAAGCCGATACATAAATGAGGCTTTGTTTGAGGAAAAGAGCAAGATTCCCTTTGGTTATAGTAAACAGGAATGAAACGGTTAACAATCGTTTCATTCCTGTTTTTTTCAGTGCGCCCGGGATAGTCGATAAAATAGCGATAATCTGATCTTCAGCTATTTTACACAATTATGGACTCAACTCTCTACAGTTGTAGTATTGTGATGAGAATTGGCAGCGTTAATAGGAATAATCAAATGAATTAGACCAGTTGCCCCTCAATCATCGTCCATTGTACTTCATACTTCTCATTGAGGAGGACGAAATCCGCATCGTAGCCGATTTCAATTTTCCCTTTGTTTGACAGACCTAGAATACGAGCAGGCGATGTTGAAGCCATCTGTACAGCATCTGTGAAGGATATTCCATTCTCTACGGTTAGTCGCAACGCTTCATTCATCGTCACCGTGCTCGATGCCAAAGTACCGTCCGATAACCTTGCAATCCCCTCGGATACAGTGACATTGTGGCCGCCAAATAGGTATTCTCCATCGCCCAATCCCATCGCTTGAAGCGCGTCTGTAATCAGCACCATCCCTTCCGGTCCTTTGATGCGATGCATCAGGCGGATGATTGCAGGATGAAGATGGACTTGGTCGACAATCGCTTGCAGACTTACATGCGGTTCCTCGAATGCGGCAACGATCAATCCGGGGTCTCGATGATGAATCGGTCTCATTCCGTTAAAGCAATGTGTCACATGACTTGCGCCTGCTCCAAATGCTTCCTTCGCTTCCTCATAAGTGGCATCAGAGTGCGCAACGGCAATGACAACCCCTTGATCCTTCAAGTAGGAAATCAGCTCTAATCCTCCCGGTAATTCCGGAGCAACCGTCACCATTTTAATGAGCGAACCGGCTTCCTGGAAAATAAGCTTCATTTCATCGAGATCAGGATGACGAAGATACTTCTCATTCTGCATTCCTTTACGCTTCGGATTCAAATAGGGTCCTTCCAAATGAATGCCGGCGATCTTCGCCCCTCGCTCACGACCAATCACCGATTTCACGCTGCGAATCATATTCAGCAGATCATACATAGTCGAACTTACGGATGTCGCTAAGAACGACGTACATCCGGTTGCAGCACATATATGGGATACCTCTTGAATACTTGCCTCCGTTCCATCCATCATATCGTAACCATTGGCTCCGTGAATATGAACATCTATCATCCCAGGGATGAGCCACATCCCATTACCATCTATCCGTTCGTACCTCTCGTCGAATTGCGGGACTTCTTGCGCCTCAATTCGCTCGATCTTCCCGTCTGTGACCCAGACTGAAGTAGAAGGTAGTATTTGATGTGGAAGCAATACGTTAACATGTTGAATAATTTTATTGTTCATCATTACTCAGCTCCGTCCTGAGGATTATTTGTTGTACATTCAATCAGTGTGATATTTTTCTGATCTAATACTTCTCTCATCTCGCTGGAAATGGACTGATCTGTCACGATAATATCCACGTAATCAAAATCCAACTTAAATCTTGATTTTGATGCGAATTTCGTATGATCCACAACAAGGATCACTTGATCCGACTGCTTGGCCATTTCCTTCTTCACTCGAACATCTTCTTCATAGGGATAATAGAGTCCGTCTGCCTGAACAGACGTTGCCCCAATATACGCCTTATCAGCTCGAATTTCACTAATCTTATCGATAACGGAAGGACCATATAATAGGCGGTTCTGGGTATGCAGATAGCCCCCAAGCACATAAATGCTCAAATCATCTCGTTTGGAGAGAATGCCTACATTATCAATCGAATGTGTAACAGCAGTAATCTGGTTCGCCTGAATATGTTCCGCGACAAATTGAACCGTAGTCGATACATCCAAGAATACCGTCTCATGATCGCGAATCAGCTTGGCTCCAAGTTTACCAATATTGTTCTTGCTGGTAGATTCCTCAACGAGACGATTTTGATAGGAAGAGAGCTCCTTCTGAAGTTCTGGAAGAGCTACCCCTCCATGCGTCCGAATAACGACACCTTCTTGAACCAATTTGACAATATCTCTTCGCGCCGTATCTCTGGACACATGAAAGATCGAGCAAATTTCCCCAACGCTCATCGATTGATGTTGTTTTAAGTAATCAAGAATATTCAATAATCTTTCTTCTTGAAACATACTGGATGCCCTCCTTAGTTTCGCATTTCGGATTCATAACATAAGTATATATAAGTAAATAATGAATATCAATAAGCATTTATAAGTAATAACCTTTTGTTTTCTGGCAGATTTTTAGAACCTTTGTCGAATAGTGGAAGTCAGAAGGAATCTAAGGGGTGTATTTCGTATATGAAATGGAATAGGTCTACGCTGAAAGGGTGGTTGTATCATGCAGACGTCAATTATTCGAACGGTGGAGGAATTATCCAGCTTAGAACAACAATGGCGGGATTTCATGCGTCATATAGAGAATCCTGAAATCTTCGCATCATGGGAATGGATGGAATCGTATATTCATCACTTGATGAGTCCTTCGAAAGAACTCTTTATTATCGTCGTTACCGATCAAGATACATGCGTAGCCATAGCTCCTTTATGTAAAGTGAGCCAGAAAATCATATGGCGCAGAATAAGTACACTACAGTTTATTGTTTCCGATGTAGGAGATGTAAATCGTATTTACATCCATAAAGACTGTCATGGCGTGAAAGTACTCAACCAAATCATCCAAGTACTCCTGCAGCATCAAGATGAATGGGATTGGATCGACTTGTATAATCTGCAATCCAGTAATCCGCAAACAGAGCTGGTTAAGCATTTTTTCGGTGAATCATTTGATTTGTTCGAAAGAAAATTATCTGTTGCCCCATATATTGATTTAAAGGAATATAACGATACGAAAGCCGATAAGAGCAGGATTAAAGCAATTGAACGCAAAGAGCGGAAATTATTACGGGATCATGATGTAACAATTAAAATCTTTGAGCCCTTTGATCTGCAAAAATGGGGCAACTTTACCGAATTACATAAACAACGTTGGCAGGATAGTTTGTTTAACCAACCTAATAATGAAGCTTTCTTTAAAGAAGTCTTGTTGCAACTCCACAACCAAGAACGCACACACCTCTCTTATCTTGAAATAAATGGCCCTACCGCTGCAGCTTGGCTCACTATGATCTATGGAGACAAAGCATATATGTACATAATCGCATCACCTAAGCATTACGCGGAATATGGAGTTGGGTTAGTATTGACCAATCGGGTGATTCGTCATCTCATGAATACCAGTAGCTGCTTGCGAGAAATCGATTTTCTAAGCGGTCAGCAGGATTACAAATTTTACTGGGCAGATCGCATAAAAATCAACTATCATATCCGGTTCATTAACCGAGCACGTCGAACCAAGCTGCTTCGGGCCTATTCCTTCATTCAATTCAATAAGCCACGATTGAAATCGTTCCTCATACGACGTTAACTCGTAAAACCAAATCCCCCTCCGTTTGGGTGGGGGATTGATTAAAAACTTCCCTGTATCTATTTAAAGCGATGTTCAAAACAAAAAAATTGATATAATTGTGTCAGAATCTATTACATTTGGCACCGTAAACGGGGCATATTGAGAGTACTATGTTGGTGACAAGAAAACAGAATGATTAACGCAGGAAATTAATGTTATTTACACTTTGCTACGGGGGTACTTATGAAAACTCACTATTATTTAGGTTGGTTTAACAATTTTTTTCCAGAGAGTCTGGGCAGGGTGTTACAGGAGGATATAACTGATAGAAAATCGCTTACTATGATTAGCTCGAATCCATCTACATATGAAGATAATGGTGCTACTGAACGCTCGTGGCTTGACCAGGCCGGTGTTATGTTTGAAGAATATCATCTAATTAACTATAGCGTGCAGAAGGAAGATGCCCAAAGGTTAATTCAAAATGCTTCAGTCATTTTCTTGTTGGGTGGAAATACTATTAAACAGAATGAGTTTTTACTGGAATATGAATTGTCGGATTTGATTAAAAAAAGCAGAGCCGTTGTGATAGGAGCAAGCGCTGGAGCAATCAACATGTCCGCTAAGTGGTTATGCTCGAAAAACTTTGGCTACGAAGTTGAAATAAGCTCTGTTTATAACGGAATTGGCCTTGACGATTTTTCTGTCCTATCTCATTTTGATCTTGAAAATAACATGGCGTTGCTTCAAGATGAACTGGCTTCCTTATCGGAAGAAATGAACATTTATGCGTCGAACAAAGATTGTGCTGTACGTGTAAAGGGAGACAAAATCGACATTATAGGCAATGTATATTTAATTTCTCATTCAAAGATTCAGAAATTGGATGAGACGCTCTAGTTGTGGCGAATGGCTATGTGGCTTAACTGAATAACAAAGAGAAGGAAGACTAATTACGGTTTAAATACATTTAAAAAAGGTATATTTATAGGGGAGAGTAGCTAATTATGAGGAGATCCTCCTTATTTCTACTTATTATGGTAATTTTGTTGTTATCGGCTTGTCAATCATCCGAACAAATAAAGCCAATAAAAGAAGAAACAATTGATTACGACATAATTACTGCAACTGAAATGGTTGAGAAGAAAGAAAAAATGATAATTGAATTAGCGTTGAGAGAAAAGGTGTCAAAACTGGAGTATAAGGAACTAGAGGAGTCTTTCACCAAAGAGTTTGGAGTCCATGCTGAGGATATTCTATCTATGTTATTTATTCACAATATGGATGCCGATCCCGAGTCAGATATGTATGTAAACCAGAACACATTATACCCAACAGTCTTTCATAAAGGAATAACTATAACAAATGCCGTCATTTCTAAAAGTTACTACGAGAATGAGTTTTTTAATCATACTAGTTTAAGCATTAAGGAAGAATATGTTGGTGATGATGAGAAGTTAAAGGATTGGAATAGAGAATACATATTTACTCTAAACAAAAATGGAGAGTGGGAATTATATGGATTTTCTGGAGTGATGAATTTATCAGGAGAAGATTATAATATGAATTATTTAGAGTTAATGAGGTAAATAGTTAATCATTGAAGACCATCTCATAGCGTGGGAAGACTGGATCGCAAAGGAGCCTAGCCTTGGCCCAACTCCTCATTTTCTAAGCACGAATCTTTGGCTCCAGGTAAACAAGAGTTTTATCCTCTCCGGAGACAATCCCCTTGCTCACCCCATAAAAAAGCTCTCTTTTCTTTAGGCCCTGGTCCAATGATCAATGATTCCAGTCGGCGTATGTGAAACAGCGTATAACACCATATTCACACGCTTCGGTTCATTGGATTCTCCCATAGCATTTCGAGGATTGAAGTCAGTTCTTCATTAAACTAACGGGACACGATAGTTCAATTATTCGCAGTCGACTCACAAACCTATTAAAATATGTTACGATATCCCATATTTGTTCATCCATGGAGGAACTTATGAAACTGTTGATCGTAGAGGACGATATTGGGATATCGTATACAATTGCAAGAGTTATGCGGGATGAAGGGCATAAGGTTACTGAGTGTCATAACGGAGAAGAGGGCTTGCATCACGCATTGTATGGCGAGTTCGATTTAATTATTTTGGATATTATGCTCCCTAAGGTTGATGGATTTACGTTCATCCAAGAGTTGAGGAAGCAAAGAGTGGATACCCCGATTCTTTGTCTGACCGCAAAAGACGGATTGAACGACCGGGTAAAGGGGTTAACGATAGGAGCGGACGATTATGTGGTGAAGCCATTCGAGATTCCTGAGTTGATCGTCAGAGCTAAAGTGCTGCTGCGTCGTTATGGCAGGGTTAATCAAGAAGAGCAGATTAGCTACGGCCCGATTACTATTCAAGTTAGAAATCGAGCAATAACGGTCACAGGAGAAGAGCTGACTTTAACAGAAAAGGAATATGAGCTGCTTGAGTACCTACTTATGAATAAAGAGCAGATCGTAACGAAGGAGCAAATCTATAACCGAATTTGGGGACTCGATTCGGAAGCGGGAATTGGCATCGTGGAGCTCTATGTCCATTATCTTCGGAAGAAGTTGTCTTCATGGCATGCCGATCAATATATCCAAACTGTAAGAGGTTTGGGCTACATACTCAGAATAAACGATTAGTTTTTCAAAGGGAAATCAAAGGTTCATCATATATATTCTTCTTATACTCTATAGAGGGGAGGTTAATGCATGAACCTTGTAAGACAGATGTTTAAGAACACCAGATTGACTATTTTATTGGCAGCAGGATTACTTGTCTTGCTGATTGTAGGAGGTTTGTTATGGCAGACCCAACATCAGTCAGAGAGTTTCGACGCATTGATTCAGAAGATGGCGTTTGTTACGCTTAAGGATGACCCTGAGAAACAGCTTTATTTGGGCGTGAAAAATGTGGAGGGAATCCGATGGGATCCCACTAAGCTTACGGACCTGTCGGATGCCGATTACGAACAATTAAACGAACAGAGAAATGGTTTTCTTGAAAAAATGAATGACTATGATGCTGCCAAGCTTTCCCCGAAAGACAAACTCACCTACGATATCCTCAAATGGAACCTAAGCGCGACGCAGCAAGTAAATAAATATTGGGATCTGGACACGAATGACTACCTTTCCCTATCCATTTTTCCGCCGTATTTCGCGAACAACTATCCGATTCGCAACCAGGCTGATGCAAAGAATTATATCGTTGCACTGAACGGGTTTTCGGATAAAGTTGCGCATGTCATAGATAGAATTCAAGACAGACGGGAGAAAGGTATTGTCCCTGCATCTGAATTTCTGAAGGAAATGCTTACGAGTTACAGCATTTTGCGGAATACGAAACCGGAAGAAACGATTCTGTATAGTTTATATGCAGAAAAATTAACCGAGTTAAGACTCGATCCCTCCGAAGAGAAGAAGCTAAAAAAAGAGCTAGCGCAAACCCTAACCGATCATGTACTGGCTTCTTACGGCAAACTTGCCGATGTGATCGAGAACGATCTTATGAAGCAAGCATCCGTGAGCCAAGGAATCTGGAGTCAGCCGGGAGGCAGCGAGTATTATTCTGCAAGGCTCAAACTTACTACGGGTACGGACCTCAGCCCTCAGGAGATTCACGAGATCGCTAAACGCAAGGTAGAAGAGATCGTAAAGGAGCTGAGAAGCGGGGCTTCGGGTCAAGCACAGACTACATCTATAGCCAGATTCCTAACCGGAGATGAATTGCTGCAAGCGTTAAATAGCAGTCTGTCGGATGCCACGCCCTATTTGTCCGATTGGTTTGACGAGGAGCTTATCCCGGACCATCCAGTAGACGTGCGGTCGTATTCGGCTCTTCTCGCATCGGCAGGTGGAATGTATATCCCCTTATCTATAGATGGTGATAGGAGCGGGAGATTTGTCATTCCGCTTGAAAGCCCGACCTCAGAGGAAATGGTTAAAATGCTTGCACTCCATGAGGGGATTCCAGGACATCATTTTCAATTTTCGATTCAATATGATCAACCAACCATTCCATTAATCCGCAAAATAACGATGACGCCTGGATACGTAGAGGGATGGGCGGTCTATATGGAAAGCCTATGTGCAGAGAAAGGATTGCTTGATCGGAACACGGTACTAATCCGTTTGGCGAACCTTTTCATAGGTACAGTGATAGATACGGGTATCCATGGGCTGAAGTGGACAAGAGAACAAGCTAATGAGTATCTGGTGAGTATCATCGGAACGGGGAGCGATGCTTTCATCGACGATGTCATTGCTAATCCAGGACGTAAAGAAAACTATGCGATCGGATCGGAGCAATTCCAATCCCTTCGAGAGCAGGCGGAAAGCGAACTCGGGGATCGCTTCGATATCAAGGCATTTCATTCCGTTCTTCTTCAAAACGGTAATATGCCATTTCCGATATTGGAGCAACAAGTGAATCAATACATCAAATCCGCCAAATAAAAGGAGAGCAGACCCCGATATGATTAAACGCACGCTAGTACGAATGACGATATGGAACAGCACGGTCGTATTTTGCTTGCTCATCATACTGGGGGGAGCGTTATACGGGCTGGCGCGTTATCGGATCTATTCCGACATTGACCGTCAGCTGGTGTTTAATATTGACCACATGCAACAAATTACTCTAAGTAGCGGGGATCAAGTTATTTACATTGATTCGAAGGAACCGGAACGTTTTATGATGGTATTTTATTGGGATTCAAACGATACCTTGCTTCAAAGATTTACATATAAATGGCAATTTATCGATTTGAGTTCGATGCTTCTGGAAAAACAAAACCACATGGGACCCGAGTCGATACGCGTAGGTGAGAAAACTTACCGATTCGTGAGCAGACCCTATCAAGGCAATTTGCCAGTAGTCGAGAAGCTGTCGAACACGCCTTTGAAAACAGTTCAGATATTTACGGAAATTTCTACTGAGGCGTATTATTTGAATCGGTTATTATGGAGTATTAGTATCGGAATCGGTATCGGCGCGTTATTATCTATTATCGCAGGTTACGCATTGGCTAGACGGGCGCTCATTCCGATTCAGAAGGCTTGGGACAAGCAGCAGCAATTCGTTGCAGATGCCTCTCACGAGTTGAGGAGCCCGCTTTCGGTCGTCCGAGGGCAAACACAAATATTGTTACGCCATCCTGATCATACGATCGAGGAAGAAAGCGCTCCAATTTCAGCCATTCTGAAAGAAACTAAAAGAATGAGCAACATGGTAGACGGGCTACTTCTTCTGGCAAGAGGCGATTCACATGAGGAAGTCATCTCATGCAAGCCTGTACGAGTTGACGGGATCATTAAAGAGATTGCAAAAAAAATGGAGCCAATAATGGATTACAAGCAATTGCACTTACAGCTTCATGTTGAAGGCTCAGAATTGCTCATAAATGGAGATGAGGATCGTCTCGTACAGTTGTTCATGATCTTGTTGGACAATGCCATTAAATTTACGCAGGCGGATGGGCAAATCGAGCTTGAGTGTCTTAGGCAAGGGAAATCAGTTCTCGTAACCGTCAAGGATAACGGAGTGGGTATTTCGGAACACGAATTGCCACTCATATTTAATCGCTTCTACAAGGGAGATTCCTCTAGAAATAGAGGGGATCATGGAGCGGGTCTAGGGCTATCCATCGCGCGTTGGATCGTCGATCAACATCAAGGTTCTGTCCACATTAGCAGCGGGGTAGGGTGTGGTACGACCGTTATGATTCGTTTTCCGGTGATTAGTTAAATAATAGAGTTGATAGGATACCACTCAAAATTGCCATATCGATTGCCGATTCCATCGGTTGTGATGTTCGTGCCTTATATGAATTAATTCCGAACGAATAGTCGATGCATCGGCAGTGTTGATAAATCCTTCATACATTGAAAGCTGCTCAAATAAAGCCGGAGAGTTATCTCCGGCTCTATAATAACTTATTGGGGGAATAATTTTATATAACAATATTAGAACAATAAATTATTGACCGTTCCATAAATTTAAACTACTTTCTATTTAAGCTGCTTTCTTATCTCCCCCAAGTAACGTCCCAAGGCCAAATATGTTCCATATTAATCTCCCTCCTTAAATTCCCCCCAATAAAAGTTATTCAGCAAGTTGATATTTCAAGTTGATATTTCAAATTGATTATTAAGTTCTTTACTTGTATCCATCATAGCTTAACGCTCATTCGCTTTGTATTTACGTTTGTAATGACTTACATGTGACAAATGTAATAATCTGGAACCACTTCATACTAAGTACGGTTTTGCTGCTTCAATTGCTGTATCTCCAAAAACAAGATCGAGTCTTTTTAGATCTGTCTCTATGGGCGCACCTAAGGTTATCTCATAGAACTCGACGAGACGATAACGAGGCGTACATAAGCAAAATTCACGAGATACCGATCTTCCTATAATAAGTGATACAATACCTTAAGTATTATTTTGGGTCAAAATATTAATCCCTTTACTTTAACGATGATCGCGGCGTATAATCCATTAAGACATCGGACTGAGAAGAGGGAAATTGATTATGAATAATGGCTTGGTCAATGCTATTATCGCGTATATCATGTGGGGAGTTCTCCCGCTTTATTGGAAGTTGTTTAACGATGTGCCTGCAGGCGAGATTCTGTCACATCGGGTTGTCTGGTCGTTCGTCTTCATGGGTGTTCTTGTCGCCGTCCAGCGTCGCTGGGGTGACATGAAGCGGATTGCGACCAGCCGCTCGCTCCTGCTGTCGCTCACCGTTAGCGGACTGCTGATCGCTGCTAATTGGCTCATCTTCATCTGGGCGGTCAACAACGATCATGTCGTCGAGACAAGTCTCGGCTATTATTTGAACCCGTTGCTGAACGTGCTGCTTGCGGTTGTCTTCCTTCGTGAGAAGCCGAGCCGTGGCCAATGGCTCGCGATTGCCATCGCTGGCGCCGCGGTGCTCATCATCGCCATCGACTACGGACGGTTTCCATGGATCTCAATTTCACTGGCCGCGACGTTTGGCTTATACGGCCTTGCGAAGAAGAAGATCGGACAAGACGCTTCTGTAGGCTTGCTGTCGGAGACGGCTGTAGTCCTGCCCGTTGCGCTCGGCTACTGGATCTATCTGGCAGCAGTGGGAAAGACGACGGCATGGACGCTACCTGTGTCCACGTTCGTCGAACTGCTTCTTTCCGGCGTGGTAACAGCGCTACCGCTGCTTTTCTTTGCGCGAGCGGCCGCCCGGATGGCGCTGTCCACGCTCGGCTTCGTACAATACATCGGGCCAACGATCATGTTGTTACTGAGCGTATTCGTGTTCAAGGAATCGGTATCGCCGGTTCTTCTCATCGGCTTCGTGCTCATCTGGACAGCGCTTATCGTATACGCTGCGGCATCGGTTCGAGGCACGAAACTCGCGAAGGCGCGCTAACGGCAAACACGTCCGCCCGGTACCGTCATAACAGCCATTTCCGTCCACTGGGGAGGAGATGGCTGTTTTCTGTTAAGGGTACAAGTTCTTGCCCAAAGCTTGGGACAAGAACTTAATCCATAACCGCGGAAAATTATCTAAAAAAAAGTATCTTCGTGTTTAGTGGTAAATGTACTAACGTAAATTCCTATACGTCACATGGAAGATCATAAAATATCAAGCATCGTTGTCAAAATTTCACAACTTCATCACAACTCTATTTCATTTATGATATATGATTTCATTTAGACTGACTTTAGAGGATTTCAAGAAATTAATTAGAATTATCCATATCTGCTGCATTTTTTCTTTATCTCTCTCAATTATTCTTTATTTATAAGAGAGAGTGATAGAATACGACAACGTGAACCTCCGACCTGTTACTCACAGCACAGGATGACGGTTATAACAATGAAAGGTGGCATTTGAATCCGAGTGAGCAAGCAGATTTTGATCGTGGAGGACGATATCCATATATCGAATATTATCAAGATGAATTTGAATATCGTGAACTATAAGACGGTCCAGGTGTATGACGGACTGGCGGCGCTTGAAGCTGTCCATAACAGGCGGATACAGGCAAGCGGATCTTCGGATGGACAGTTTGATCTGATTATATTGGATGTGATGATCCCTGGCATGGATGGATTTCAATTGATGGAGCAGATTCGCCCGCTGGGGATACCGGTTATCTTTCTGACAGCCAAGAATACAGTGTTCGATAAGGTCAACGGACTAAGGCTGGGAGCGGACGATTACATGGTCAAACCGTTCGAGGCGATTGAGCTGTTGGCACGGATCGAAACCGTTATGCGCAGGTACGGGAAAGAGGAACAAGTGATTCATTTTAAAGAGGTGAACGTTTACCTGGATAAACGGGAAGTGACCGTGGCCGCGGAAAAGGTGGAACTGACGCCTAAGGAATTTGATCTGCTGGTCGTCCTACTGAAGAACAAGAATATCGCGCTCTCCAGAGAGCAGATTCTCGATAAAGTGTGGGGATATGACTACTATGGGGAGACTCGCACCATCGATGCGCATGTCAAGTCACTGCGCAAAAAGCTTCAGTTGCAGGACAACATCCGTACAGTATATAAGATCGGTTATCGAATAGAGGACTAAGGGATATGAAATTTTGGCAGAAAATCTACCTGTTCTCCATCCTCCCATTTGTCGTAATCTTCAACATTGCCTCGATTATGGTCATTGAACGCAATCACAATCAAATGCTGCAGCAGGAAATAGGCAATGCACTCAGTGAAAATGTGAGTATTCACTCCAGTGTTATCGGGGTGATTCCCATTCTGAAGGTGTATGACAGCATCGATTACGAGAAGACGATACTCACGAATATTGCGACAGGTTTTGTGAATAAGAACCAGGATCAGAACATCTATATCCAGATTACGGAAGGTAACCGGATCGTATACAGCAATACCAATTTTACAATGCCTGAGGATCGTAAGGAACTGAATCAGCTGACCGCTGATGAGATCAGGTATATTCTTCGGGATATCGGCAAAAGGACGCTGTTGTACACCTCTAATCTTGCGTCCATAAACGACAAAAATTACGTGTTCACCTATATTAAAGACGTAACGCCTCTTTATGAGGAGCGCTTGGATCAATACAGATTTTTCGCCAAGGTGGATGCAGGCGCTGTAATTCTGTATGCACTGGTCATGTTCCTGATCAGCAAAGGACTGACCAAGCCGATTGACCGCATGATCCGTATGGCCAAGGTCATTGCGCAAGGCAGGTTCTCGGAACGGGTGAAATTGAAATCACGGGATGAGATCGGCATGCTGGGTGAGAACTTCAATGAGATGGCTGAAGTCGTCGAAGACAAAATCAATCAGCTCGAAAGAATCAACAATGAGAAAGAGCGCTTTATTCAGAACATTACGCATGAGCTGAAAACGCCCCTTACTTCGATCATCGGGTATGCTAATTTTCTGAGAATGACGAAGGTGGAAGAGGAGGCGCTTCTGGATGGTCTGAATGTCATCTATTCCGAGGCGAAGAGACTCGAGACCCTTTCTTTTAAACTGATGGATCTGATACTGCTTAGACAAGGCCATGCGGAACTGAGAACGGTCAATATGAACGATCTGATTCGGGAGTCGGAGTCTTCCTTGCAAATGAAAGCTGCGGATAAGCATCTTCGGCTTGTTACCCGGTGCGTGGATGGAGATGTGCAGATGGATCCCGACTTAATCAAAGTCCTGATCTATAACCTCGTGGACAATGCTATGAAAGCTTCAACCGAAGCAGGAATCATTACGATACAATCGCAGACAGGGCAAGATTTCTATGCACTTGAAGTTATTGATCACGGGATCGGCATCCCTGAAGAGCATCTGACAAGCCTGTTTGAGCCATTCTATATGGTGGACAAAGCTAGAACCAAAAGTCAGCATGGCGCTGGGCTAGGTCTTTCCATCTGTCAGAGCATCGCCGAGGTACATGGTGCCCGGTTAGAAGTAGAGAGCACGCCGGGAGAGGGTACCACGATGCGTGTTGTGTTCCCGCTTCAAGGTGGCGGGGGAGGTGAGCGGGAATGAAGCGGACACTGATATTTGCCGCATGTGCATGTATGATCTGTGTTCTAGGCGGTTGTAACGGTTTCTATAATGCTATACAGAAAGACACCGTCATGGTAAAACACATCGCCAAGGATCCTGATGCCAAATCAGTGGAATATAACGGCATTCTGTCACAAGAAACGGTAACGAAATTAAGTGTAAATGCAGTGAACAAAATTTATAATCTTAAGCTGACTTCGGATCAGGTAAGAATCGGGATCTATTCCATGACACAGAAAGAGCTGGAGAGATTATTAACCCTGATAAAGGAGAACCTTAAAAGCTATAAAAACTTTAAAGCAGCAGAAGAAAGGCAGAAGAAAGCAATAGAAAGAATGGAAAAGAAGGTCCTCCATCTTACAGATGGTCTTACCTTTGTCAGTCTAGAGGGCAAGACCGATCAGGGTAGATTCGAGGTGCTCATTAACCCTAAGGACGGAAAAGTGGAAAGTATCATGCACCGTGATGTGGAATATTCTAACGATGCAACGGGTAGCGATATGAATTCAAACGTTATACCCAAAGAACTCTCGGGCGAAGAAACCGTCCAGAAGGCCGAGAAGTATCTTGAACAGATCGAAGGAACAGGAGCATCCGCTTATCAGTTGGATTATTTATACACGTATTGGCCTATACAAGAGTTGTATTTTCGAAGCAAGGAACCCGATGTCGGCGTGCTCGGGATTGTGATCGATACCAAAGCAGGAGAGTTTATAGGGTTCGACAAGGATAACTTGAGCCAAATGTGGTTCTACAACAATTAGAGGTTTTAGAGCAAGGTTGGTCCCATCGGAAAGTGAGAAAGAGGTAAACAGATCACGAAATGGATTGATCGAAGAGGCTGGTTATTGTGACCAGTCTTTTTTGTGCATGCAGTTCACTTTTTACATGTTCATCACAACTCTATCCGATTTCTAATATACGTGTGCAATAAACTGGCTTTATACGGCAGAGACGAAATAGATATTGAATGAAGTTATGTGTATCCGTAGCAGGCAGTGAAAGGATGAAGACAAGCATGAAGAAATGGCTTCGCAAGGATGCTTCGGCAGCTATGATGTTCCTTGTGCCAAGCGGCGTTGGATTTGCTATGTTTTACCTGATTCCGTTTGTCATGGGAGTGTTTTATTCCTTTATGGACAGTACGGTGGACGGGCATTTTGTCGGACTGAGTAATTACCGCGAGCTGCTTGCGAGCGGTTCCTTACGCAAAGCGGCATCCAATACGTTTTATTTCAGCGCGATTAGCGTTCCGCTTATGCTTGCGCTGTCGCTGGGCCTGGCAATACTTTTGAACCAAAGTACATATCTTCGAAGATGGCTGCGAACCGCCTATGTGCTGCCGCTGGTCGTACCTGTTGCCTCGATCGTTCTCATCTGGCAGATCCTGTTCGATTGGAACGGCTCCCTGAACGCCTGGCTGAGCCATTTCGGGGCAGCACGCGTGGATTGGATGAAGACAGATTCGGCCCGGATTGTCGTCATTGTCGTGTATTTATGGAAAAACATCGGCTATAACGTGATTTTATTTTTGGCCGGATTGCAGCAAATCCCGAAAGATTATTACGAAACTGCTCAGATCGAGGGGGCAGGGCGTTTACGGCAGTTTAGAAGTATTACGCTGGTCTATCTAACCTCCACCATGTTTTTTGTTGTCATTATGTCGATCATCAACTCGTTCAAAGTATTCCGGGAAACGTATTTGATCGCAGGCGATTATCCGCATGACAGTATCTATATGATGCAGCACTATATGAACAACATGTTCATGTCGCTCGACATTCAGAAATTGACTGCTGCGGCGACTTTGATGTTCATATGCATTCTAATGATCGTCTTAGGGATGTTTACACTAGAACGCCGACATCGGCAGTTCATGGAATAGGGGGTAAGGAACTGTTGTGCCATTTGTAAAGGTATTGCAAAAAAGTACGTTAACATTCTTCATGGGTGTTATCGCGATTATTTTATTGTTCCCTATTGTGATCACATTCACAAATTCACTTATGACGGAAAAGGAAATTCACATCAATTATGGACCTATAGGGCAGATGAACGAAGTGATTCCCGGGAGAGCCAATCCTTTTGTGAATTTAAAATTGCTGCCGGATAAAGTGTCCTTCGAGCAGTATGGAAAAGTACTGATCGACAACCCGAAATATCTGATGATGTTCTGGAATTCAGTATTCCTGGTGGTTCCGATCATCGCAGGACAAACGATTGTAGCAGCACTGGCTGCATACGCGCTCTCCAAGCTGAAATTCCGTGGCCGGGATCCCTTATTTTTGGTCTATGTCTTAACGATGCTTATGCCGTTCCAAGTGACGCTGGTACCGAATTATATTATGGCGGATCAACTTGGGATTCTGAATAGCTCCAATGCAATTATATTACCGGGTATATTCGCGGCTTTCGGTGTGTTTATGCTTAGGCAATTCATGCTGGATATTCCATATGCCTACATCGAAGCGGCCAAAATGGATGGAGCCGGACATTTGCGGATATTCATCAAAATAATAATTCCGATGATCAAACCAGGTCTGGCTGCACTCGTTATTTTATTATTCGTCGACTATTGGAATATGGTGGAGCAGCCGTTGGTTTTTCTGGATGATCCTTTCAAGCAGCCGCTGTCGGTTTTTTTATCCAGTATCAATAAACAAGAACGCGGTATTGGTTTTGCTGCATCCATGCTCTACATGTCCCCAATGGTGCTGTTGTTTCTGTATGCAGAATCGTATTTCATTGAAGGCATTCAATTGTCCGGCATTAAAGGGTAGCTTACGAAGTAAACTTTCCTTCGGAAAGTTCAGCCAATGCTTACGAAGTAAACTTTCCTTCGGAAAGTTTTTAGGAGGAGAAAGACGGGATATGGAGTTAGAAAAAGGACCAGCTGATCGTAAACGCAAACGAACCATCCAACTCGTGTTCATTTTATTTATGGGATTGTTATTGTTCTTTACATTGTTCAGCAACACACTACAGTCGCTGACCTTGCCAAAAGTGGGAACAGAAAAGCCGACAAAGGGAGGTATTGATTTTACGATCGAGGGTAGCGGTATATTGCAGCCACTAGCTGAGGTTAAACTATCGAATCCGACCGATTGGAAGGTCCATAAAATTTTTGTGATAGAAGGAGATCATGTCAAAAAGGGGCAAAAGCTCGTCCTCTATGACAGTAAAGCTGCTGAACAAGAAGTGGAAGCTGAAATAACGATTTTGGAAAAACAAAAAATCGAGCAGCAGAATATTCAAGATCGCTTCATCCAGTTGAGCATCGAAGAGGACGAGCTCAAACTTCGAAATGCCAAACGTGAAATCGAGAAAGGTAAGCTTGATATCGCTTCACAGCAACGGAAAATTAACGAGATGAGAGATCGGATAGCAAGCCAAAAGCAGCTGACTGCTCCGTTCGACGGTATTGTAAAAAAACTGAATGCGATTGAAGGGCTAACCTCCACAGAAGGACCGGATGTGATTGTTTCGAACAGCAGTCTGGGTTACAGATTGGAAGTTACTGCCGATGCAAAGAGTTTGTCGAGTTCAGGGATTTCGGTGGGAGAAAAGATCGAGGTTCAGGTAGATATGGTTCAGGAACAACAAGCTCAAACCATCGACGGCACAATTGAAGAAATAGCAAATGCGGAACCGAGTCAAAGCAGCTCATACGGTGAGGAAGCGGGAAAGACCGTAACGGTCCCACAAAAGATACTGCGTATTAAGGTGCTTAACTCTAAGCTGAAGGGAGGTGAGCAAGCATGGATGAAAATAGAGAAACGCTCACTGCAGGAAGGATTGCTCGTTTCCAATAAAGCTATTCATGAAGACCGTGAAGGCAAATTTTTATATAAAGTCGACGAGCAGCGTGGGGCACTCGGCAATAACTTTGTGGCCAGGAAAGTCCGGATTGAGTCCGTTGAAACGAATGACAACGTAACGATGATTCAATCGGATAACCTCTATGAGGAAGACCAGATTATTCTGGAAAGCAGTGAGCCTTTACAAGACGGAAACCGTATCCGTCTGCAATAGTCAAGCATAGAACAGATATATTATAGGAGGAATTCATACGATGAAAAAGTGGCTAGGAATGATATTTATAGGTATTTTAATGACGACAACGACTGCATGTGGTTCTGGAAGCAGTGGGGAAATGGAAAATAAGGAAAAGCAGACAAAGAAGGAAGGTAAAACTGTTGTTACCTTATCCATTCAAGAATCGAACTCATTCTACCAGACGTTAGAGAAAAAGTTTGAAGAGAAATACCCAGACATCGACCTGCAGATCAAATCCTATAGAACCGCAGGAGAAAAGTTTGATCAGGGAGAGTATGAAAAATACAAAAAAACGACGAATACAGCAATGCTATCAGGAAAAGGCCCGGATATCATCGATGTAGACGTATTGCCTCTCGAAGAATATGTGAACAAGCAGCTGCTTCTCAACATGAATGATTTATTGGATCAAGATAAAACGCTGGATAAGAACGATATACAAATGGACGTTTTGGAAACATTGAAATTAAAAGGCGGTTTGTATAGGGTTCCTTCCGGGTTCGGGTTAAGTGTATTCGCAGGCGACGGGAACGCGATTAAGAACTCCACGGTGAAGATCGACGATAAGAGCTGGAACTGGAATACCTTTGAGGAGATCTCGAAGCAGCTCATTCAACAGGCAGGGAAGGGCGGCAAGGAACACTTATATGCCTTGGCGAGTTACCCGGCAGAAAGCACTCTCGGGGCAATGGTCGTGGACAATTACGCGGAGTTCGTTGACCGCACGGCGAAAAAGGCAAAGTTCGACTCCCCCGAATTCGTGAAACTGATGCAGCATATCAAAAAAATGTACGATGATAAAGTGATGACTGCGGAGCTAGTGGAAATGAACAACCAGTTGTTTTCTGACGTCTCTTTAATGTCGCCGAAAGACTTTATCGACGGCTTATATTCATACTTTGAAAATCCGGTATTGCTGCAAAAGCCGCATATGGGGCAATCAGAAGCAACGCGGATCTTTCCTTTATCCCAATTTGCGATCCGGGCCAATTCTCCGGTGAAGGACGAAGCGTGGAAGTTCATTTCCTTCTTATTATCTGACGAGGTGCAATCGCTGCAAGAGAGAGGAGGTTTCTCCCTGCTTGCATCTGTGAACGATAAAAAACTGAACGAGATGCAGGAACAAGTTAAAAGCGGAACATATAAGTTCGGCAAAAAGGCCAAGGTATCGGATGAAGCATTTTCGCAGTTCAAACAATTCGTTCATGGCTCGTTTCAATACGTGGACGTGGATGTTAAAGTGCTTTCCATCATATATGAAGAGTCCGAAACCTTCTTTAGTGGACAAAAGTCTGCAGATGAAGCCGCGAAGCTGATCCAGAACCGGGTAACCACCTATTTGAACGAATAGGAAGTGGAAACTAAAAGCAGCCCACCTTGTGCGCTGCTTCTTTTTAAAGAGATTAAAAAGGGGGATTTATGTACAAACCCATAAAGACGTACGCTGCGGTACTGCTCAGCGCAGCGGTTTTATGCCAATCTAATGAAATTTACCCGGTATCAGATCAAACGAATTCAATAACATATATAGCGAAGGATGTTGAAGAGAGGGTGGTTTTCAATATAAAACCTGATGGTGGGGTTCGCATGGCTCATTATGATGTATATGGTAATGTTACTACAGCCTATAAAACTCAGTAAACGTTCGGAGATCCAAATGCACAATTATTTTGTAATCAAAAATGGAGAAACCCATCACCGATTCCGGTATGATAACAAATTCACTCTATCGGTTCATTTTTATGGCAATGACATAACCAAAGCGGAAAAGGAAACCGCACAAGCTCTGGTTGCGGCGAATAGCGTGAACTTAAATTCCATAGGAAACAAGATATATTTCCATAACAGGTCGTGATGTTCAAAGAGTAAAGGGAAGATATATGAAGATGTCAAAACTGGAACTTGTAGAATTGCTAATTCTAGCAGAACAGTATATAGCTGAACAGAATAATACATGGATAAAAACACAGTTTGAATCATTTAAATAAAGCATCGATAGGGGATTTAAAATGTTATTTGAGATAACTGAACAAATGATGAAAGGATTAAAGAATGGGACACTTATAGAGCAGTACGTAACAGGTTAAGTTCTGCCTGATCATTCTGATCGACAGCGGCAATCAATTTTGACAGGATACAATACCTTTATGTTTAACCTAAACGGAAAGGCTTGGAGAGTTCTTGCAAGAAAAGGAAAGAGGGCAAGCCTTACAAGGTGGTCGTGATCGCTTGCGCCAACAAGCTTCTCCATCACATCTTCGCCATCCTTTGTAAAAGCGAGCCCTACAAAGCTTAAAAAAACATATTTATCCATAACCTTCACGCCAATGAAGGTTATTTGTGTTGCTTAGAAAATTATATCAGTATTTTTTTCGTTTAACAAAGTTGTAATGCTTGACAAGTATTAGCTGGTTTTTTGTTTTATCGGTACAAGTTTTTGTCCCGAGTCGAGGACAAGAACTTGTACCGATTCCCATAATGGACAAGAACATGGCTACTTAATCTTTGCTGCCATTACTTGCGATCAGATATTCTGACCACCCGAAACCTCGATTCTCTGCCCATTAACCCAGCGATTGTCGGAACCAAGTAAGCTGGCGACTGCGGGACCAATGTCCTCGGGTACCCCGACTCGACCAAGGGCAGTCATCGCGGCAAACGTTTCATTGTAAGCAGGTATGTCGCGTACAGAACCTCCTAGAAAATCGGTTTCGATTGCTCCAGGTGCAATGGTATTAGCGGCGATACCACGGTGACCAAGTTCTTTGGCCAAATAGATGGTTAGAATCTCGACCGCCCCCTTTGCGGCAGAATAGGCGGAGAATCCAGGAAAAGAAACGCGAGTAAGACCCGTTGAGAAGTTCACAATACGACCACCATCTGCAAGAAGAGGCAGAAGGGCCTGTGTCAAGAAAAACACCCCCTTGACATGCACATTAAACAGGCCGTCGAACTGAACTTCTGTAGTTTCGGTAAAGCCGGTCATTTCTCCGTAGCCGGCATTGTTCACCAGATGATCGAAAGTGGTGCTATTCCAGCTTGACTGCAGGGTCGAACGAACTGTCTCAACAAAGGCAGTAAAGCTGGTAATATTTCCAATATCAAGTTGTAATGCCACTGCTTTACGACCTAGAGATTCGATCTCAGCAACGACAGACTTTGCTTCATCTGCTTGGCTACGATAGGTCAGGATGACATCACCGCCATGACGTGCAATACTGATGGCAGTATTGCGACCAAGTCCGCGGCTTCCACCAGTAACGATTGAGATATTTGCCATTGTAACTTCATCCTCTCAGAAATCATTTAAATTTACATTGATATCATAAAAGATAAAGTTCACTTGAAGTCAAGGTTGTTTTGATTATAATAATAAGTGCCTAATTAAACAGATAAATTCACTGATTTTATTATATTTCACTATTTTTATAGCGTAAATTTGGAAAAACCATTTATGTTGCCAAATACTCATTTAAAGTACACTTTAATAGATGGCGGTGAAGATTTAGTTGTGTTGACTATAAAAGAAGTTGCCGAATTGACAGGAATAACTGCTCCCACCCTTCGATATTACGAAAAGGAGGGGCTGCTTCCCCATGTGAAAAGAAATGAAACTGGGAAGCGGCTATACGACGATGAGGATTTAAGCTGGATATCCTTTGTTACCGCGCTTAGAGCGACAGGAATGCCGATTGCTCAAATTCAGAAGTATGTATACTTGTATAAAGAAGGGGACTCGACGATTGCGGAACGAAAAATGATGATGCTTCATCATAAAAAAGAAATCGAGAAGAGCATAAGGGAACTATATTTTAACTTGGATAAAATAAACTATAAACTTGCTCTATATGATGTAATTGAATCTCAGATTGAACGAACTAACATCAAAATTTGATTATGCCAAATTGTATTTGACTCAAACATACATTACAAAGGAGAGCCTCAAACTATTGAATTATGAAATTTTTTGAAAAAATCACGAAATATGAATTGCATTTCAGAGAAAGAAGACATATAATGATCAGCATATTAGTGATTGATCAATTACTAAACATCCATTCTCAAATACCGCTAAGCGATTTATCTTGAGGTGCGTGTTGAGGGGAGAGAAAGGCTTGTCAACTATGTCTTGGAGCAGACGGTATTACAGATGTCTGGTCGAGGCATATGCTAGTTTATATGTAAATGTAATTGATCAATCAATAATTTATTAAAATTAAAACGCAAAATGAGAGGAGATATCCCTATGAACCATTTAATCGTGTATGCCCATCCGAGAAAAGAAAGCTTTAACCATGCTATTTTGGAAACTACTGTCCGAAGCCTCCGTCAAAAAGCACATGAGGTCATCGTCCGCGATTTGTACGCGATGGAGTTCCAGCCTGTCATTAGCAGCAGTGAGATACTAGGCGGCGTAGATGAAGACATTGAACAGGAGCAGGAGTATCTGAATTGGGCTGACGTGATTACCTTCATCTATCCGATCTGGTGGACCGGACTACCAGCAATCGTCAAAGGCTATATAGAGCGGGTTTTTACTTACGGGTTTGCCTATCGTTACGTAAGTGGCGAGCAAATGGGAATGCTGAAGGGTAAACAAGCTGTAATTATTAACACACAAGGGAAATCACATGCCCAATATGCAGCTAGCGGTATGGACAAAGCTTTAATGTTGACATCCGATAAAGGAATATTTGAATATTGCGGTATGGAGGTGCTGCACCATGTATTTTTCGAGTCCGTACCGAGCTCCGACGAAGCGACGCGTACGGCTTGGCTGAAACAAATCGAGGAGGTAGCGGGCAAAGCGTAAACAATATGGTATTAGGCATTACGATTGTCGATTAGAGATTGCTCTAGTCATTAAAAGAGATAAGACAACTATCATTTCAATAGTTTCCTTATCTCTTTTGTATTAATTTTCACCAAGAATTTTAGTTGGATCAAGCCCTGGAGGGAATATTTCTTCAAAATGGTCCTTTTTCTCATATAAAATATACCAAGCTTCAGCAATAACATCTGGGTCCCCTGCAAACAATCATTGATTAATGCTTTTTTCCATTTGGCTTCTAAAAAAGATTTTGAAAAAATAACAATAGCTGATATAACAAGGGGAGCAGGTTAATCGGGCTACATTCTATGCACACTTTAATGATAAATACGATTTAATCGATTTTATTATGGGGAATTTCGCCTCAGCATCTATCGAAAACCATACTTCAGGTGTTGTGAAATTCGAACTGGACAGCATGCATCAACTTGTTTTAGCAGTATGCGATTTTTATCAACAACCGAACATTAAATGTCACAGCAGCTATGGTGGCTTGGTCCTACCGCAAATGAAAGAAAAAATACTAAATGAATTGAAGGTTTTTTTGTCGAAAAGTTTGGAACATATTTATCAGATAACGAAAAGAACATGTTTGTGCCTATTTTTGCACAAATGACCCATGTTGATCTACCTTGATGCGCACATCGTTTTTTAAGATAAGGAGAGGACGAGAGGAACATGAATGTGGAAGTGTATACGTTAAATGCGTTTGCGAAAGGGGAGCGTGGCGGTAATCCAGCAGGCGTTGTCTTAGAGGATGGCCTCCTGCTGAATGCTGCCGAAATGCAGCTCATAGCGAAGGAATTGGGCTTTTCGGAGACGGCTTTTATAGAAAAATCCTTGCTTGCGGATTACAAAATCCGCTATTTCACCCCCGCCAGCGAAGTTGATCTGTGCGGACACGCCACGATTGCTGCATTTGGACTAATGCATTCGGTGGGTTTGGCAAAGGAAGGGACCTCCTATACGATAGAAACCAAGGCAGGGATTTTGGATGTCGATATTAGCTCCGAGGGTCTTGTTTATTTGTCACAGGCTTTACCACAATTTCTTGAAAGGATATCCTGTGAGGAAATCGCTCCATCTTTGGGGATGAATGCCGAGGATCTAAAAACCGGGTTGCCCATCCAGATTGTTTCGACGGGGCTGCGGGACATTTTGATCCCGATCCGCAGCAGGAAGCTCTTGAATGAGGTTCAGCCAAATTTTGACGCCATAACCGCTATAAGCAAAAAATATGATGTGGTTGGATATCATCTGTTCACGCTGGATACTCCAGACGATGCTGCTGCGGAATGCCGAAATTTTGCGCCGCTGTACGATATTCCCGAGGAGAGTGCGACAGGAACATCCAACGGTGCCCTGCTCAGCTATTTGTACCAACATGGCCAACGATCATTGCAGGAAGTGGAGCACGTTATGTTCAGGCAAGGGTATTCGATGGATTGTCCTTCTGAAATCAGGGTTGGATTGCGCCTGAGCGAGAGCGGTGATATCAACCAGGTTCGGGTTGGCGGTGCAGTGGTTGGCATTGAACGAAGACATATCACGATATAAAAGGAATTGCTCCTTATCCCCTTGGGGGTCTTCGAGCCCCCAGCTTAAATACCTCTCGAACGAAGCTTGTTTTAGCAGAGACTTCAGGTTGGTAGCCATCATATGTTTATATAGCATTGTCGAAGATTTGATTTTGCTTTTTGAGATCAACAAGCAGAGGGATGAGTGGGATTATATGTAGAGAGAGGGATGTTACTTGAAAACAAACGTATTATATATTGAGGATAATGAGAAAATAGGCAGTTTGGTAAAAGAAGAATTGGAACAGCGAGGATTTTCAGTTCAGTGGCTGCTCTCTGGTGAAGGAGCCGAAAGAGAAGTAAATCAGCATGAAGTCGTTATTTTGGATATCATGTTACCCGGTTTAGACGGATTTACGGTGGGAAAACGATTAAAAAAGGCAGCTCCTGACATTCCTATTTTGCTGTTATCTGCTCGAACATCAATAAATGATAAGGTAGATGGTTTACAATTTGCTGATGATTATTTAACGAAACCATTCCATACGGATGAATTGGTTGCAAGATTAGAAGTATTAATTCGTCGAAGAGGTGGAACATATTCCGAACGCATTTCATTAGGAGATCATATTGAAGTAGATCCGGAAGTCCAAATGGTATATGACAAACGCACAGGAGAAGAAATTATATTGACTGGGAAACAACATCAAATTTTAATGTACTTCTTACGCCACCCCAATCAAGTTCTACCAAAAGAACAAATCTATGAAGCCATTTGGCAAGAATCTTATATCACTGGTGATAAAACTATAATGGTACATATCCATCGACTGCGTCAAAAGCTGGAACGTCATCCCGATTCCCCAGAGATTATTGAAACGTTGAAGGGAATAGGCTATCGGGTGAAATTATGAAGCAGACTAGATCATTATTTCGTCGTTTTCTAAAAGTACATTTTCTATTTATCTTTCTTCCTCCCATTGTGCTTATTTTCATCTCCGCATTCTTTGGATTGTCTATCAATGGAGATTCTATCAATAGAGAAGATCTGAATACGTTAAATCTATTTTACATTATCGTACTTTTGTTTGGTTTTATTATTGTCGCTTTTGTTGTAATATCTTGGATTTTCTTCTTGAGACTTCGTACACGTCTCACCCGCTTACAGGAAGTCATGTCATTTTCAGCTTATAATAACTCATTTCCTAAACCAATATCTGTTCAAACGGATCGTATGGATGAAATAGACCAGTTAGGAAGTTCTTTTAATTGGATGATTCAGCAGCTTGAAGACAGCCGCAGGCGAGAATATGAAGAGGAATTATTGCGACATCGACTCATTGCGAATTTATCTCACGACTTACGAACGCCACTTACCATTTTGAGAGGACATATCACCAGATTAAATAAAGAATCAATGAGTTTAGAAGGGCAAGACTCATTAACAGAGATGAACCATACGATTACAAGAGTCGGGGATCTAATGGATGATTTGCTTGCCTACACATTGCTTACATCAGGGAAACATCCTTTTGAGCCCACGTCAACAGATATTGTACGTTTAGTAAGAGCATCTGTTGCTGCGTGGTATCCTGCATTTGAAGAAAAAGAAATTCAGCTGGGTGTTGATTTGCCGACAGAGGAGACTTTTTATTGGGAAGCAGATCCTAAATGGATGACCCGGGTTCTGGATAATTTGTTTCAGAATATTCTTCGCCATGCAGCAGAGGGGAAATATGCCAACATTGTGGTTGATGTAGAAAAAGAACTGATCATTGTTGCAGACAGAGGTCCAGGTATGGATAACTCCTCTTATGAGGGTGGGGCGGGGATTGGTTTATCGACTTCAAATTATATGTTGAAAAAAATGAAGCTGAAAGCTGACTTTACATCAAATGAAAATGGCACAAGAGTAGCTATTGGTAGAGCGTAACCTGAAGTTAACCCAGAAGTAAACAGCATGATAACCGAGATGTAACTTTGCCTCTTTATAATTGGAACCATAACAGAAAGGAAGTGTTATGGTTGCTTACCATTAATAACTTAGTCAAACATCGTGGAACCGGGGAAATTTTATCAGGTATCAGTTTTAAAGCTAGACCTGGTAGAGTAACTGGTTTTTTAGGTCCGAATGGAGCAGGTAAAAGTTCTACACTGCGCATATTGCTTGGATTAGATCGTGCTACCTCAGGGAGTGCACTAATTAATGGCAAGCCATTCGCAGAATTACATAATCCTCTAGCAACCGTAGGGGCCGCACTGGATGGATTTGGGGCTCATCGTATGCGGACAGGACGGGCACATTTGCGTTGGATTGCTCGTGCCGCAGGATTGCCTCGTTCACGTGTCGAGGAAGTTCTGGAAATCGTAGGTCTTACGAATGCAGCTGACAAAAGAGTTGGGAATTATTCGCTTGGTATGGGGAGAAGACTTGGCATGGCAGCTGCACTACTTGGTGATCCAAAAATATTGATTTTAGATGAACCCGTAAACGGGCTCGACCCGGAAGGAATTCGGTGGATTCGGACATTTTTACGTGAACGTGCTGAGTCTGGAAACACGGTGTTATTATCCAGTCATCTAATGGGGGAGCTTGCAGAGACGGTTGATGATGTGGTGATTATTAAGCATGGAAAAATCGTTGCAGATGGAACATTGGAAGAAGTCATAGGTTACCATTCCACGCTGGAAGAAGCCTTTTTTACCCTGACATCTGAACATGCAGGTGATGTTGTATGAGGGCTTTCAACGCAGAACTATCTAAATTGTTCTCCCTGCCGGGCATTTGGCTTGCCTTTCTTATTGGAGCATTTGCCCCAGCGGTCATTGCTGCCTTGGACAGTACAGCACAAAAAGAGGAGATTATAGCTGGAGTTAGCACACGGCTATCGGAAGTTGGCTATATTGGATTAGGTCTTGGTGTCCAAGGTGTCATTATCCTTGGTGTACTTGCTGTCAGCAGTGAGTATTTGACAGAGAGCAGTGAATCTGGTGGAGGGAGGCAGATTACAACAAGCTTAACGGTTGTTTCATCAAGGCTTCATTTTTTGCTGGCCAAGGCAGGCGCTGTGACCGTAACCAGCATACTGCTTAGTGTTGTTGCTATTATGACCACTTTGTCAGCCACGCATCTTGTTCTTGGTGAATACACCCCTGCATTTGAAGGGACTAAACTGCTCGGTGCAGTTTGTTACTGGACATTTACTGCTCTTTTGGCATTTGGGATTACGGTTCTTACCAAGAATGGTACTATTCCGCTTGTTGTGCTCATCATAAATACATCCGTTGTATCATTCAGTTTTCTGCTTTCTAAGGTTACAAAGTTAGCGTTATACTTACCAGATAGGGCTGGCGTTGATATGTTTATGCTTATGAGCGACAGTTTTCTCACCCCGTTCACAGGCGGTTTAGTCATGTTTGCCTGGGTTGTCGTTATTTTCATTGCTGCAGCTATTGTATTCCATAGGAGGGACGTTGCAGCATGAGTGCCCCTTCTAGTAAAAAGTTAACCCTAATTCTTGGTGCTGAACTGGATAAATTAGTAACATTACCATGGACATGGCTCACTCTTGTGGGCACATTCATTCTTAATTTAGTTATAGCCGCAGCTTTTACTTCAGTTGGTCTACAAGGTGGAGCAGGGACGCAAAGTATACTGAATATAGGGCTTGCTTCTATGGGATATCTTCATGCAGGGTTCATTATTCTTGGGATCTTAGCTACTTGTTCGGAATATAGCGGTGGACAGATTCGAACTACGTTAACTACGATACCTTGGCGCGGACTTCAATTATCCATGAAGTATTTGGCATTGGCAGTGATAACCTTTCCTGTGGCGTTTATTATTGCTGCATCAGGTGTACTATATACTTTTATTAGGATGAGAGACACAGCAGTAGAGATTGAAATAGACACAATGATAAAAACATTAGTAGGTGCAACGGGCTATCTAACATTAACCACACTTCTCAGTGCAGCTATAGGTGCTTTATTAAGACGAACCACTCCTGCTTTAGTCGTACTGCTTGGTTATTATTTCATTGTCAGTCCATTGTCGAGAGATATTCCACCTAAGTTTAAAAATTATTTTCCGGATATGGCAGGATATTATATATATATGCCGCCTTCCTCTGATGAAATAAATGTCCTTACACGAATGCAAGGGACAGGTATTTCAATGTTATGGACACTGATCTTTATTACAGTAGCTATTGTATTTTACCGTAAACGAGATGCCTAAGTAATGGAACATTTTATTCTCGCTACGGAGCCTGAGGATTTTCGGAGAAGTGGGATCAGGTGGACAACCTCAGCGAACCAAACCGCATTACATCACATGCATATTGTCCCGAAGGAGTTAACAGCAAATATTAAGGCGGAAAGCCTGATTTAACGGTGATAAATCATAATGAGGGCGTTGAATTGCTAATATCTGAGGGTATTAAATCTATTTTCATGGAAATGAGTCAATTTCTCTCAGTTGACAAAACATATTAATATTAGAAGCCGCTAATTATGCGGCTTTTTATTTTTATCCAAAACGATATAAATTTACTGTAAAACGATAAATGGTGTGGTAAAGTAAAGACTGACATTAAATAAGTGAGGTGCAATTTATGAAACGAGGAACAACACTCTTTTTGAAGATGGCTGTTATTCTTATTGGAATCCCAATTCTAGCTTTGTGCATATTTTTAGTTCCTAAGATTGGAAATTTTGCTGGAGAATTGTATCCAGAAATGGCTTATATGAAATCTCTCGTTTTAATCGATATGTACGCAGCAGCGATTCCTTTTTACTTTGCTCTGTATCAAGCTTTTAAACTTTTAAGCTATATTGATAAGAACCAAGCGTTCTCGGAATTATCGGTAAAAGCTTTAAAGAATATAAAATACTGTGCCACCACGATCAGTACCTTGTACCTGCTAGGTATGCCACTTTACTATCTCATGGGGAAAAGAGTTGACCCTCCAAGTTTCATACCAATGGGATTGAGCATTATTTTCGCCTCTATGGTGATCGCCGTTTTTGTGGCTGTTCTCCAAAGACTTTTACAAGAAGCTATTCATATAAAATCAGAAAATGATTTAACGGTCTGAGGTGGAGCATATGGCA